>CAZAIU010000032.1:0-27614 GCA_964485265.1 uncultured Oscillospiraceae bacterium | reverse complement strand
AGGCAGATTTTATTACCAAGTAAAGAGAGGAAGTAAAAGTATGAAAACAAAACAAAGTGTTAGAATCATATCAATAGCTTTATTGATCTGTGCTATCTTGTCATTGACTAGTTTTGGAGGCGCTGCATACACGCCTAGGGCATCTTTTGCAACATATACCACGTTCTTTGAAGCATCTATGCCAATTCCGGCGCATACAATGAGAAACGGTATTAATGTGCCAGCATGGACACTTCCGGTAAAAATGAACTATAGAATCCAGTACAATACAAATACAGGGAAAATTGTTAGTGCAACCTTTTTGAATGCACAGTTTTTTCCGCAGAATATAACATCCCCGGGCAACGGTTATGCACAGGCAACCTCGATTAACAATGAGGAAAAAACAACAATTGCTATTTCATCTGATGGATATTCGCTGGTTTGTAAACCAACTTGTTCGATTACATTAATATACACCGAAATTCCGGGTGCAGGAATGAACGAAGAAACGATAGATACACCTCAATTAAGTGGTCCAACAGTTACAGTTTATCCCGAAAGACCATAGGGAGGTTGATATGTACGAAAAAACATGTAATACAAAGAGAAACCTTATAATCATTTTTACAGCCGTAATTTTTGCCGTGCTACTCACACTGTTCCTTTGTTGGAAAGAAACCGCTGCACCCGGTGAACAGATAAGCACTTTAAGCACAATTGCAACGATTTATTTGGTGCCTGCAATGTGCATCGTTGGAACGGTGTTGCTGCTATATGTGTTAGAGCTATGTAATATAGTTAGAGTGAAGCGCAGCAAAAAGGGCGGAGCAATACTGTTGGTTATATTGTTGCTTTTTTTGATTTGGATGGTGTTTTTGCTTGCATTCAGCTTTTCTCTGCCGCCATATAACAGCGGTCCTCACTCTGGCTCGCTACTTTTTGAATCATCCATATCCAAAAGCATTGCCTCATTTTATGCTGTCCATGGGCATCGGCTACTAGGAATGCTGGCATACCAGATTATCGGTGTATGCTTATTCTATTCCATCAATCCTAATAACAATACAATTAACGGAGACAAAGAAGCCAACTAGGCTAAGGCATTGTGTCCCAGTATCATATAAAGCAGTCCGCTGCTTCTTAAGACGTAACTGTGCTCAGTAGCTGCTTATTTCAGTTCTTGGCGCTTGCATTAACAATGCAGTCAGATATGCTTCGTCTTTTGCCTCATGGTTTTAGCTTGTTACGGCACAAATATATACCCCCAAACCGAACCTTTTCACCGGTTGGTCTGGGGGTATTTCATAGCAGCAAAAAAGAGGAGACTGTCAAAGAACTCCATTTTCTCATGTCAAGACGCCCTTTGCCGTGCAAAAGGATTTGTGTTCGTTACGGTAGGTATCAGGGCAAACTGCGTTCATTTTGTTCTTGACTTGCGCCAAGAACTCCATATCATTTCGTTGTCCTTCCTTTCACATCAAAGCCGAAAGAATAATTCACGGTATTTTTGGGGAAGCAGTTCTATCGCATTTAGATTTATACTCATGCAGAAGGAAAACCGGATAAAAAATTTTGTACACACACAGCGGAGTGTGGATGCCGCTGTGTGTGTACATCGGGAAAAGATGTAATTCTATGGTCAACTAGACACTAACATAAAATAACATCAATCGCAAGCCACCTGGGGGGATAAAAAATTAACTCTCGCACTGCGTGCATCTGCTGTTGTTGAGTCTTTTAGAGGGGAGCGTAAGTGCTGCCGCCTTTTGTCTTACTTTTCTTAAAAATAACATTTAAATGCTCTCATCATGAGAGATAGAAGCAATCGGACGGCAGATGTGTATTATGCGGCAAACATGCAAAGCAGCATTGTAATTGTCCTATAATATGAAAAGGTATTGTAAAATAAATGGAGAAAAATGACTTAATTTGTATTAAATTGATTTATTTTCAAGAAAACCTCGCAAAATGTTAGTTTTTTATGAAAAACTTTTTTGCTTAAGCGTTGACCGGCGATTGTTTATTAGTGTATAATCAAAAATCGTGGAAATCTCTGCATAAAATGGGTTTCTATGCATAAGGTGATGAGAGTCAAAACCGGTAGGGTTCAACTCTCATCACCTTAAGTAAGCTTTTTTGAATGCTTGCTGCTTAGAAAAGCGGCTTACCAAACATTTTCGGTTCATAAATTGGGCCTTGTTTTTTGCGAGGGTGGAATGAGTTTAAAACCTAACATTAAGAGACTATTAATATCAATAGGGCTGCCGGCAGTTATTATTGCCTGCATAATTTTTTGCAGCTTACAATACAAAAGCTATGTTGGGGAAAAATTTAGAAGCCATTTATCCGAGGATATTTCAAATTGGGAGTATAACCAGAACAAGCAGTTTTCATCAATGATGGAGGAGCGCTTCAATATTCTAAACGCATATTCTGCCGAGCTTGCTGAAATTAATTATTTAGATTATCCAACCGAGCTTAAAAAAATATGCAAGGCATGTGAGAAATACGGATTTGCCGATATAACTGTAGTCGGTCCCAATAAGCTCTATTACAAGACTAACGGTGAGACGGTGGATGTGTCATATAGAACATATCTAACAGATGCACTTGACGGAAAAACTGCTGTTGAAAAAACATGTGATGCAGAGACTGACGGAAAGCCCATGCTTGTTTTTTCCGTACCCTTTGTGGCGGATGGGAAAATTGAGGGCGCGGTTATCGGTCTGTGTCCGGTTGAGGTTATCGACAGAGACTTGAAATCCCAAGCTGTAAGTGGAGATCCCGATGCAGTGGTATTTACATCAAACGGTGAAATAATTGCAAGCTATGGTAAAAACCACAGCTTTGACAGACAGGAGAATCTTTTCAGCGCACTTTTCGGACTGGAAAACAGCTTTGCAGACAGGCTTGAAGCAGATGCAAAGGTCAGCGGCGACGAATATGAAGGCTCTGAATCCGGAGTCATAACATTCGACTGCAATAACAGGGAAGAGTATGCTGTATATAGGGCAACAGGCATAGACGGCTGGTTTCACATGATTATTGTGGATGCCTCAATTTTCGATGCCATTCTTGATGATATAAACAGAGCAACGGCAAATGCTGCAATAGCCGTTTCACTGCTTGCAGTTCTCCTCGCGGTAGGCCTTAACGTAATTGGAGGGCGGAGAAGACGCCAGCTAGAACTTGTACAGCACAAGAGACTTGAGGACTGCATGATAGACCCGCTGACAGGGCTTTTCAGCAAGAGAGGCTTTGAGTATGAGGCTGAGGAAAAGCTGAAGCTGATTCCGGAAAATAAAATCTGTGCAATGGTTTCCTTTGAAATTATTGCGTTCCGGTCATTTAATGCGCTGTATGGCTTTGACAAGGGCGATTTGCTCCTTAAACGCATTGGAGATGTTGCACGCATTTTTGTGCAGGAAAACGAGGTCTGCGGACACCTCTTTGCCGATCGCTTTGTATGGCTCATGTATGGTGACAGTACTGAGGAAATGAAAAACAATATGGAGCTTGCCTACCTGACGGTTAAAGAGACGCAGCTTCCATTTTTTCTTTGCTCGGGAATATACATAGTTGAGGATAGAAGCTTATCGATTTCCTCTATGGTAGATAAGGCAACAATTGCCAAGAGTACGGTAAAGGGCAACTATAGCCTTGGATTTGCAGTATACGATGACACCATGCTGGAGTGCCAGCTTGAAGATGCCGAGCTTGTTGCAACAATGATGCAGGGCATGGACAACGGTGAATTTATTGATTACTATCAGGCAAAATACAAGACTGACTCTGAGAAAATTGCAGGTGCCGAGGCCTTGGTTCGTTGGAGCAAGCCAAACGGAGAGCTTATCGCTCCGGGACGCTTCATTTCACTGTTTGAAAAAAACGGATTTATACGAAAGCTCGATATATATATGCTGGAAAGAGTGTGCATGATGCTGCGCAGCGGTCTTGATGCAGGACGGCACGTGGTTCCCGTTTCTGTCAACTTTTCCAGAGTGCACCTGTACGACCCCAATTTTCCGAATATAGTCAGAGACGTTCTTGAAAAGTATAATATTTCACCAGAGCTTATTGAAATTGAGCTTACGGAGTCTGCGTTTTTAATGGAGCCGCATGCGCTCAATAAGGTTGTAGATACACTTCATGAATATGGGTTTACAGTCGCGATAGATGATTTCGGCAGCGGTTTTTCGTCACTGAACATGCTCAAGGATGTTTCTGTTGACGTGCTTAAAATTGACATGAAGTTCCTTGAAGGCTTTGAACACGGCGGCAAGGTAGGAACCGTTGTCACATCGGTTGTCAGAATGGCAAAATGGCTGGGTATCCCGGTGGTAGCAGAGGGCGTTGAAACAAAGGAGCAGGTGGATTTTTTAGGGACACTTGGTTGCGACATTGTTCAGGGCTATTATTTCGCAAGACCCATATGCAGGGATGCCTTTGAACAGCTTTTGGAGCACGATGAAATATCCGCGGTGAAAAGAGAGCCTGCCGCAACTATTACATTGGAGAGCATCAATGCCGTTTTGGGCGGCGATAGTCTGCTGACAGCATTGATGGACGGAATAGTCGGAGGTCTTGGACTATACGAAATGTCCGGTAACAGGCTTGAGGCAATCCGTGTGAACAGAGGCTACTATGAGCTGATGGGCTATCCCGATATGGCTTCGTTTACCAAGGACTCATTCAACGTAATTGACGAGATATATCCGCCGGATTCAAAACAATTTTTGTTTTCGTGCAAGGAGGCGGTCAGAACAGGAAACGTTCAAAGCTTCTCAACACGTCGGTATAATTTTAACGGGAATTTACTGCACTTCAAGGGTCTTATCAAGCATCTTGGAGGTAGGGAGGAGAAACCGCTGCTGTGCATTACATTTCTTGATGCAACGGAGAGCATGAAGGAGGCTCGAAATAAGGAACTTAGTAAATACAGCGAGGCGCTTTACGGGATATATGATGAAATTTTTGAAGTGAACTTTAAGACAAATGAGTTCAGAATACTTAGCTCAAACCGAGCAAGGAAGCTTGAAAAGACCTTTGATTTGAGACGTATGCTTGAAAAATGGATGCAGCATACCGCCTATTCAGAGGATAGAATTATACTGGAGAGCCTTCTAAAGGATGCAGAAAACAATGTGCTTACGTTGCCTAGCTCAGTTGAATACAGAATCAACGGAGAAGACGGACCCAGATGGATATCATCATCAACAGTGGGTGTTACGGGCGGCAGCTACCTTGTTTGCAATCTTGACATTACAGATAAAAAGCAGATAGAGCTATTTGTTGAGAGAATGGAGGCACTCCACCGTAAGGTTGAGAGAGATGCTACTACAGGCGCATTGAGCAGTGACACAATGAATAAGCTGCTTAGAGAACAGCTTCTGCTAGATGATACCAACTCTATGTCTGCCCTGATTTTAATTCATATCTCCAACTTCGAGGATTTGAGCCAAAATCTGGGACGCCTTTTGATAAATGCTTTTCTAAAGGAGATTGCTCAGAGAATATCCGTAACCTTTAAGGAAAAGGATATAATCGGCAGGCTATGGGACGATACCTTTGCTGTCTTTATGATAGGCATTCAAAGCACGGCAATTGCTCTTTCAAAGGCTATAAAGGTGCAGACAGAAATCGGAGAAATAGTTCTCCCGAACAACACCGAAATAGATTGCCGCGTGGGTGCTACTGTTGTAATGCCTAACGGAAGAAGCTATGATGAGGTTCTGTCAAACGCAAAAGCCGCTCTTGAGCAGGCAAAGGCAAACAGTGTCAACCGCTGTGTTCTTTTTGAGGGTAAATAATTCTCGGAAAAAACAATACAAAAGCGGTAAAAAGACATACTTTTTTGGTCGTAAAGGGGACAAGCTACTATTGACCCTTTACGACCTTGCTGTTTTACTGTAAAATGTATAGAAAAACCAAAAACATCTGCCGCCTTGCAATGGGCGGAAATTGTGGCATGCCTCAAGCTATATCAAAATGTGGCGCTTGCTCCTACTGAACTAAGAGCAAATGATGCACAAAACGGTTAGTTAATGACTATTTGTGCCTTTCAAGAAAGGAATGACCATTTATATGGAACAAATAATAGAAAAAGCGGTATTGGCGGGTTTGTCCGCAAGCTCTATGCAGGAGGACGAGCGTTCAACCGAAATAAGTATGGAGGAACTGGCGGCGCTGGTTGAAACAGCCGGCGGCGAGCCTGTTGCCTACCTTCTTCAAAACAGAGCCACACCCGAAGCAAGGAGCTTTATCGGAGACGGCAAGGTAAAGGAAATGAAGGAACTGGTAGACGCTCACGGCTGCACTTTTGCAGTTTTTGACAACGAGCTGTCACCCTCGCAAATGAGAGTGCTTTCTGAGGAGCTTGGCGTAAAGGTACTGGATCGCAGCGGTCTTATACTTGACATCTTTGCGCAGCGTGCGCAAACCAGAGAGGGACAGCTTCAGGTTGAGCTTGCCCAATATGAATACATTTTGCCGAGACTTACAGGTATGTGGCAGCACCTTGTGCGCCAAACTGCTTCGGGCGGTTCGGCACCTATTGGAACACGTGGACCGGGAGAGACTCAGCTTGAAACCGACAGACGGCACATCAGAAGAAAAATTCAAAAGCTACGCGAGGAGCTGAGTGATGTTGCCCGTGTCAGAGACACTCAACGCAGGCGCAGAGAGAAAAATGCAATGCCTGTTGTCAGTCTTGTCGGCTACACCAACGCGGGGAAATCAACGCTTTTAAATTGCCTTACTGATGCGGGGATTCCGGCAAATGACCGCCTTTTCGATACATTGGACACGACTACAAGGCGGCTTAATATAAGTGAGACTCAGGAGGTTTTGCTATCAGACACCGTTGGCTTTATCCGCAAGCTGCCCCACCATTTGGTGGATGCCTTTAAGGCAACCTTGGACGAGCTGACCTATGCTGATGTTCTGCTGCACGTAATAGACCTTTCAAATCCGGACTGGGAAAATCAGGCGGAGATAGTGGACGACCTTATCCGTCAGCTTGGAGCGGAGTCAACACCCTGTATTCGGGTTTTCAACAAGTGTGATGCATTTTCAGGGCTGCTGCCCCACGGTGAAAATATCGTATGTATTTCAGCAAAAACCGGCGAGGGAACATCTGAACTGCTGGCGGCGGTATCAAGGATTTTGGAAAGCGGAAAGAAAAAGATAAAGCTGTTGTTACCCTATGACAAGGCAGGCGTTCTTGAGCTGCTGCACAGGGAGGCAAGCGTTACCTCAAGCGAGTACGGAGAAAACGGAATTGAGGTTCAGGCGGTAATTCGTCCGGAGCTGTGGGGAAAGGTCAGGGAATATGTGCAGGACAATTGAGACGCAGCGCCTAATTCTTCGACCGTGGAGGGATAGTGATGCAGACTCACTATACGAATATGCAAGAGATGAGAGGGTAGGGCCTGCTGCCGGCTGGCCGCCTCATACATCTTCTGAAGACAGCCTTAGAGTGATACGAGAAGTGCTCTCCGACAACGATGTGTTTGCGGTAACCATAAAAGGTGATGACACAGCTATAGGAAGCATTGGTCTTGTCAACTGCCGAACTGCCGATTTTGAGGATGAGACAGAGATTGGCTATTGGGTAGGCGTACCGTTTTGGGGGCAAGGGTATATACCCGAGGCGGTGAAGGCTGTTTTGAAATATTGCTTTTTGGAGCGTGAGGATAACCGCGTTTGGTGCGGACATTACGAGGGCAACGACAAGTCACGCAGAGTCATTGAAAAGTGCGGGTTTAGATTTGCCTTTCAACGCAGGGAAAGGGTTGTGCTGCTTGGCGAGGAGCGCAACGAGCTTTTTTACAGTATTACCCGTGAGGAGTGGGAAAAGCTATGACTACCTATCTTGTCCCCGCCGGCTACGGCGAGGCTGAGTTTACCGAAAAACACTCAAGATTTATTGGCAGAGTGTGGCGCACAGACAGTGAGGAGCAGGCGCTTGAAAGACTGCGTGAAATGCGTGAGCAGCATCGCGATGCTACACATAATGTTTTTGCGTATATAATCCGCGATAACAACATAATGCGGTATTCGGACGATGGGGAGCCCAGCGGGACTTCAGGCATGCCCACGTTGAATGTTTTTGCGTCAGAGGCAGTGCAGAACGTCTGCTGTGTCGTGACTCGTTATTTCGGAGGTACATTGTTGGGCACGGGCGGTCTTGTGCGCGCATATTCAAAGGCAGCGAAGCTTGCATTGGATGCGGCAGGAATTGCGCAGATGGCTCAGTGGCGCTCATACCTAATTTCCTGCGACTACAGCTTTTTTGAACGTGCAAAGCGGCTGCTGGAGGAGTGCTATGCTGTTTTGCAGAATACCGATTTCGGAACTGATATCGTGATTGAAGCGCTTGTGCGTGAGGATATTTCCGAGGGCTTTGAGGCAAAGCTCATAGATGCATCTTCGGGAACGGCAAACTTTGAGGTCGTGGGAGAGGAATTTTTGGGCGTTAGAATAAAATAGATATACCGGCAGCAGCATGAAAATCGTGCTGCTGTCAGCTTTTGTATGTGCTTTTACGCTTTGTAAATAAGAAATTACAAAAAGTTATAAATAAAAAGAGGGGAAATAGGCGGCAATGTCGTATAAGACTTAAGGAGAAACAGCGCCCCCAAGCTGCACGGAGGTGGATTGCCTTGCAAAGTCCCAGAGAACGATGTGAAGAATTCGAAAAAATTACGGTTTGTGATCGCGGCGTTAGAGCGGCAGATTCCAAGGGCCGTCTCATTGGTGAAGAGCCGGACTATATTCGCACCTGCTTTCAAAGAGACGTAGACCGCATAATTCATTCAAAATCCTTTCGCCGTCTCAAACACAAAACCCAAGTGTTTTTGCAGCCGGAGGGGGACCATTACCGCACCCGGCTGACTCACACGCTGGAGGTCACACGCATTGCAAGAACTGCTTCCAGAGCACTTATGCTAAATGAGGATTTAACGGAAGCCATCGGTCTTGGTCATGATTTGGGTCACACGCCCTTCGGTCACGCGGGAGAGCGGGCACTCAACGAGATTTATTCACAGGGCTTTCGCCACTACGAGCAAAGCCATCGTGTGGTTGACCGTATTGAAAAGTCAGGCAAGGGGCTTAATCTTTGCCATGAAACACGCATGGGCATTTTAAACCACACGATCGGTGCGCCCAACGACACGGCGGAAGCAACTGTTGTTCGCCTTTCAGACCGAATAGCATACATAAACCACGATGTGGACGATGCTATCAGAGCAAAGCTCCTAACCAACGCAGACCTTCCCAAAATAGTTCGCGAGCGTATCGGCGTAACGCACAGCAGCAGAATTAACGCCATAATAACCGACTTGGTTGAAAGCAGCGCCGACGGTGATGTAAAAATGTCGCAGGAAATGTCTGAGGCTGTAAGCTGCTTTCACGACTTCCTTTTTGAGGCGGTCTATCGAAATCCCATTGCAAAAAGCGAGGAATCAAAGGTAAGGAACATTCTCAGCGGCATTTGGGAATACTACATTAAAAATCCGGACAAGCTTCCGGAGGACTTTAAGCGTATCGCCGATAACGAGGGCATAGAAAGAGCAGTATGCGACTATGTTTCCGGCATGACCGACGATTACGCAATTTATCAGTTTGGAAACATCTATATTCCCGCAGCATGGGAGCTTAGGTGATATTGGGCGCTTAGCAGCAGATAAGGAGGTGCGCCGTGGCTTTTCCAGAGAGCTTTCTTCAGGAACTGACTGACCGCAACGACATTGCGGATGTGGTTTCTGGATACGTTAAGCTTACAAAGCGCAGCGGCGCTAACCTTTTTGGGCTTTGTCCCTTTCACAGCGAGAAGACCCCGTCATTTTCAGTGTCTACAGATAAGCAGATATATCACTGCTTTGGGTGCGGCAAGGGCGGCGGAGTTATAAATTTCATAATGGAGGTTGAAAACCTTTCCTATCCCGATGCAGTTAGGGTTTTGGCGAAAAGAGCTGGGCTTGCCGTTCCTGAGGAGGAGAGGGATGAGAACTATTCCCGTCGGGAGCGTATGCTGGAGCTGAACCGTGATGCGGCAAGATTTTTTTTCAGCCATCTGAATTCTTCAGAGGGAAAAACTGCAAAAGACTATATTGCAAAGCGGGAAATTTCACCTGCAATGGTTAGGGGATTTGGCTTGGGATTTGCTCCCGACAGCTGGGACGCTTTGGTTAAAGCAATGACTAATAAGGGCTATACAAAGCCTGAGCTTTTAGATGCAGGGCTTGCCAGAGCCTCAAAAAAGGGCAACGGCGGAATATATGATACATTCCGAAACAGGCTGATGTTTCCTGTCATAGATGTCAGGGGCAGTGTCATAGGCTTTTCGGGAAGGATACTTGATGATGGCGAGCCAAAGTACATGAATAGCCCCGAAACTCTTGTTTTTAATAAAAGTCGCAATCTTTTTGCAATGAATTTGGCTAAAAAGTCAAAAAAGGGATATATAATTTTGTCAGAGGGCAATATAGATGTTGTGGCGCTTCATCAAGCTGGCTTCGACTGTGCGGTTGCGTCACTGGGAACCTCCCTTACACCGGAGCAGGCGCGGCTGATATCCCGATATACAAACGAAGTAGTAATTGCCTACGATGGTGATAACGCAGGGCAGAAGGCAGCACAGCGAGGTATCGGCATTTTGGAGAAGCTTGAT
Organism: uncultured Oscillospiraceae bacterium; assembly: GCA_964485265.1. Classification (GTDB taxonomy): domain Bacteria; phylum Bacillota; class Clostridia; order Oscillospirales; family Oscillospiraceae; genus UBA2658. Next base: position 16,957 of record CAZAIU010000032.1, on the reverse strand, counting down.
TTGAAGGTTCGTGTGCTTAGGCTTACCGGAGCAAAGGATCCGGATGAATATATCAAAAAATACGGAGCAGCGGCGTTTGAAAATTTGATTTCCCGTTCGGAAAACCATGTTGAGTACCGACTAGCGGATGCAGCGGCAAAATATGACCTAAAGGCTGACGAGAGCCGTATATCTTTTTTGAAGGAGGCAACAGCAATTATTGCTGAGCTTCCCGGAGCAGTGGAACGAGAGGTATATGCACTCAAGATTAGCGAAATGGCAAAGGTGTCGGGAGAAGCAGTAATTTCCGAGATTGCAAGGATAAGAAAGCGGATGGCGGGACAGGCAAAGAAAAAACAGGAAAAAGAGATTTTAAGCCCTATAAAGTCAAACCAGCCGAGGGAGCGTTCGCTGCACTACGATAATATCCACAGTGCATCAGCGGAGGAAGGAATAATTTCCCTTCTCTACTATGAGCCGTCGCTGTTTAAAAACATTAGTTTATCGCAGGAGGATTTTTCCTCAGAGGTTCTGGGGAGATTTTTCACAGAGTTGAAATCTCGCACAATGGCCGGTGCACAGCCCTCACTTGCTCTTTTAGCTGAGAGCTTTTCAAATAATGAAATTTCCCTTCTTACGGAAATTGTGCAAAATCCCCAGGAGCTGTCCAACGCTGACAAAGCATTGGAGGATTACATAAATATAATAAAAACCGAAAAACTTGCAAGGCAGCAAAAGCAAGGCTTGAGTGAAACCGAGCTTTTAGAGATTTCGAACAGGCTGCGGCAAAGCAAAGGGTATGGAGGATAAAGGTATGGCAGCAAAAGCTAAAAATGAACAAATAAATGAGGATGCCGCAGTGAAATCCCAAGAAACGGCGGTAAATGCTCCTGAAGGAGAGGCAACCCCCGAAAAAACGAACGAGGAGCGTTTACGTGAGCTGATTGAAAAAGGTAAAAAGGCAGGTAAGCTTACCTCAAAGGAGCTTATGGATGTTCTGGAAGGCATGAATTTGGATGCCGAGCAGATAGATAAATTCTATGACCAACTGGAAAATCTGGGCATTGATACAGCCGGAGAGGACTATTTACGCCCGATTGACGAGGAGGCTTTGCCGGAGCTTGAAGAGCTTGAGGAGCTTGAAGAAGTAACCGAGGATGAGATTGCCAACACAGAGGCAATGGTGGATACCTTCTCTACCGATGACCCTGTGCGTATGTATCTAAAGGAAATCGGGAAAATACCACTGCTTACACCTGACGAAGAAATTGAGCTTGCAATACGCATGGCTAACGGTGATGAGCTTGCAAAGCAGAGAATGGCGGAGGCAAACCTTCGTCTGGTGGTCAGCATTGCAAAGCGTTATGTTGGTCGCGGAATGCTGTTTCTTGACCTTATTCAAGAGGGAAACCTTGGACTTATTAAGGCTGTTGAAAAGTTTGACTATACCAAGGGCTATAAGTTCTCTACCTATGCCACATGGTGGATACGTCAGGCAATAACCCGTGCTATCGCGGATCAGGCGCGTACCATAAGAATACCTGTACACATGGTTGAAACCATTAACAAGGTTATTCGTGTTTCCCGTCAGCTTTTGCAGGAGTTGGGACATGACCCCACGCCCGAGGAAATTGCTGAGGAAATGGGCATGCCTGTTGAAAAGGTCAGAGATATACTCAAAATAGCCCAAGAGCCCGTTTCACTGGAAACACCTATCGGCGAGGAGGAGGACAGTCATCTTGGCGACTTTATTCCCGATGAGGATGCTTCCGAGCCGTCAGAGGCCGCAAGCTTCACACTCTTGAAGGAGCAGCTTACAAGCGTGCTTTCAACGCTTACACCCCGTGAGGAGAAGGTTTTGCGTCTGCGCTTCGGCATTGAGGACGGACGCACGCGCACCCTTGAGGAGGTTGGCAAGGAGTTTAATGTTACCCGTGAACGTATACGCCAAATTGAAGCAAAAGCGCTTCGCAAGCTCCGTCATCCAAGCCGCTCAAAGAAGCTAAGAGATTTTTTAAATTGATTTTACTGTGTAAAATATGCAAAGCCGTATCCGGTATCAGCCGGATACGGCTTTGTTTGCGAAGAAATGTATATGGCAGAGAAAAGGAGAGGTTAAACTGTTCTGATGATATTGTAAGGAGACCATTCGCCGCCGGAAATTGAAACAATATCAAGCTCAAATCCGTTTAGCTCATTATCAATTTCACGGTCGGTCATTCCTTTGCGGCGCATTTCAACAACTTGAGCTTGCAGTTCCTTTAAGTTACGGAGCTTTTTTTCAAGACGAATCTTTCCGTTTTCAATTACACCCGCGTGAGCGCAGAAAATTGTGTCAAAATCAAGCTGTAGAAGCCGCTCTATAGTATCTATTGTCTGGCGCATATTTTCCTCAAAAAAGCAGACCATCATTCTGGTTCCGAGATAGAGGTCTCCGGTAAACAGCCATTTTTGAGTTGGTTCATAGAAGCAGTTGTGGTAAATGGCGTGCCCCGGAGTATCCAATACCTTGAAGGTGTACTTACCTGTTGAAAGTGTTTCCGGCATTGGCAAGGGATCGTATACATGACGGAAACCCCACATTTCCTGACGGTATTTTGGATACATTCCTTCCTCATGGGAATAGGGAATAGAAAGCGGGTGTATGTAAATGGGCACATTCAAATTCTGCTGTATCCAAGCGGCGTTCCCTGAGTGATCCTCATGGTTATGAGTTATGGCAAGCTGCTTTATGTCTTGAGCTTTGAACCACTCCGTAAACTGTGCGGCACGGCTTTCTGGGCCACAGTCAATCAAAAGTCCATCGATATTATAAAGGAAAACTTTTGTTTCGTTATCTCCGACATAGCAGGTTTCTTGGGCAATAGAAATATCCTTGTAACTTGAAAGTTCAAGCATGGCAATATATCCTCACTTTTAGTTTTTATATGCTTTCTCAGCGGAGAAGTTTAATAAACAGCGCGTTCATGTTGCATGAAAACGTATAAATAACAGCATTGGTTAACCAACAACCTAATATTAACACTTGGTTAACCAAAAGTCAATATGTAAATTAAAAATATTTATATAACGATTTCTTGACAGTTCTGTTATAATAAAACTAATACAATTGGTTAATCAGGATGGGAGGAAAATCCATGCCGCTTGATGATCTTGAAACACTAAATCCAAGAGATGCCTTTATAAGAGAAATTGAAGGCAGAATAATAAAGGGTAAGCTGGCAGTTGGTGAAAAGCTGCCGACCGAGCGTGAGCTTGAAGCGCAAACGGGTATAAGTAAGTCTGTTATACATTTTGCGCTCAAGGATCTTGAGCATAAGGGCTTTATAAACATTGTGCCGCGTCAGGGCGCATATGTTACCGACTATGCAAGAAAGGGTTCGCTTGAAACCCTCAACGAAATTCTTCGCTACAACGGTGGAAAGCTTAGCTTTAAGATGTCTGTAGAAGTGGTGGAGCTGAGAAACGCTATTGAGGGCGGCGCACTAATTCGGCTGGCAGCAAACCATACCGATGAGGACATCAGGCAGCTTAGGGAGATGCTTAATGAGCTGCGCAATGAGGACGCAAAAAGCTTGAACACGGCACAGCTTGCCGAGCTTACCAGTAGGTTTCACTATAAGGTGTGTGAGCTGAGCGGCAACGATATGTTTACACTGCTTATGAATTCATTTTCCACAATGAGCAAGGTTATTTGGGAGTACTGCGCTGCTTTCTGGGGACTGGAGGGCTTTATTGAGCAGGATGAAAAGCTCATTGATTTAATTGAGCGCGGCGAGGGGCAGAGAGCAAAGGAATACATTGAGGAGATATTTGCCCAGTATCTTGAGTCCTACTTGAGTGAAAAAAAGGATATATGATTGACTGATTTTAGCGTCTAAACAAGCCGGAGCTGTCTCAAAAGCATTGAGACAGCTCCGGTTCTACGTTTAAAACTGTTTTGCTTCGGCATCAACCGCCGCTTGAAAGTATGGAGAAGTGCATGTAGTCGGCAGCGCTTGTCCAGCCCTGACCTCCCCAGCCCCAGCCCTGACGGGCGAAGGCACGGACTACACTGCTGTTGGGCGTAATGGAATAAGGACTGCTGCCGTTCTTATAGCAGAAGCTGCCGACAGTTTGTCCCGTTCGGTAGTTGATGTAGTAGTTTTCGTTGGGGTTGATATCAATTGCGCATCCCCAACTGTGACGCATTGTGTCAGAGTAGCGTGCCCCGCCAACAGCGTTGATGGGAAAGCGCTCCGGGTCGTTGAATATTTCGTTGAAGATAGTCTTAACTTCGTTTGCTACAAGCTTATGCACTGTAATCCACGCGCTGGATTCAACCTTAACTCCACTGCTGTTGAGCTTCCATATGGGCACTTTCACGCTGACCATGTAATCCTTGGCATCGGTGGCACTGGTAAAGTAGGTTTTGTTGGGATTGCCAAAGAGCATTTGACGGCGTTCAGAGTTTGTCAGGTTTCGGTACTGAAGAGCAAAAGAGGATGAGCCGGGAGTGACTGCGGGAACCTCTTTTTCAACTGCAAAGGCTTGAGCCTTGCGCTGAGAGGACCATGCAAGACGGACTATAACAGAGGCGGCCTCCGCACGGGTAAGGGCGTTGCCTCCGACAAAGGAGGAGTCAGCGTAACCTGTGAGAATACCCTTGCTGAAAACCTGCTCCACAGGCCCCTGATATGCTTTGTCCATGCTGTTGTAGTCTGAGATATAATTTGCGAAGCTGTCATCAGCGCTTTTAAGCTCCATCTGCTTTTCATAAAAGGCAGAGTAAAGCACGCCGTTTATGATGTATGCCATTTCATATCGGCTAATTGGCGTATCGAGAGAAGCAGAGGTGCAGGCAAAGAGGTTGCCCTCACTGTTGTAGCCTGTTGAGATGTCAATAATTCCTGCATCCTTCAAGGCATTCCACTCGCTCTCTGCCCAGTGCTTGCCTGTTGGCTTCTTGTCTGACCAGATCTCAGCAATCATGGCAACCATTTTTATAAATTCGCCTCTTGTCAGGTTGCTGTTCGGGCGAAAGCTCCCGTCAGGGTAGCCTTTTATAATACCTAGCTGGGATAGCTTGGTTATGTCAGAAGCAAACCACTCGTTTCCGGAAACATCGGAAAAGGTCTGGGCGCGTGCAGTTGCTACAGGAATCTGAATTGCCAGCGCAAAGGCGGCAAAAAGCAGAATAAATCGTTTTACGGTTTTTTTCATATCTTCACCCTATTATTTATGTTGTGCTCGGCTGCTCTAGCGGCAGCGCATTAATCCACACTGCAAATAAGCTCAAGCAGACGGGGCAATGAGGGGTTTTCATTTTCTTTGCGCCAAAACAGAACAACATCAAAGGAGCTGTCCAAATCCTCTACTTCTAAGATTGCACAGTTTGTGCCGTATTCTCTCGCCATGGGGTAGGGAACAAGAGAAATGCCGTTCCCGCTGCGCACCTGCAAAAACAGAGACTCCAAGGTGGGAACAGACAGAATTTCACCCTTTGCTCTGCCTTGCAAAACAGCTTCCTCAAGCTTTCGTGTAAAGCCGCTGCGCTGCTCGCCAACGCTTACATAGGCAGTGCTCCGAAGCTCAGACAGGCAAACCGACTTTTTCTGGGAAAGGGGATGCTCCAAGGGCACAACTGCGCAGAACTTTTCGGCAGCAATGCTGCGGTGTTCAAAGCCTTCCATGTCCTCCGGCAGAGCGTATGAGAAGGTAACTCCCAAATCTGCCTCCTCAGACCAAACCTGAGCGTATATTTCAGACATCTCCCTATGATACATAGCAAGGACTATATCGGGGTATCGGCTGCAAAATTCTTTATAACCGCCCTGAAGCTCATGGGAGTAGAGGTTGACGCTGACGATGGAAAGCCGTCCGGCATAGCCCTTTCCGGCATTCTTCACTGCATCCTCCAGTTCTTGAGCACTTTGAAGAAGCTGCTGACCTTCTTTAAAAAGGATGTCACCGGCAGGCGTCGTGTGAACTCTGCGGCTGTCCCTAACAAGAAGCTGAACCTCCATATCCTCCTCCAAGGCAGCAACGTTACGGCTGGTAGTGGAATGGCTTATGTACATGGCTTCCGCAGCTTTTGTAAAGCTGCCGTGCTCAACTACAGAAATAAATATTTTTAATTGTTCCAAATTCACGGAAATTCCCGCCCCCTTTTACTTAAGTTTTGTATATATAGTGTTAGACGAAAGCCGGCGACATGTACGGATTTTGTTTAAAAATCTCCTTCTCCGAATTTAAAGGAGTGGGGGAGAAGCTCATTTATCTTATAGCTCACATAACCGCCTGTGTTTCTGGCACACAGTACCTCCATGGTTCTGGAAAACTCGCTCATCACCTGTCGGCAGGCACCGCAGGGCATGCAGTATTCACCGCTGTCTCCGTAAATCGCTATGCGGCTGAATTGACGGTTGCCCTCACTCACAGCCTTGTAAATGGCAACACGTTCTGCACACATAGTGCTTCCAAGGGCAGCGTTTTCCACGTTGCAGCCAGTAAAAACTGTTCCGTCCTCGCACTCAAGCGCTGCTCCAACGGAAAAGCGAGAGTAGGGGGCGTAGGCGTTTTCCGACGCTTTTTTAGCCATATTTAGTAATTCTCTGTCTGTCATAGCAAAAGCTCAACTCCTTTAGTCCAAGGATATCTCCCAGTTTTCTATGTCATTGAAAATATTGTATTGTGTGGGCTTAAGTCCCGATATCACGCCGCGGTGGGTAATTGCCTGCTGCTTTTCAAAGCAAATAGGAACGATTGGTGCGGTATCTGTAATGCACTGGAACATCAGGTCTGCTGCGGTTTGACGATTTTCCTCACTTGAGGACAAATACGCATTGACATTTTCGGACAGGATGGGGTCAGAAAACTTTCCGTAATTGAGTGCACCGCCCTCTGTGAGCAGGCTGCGCAGGGAAAAGTCTGCCGTAAGCTTCGTTTCGGCGTAATACATATCGTATTTACCGCTTGATAGGGCGTTTTTGTAGTCCTCCCACGAAAGCTCACGAAGGGCGACCTTTATTCCGAGGTTAGTCATATTCTCAGCAATTGAGCGTGCGGCGGAGACCTTCACGGAGCTGTCACTGCATACGATAAAATCAATACCAGGCTCAATCTCAACCGGAATGCCTGTTATCATTATTTCACGAAAGCCGTCCTCGTCATAATCCTGAACGCTTGCCTCGTCAAATGCCGACTCACTCTTTTTTATCGAATAGGAGATAATATCGGAATACTTGTTGTTGTAATACTTGCAACTGGGGCTCATGGGAAGAGTTGTGACAGTGCCTGCACCCTTCAGTATATCTGTGACAATATGTTCTCTGTCTACCACATAGGTTATGGCTTTGCGGCACAGGGGATTGGAGAAAAAGCGGCTGGTGCTGTTAAAGCCAAGATAGTGAAGGTTGGTGGTGGGGAAATTGCGAATTTCGTTGGCATTGCTGTAACCAAGACTGAAAAAGCTAGTGGGGTCGTTGGTAACCAAGTCAATCTCGGAGTTTTCAAATGCGGTAATTGCGGACTCAATGTCTTTGAATTCCTTGAGGTAAATGGTGTCAAGGGGCAGACTGCTGTAACGCTTGTGGTCTGCAAAGGCATCAAGCTGTGTAAGCTCTTCGTTAAGAATATAAGGACCGGTACCCATGGGCACGTTATCACCTATAGTGCCGTTTTTTATAATCGGAATATTCAATAGAGCGGGAAAAAGCATGTCTGCGTGATACAGGTTGACCGCAACCATGTCATCTCCAAAGGGGCTGACCCCCATAATGATGCTGAGTCTGGACTTGAACTGGGGACTGCGCATGGCACGTTGAATTGAGTACGACACATCCTGAGCCGTTAGAGTTGAGCCGTCCCAGAATTTGATGTCCTTATCCACTGTGAAGCGCCAGCTTTTGCCGTCCTCGCTTGAAAAGTCCTGAATTAAATTAGGGATCACAGTATAGGACTCGTCCACATCAAACATATTGTCGTACATGAGCTGAGTACAAAGAATGTTTGCTGAACTGGTGGTTGAAAAGGGATTGAAGCTGTAGTCCCTGTCACAATTGAGAGAAAATACGTTGTCAGCAGAATAATATGTTTTTTCCTCAGCTACCTCATTGGGGATTTCCGGCAGGGGCTCTTCCTCCTCGCCGTTGCCTTCGCAGGCGGAAAGCAGGGATATCATCATAGAAAAAATAATAAGGGTAAGGATTTTTATTTTGTGTTTTGACAGCATAGCGGTATCCTTTCAAACGGGCTTTACCGGTCGATAACTATGAGTGCAGCCTGTGAGCCTCGCTGACCGTTTGTTTGCCTGTGAGACCAATAGCGGTCGCTGTTGCAGCTTGTACATTCATCGCTGACGGAGATGTTTTCCTCCGATAGACCAAGCTGCAAGAGTCTTATACGGTTGGTTTCCTTTAGATCTACCATAAACTTTCCGCTGTTACCAACGGCGAAATATGTGCCCTCACATTGTCCGCCCAAAAGCTTATCTATAGCTTCGGGAACCTCTGCGTCAGTTTCGTAGCAGCACATATCAATGGCAGGGCCGATGCCTGCACAAAGGCTAGCGGGTATGGCTCCAAGCTCTATCATTTTCCCAACCGCTTCTTTGAGAATATCAGCAACGGTGCTTCGCCAGCCGCAGTGTATGGCTCCCACAACTCCGGCTTCCGGATCGCACAAAAGAATAGGCACACAGTCAGCCGTAAAGCAAATAAGGGGCAGACCCTTTACGTTAGTAACAATGCCGTCGGCTTCGTATTTGAAGGGCGTGAACAACTCACGCCTGTCCTCGTCTGTGACTATTCGAACCGCATTTTCATGCACCTGCTTTGTAAAGCAGATGTTTTGCTGCGGCAGACCGAGAGCCTCAAGAAAACGGCGGTAGTTTTCCCTCACATTTTCCTCACTGTCACCGCGGTTTTCTCCAAGATTTAAGCTTTCAAGGTATCCCTCGCTGACACCTCCCCAACGGGTAGAAAAGCCGTGAGTGAAAGGAATGGTGGGAGCACGCATGAACATTAAGTCCTTATAGCTTATTTCGGCAAAGGGTTTTGTAAATTCCAAAATATCCTCTCCTTGTTAATTGTTAAAGCAGCGCGGAATTTACCCGCACACAGTGCTGGAGACTGGCGCAGCCGTGGGCGGCTGTTATGGAGCACCCCTGCTGCACCGAGTCGGCATTACTCATCCCTGCCGCAGCACTCCTTGTATTTTAGCCTGCGGCTGCCATCCTCTTTCATTTTTCCGCAGGGGCAGGGATCGTTTCTTCCGGGTTTTTTCGCAGCTCTCATGGGCTGCTTTTTCGGAGCTGAGCTGTCCCCACCGACGTTGCTCACAGCACCGACAGCAACACTTTTGCGCTCTATCGGCTGCTCCTTGCGGACCTGAACGGTGAACAGACGGCGAACTACCTCGGAGCGTATACCGGAGGTCATGTTTTCAAACATGTCAAAGCTCTCGCGCTTATATGCGTCAATAGGATTATCATTGCCGTAAGCGCGCAGTGAAATACCCCGGCGAAGCTCATGCATTGCATCAATGTGCTCCATCCAGTATTCGTCAACCACGCGCAGCATGATAACTCTTTCAAGCTCTCTCATAAGAGGAGTGGCGTTGGGCATAAGCCCGAATTCCTTTTCCCGGTTCTCATAAAGGGCAAATGCCTTATCGGAAATCTGCTGTGTGAGGGATTGAGCGTTCATATGCTCAAGTTCCCGACGTGTGGGAGCAATTTCGCCGCGGCGGAGGAATATCCCCTCAAAGGGGGCAAGGGTTTCTTCAAACTGCTTCATGTCGTCAAAGTAGCCGTGACCTGACATGCCGGATACAACTCCGGAGGAGATATATTCCTCGATCATGGAGTGTACGGAGGACTGCAAATCCTCACCGTCCAAAACCTTGCGGCGCTGCTCGTAGATAATGTTACGCTGAATGTTCATAACATCGTCGTACTCCAAAACGCTCTTACGGCTCTGGAAGTTGCGGCTTTCAACGGTTTTTTGAGCCTGCTCAATAGCGTTGCTGAGCATCTTGTGGTCAAGGGGGGTATCCTCATCCACTCCAAGGCGGTTCATCATGCCGATAACACGCTCACTGCCGAAAAGACGCATAATGTCGTCTGTCATGGAAAGGTAGAAGCGGCTCTCACCCGGGTCGCCCTGACGTCCTGCACGGCCGCGCAGCTGATTGTCGATTCGCCGTGAATCGTGGCGTTCTGTACCGATTATGAAAAGACCGCCTGCCTCACGTACCTTTTCCGCTTCACCTGCGATTACCGACTTGTGATGCTCCAAGCGCTCGGAGAAAAGCTCACGGGCAGAGAGAATGTTCTCGTCATCGGTTTCTGCAAAGCCGGTAACCTCGGCGATGGTTTCATCGCTGCAGCCGTGCTTTTTAAGGTCGTGCTTTGCAAGATATTCGGCGTTTCCGCCGAGCATGATGTCTGTTCCGCGGCCTGCCATGTTTGTAGCGATGGTAACAGCACCCAGCTTGCCTGCCTGAGCGATTATCTCTGCTTCCTTTTCATGGTTTTTTGCGTTCAAAACATTGTGCTGTATACCGGTTTTTCTCAAAAGGTCAGAAATAAGCTCACTTTTTTCAATGGAAACGGTGCCCACAAGAACCGGCTGACCCTTTTCGTGGCAGGCAACAATTTGGTTTATTATTGCTCTGTATTTTCCTTCTTGACTTTTATATACAGAGTCGGGATAGTCCATTCTGCCAACGGGCTTATTGGTGGGTATCTCCACTATATCAAGGTTATAGATGGTGATAAATTCCTCCTGCTCAGTGACGGCTGTTCCGGTCATGCCGGAGAGCTTGCCGTACAGACGGAAGTAGTTCTGGAAGGTTATGGTTGCGAGGGTCTTGCTTTCACGCTGAACATCAACGCGCTCCTTTGCCTCAATAGCCTGATGGAGTCCCTCGCTGTAGCGTCTGCCTATCATGAGACGTCCTGTGAATTCGTCAACGATGGTAACAGCGCCGTCCTTAACAACATAGTCAATGTCCCGCTTCATAATGCCGTGAGCCTTAATTGCCTGATTGATGTGGTGGGACAGGGTGGAGTTTTCCAAATCGGAAAGATTTTCAATGCCAAATGCCTGCTCAGCCCTTTTAACACCGCGAGCGGTGAGCGTAGCGGTGCGTGCCTTCTCGTCCACAACATAGTCTGCGTCCAAGTCGTCTGACTCCTCACGCTTCTCGTCTACACTGGCGTAGACTATGGGCTTTAAGCGGTCAACGAAGTCGTCCACCTGACGATAAAGCTCTGTTCCCTTGTCGCCCATGCCGGAGATTATTAGGGGAGTTCTGGCCTCGTCGATGAGGATGGAGTCCACCTCGTCAACAATGGCGAAGGGGTGACCGCGCTGAACCATGTTATCCTTGTAGATTGCCATGTTGTCACGCAGGTAGTCAAAGCCCATTTCGTTGTTTGTACCGTAGGTGATATCGGCATCGTAGGCTGCGCGGCGCTCATCGTTTGAAAGACCGTGAACAATAAGACCCACGGAAAGACCAAGGAAACGGTGCACCTTTCCCATCCATTCGCTGTCACGGCGGGCAAGATAGTCGTTAACTGTGACTATGTGAACGCCATTGCCCTCAAGCGCGTTGAGGTAGGAGGGCAAAACAGCCACAAGGGTTTTGCCCTCACCCGTTTTCATTTCAGCTATGCGACCCTGATGCAGAACGATGCCGCCGATGAGCTGAACACGGAAAGGATACATACCCAGAACACGTCGGGCAGCCTCACGAACGGTGGCAAAGGCTTCAGGCAGAATGTCGTCTGTTGTTTCTCCGTTTGCAAGGCGCTCTTTAAACTCTTCTGTCTTTGCACGAAGCTGACTGTCTGTCAGCGCAGCATATTCCTCTGCAAGAGCTTCAATTTGATCAACTGTCGGCTTTATTTTTTTCAGTTCTCTTTCACTGTGAGTACCGAATATTTTTGAAATTATACCCATTGGCTTTTGTGCCTTCCTTTGAAAGTTATTTCATGGTATACATATACCTAATAGCGAATTGTATCATACAATTATGAATAAAAAAAGAGAAAAAAACAAGACAATACAAAAAGCAAGCCGAATTTTTATAATTTAAGGTCTTTTTTTTGCTTTTTTCATTGCATATTGATAGTTGAACCTAGATATTTTACGCTTGTAAATCTTACACATTTTAGAGCTCGGATGAAAGACTGATGCGCTTGAATTTGTGCTTTTATGCAGGAGAAAAAAGAATTAAAAAATATATATAAATATGTTTGAAGAACAAGAAAGTATGAGCTATAATAGTAAGGTATGGCATTTTAAAGCATCGTACTATATGATATAAATCACAAAGCAATTATATATGTATGCGCTTCGCGCTATTAAAACTATCGAGGCAGATTAAATAACACAAGCTATAAAGAGAAAGAGAAAAATTTACGGGGGAAGAGAAATAATGAAACCGCTTGGCTTTGACAATGACAAATACCTTAAGCTGCAATCTGAAAACATCATTGAACGTATTAACCAGTTTGGAGGCAAGCTCTACCTTGAGTTTGGCGGCAAGCTTTTTGACGATTTTCACGCTGCACGCGTTCTGCCCGGATTTGAGCCGGACAGCAAGGTGCGTATGCTGATGGAACTTAAAGACAAGGCAGAAATAGTAATTGTTATAAGCGCAAACGATATTGAACGCAATAAGGTTCGCGGCGACTTGGGCATCACCTACGATCTTGACCTGCTGCGCTTGGTTGATGCTTTCCGCTCCTGCGACCTTTATGTGGGCAGCGTTGTAATCACCCAATACTCATCTCAGCCTGCTGCACAGATGTTTCAGGATCGCCTTGAAAAGCTGGGACTCAAGGTGTATCGCCACTATATAATTCCCGATTATCCTGCAAATGCCCCCTTTATTGTCAGTGATGAGGGCTTTGGAAAAAACGAATTTATTGAAACTGACCGCTCTCTTGTGGTGGTAACGGCTCCGGGACCCGGAAGCGGTAAAATGGCAACATGCCTTTCACAGCTTTACCATGAGCATAAAAGGGGCGTAAAAGCGGGCTATGCAAAATTTGAAACCTTTCCGGTTTGGAGTCTTCCGCTTAAGCACCCAGTTAACCTTGCCTACGAGGCGGCAACGGCCGATTTGGATGACATTAACATGATAGACCCCTTTCATCTGGAGGCTTACGGAGAAACCACGGTAAACTATAACCGCGATGTTGAGATTTTTCCTGTTCTAAATGCCATGATGGATCGCATTTGCGGCGTGTCGCCGTATAAAAGTCCAACTGATATGGGCGTTAATATGGCAGGCTACTGTATTATTGATGATGAGGTATGCAGGGAAGCAGGAAAGCAGGAGGTTATTCGGCGCTACTTCAACACGTCCTGTGCGATACGCGAGGGAGGCTCATCTCAAAATGAGCTGTTCCGAATTGAGATGATAATGAACCATCTGGGAATAAAACCCGCCGATAGAGCAGTTGTTCCTCCTGCGCTTTCAAAGGCGGAGCAGACCGGTGCACCCGCTGTTGCTTTAGAGCTTCCCGACGGCGCAATTGTAACAGGAAAAACCAGCTCCCTTCTTGGCTCGGCTTCAGCCTGCCTCCTGAATGCACTGAAAATGCTTGGAGGAATTGATGATGATAAGCTTTTGATTTCACCTGAGGTTATAGAGCCAATCCAAAAGCTTAAGGTGTCTCATTTGGGTAATCATAACCCGCGGCTTCACACTGATGAAGTGCTCATTGCCCTTTCCATATGCGCGGTTACTGATCCTCAGGCAGCGCTTGCCATTGAGCAGCTTCCAAAGCTGAAGTGCTGCGAAGCACATTCTACAGTTATTTTGTCCCGCGTTGATGAGAACATTTTTCAACATTTGGGTGTAAACATCACTTACGAACCAAAGTATCTCACGCGCAAGCTTTATCACGCCAAATAGGGTGTGATGCAGAAAAGATAACACCTATAATCTAGAACATTTAGCTGAAGTATCCATATTCGGAATGTGAAAAATCACTTGACAATTCTACAAAACAAGCGCCGAATTATGCACCGCTACAAAACTGGCGGGACTGCGGCGCTTTTTTTCAAATTTCCTTGACTGCGGCTCGTTTTGAGCGTACCATAATTAAAACAGATGATTTAAAGCACAAAAGTACATCTATGAAAGGATGAAAACATATGAAACAGCTAATGCTGGGCAACGCAGCGGTTGCCCGCGGACTGTACGAGGCGGGCTGCCGCTTTGTGTCTGCCTACCCGGGAACACCCTCCACAGAAATCGCAGAGGAAGTTGCGCTTTTTAATGAAGTATATGCAGAGTGGGCGCCTAACGAAAAGGTTGCTGCTGAAGCTGCAATTGGCGCAAGCTTCGGCGGCGGACGCAGCTTTTGTGCTATGAAGCACGTTGGACTCAACGTTGCTGCCGACCCTCTGTTTACAGTATCATATATCGGCGTGAACGGCGGTCTTGTTATTGCGGTTGCCGATGACCCCGGAATGCACTCAAGCCAGAACGAGCAGGACTCTCGCCATTATGCAATTGCTGCGAAGCTGCCCATGCTTGAGCCGTCTGACAGCGCAGAGTGCCTTGAGTTTACAAAGCTTGCGTTTGACATGTCAGAGGAGTTTGATGCGCCCGTTATGCTTCGCACCTGCACAAGAGTAGCGCACTCTCAAAGTCTGGTGGAGCTTTCCGAAAGAACAGAGCAAGAGCTTAAGCCCTACGAAAAGAATCCGCAGAAGTACGTTATGATGCCGGGAAACGCAATTAAGCGTCATCCTGTAGTGGAGGATCGCACAGTAAAGCTTGCGGAATTTGCCGAAACCGCAAAAATAAACCGCGTGGAAATGGGCGATACCTCTGTGGGCTATGTAACCTCGGGTATTTGCTATCAATATCTCAGAGAGTGCTTTCCCAACGCAAGCGTTTTGAAACTGGGTATGGTAAATCCTCTGCCCATGAAGCTTATTCGTGACTTTGCATCAAAGGTGGATAAGCTAATTGTGATTGAGGAGCTTGATCCGGTTATAGAGACTCAGCTTCGCGCTGCCGGTATAAGAGTAGATGCAGGAAAAGAGCTTTTCGGGCTTTGCGGTGAGCTGTCACAAAACAAAATTCTTTCTGCACTTGGGATTAAAACGCCTCCCACAGTGGGCTTCGGCGAAACTGTACCCCCACGTCCTCCAACGCTTTGCCCCGGCTGTCCCCACAGAGGACTGTTTTACACCCTGTCAAAGCTGGGTATTACGGTTATGGGGGACATAGGCTGTTACACGCTTGGAGCATTGCCGCCCCTTGCCGCTGTTGATACGACTGTCTGCATGGGTGCATCAATATCCGGACTGCACGGCTTCAACACTGTGCGCGGCGAGGAAAGTGCAAAAAACACTGTTGCCGTTATAGGCGACAGCACCTTTATGCATAGCGGAATTACAGGGCTTATCGACATTGTATACAACAAAGGAATTAGCACCGTTATGATTTTGGATAACTCAATAACGGGCATGACAGGTCATCAGCAAAACCCCACTACAGGTAAAAATCTAAAGGGCGAAGCTGCCCCTGCCGTTTCTATAGAAAAACTCTGTGAGGCTGTTGGTGTGTCCCGTGTCTTTGTGTGTGATCCATATGCGCTTGAGGAGCTTAAGGCACTTGTAAAGAGAGAGCTTGAACAAAAGGAGCCATCGGTAATCATTGCGAGACGTCCGTGTGTGCTTTTGCCTGAAATGAAGGCTAAGAAAATCACCCCACTTTTCATTGACCATGAAAAATGCAAGGGCTGCAAGCTTTGCATGACCATCGGCTGCCCAGCCATCAGCTTTGCGGATAAGAAGGCAAGCATTGACGAAACCCTGTGTGTGGGCTGCGAGCTTTGCACTCAGATGTGCAAATTCGGTGCAATCTCCATTAAGGAGGGAAAATAGCATGAGCGAAACTAAAGGAATTATGATAGTAGGCGTTGGCGGACAGGGAACACTGCTTGCCTCCCGAATTCTCGGAAACGTCCTCCTTGGTCAGGGCTACGATGTTAAAATGTCTGAGGTACACGGCATGAGCCAGAGAGGCGGCAGTGTTGTTACCTATGTGAAGTTTGGCGAGAAGGTTTATTCTCCCTTGGTGGATATGGGCGAAGCCGATTATATACTCGCATTTGAGCGCCTTGAGGCCGCGCGCTGGGCATCCTACCTCAAGGAGGGCGGCACTCTCATTTTAAATGACAGACCCATTAGCCCTATGCCTGTTATAACAGGCGCTATGCAGTATCCCGAGGATATCGTAGAAAAGCTGCAAGCAAAGGGAATAAAGCTCATCGCAAGCGATGCCCTCTCCATGGCGACTCAGGCAGGCAATGCAAAGTCCGTTAATGTGGTACTTATTGGGATTTTGTCGGCGCTTACCGACTTTTCCGAGGAAGTTTGGCAAAAAGCACTGGAGGCATGCGTAAAGCCAAAGTTCTTGGAGCTTAACAAAAAGGCATTCGCGCTGGGACGGGAATATGCAGTAAAAAATCTGTAAAACTAAGCATGATAGTTTCATCCGCCCCCGATTTTTGTTCGGGGGCGGACAATGAATGGAGAAGCCATGTCCGGATATCTCAAAGAAATCAACATCAAATCCGATATGCCAACAGCCTCTGACGCTGTTAAGCGTGTAACCTACAACATTAGAAACGGCAAGGACTGGGGCTGTGGTGCAATAAAGTTTATTCATGGCTATGGCTCTACCGGTAAAGGCGGTAAAATTCGCACTGATGTAAGACGCTATCTGCAAGAGCAAAAGAATAAGCGCCTTATTAAGGACTTTATTATAGGTGAGGAGTTCTCCATTTTTAATGAGGCTACCCGCTGCGCTTTTATGCTTTGCGACCAGCTTAGGAATGACAGTGACTTGGAAAGACACAACAACGGAATAACAATTGTGGTTCTGTAAAATACTTTTCACAAATCCTGTCAAAAAACTGCAAAGAACTATATTGACAATTTCAATCAAAAGTGGTATT
>CAZAIU010000031.1:9569-27745 GCA_964485265.1 uncultured Oscillospiraceae bacterium | reverse complement strand
GCGGGAATACTTGTAAGCCTTCCGTCGATAATTATGGAGTCAAAAACGCTTTTCACAAAATCATCACGGGAAAGATCTGAATCGCTATCTATATATGGAAGAAGATCCACATAGTAATCTGAGGACAAATCCATGTCCATAGAAACGGACGACACCTCAAGAACATCGGGCGCTGTTCCGGCGACAAGTTCCGTTTTAAGCCGCTGGATTTCAGAATAGTTGTATTTCTTAATCTCGGCGTAGTACCTTGGATTATTCTTGTTAAAAGTCTCCGCAAACGCATTTAATGTATTGTTACCATAGTCAGTATCAAAGCTGCTTACATAGCCAACCACAATTTTCTCTCGTTCGGCGGTTTCTTGCTCGACGGTGACAGCAAGCAATTCGCCCGACGATACACACATATATTTATCATCGGATATCAGCACAAGCCTGCTGATATCAGTACCCTTTAGGGATGTGCCTGTCCAATTAAACTGCTTTGTAAAGGCGCTCTCTGCAATATCAAACGCATACAGCGCGGAAAAGCTGTTTACGGCGAGCGTTTCTTCTGAGCCGCTGCATACAGTAAATTGTGCATCAAGACCGTCACATATGAAGGTTTCGCCTAAGTCGCCGGTTTCGGGGTCAAGAGCGCAAACACCTGAACCGTTATCCTGACAAACAGCCGCAAAAATTTTATCTCCCGTATTGAGCAATGATATAAGCTCGCAGTCCGAGACGGCATTTTCCGTACGTAAATTGCCACCTTGGTCAAATATGTATATGCGATCCATATCCCAGCAGATATATTCACCCTTGGGCGTGGCAATTATTCCGTGAGCTAAGAATGCGGGAGCATTTTGAAGCTTTATCGTCTCGGAAAACTCTCCTCCGGCAGTATATCGAACAAGCGTGTATGCAATATTGTCCGGCTGCATAGAGGTGGACTTGTCTCCAAGGAGCAATGCAAAGCCGTCTTTTTCCGAAGTCAAGCCGTATATGTAAGCTTGTCCGATTGCAGTACCAATATCTTTGACTTCCGATAAAATATTGCCGTTAAGGTCAGCAAGGGCAATGTGGGGCGCACCGCTGCTTGTTCCCGCAATAACCAGCCGGTCATCCAACAGAGCAATGCTACTTATCTTGTCAAATGGTACTTCGATTTTTTCGGCGCTTGGAGTTCGGATGGTAACAGCATCAGTTTCCGCTTCCCCCGATTTTGTCTGTATGTTTGAGCAAGCTGTCAGTGGCAGCACGAAAAGAAGAAATGCTAAAAACACCGTTAGACAGCGAGAAAGAATTGGCTTTTTTAATAAATAAGTGCTTGTCATTTCTAGAACCTCCTAAATTTTCATTGTAACCGCCCTTTAAGATACAGAAATTAGCATAAGTGCAGCTTGAGCTGAAGACTTTATTTATAAATGGATAGCATTATTTTAAATTCTACTTGTAACCAATTTTCATCACGGGTATATTAAAAAAGCTGTCGTTTAGAGCTTGTTTAAATATTTATTCTTGATAGAAAAAAGTGACTGCCTTATGGTGAGGACGCAGACCTGTGGCGGCCAGATGATAGCAGCAGTGACATATACAAGCTTTCGGATGGAACTACTCTGCTGACCATCCACGACCCCACTGGTCCGAGCAATGTTCTTGTAGGCGGGATTGAAAGCTTCGATGATTTGAGCGAGTCTGCCCAAAAGGAGCTCAGTACATTTTATGAAAAACTGGGCTTACTTTACGACACTCAATCAGAACTACAAAATGCCTATGCGGCTTTTCTGGCCTGGAAAGAAAACAGAACGGAATACTATGAGCGTTATATCACACAGGATATTGTCCCTACAGCCTCTAGCGATAGTATCATGTGCTTTTTGACATCGGTAAGCTTACCCGTGGACGGACAGATAGTACAAGAGCTTCGTTTTGGTGCAGCGTTTGACCGGAATACCGGCAAGGTGACGAGCAATTGGGATTTGTTTGCTCTGCCTGAGGCGGAAGCTCGGCAGAGGCATTTTGGATGCGTTTGAAGTTTATGCTGCTTTACGGGTCGAAATGGAAGCTGCGCTTGAACCGGAATATATCATCATGTTTCCTGAAAACATGGAAGTAACTTTTCCCATGGGAACCCTGCCAAGTCAGGAATATGAATATAGATGTTCGTTAGACTATAATAAGCTCAAAGCCATACTTCAGCCATGGGCCATTCCTGAGACAGCTTTATAATGAAATCCTTTCCGGGATTTTTGTGAGGTCGTCCTTTTGGAAGCAGGCCAGCTTGATGCAAATTTACCTTTCCGCTTAACCCACTCCAGCAATGTATAGACCATTGACTAATTCCATATTTACGCTGTAGACTTCGCACGCTTGATCCCTGGATAAGGTACAATAAGTTGCGCAAATCTCGACACTACCCTGCTCCCTGCTTATGCTCTTGGGGGATTTGCTCTTTCAATGCCTCTGGATAGTGGTTCATTCATTTTTTCTGATATATTTAAGACCTCCAATCGTACTTCTATCTTACGATTGGAGGTCTTTTTATTCAATGTCTGTTTTTCTTGGTCCGGAGCACATAGTCTGCCTCTTATATACATTTATAAAATCTATTTTACACCGGTAAGTTCATCAATAACACCAACTAATCTGCCAATTTCGGGCTTGGTAATTTGTTGGTTGGCACCTAATTCTTTACCCTTTATGCGCATTTCAGGACTAATCAAGGATGAGAAGATAATCAACGGTATATTTTTCAGCTTAGGATCGGATTTTACAAGCTTTGTAAGACGGTGTCCGTCCATCAACGGCATTTCAAGGTCAGTAATTATGCAATTTACATGAGTGCTTAAGTCCTCACCTGCGTCGCGTATTTCGCTTAAGTAATTCCATGCGTCCTCGCCGTTATCAAGCTTAACGGTGTTGACATAGCCTGCCCTATGAAGTGCGTCTACTATCATTTTAGAAAGGAGTAGGGAGTCCTCTGCAATCAAAACATGCTTACTATTTCTGCTCTTATCTCCCAGCTTTTCAATTTCCTCATATTGAATACTGGTTTCAGGGCAGATTTCCGCAATAATAGCTTCAAAGTCAAGAATTGTAATAAGCTTCTTTTCTATTTCAACTATACCTGTTGCAACGCCCTCCTTGCCGCCAAAAATAACCGGGTCGGGCTTTCTCATTTGAGCGCATGATATGCGGTCAATTCCAACGACCGTATGAACGTGGAATGCGTACTCATTGTTATTAAAGGCAGTAATTACATATATATCCCGTTCAGGTTTTTCAGACTTACCCAGTTCCAGATATAATCCAAGATCTATAACGGTCAAAACCTTGTCTCGCGGTTTAAAGATTCCTTCAACATACTGGTTAGCCTTCTGCATCGGCTTAACAGGCTCAACCATCATGATTTCACGAACTTTTGCCACGTTAATGCCAAAAAGCTCATTTCCTATGGTAAACTCCATAATTTCTAATTCGTTTATTCCAGACTCCAGAAGTATCTCCGACTGCTTTTGATTATTCATGTACAATCGTCCCTTTCTATAAATAACTCCGAAATTAGCCGACTAATCAGATGTATGCGCTTCTTTGCAAAAACCAGATTTCTAAGTTAAGAGAAATCAATAAATCCACTCGCCTTTATTCACTGATTTAATTCTCATGCTGCCATCAGTTGAATCTAAAAACAGTGTGCGTCCATAATTTTTTCCGGTATCCTCTGCGACAATCGGAATCTTGAGCCTTGTAAGCTCGTTTTTAACCGCTATTGTGTTTCTTTCGCCTATACCTGCCAAAGAGGTATTATTTACTGGTGCGAACATTTGCGCCCCACCGGCAATCTTTGCTCTTATTCTGATTCTAAGAGCCCCCTGAGAAATCATTTTATTCAAAAGCAATTCAATAGCCGCATCTGCGAATTTTTCCCTCTGGGCCTTAGAATCATTAAATTCTGTAATTGAGGGAAGCATTATATGTGATAATCCAGCTACTTTTGTAACAGGGTCGTACAGGCAAATACCGACACAAGAGCCTAAAGCATACGTGACAAGAATATCCCCATTCATAGCAACATTCAAATCGGATATTCCGACAACGGTAGTTTTGCTCATGAACCCAGCCCCAAACTCTCCATAATTTTTTGAAGTCCTTCTACTTCAGGTATAAGTAAAATATGACTGGACGCGCCTTCCCTGTCATGATCGAATTCATCTTCGATAAGAATTATCCTATCACTGATGTTCGCGTAATATATAGCCGGAACGCTAAGCAACGCGCCTGCCATATCCACATTCATGTTGGGCACTGATATATCTATGGTGAGACCTGTCAATGCTGCCATGGCGTTTACATACGATGCCGCCATGATATTTCCAACCTCTTGAATTGTACTCTGATCCATTTCATCCAGTTCAGTATACCCGTCGAACTCAGAGCCTACAAGAGAGCTTAGCACCATATGCGCAAATTCTTTATGCAGAAGAAACATAATCATTCCCGTTATGTCTCCGTTGATGCCGAACATAATTCCCACAAGCAACTGCTCCGGTCCTCCAAGAGCTTCAACAACGGCATTGTAGTCTAATACCTTAATTGTCGGAACTGCAATATTCACAGAGCGCTCCAACATAGATGACAACGCTGTTGCAGCATTGCCTGAGCCAATATTTCCAATTTCTTTTAATGCATCAAGCTGCATTTCGCTTAAATCTCCGTAGTCATTTAAAGCCATGCTGACCTCCAATTATTGCCCACATATTGCTGCAATTAAAGAATAGTGCTGAATTAAAAAGCATAAAAATTGAATCTACACTGCATAATCAGTTGCGAAGCGCATTTACAGTCTGCTCAATCTCATCAGATGTTTGAACAACACGTGCGCTCATTTGATATCCCCTCTGCGCGGAAATTAGGTTTGTCATTTCATCAGCCAAGGACACTCCGGACTGTTCAAGATATCCCGGTCTTATTTCATACTGCTCCTCGGTGAGCGCAACAGCGTCACCTGAAAACTCATTTGCAATGTAGCAGTTAGAGGACGCAGGAGTAAGTGCCTCCGGATAATTGAAGCCAAACACGCCTATTCTCGCAGTCATAGCATCATAATCCAGTTCGGTTGTTCCCTCTGGGATTTGCACTGTAATGCGGTTGCCCTGAGAGTCTAATACATACGCACCTGCCTGGTTTACAAGAGCCGCCTCACTTCCGGAAAGGCTTATGCTCAAACTTCCGTCTCTAGTATACAACCTATTTCCGTCATTTTCAACACAAAACCAACCTTTTCCTACAATTGCGAGGTCAAGATTGCTTTTTCCTGACACCAAATTGCTCTGTTTTGCATCAATTCCGGTGTATAGTGCCCGTACTCCGTGACCTGTGAGAGGATCTTGAGGTGTATTAACGTACATCTCGGTGTACAGCAGGTCATTAAAAGAAATTGTTGTAGGCTTATAACCCACAGTATTGCTGTTGGCAATGTTATTGCCGATGACGTTCATATCATTCTGAAATGCCATCAGCCCTGAGGCTCCGGAATAAAATGAGGGCTTCATAATCTTCGATACCTATCCTTTCCTGTCACATGGTGGGCTATGTCTATCTTAAATGGACGCAATTTGCGTTGCAGCCTTACGGTCTAACGCATCAATTATTTTGAGTGCAGAGCTGCAGCTTTGGAATGCCCGCTGTGCTGCAACGAGACTTGTCATTTCCTGATTCATGTCACCGTTTGACAGCTCAAGGTAATTTGAAACAACTTGAAAGTCCTGTGCCGCTGCAAGCGGTGCTTGAGATGTAAACATTCCGTTTGCCTGTCTCTCCAAGGTGTTATAGTCATTAGGAGCAGTTATGCTAAGCCTTGAAAGCTGTTCGCCTGCTGTATTCACAATGCTGCCGTCCTCGCGGATTTCAATGTCAGATGTACCTACAAGTATAGGTCCGTTCTCTCCTGAAACACGTCCAACCCCCGGTAAAACAAGGTATCCCTGCTCGTCAATATCAAAATTGCCGTTGCGAGTGAGGTAGTTTGTTCCGTCATTGCCTGCAATGTTAAAAAAGCCATTGCCGTTTATGGCAGCGTCAAGACCTCTGTCAGTCGGCTTCAAATTTCCGCCGCTGAAAACGGTTACAACATTATCAACAACTGCTGCCGTTGCTCCAATTCCGTCACCAAGAACATCTAGCCCTAACTGTTCGCGTCTTGTCATCAGCTCCTGTTCAAAGGACGAAACTATTACACGCTCGCTTCTGTAGCCCGGAGTTTGCAGATTAACAAGATTGTTTCCGATAGTGTCAATATTTCTTTGGCTTGTAAGCATTCCCGATGCAATCGTGTAGAAGCCTTCTAGCATTTTATCGCCCTCCCGTTGATCCTCGTAATTTATCTGCCTTCATATACAAACTGTTTCATAGACTCAGAAAGACTTTCCAGTGCTTTGGTGCGAATCTGGGAAACCCGCTGCTGTGAAACACCAAGCACCTCGCCAATCTCTCTTAAGTTAAGGTTTTCGTAGTAATACAGGGATATTACCTGCTTTTGCTTTGGCTGAAGCGAATCTACGGCCTTTGCCAGAGCTGATAATAATTCCTCTCTCAGCAATCCTTCAGATACATCGGTTTCTGAAATTAAGCCAACGTTATCCATAAGTCCGCTGTATGTATTTTCAACCAGCTCCTCGAATGACATAGTGTCAACAGCCGAAATCTCACTGAAATAGCTGTAAAGCTGCTGCTCCGTCATCTCAATATGTGCTGCAAGCTCACTGTCCGTAGGCTCTCTCAGCAGACGCTGCTCTAATTCTTCCTTACCCTGCATTATCCGCTTTCGCGCATCCCACACCCTGTTCGGAAGCCAGTTTTGCTTACGTGCATATTTAAGAATTGCTCCGCGAATTCCAAGATAGCTGTATGTGTCAAAGCTTGCGCCCCTGTACGGGTCGTAGCGCTCTATGCAGTCTATCAGGGCAAGTACGCCTTGATTAAAAAAATCCTCAAAAGGTACATTTGAAAGCAAAATTGAACGCATACTGTAAATTGCAATATTTACATACTGAATGTAATGCATTACCAGTTGATTTCGCAGTTCCATATCTCCGCTGGCCTTGTAACGAAGCATTACATTCTCTGGGTCATCCAGCTTTATTTCTTTAATTGAATTGTTGCTGTTTGCCGCCATTTTTCCCTCCTGCCAACAGGAATCATCTCAATTACTGAAAGAACCTTTCTGGGGAAATATTGAGCCCCATGTCAAATTTTAATGACTCCCAAGGACTGAATTTGAACCGAAGAATCCAAATCGTTAAAGGACAAAACCGCTATATTGGGATAGAACTGATCAAGAAGCTTTTTGTAATAAATACGAACTACAGGGGAGGTTAAAATAATTGGGTCCTGTACCAGCTTTCGCATTTTGTCAACCTGCTCCTTAGTTGCAGCAACTATCCTTTGAATCATATCAGGCTCAAGTGTGAGGTAGGCTCCGCCTTCCATGCGCTTTATGCTCTTTATGATTGCGTCCTCAATGCCGTTGTCAAGAGTAAGCACCTTCATTTGACCACCGGAGGAGAATTTTCGGGTTATTGTGCGCTTTAGCGCTTGTCTTACGTATTCAGTAAGCATGTCGCTGTCCTTAACTGTTGGCGCATAATCTGACAGCGTTTCCAATATGGTCTCCATATCGATTATCGGTACGCCCTCACGCAGCAGGTTTTTGAGGACATGCTGTAGCTCGCCTATAGAAACCAAAGACGGTACCGTGTCCTCAACGATATTTTCATTGAAGCGCTTAATATTTTCAAGCATATGCTTGATTTCCTGACGTGTGAGCAGTTCATTCGCGTGCCTGTTTATCAGCTCAGACAGGTGGGTTATTATAACTGAGGTTGGGTCAATAAGTGTGTAGCCCGCCATTTCAGCGCGAAGCTTTTTGTCCTCACTAATCCAAATTGCAGGCATTCCAAAGGCAGGCTCTACGGTTTCAATTCCGTCTATCATATTCTCAGGTGCAATTTCATCCGGAGCAAGACCCAGATAGTGGTCAATCAAAACCTCACCTATTGCAATAGACTCACCGCGCAGCAGAATTTCATACTGGTTTGGGTTTAACCGGCTGCTATCCTTCAGCCGTATGGACGGAATGACCATGCCCATTTCATCTGCAAACTGCTTTCGCAGCATTACAACTCTGTCAAGGAAGTTACCGCCGCTCTTTTCATCCACAAGAGGCAACAAGCTGTATCCGACTTCAATGCCAATAGCATCTACATTCAGCAGTCCGTATACATTGTCAAGGTTTTTATAGTAGCTGACCTCACTGGTGATTTCCTCAACCACCTGTGGCTGCTCCGCACCGGCAACAGCAACTGCCAACTTATTTTTACGGCTTTTGGTTATTCCGAGTGTGAGCAAAATTCCTGCCATAAGCAAGGTTGGCACAGGGGGAAAGCCAATAATGACCAAAAACGGAAGCACAATGGCTGCAATGATTAGAACTCGCGGCTGTGAAGTAAATTGCCTTAATACCTCAGTGTTGAGGTTTGCCTTGGATGCCGAACGAGTAACTATCATACCGGTTGCAATTGATATAAGCAGAGCCGGTATCTGGCTCATCAGTCCGTCACCAACGGTAGCAGACGAGTAGGTAGCGATAACAGAGCTGAAATCTCCGCCATCCATAACACCAACAATAAGACCACCGATGAGGTTTATAAGAGTAATGACAATAGAAATTATTGCATCGCCCTTTACGAACTTTGAAGCACCGTCCATAGAGCCGAAGAAGTCCGCTTCACGCTGGATTTTTTCACGGCGATTTTTTGCTTCAGTCTCGTCAATTATTCCTGAGCTGAGGTCGGCATCAATAGCCATCTGTTTACCCGGCATCGCATCAAGGGTAAATCTCGCGGATACCTCAGCAACGCGTTCCGCGCCTTTAGTGATAACAATAAACTGCACAAGTACTATAATTAGAAAAATTACAAGACCTACAACAACATTGCCTTGAATAACAAAATCACCAAAGGTTTTAACAACCTCGCCGGCGTATCCACCGCGGGTGAGTATTGATCTCGTTGAAGATACGTTTAGTCCCAGACGCAGCAATGTGGTCATCAGCAGCAGGGAGGGAAAAACAGAAAATTCCAAAGGCTCTCGTATGTACATGGTTAGAAGCAGTATGACAAGGGATAAAGAAAGGTTAAGTATGAACATGAAGTCCAAAATGCCGGTTGGCAGTGGGACTATTAGCAGCGCAACAATTATTATAATAAAAAATGACACGCCGTTGTTTAAAAACTTAAGATTCATGCTTATCCTTATCCTTCTTCTTGAGGCTGTAAACGAATGCCAGCACCTCTGCTATTGGTCTGTAAAAGCGTTCCGGTATTTCGCTGTCCAAATCGACAGTCTCATAAAGCGCGCGAGCCAGCGGTCTGTTCTCCGTGATGTATACACCGTTTTCTTCTGCAACTGCGATTATCTTAAGTGCAAGGCTGTCCATGCCCTTTGCAACAACAATCGGAGCGCTGCTAACACCCTGATCGTATTTTATTGCAACTGCAAAATGCGTTGGGTTTCTTATTACAACATCAGCATTGGGCACCTCCTGCATCATACGCCTTCTGGCACGCTGCTGCTGAATATTGCGCATTCTACCCTTGATTTGAGGATCGCCTTCTGTTTGCTTGTATTCGTCCTTAATCTCCTGCTTACTCATGCGAAGATTTTTTTCATACTGCCACCATTGGTAAAGATAATCCGCGGCAGCAAGGAAAACAAATATTAACCCCGCCTTTATAACTATATCCATGATAATCGAACCTGTTTTCGACATCACAGCGGAAAACGACATATCCATCATCCTAGGCATAACGAACAGCTCACTTTTGATGACGGAATAGACGACATATAACAAAATTACAATTTTGAACAATGACTTTAGCAGTTCAACAAAGCTGCGCATTGAGAACATCTTTTTAAAGCCCTTTAACGGATTTATCCTTTCCCCTTTAAATGACGCCGCCTTGAAAGATACGAGCATCTTCGTTTGCAGCATTGTTGCCAGAATTGCAACCAAGCCGCACACAAGCAGCGGGATAACTGCTGTTTTTGCAAATACCAGCAGCAAATCAAAGAAATAGCCTCTCAGGCTGTCATAGGTGACCTCATGGGTCTGTGATGCAATGTTGAGATATTTTGAAACGCTTTCCTCAACCGTTGTCATAATGAAGGGCATCAGAAACTTTAGAACGTAGAATACTGCTAAAAGGGTGAAAACTGTGACTACTTCTTGGCTTAAAAATACGTTGCCTTTTTTTCGTTCGTCCTGTTTTCGTTTCGGCGTAGCTTTTTCTGTTTTTTCGCCCGCCATGCTATCCCCCCTTTAAGCGCCGTAAGAAGGTCAAGCAATGACCCTCAAAAGGTTTTGCATCTGCACAAAAAGTTCGTTTAGGTACTTTTGAAGAAAATTCGTCATTGGGACAGCAAATAAGAAAAGTAAACCCATGCCCAGAATTATTTTAAATTGAAAATGAATAGAGAAAACATTAATCTGTGGGATAAGCTTCATCAAAACACCCATGGCAATTTCAAGGACAAAGGAGGCTGCAATAAAGGGGGCTGCCAAGTGCATGATTAGACCAAAGGAATAGACAAACTGCGTACATATAAAGCTTCCCACATCAGCTCCGAAATTTGCAGCTCCCAAACCGACAATGTCAAAGGTGGATACAATCAGGCGAATAAAAATAAGGTGACAGTCAGTTATAAAAAAATACACAACAAAAATTAGCTGAAACAGATTTCCCGAGAGCGATAGCTGAATGTTTGTTCCGGGGTCGAAAGCCTTAGCCATTGATAAACCAAAACCTGTATCAATGATATCCCCCGCAACAAAAAGCATGTAATAATACATTTGGAAAAGCATCCCGAAGCAAAAACCGACAAAAAGCTCCCTCGCGAGAGCAAAAAACAGCGAAAAGCCTGTTAGACTGCTAACCGCTCCGGCAGCAGTGGTTGATGCTAAAAGTATGGATATTCCTAGAACAAGCGCCAATCTGAACTGGGACGGGATGTTTTTACGGCTAAGCAGCGGATTAAACAGAATCATTCCGCCTACACGGCAGAATATCAATGCAAAATGATTGATTGCGTCAATGGTCAGCGTTAAAGTCATTGCTATAACCCCGCCATAAGGCTTATCATCGACTGAAAAAAGTCCGACATTCCTGTTAGCATCCACGACCCCATTATGATGAGAATAAAAGCAATAGCAATGATTTTGGGAACAAATGTGAGGGTTTGTTCATGAATTTGCGTTGCTGCTTGAAAAATTGCAATTATCAATCCAATGGCAATGCTGACGATAAGAAGCGGTGCAGCAAGCTTAAGAATGAGCCAAATTGCGTCTTTGAATACTGTAAGCACATCTCCCTGCGACATCTTCTCATCTCCTGTCTATTTGCTAGTAGAAGCTTGTAACAAGCATCTCCATAATGAGGCTCCAACCATCAACAACAACAAAAAGCATAAGCTTAAACGGAAGTGAAATCATTGACGGCGGCAGCATAACCATACCCATCGACATAAGTGTGCTTGACACAATCATGTCGATAACCAAAAACGGCAAAAATAGCAAAAAACCCATAAGGAAAGCTCTTTTTAGCTCACTTGTAACAAAAGCAGGCACTATTACCTCAAGTCCAAGCCCCATAAGCTGCTGAGGATTGATTTCTGTAATTGTCTGCGACTGCTCAGACATTGACAAAAACAGATTAAGGTCTGCGGTTTTTGTCTGCTTAAGCATGAATTCCTTCAACGGTATCTGAACATTTTCCAATGCTTGCTCCTGTGTTATCTCTCCTGCTGAATACGGCTTTATAGCCGTATCGTTCATAGTGGTAAAAACAGGGTGCATTATAAAAAAAGTAAGGAACAAGGCAAGCCCGATAAGCACCTGGTTTGGCGGTGTCTGCTGTAAGCCTAGGGCATTGCGAAGGAAGGAAAACACGATGACAATTCTGGTAAAGCTTGTCATCATTATAAGCAGTGATGGAGCTAAAGCAATAAGTGCAAATGTAAAGAGCAGCTTTAAGCTGTCCATTGAGCTGCCGTCTCCGGCAGTATCAATAGATATTCCAACAGTTTCTGCATGTGCACTTCCGGAAAGAGCTACACAGATTAAAAGCAGTCCGCATGCCGTTATCAATGGCTTTAACCATTTTTTGATTTTTGGGTGTGCCGTCCTTCTTTTTGCGGAGTACGGCATTTCCTGTGACTGCATCACTTTTTTTCTCCTTCAGCGGATCTGCTGCCTTTAGTTATAATATCTCTCAAAGTAGTTCGAAAATCTTTTGTTTGATCTTTTGGCTCAGCAGTCATAGGGAAATCCAATGGGTCAAGCTCGCTAAGCATCGAAAGCTCGTGACATGTAACTCCAATAAGGAACAGGCGTTCTGCTGCTTTTACGACCATTATGGACTTGTCCTTACCAATATTCAGATTTTCAATTATTGAAAGATTCCTTGAAGCAGTGGCTTTGGGGCTGTACCTTCTTGCGACAAATTTTGACACAAAATATGCACCGACAAACACAGCCAGCATCAAAATCAGTGTGCCAACCATTGATAGTATTTCTTTAATTTCCACGCTGACTTGCCTCCTTGCCGGGGAAATACATGTATTGTTAGAGAGGCAGAACCTTGTTAACTGTCTGGATAATGCGATCTGCTTTGAAAGGCTTAACAATAAAGTCAAGCGCTCCAAGCTTTATTGCTTCCATAACCATAGCTTCCTGTCCCATGGCAGAGCACATAACAACCTTTGAGTCTGCATCAAAAGCCTTAATTTGACGAAGTGCCTCGATTCCGTCCATATTAGGCATTGTAATGTCCATTATAACAAGGTCAGGCTTAATCTCTTTGTACAGCTCAACAGCCTTTTGTCCGTCTTCGCCCTCGATAAAATCGGTGTAGCCGGCTTTAGTAAGATGTGTTTGAACCATCTTTCTCATAAACCCTGCATCATCTACGACCATAATTTTATACATTGAAAAACTTCCTCCTAAATAATTGAATTATTTCTTATTTTCAAGTGAGTCAAGCAGTTCCTTGGTTCCCACAATTTCTGTAATTCTTACGCCGAAATTATCACCGACAACAACAACATCTCCATACGCAAGCAGTTGTCCGTTTACAACGACCTCTGCCGGCGCTCCTGTCTGTTTATCCAGTTCAATTACAGAGCCCTGTCCAAACTCAAGAACATCTTTGATTTTTTCTTTGCTTCTTCCGACAATTACGGATACGTCCAATTGAACACCCATCAGCATATTCATATTTGAGCTATAGGGTGTAGCGGAAGTGTTTTTTGCTGTAAATTCGGGGAAATCAGCTTGTTTTACATTCACCATTGGTGCCGGATAACGGATAGGCTGCATTGGCTGCTGCGAGTCCTGATACATACCATAAGGTGGCGGATACTGTGCCCCGGGATATGGCGGCTGCATGTATTGCGGCGGATACTGCATTTGCTGGACATAAGGAATTTGTTGCTGATAGCCATAATCCATCGGCGGTTGATATGGCGGCTGCTGGTATGCATTATTTTGCGGAGCTTGCTGCTGAGCAGGCGGTTGCGCATACTGCGGCGGCATATTCATCTGCTGCTGAGGTATAGGCTGTGGTGAAGCTGCTTGAGGCGTTGACTGCGACAGATTTTGCTGCGCCACAGGCTGAGGAGCTATATGTTGTTCGGGCTGAGGCGCTATATATTGAGGCTGCGGCTCCGGCTGTGCGGGAAGAGGTGTCTGTACCGGTGGCTGCGGCATTGGCTCCGGCTGATATGGCGGCTCCGGTTCGTACACTTCATCTTCGACCTCGCCATTTAGTGATCTGACAATTTCCTTTGTCAGGTCAACAGACATTATCGAAGTGAACGTTGTGTCAAGCGTCTCTTTAATCGACATTTTAAATGAAATCGCTAAAACACTTTCTTCGTCATCTATCTCGGTAAATGACTGTTTTGCGTCCTGTGCGGTCTCAACCAGCATTGCCTGAGGCGTGGATATATTGATAGGCTTATTTAAAAGCTCTGACAGCGCGGTTGCAGATGCTCCCATCATCTGGTTCATCACTTCGCAAGCAGCGCTCATGCTCATTTCATCAAATTCAAAGTCATCTTCATCGGATTCGTCATTACCCATGAGCAAATCCAAAATAATCCGCATATCATTACGTCTGAGCATTATCATGCTTGTACCTGCAATGCCCTCAACATATTTGATTTTAACTATGATTGCTGGTTCAAGATCCGAAACATCAACGTTTTTTAACATGTCTTGAGAAATGTGCGGAGTTGTTATCACAACCTGTCTTTCAAGCATTGTTGAAACGGCGGTCGCTGCTGCGCCCATGCTAATGTTCATTATTTCGCCAATTGTATCAAGCTCATCAGCGGCCAAGACCTTTTGATCCTTATTCACCCGTTCTTCCCTCTTTTCATTCAACGCTGTTTACTTCTGTTTTCACGAGTTTGAGAGCCTTATGTGAATCGACCTCTCCGAGTCTTGCTTTAAACCACGGAATTCCCTCAACCCTTACACTAACATCCTCATCAATTCTTTTATTAAGAGAAATAACATCATTTACCTGTAGCTGCGATAAATCACCCAAGCTCATTGTGCAGTCATCTAAATGTGCTTCCAATTCTATGTTGGAGTCCTTGAGATAATCAAGTAGCCTGTCTCGTTTTTGCTGCTCTTTTTCTTCATCCTGCTGCTTCATCGAGTGATTATATTTTATTGTAAAGCTATTTATTATATCCTCAAGATTTGCTGTTGGCATACACATATTGGCAGTGCCCTTATAATACTCATCATTAATTTCAAAAGTAATAATTACAACAACATCCTGCGGTGCAAATGTCTGAATAAATCTTCCGTTTGTCTCAACAGAGCGTAGCTGCGCTGTAAGTGCAAGCGAACTGCTCCATACGTCTTGAAGGTACTTTGTTGCGTTTCCCATTATCATTCTAAGCAGAGACTGCTCTATTTCAGAGTAATCTCTGTCAGGTGCAACAGGCTCTCCTCCCCCGCCCATGAGTCTGTCCACCAACAGAAAGCCGAATGTTGTTGACAGCTCAAGCATCATCGTTGTTTCGTCAAAGTTGCCTTCGTCCGGCAAGAAGGAGATTATTCCAATCAAGGTGTTATCAGGCAGTGCATTATTAAATTCGTAGTATCGCTGTTCCTCAATCTGACTTATTGTTACCTCGCAGGAGCTTCTTAAGATACTGGTAAAGTATGAGGAAAGCACCCGCGCATAGTTTTCATAAAGGCTACTAAGAGATTTTAGTTGGTCCTTTGTAAACTTTTTAGGAGATGAAAAGTCGTATTCTTTGATTTTTTGTTCCGGTTCAGCAGGTGCTTGTGCAACATCTCCCGAACGCATTCTATTTAATAGTTCATCGATTTGGTTTTGTGACAGCGCTTCAGCCATATGTGCACTCAGCTCCTTTCTTGTTCTCTCCAAAATCGCTTAGTCATATGGCGATACTCCCACCTGAACATCATCAGGTGTTTCTGAACTTGTCGGCGTTTCAGGCGTATCCGGTTGCGCTGATACCAAGGGCGTATTTTCTGCCGCCGGACTTTCCAGAGGATCTGCTTCATTATATTCATTTTGGTTACCCGAGAACTTTTCTCTCGTAACATTATATAAATCGCTTAAGCCCGTGCTGGGGTCAAGAACAAAGTCACTGTTCAATCCAACGATTGCAAGCTCAACACGTCTGTTCTTCGCTCTGCCCTCCTCAGTATCGTTGGAGGCTATAGGAAGTGAATTGCCAAAACCGATAGTTCGTAT
Organism: uncultured Oscillospiraceae bacterium; assembly: GCA_964485265.1. Lineage (GTDB taxonomy): Bacteria > Bacillota > Clostridia > Oscillospirales > Oscillospiraceae > UBA2658. Next base: position 11,909 of record CAZAIU010000031.1, on the reverse strand, counting down.
CTTATTCCTGTCAAAGTTCTTTGTCTTGTCAAGATACTTAGCCACAACCGCCGCACGTTCACTGGAAAGCATCCATTCATCAACCGGATAATTATCACTTACAGTTGCGGTATGACCGCATATTGCAACAAGCTTTATCATCCGTTCATATTCCTTGACTCCGCTTCCGATAAATTCTACTGTGAGATCAGATCCGGGCAGCATTTCAGACTTATCGGGAGCGAAGAATACCGAGCTGTCAAACTGTATGTATATAACATCATTAACCATGCTTATGCTTACAGCATCCTGCATGTTGTTTTCTACAACATAGCTGTTAAGCTGCTCGTATAAATTGTCCAAAGCATCAGCAATTTCCTGAGGAGTCGGCTGATTTGCCTCGTCTGTAACCTCCTCCGGATTTGTGCCGGCATTTACGATTTCTTCAATCACTTCCGGCGGAAGATTTGAAAATGAGCGAATGAATGCATTGAATTTCTCCTGATTGACCGAAGACATGCTCAATAGCACAGCAAAAAAGGTAAGAAGCAGTGTTACCATGTCTGCATAGGTATTCAACCAAGTGTCTCCGCTCTCTTCCCCTCCGCGATTTCTGCGTTGCATAGCAGCCTCCGTCCCCATCGCCGTTCGACAATGTTCGACAGCGACAAAATAATGCAATTTCTCAAAACAGCCTATTTTTATTTAGATTTTTTTTCCTTTTTGGCTTTACCGCTTTTTTTGTTTCCATCTACTTCGTCGGATCTAATAGCAGCCTGACGATATTCGGGAAGCAAATGAATTAGCTTGTCCTCAATAAGCTTTGGGTTTTCTCCTGACTGAATGGCTTGTACGCCCTCGCATACAATCAGCATGCAGAGGAATTCTTCATCATGTCTGACTCGAAGCTTGTTTGAAACCGGTGCAAAAAACAGGTTTGCAAGACATGAACCGTAAAATGTTGTAACCAGCGCAACTGCCATATTCGGACCAACCGACTCAATATCCTCAAGGCTCTTCAGCATATTAATCAGACCTATCAAGGTGCCTATCATACCGAATGCAGGACCATAGGCAGCACCCTTATCGTAAAACGCACGCTCTTGAATGTGACGTTCTTCGACACTGTTGACCCATGCTTCCATCTGTATTTTTACCTTTTCGGGGTCTATGGAGTCAACTATCATTTGAAGGCTGTTTTTCAAGAACACATCCTCCACCGAGTTGGCATCCTCCTCAAGAGCAAGCAACCCATTAATTCTTGCTTTTTTTGCGCATTCGACAAGCACGGATATGTATTCTTCGGGAACAAACTGCTGCGGGGCAAAGATAATCTTCATGTGCTTCGGAATTCTCGCAAACTGCTCAATTGGAAAGCTGAGCATTAATACAGCGAGGACACCGCCCACAACTATTACTATACTTGGAACATCAAAAAAGCTTCCCAGGCTTGTAATCTCAATAGAATAGCTTACTCCCTCTGGACCCTTTTGCTGAACAACAATAATTCCAAGGACAATTAATGCGACGCCAAACACAAGTCCAATAACGGACATTAAGTCAATCTTTCTTTTCATATGTCTAAATTAGCCCTCTTTCCCCTTCCGGTCTAATCAGTGATATCGCACCATTTGTTGCACGCCGATACTGAATAACCAAATCAACTACCTCTCTCATAGATTCTCTTACTATGTAGAAGTTTTTGCTGACAAGTCTTATAGTTGTATCAGGGTTCTCTTCAATAGTCTCGATTAAATCGGAATTGAGAACAAAGGGTGTGCCGTTGAGCTTTGTCAATACAATCATCATGACCTCCATTTCAGCACACAAGTGTTATTGGCATAGCAGAAAAAATCTGAACATTTTTAACATCTTTCTCACCGGACGACAGCATTGCCGCCCGGTGAGACAATAGCTTTATCGCTTAAGATTTATAAGTTCCTCGAGCATTGTGTCGGAAACCGTAATAATACGTGAGTTTGCCTGAAATCCGCGTTGGGTGGTTATCATGTCGGCAAATTCAGCCGACAGGTCAACATTGGACATTTCAAGCGCGTTGCTGACTAAGCCGCCCGTACCGTCAGTTCCCGGATCGCAAAGCTTTGCTGCGCCGGAGTTTGGTGTTTCGGAATAATAGTTTTTACCCTGTAGCTGCAAGCCAGAGGGATTAGCGAAGTTAGCAAGAGAAATTCTACCTGCTGCAACTGTGCCCTTGTCGGGATGTGTAACGGAAATGGTTCCATCAGAAGAAATGGCAATACTGGTCAGCTCGTCAAGCGTGACAGGACCGCCGGAAGTGCCGCCCTCAAGGTTGAACGCAGCAGAAGAAAGTCCGAGTGCTTTAGATGGGGTTGAGGCAAA
>CAZAIU010000031.1:3214-9469 GCA_964485265.1 uncultured Oscillospiraceae bacterium | reverse complement strand
TTTCGCTTTTGTTGAGCAAAACCGATATTGCTCCCGTGGAAGATATGCTGGCACTGACCTTCTGTCCCAAAGGAAGCTCGCCGCTTGCGCCAAGAGAAATGCTGGCATTACTCTTGCTGGTTGTATTAGATGCGGATACCTTATACTCTATGCCGTTAATGCTTGTTGTAATACTGCCGGCCATGGGATTTACCGAGCCGATGTTGTCCAGCTTTATTTTTTTTGAGTCAGGGGTGCCATCTGTGTTTGTGGAGCCCAAAACAAAGTTTCCGTTAACATCGGTAAGATAACCGTTGGCATCGTAATCAAACAGACCAGCCTTAGTGTAGAAAATGTTGCCGTCAGGGTCCATAACCTGGAAAAAGCCCTCGCCTGTAATGGCAACGTCCATTCCGTAGCCTGTAGACTGCATGCTGGATTGCTCCATCTGCGTTTGAACGGCAGCAAGGCGTGAGCCGTATCCTACGCTGGATGGGTTTGTTCCGCCGCGGTTTGCGGTTCCCGCAGACGCACCGGACAAGGTCTGATAAAAAATATCACTGAATACTGCGCGCTGGGACTTAAAGCCAAAGGTGTTCACGTTGGCAATATTGTTACCTATAACGTCCATTTTGGTCTGGTGGGTTTTAATTCCCGCCACACCTGAGAACATAGCTCTATTCATTTTATTCTCCTTTTTCGAACCGCACTGCGCTCATCAGTCAGTCAAAGCGCACAAGCCTCCTCAAAAGGTCCGGCTAAATTATAACGGTTCCGTCAATATTTGTGAATACATTTCCCTTCATATTACCGCTGTCTACCGCAGTGATAACTGTATTATTGGGGATATTTACTAAAAATGCAGTGCTTCCTACAAGTATGAGGGGTTCTTCAAGGTTTTTGTCATTTGCAATTCTGACGCCCTCGTTTAAGCGGCTTAAATTGTCATCGTTTAAATCAATATTGTGCTCCGCCGCCCGTTTCACTGCGTGCTTAGAAAAATTGACCTCGCTGCTTTTGCGAATAGTCTCCGTTAAAATGCTCTGGAAGCTATCCTCCTGTGAGTCTGCGTCAGCATCCTTGTTGACGCTTGCTGCTTGCTGAATGCGAGGATTTCCCGAGACAACAGGAGTATAAAGTTTTAGGCGAATATCATCCATGATATTTGCTCCTTTTAACTCAGTTTTTTGTACGTACCAAGGTGGGCTTGTACACAGATTTGGTTCCGTTTTCGTCTTTGACTACAACATTGACGTAGTAAGCTGAACCGGGCTCCAAATCCTTAATGCTCTCGCTGGTAAGTTCTGTACGATTTTCAGAACCGTACTTCGTACCTTTTTCAACAGCCTCAACGGTATTGAACGGACCTTCCTGTGAATAGTAAACGGTGTATGTAAGCTTCTTTGCGGCAGCCGCATCCTCTGTGGGAACCTTCCATGAAACATTTGCCGAGGTCTGCGTAACCTCTCCCGCGGTAACGGAGTAGTTTTGCGTGTTTACAGAGGAATTTCCGCTTGAACCGTCTGTTTGCACCTCCATAATTTGTTCCATGGTGTATTTCTTGCCGCCAATGTATAATACGTATTCGCCGTCAACAAGTGACACCTTGTCCACTGTTCCAGTTGTGGTATCAAGCTTTCCGCTAACGGTAAATCTTGATGCTGTTACATTTTTGCCCACAAGAGACATGGCATAGCTTGTTTTTGAATACAAAGCCATTTCCTGCATCATATTCATGTTGGAAAACTGAGTAATCTGGTTCATCATCTGGCTGTTATCCATTGGACTTGTGAAATCCTGGTTTTGAAGCTCCGCAACAAAAAGCTTAAGAAAATCTGCCGAAGTCATGGACGAATTGTCTTTCTTGTCTGTAAAAACCGCATTGATTTTCTGGTTAGTTGCCGAGGCTGTGCCGTTAATGTTTGAGCCCATTGTCACACCTCCTTTGTACTAGATGTAGGCATCAATCCTTGTGCTCATAATCGCATGAAGCTGGGAAGCGTTTGCTGCAACAGCATCATCGGCATATTGGTCATCGTCAGTCAGCGGCATACGTCCGCTCAGTGTATGCTGACTCTGCCACTGGGCAAATTGCTGCTGCGCAAACTGCTGCTGTGCAAACTGCTGACCTGCCATGTCAAACTGCTGCATTGTTCCCGCATGAGACTGCTGTGATTGGGAAACCGCTTCGCTTACCTCCACGTGCATCGGTGCAACCGCCTGCTTTAAAGCATTTATCTCGTTATTGATAAGCTTTGCGGTTTGCGCACTGGCTGTGGTGATGGATAGTGTCGTTTTTCCGGCATCCTCAATAAGCTTGATTGTTATTTCACCGAGATTCTCAGGCTTCAACTTCATCGTGAATTCGCCCTTGCCGTTAACTAGGTTTTCCTTTATTCCTTGAGATATTTGATCAGCAATGGGAGTTTCTGCCGCCTGTGAAACACTTTTGAAGCGAAGCTCGAAAGGCGTAGTAACCTTCGTTTGCGAAACCACACCTTGAAGTGAATCCACATCAAGTTCCTTTTGATCATCGCGCTTAGTCATTTGGGAAAGCAGTTCCTTTGCCTTTTCAACAGCGCCGCCAAACTCGTTCTGGCCGCTCTGCAAGCCTTCGCTTTCACACGCACTTAGTACCGGCAGACCTTCGCCCACAGACAATCCAGTCATCTGAGCAAACATTTCGCGGATATTCTCGCTTGGTTTCGTAGCCGGTGTATCCAAAAACGGGGCTGCAATTTGAATTGCCGCTTCCTGAGTTTTCTCTGGAACCTGTAATCCGCTGTTAAGTGCTGCTTGATTTGCCTGAAGTCCCTTAATAAGCGCTTCTAGCGTAGATTGTGTACCTGCCGATGAAGCAATTTGTGCTCCTTCAATGGTGTTGTTTCCGGCATCCGCACCGATGACAAGCTGTTCAAGCCCCGACATCAATCCATTCATTGAATTTAACTGTCCATCTTGTGCCAGATTAAAAAGCGAACCTTGAATAAGGTCAGCAGCTTGAGCTATTGTTGGCAAGCCGTCAACAGTTTGAGCTGTTGTTGGCAAGCCGTCAGCAGTTTGATTTAGCTGCGAATCTTGATTTTGAGCAATCATATTCATGATTATCTGCAAAAAGGGATCAGCCATCTGAACATCAACGCTGCTTCCGCCTTTTTGTCTGGTGGCTTGAGTCCTGCCTTCCTGCAAATTCTGTAAGCGCACCTGAGATAGTGTATTCTGCATATTCTCACCTCCTTTCAATAATTTGTAGGCGAACATGGCGCTATGCAATTTCGGGCTTCACACTATTTCCTTGACCTCTGTCCGCCAGTTTATTTGAAATAACCTGCATGATTTCGCTTTCCGTTTCCTTTGCTTCAAGGAAACGATATTCTTCAAGCTGCTTTTCCTCAAGCTTGTCCATGCCGGTTTTTTCTTGATAAATTTCAAGAACAATTTTTCTTTGTTCCTCCGCCTGCGCCTCTGCTTTGACCAGTTCCTCATTTAATAGCTTTATTTGAAGTCTGGCATTTTCTATCAAATAGCTATATGAAGCAAGCTCACTAATAGAAATGCCAATACGCTGCCTTTCAGCAGCTTCATTTGATTTTTCAATTTGAAAGCGCTCCATCTCAACAATTTTAAATAATATATCATCGCGCTTTTTAAGGAGAATCCCTAAAACTTTTTTTTCCTTGTCCAAAATTTGTGATTTATAGCTTCTGACTCTATTTAACGAAAAATGGAAGGATTTCAAGTATATCAACTCCTTATATCACAGACTCCTGTAATTGCGCAACAGTTTTCTCAAAACTCGAAGGCTCGTCCACCCTCTGAATTAAGAAATCATCAATCCTTTTCATATGCGCTATGGCTATGTCAAGCTCTGGATTGCTGCCAGCCTTGTATGCGCCGATTGAAATCAAGTCCTCATTGTCTTTATATATTGCAAGCATATTTCTAAGTGTATTAGCGGCCTCCTTGTGCTCTTTATCCGCTATACCGGACATCAGTCGGCTTACGCTGTTTGAAACGTCGATTGCGGGGTAGTGATTTTTCGCGGCAATTTTTCTGGAGAGAATTATGTGACCGTCAATTATGCTTCGAACCGTATCCGCAATGGGTTCGTTTGTGTCATCGCCCTCTACCAAAACAGTATAAATACCTGTGATTGAGCCAATTTTAAAATTACCCGAGCGCTCAAGCAGCTTTGGAAGTGCAGAATAAATTGACGGCGTGTATCCTCTTGCAACGGGTGCCTCGCCTGTTGCAAGACCAATTTCTCTCTGTGCCATAGCAAAACGCGTGAGGGAGTCCATCATCAGCAGCACGTCCTTGCCCTGAGCACAAAAATACTCAGCAATTGCCGTAGCTGTTTGTGCACATTTCAGTCTCATAAGAGCAGGCTGATCGGAGGTTGCAACAACAAGCACCGAGCGCTTTATGCCCTCCGGACCAAGGTCACGCTCAATGAATTCAACCACCTCTCGTCCACGCTCGCCAACCAGCGCTATAACGTTTACATCAGCCCTCACGTTTCGGGCAATCATGCCCATTAGTGTACTTTTTCCAACGCCGCTGCCGGCAAATATCCCCATTCTCTGTCCCTTGCCAATGGTAAGCAGACCATCAATTGCTTTTACTCCCAGCTCAATAACCTCTGTTATTGGCGGTCGGGTCATTGGGTTTTCCGGGTTTCCTCCAATTGAAATAGGCTCGCCTTTCGGCAAATCCGGACCTCCGTCAATAGGTCTGCCAAGTGAATCCACAGTACGACCTATTAAAGCATCGCTGACTTGAATTGTAAGCTTGTCTCCGTTGCTCGTGACGGAGCAGCCATAACCGATACCGTCAACATCCTGAAACGGCATGAGGTATATCTTATTATCGGCAAGCCCGACCACCTCGGCTATTATGTCAGTACTGTCTCTGTCAATATGTATTGTGCAAATATCGCCTATGCTGCATATAAGCCCCGTTGCCTCAATGGTCATGCCGATAATTTTGTTGATTTTTCCTTCACGGGTGCGCAGGTCAGAAAGCCGAATTACCCGATAGTATTTTTCCATTGCCTCATGGATGGACTGCTTCACAAACCCACCTCCCTAGGTGTCTCATTGGCTTCGGAGGTCATCAAACACATCTCTGAGATTTTTTGCTTGAACCGAAATCGAGCTTACAATGGTTCCATCCTCAGTTGTCACTCTGCAAACATCATCTGTTCCTACAATGGGGATCACATGAGCCTTGCCGTTGTATTCCGGCTTGTCCAGCTCAGTTTTCATCACATCCACCAGATTGAGCAGCCGTTCAGAAATCTCAAGATTGAGCCACTCGGCATTTTTTACATTTTTTACACTTTGCATTACAAGTCTTTGTAAAATCATATCGTTCTCACCGATTTTTTCCAAAATCATCTTTTCGGCGATTTCTATTGCCATATATTTTAGTTCATCGGTGTACTCCTCAATGAATTGCCTCTGGCTGGCAGCAAGCTCATCCATAAGCTCCTTCACCTGTCCTATGCAATTGCGAATGTCCGCTTTCTTTCTTGCAAGTGCGTCATAGTACGCCTGCTCCGCTGCGGAAGCACATAGTTCGGCAAGCTGCTGTTCATAGATACCTTGAAGCTCCTCACGGGATGGAAACAGCGGTTCAGGCGGCGGCAGCTCGAGCTCAGGCTCAGGCTCTTGAATAAATTCCTCAGAAAGCTCCGAAGCCTCATTCTCACAACTGTCGGCATCATCTAGTGTATCTTCAACTTGAGCTGTTTCCTCCGTAGCCTCAAGTGCTTGATCCTCATAGTAGCTATCATTGGAAATCTGCTCCTCTGAGCAAATTAATTCATTGTTCTGTGTCTTTTCCTCAAGCTCCATATCCGGTATGCGGACGCGCTCCTGCTCAGTAATTAAGCTTTGATTTTTAAAGACACTTGCGCTATTCAATTATCGCGTCCTCCCCTCCTCGGGAAATAACAATTTCACCGCTTTCTTCGAGAGATCTAATAGAATCAACAATCTTCTGCTGAGCACGCTCAACATCTCTCATACGGACATTACGCAGATATTCGATATCGGATAGAATATTTTCTCTTGCTCTGGCGGAAATGTTGCCAAGCAGCAGTTCCTTGATTTCTTCGCTGGAACCCTTGATTGCAACAGCAAGATCCTGAGCATCGATTGTCCGGAGCACGGTTTGAATGGTGCTGTCGTCCAGATCCAAAATATCTTCGAATACAAACATAAGCTTACGAATATCGTCTGAAAGAGCCGGGTCGCTTTTTGAAAGTTCGTC
>CAZAIU010000031.1:0-3114 GCA_964485265.1 uncultured Oscillospiraceae bacterium | reverse complement strand
ACTGTCAGCCGCTCAATCTCGTCCTCGGTTAAGTGCTTATAGACCTCTGATGCCTGCGCACTTCCAAGAGCAACAATGACCGCTGCTGCTTTCGTGGTAGGGGAAATCGCTTTTTTTGCAACAGCTCTTGACACGATCTACTCCTCCTTTAACCAAGTACGCAAAAGATTTGCCGTAATCTGGGGATTGGTTCGTGCAAAGCTGCGAACCTCTTCGATAATTGCCTCATTTTTAGGATCAACCGACGATTTTGCCATATCTTCAAGACTGCGCTTATATTCATCAATTTCCCTTTGCTGCCGCATTTCACTTTCCATTCTCTTACGCTCCGCTGCCTCAGCAAGCCTCTGATTATTCTCTCTCTTGCGCTTTTTAACTGCTACTATGATTATGCAAATTACAATTATCAGAATTAGTAACCCTACGCCTGCCGCAATATATACCCACAGCGGCAAATCAAGTAACGGATTGCTGAGTGTATCAGACGGTTTGTTTTCCTCGCCCTCAATTGCAGCCTTGTTAAAGGCTGAAACGTATATCAAATCAGTCGGTATGTCTGTTCCCGCGGAAACGATATTGATTACGTCGTCACGTCTGTTGGGTGTAAGAGATTCCTCATCAACCATAACCGACACGGTTGCCCGCTTTAAAATCGCGTTGCCGGACTCAATCTGAGTCTTGATATAGCCGTAGTCAAAGTCCTCGTTCCACTTATAATCGGTCATTCCGTCTTCGCCGTTCGGTTCATTATATGCGTAGCCGGGAATGTCAGTGTTGTTTTGTTCGCCCACAATTTCTCCTGCGGGTACCTCACCGTTTACGGTATACTCGCCGTCAGAATGGTTAAGGAAGCCGTCACCCTCCTCGTTTTTTGGCTGAAGCTCGTATTTTTCCGTCATCATTTTGTCGTAGTCAAGGGTGACCTTGGCAACAGCGACAACGCCTTCCGTACCATATCGTGGAGTTAACAGCCGAACAACATTTTGCTCAATCTGGCTTTGCACCATAAGCTCAAACGCCAACCGCTGTGTTTCCGCGTCCTTCTCATCGGGATTTGTTATAGTGCCGAGATCCAGCATAGTTGCGGAATCCACAACCGTAACATCCTCCGGCGACATTTTCGGAACACTTGCCGCAACAAGGTTTTTGATTGCGGTAACCTGCTCCGCGGTTATTGAAACACCGCTTCGCAGGGTAAGCAAAACGCCGGCAGTTGATTTGCTTTCGGTTGTTGCCATATCCCATACATAATTGCTGGTTTCGGGTATATTTATCGTAACGGTTGCGCTTTCAACGCAATCCATACGCTCAAGCGTTGCCTGAATCCTGTCTTGAAGCTGAAACTTAAGCCACTCCGCCTTTTCAGACTCGGTAGCGGTCATGCCTGCATGGTCTGAGAACACATCGTAGGGCAATGCGGTTTTCGGATATCCTTTAGCCGCAAGCTGTAAAATCCAGATGTCATACTCGTCCGTAGGGACCATTATTTTGCCGTCAGCGCCGATATTTGCGTCAGCTCCCATTTCCTTAAGAGCTTGAAAAACGCTTCCCGTCTCCGTTGTGCTCAGGTCAGAATACAGCGCTGTGTACTTGCCCGAGGAAGAATTGAGCACTACAGCCAGAATTATTGACACAAGCACAAGCGCACCGGCAGCAATGAGAAGAATTTTCTTTGTTTTCTTCGTCATGTTGGCAAAGTAGGCCTTCAGCTTTATGAAGTTTTCCTTAATCTTTGTATTGTCCACTTGGTTTTCTTACTCCTATGTGTGTCTTACTGCTCCATCGAAAAACAGATTCGCCCAAAAGCAAAACCGAACTAAACCTGCATCTGCATGATTTCCTTGTAGGCATTGACAGCCCTAGAAGTAAGCTGTACCGTTGTGGACAGTGCAGCCGATGCTTTCATTCCGTTGATTTGAAGCTGTGCAAGGTCATTTGCATTGCCCAATGCCAAGACACTTGCATCTGCCTCGGATACCTTTTTTGCTTCGGTGTATGTATCAATAGCATCCCGCAAAACATCTGCAAAGGGTATGGCAGAGGAGCCCTTCTCTGCGCTTACAGTTGCTTCGGCGCTTTTTTCAAAGGACATTGGTTTAATAGGCTCAATAGCCGTAAAGAAATTACCCACAGCTTCCACCTCGTAATGAATAATAGTTTCAGTGATTTTCTCGCTGAACCAAATGTAGTCAGATAAGCTCAAATATGCTCACATTTGGGTAGATACTTCGAAAAAAGTGAGCAAAATTGACATTTTTATACTGCTCCCTCATTTTGGATAAACACAGCAAAACAGGAAAATGGGTGCAGTATTACCACATTATTTAATTTCACTTTATATTAACATTGTATGCAAAAATTGTAAAGCATATTTTTGGCTGATACAGTACGCAAAATGGAAGATATTGTAGAAGTGTGTATGCAATTATACACTATTTGCGAAAATTCATGCTATTTTTCTTGCAAAATTATATATTTACTTGTATGAATCGTGACTTCTTTGGTTATCAGCGCCATAAATCGACGTTGCTTTGCAACCGCCATTAATAACTTGCATTTTTTGCAAAAGCACTACTTGAAAAATATTCCAATGTGGCAGCCAAAATATCTCTGCAAAAGAAAACGGGATAACTTTTTTCGTAAAAATAAAAAAATAATAATTTTTTGCCAAAAACCCTTTAGTTTTTCCAAAATCGTGAAATAACTTCAGTGACCGGATAAACGGTCGCGGGTTTCAGTTCCAAAAGCGCGCGGTGCACAGTTCGTTTTTTGGGCTGAAGCATATGACACAGGTGCGAAGCACCGTTGTGGCATAACCCATCAAATCGCGTAATGTCCGCATGCGGGCATTACACCATAGCTTGGAGAGCACGGATGCTCCCCAAAGCAAATTAAAAATACATGGAGGTATTTTACTATGGGTATGGTCGTAAGAACTAACACAATGTCCACCAACGCTTATCGCCAGTTGGGCATGAACAGCAACAGCGTTTCCAAGAGCCTTGAAAAGCTCTCCTCCGGCTTCCGCATCAACCGCGCAGGCGACGATGCTTCCGGACTTGCTATCAGCGAAAAAATGAAGGCTCAGATCAACGGCTTGGAGCAGGCATCCGC
>CAZAIU010000030.1:0-31801 GCA_964485265.1 uncultured Oscillospiraceae bacterium | reverse complement strand
CTTGGCGGTTTATCTTTTTTCCGTATTCGGGCTGCACTTAAGATTGTCTTTAATGAATTTTACCATTTAAAAAACGAGTTTGATTTTAATTTCCGGCATTCATAGCAAGATATGCATTAATAAACCCATCTAAATCGCCGTCCATAACAGCGTTGATATTACCGTTTTCGTATCCGGTGCGAGTGTCCTTCGCCAAGGTGTAGGGCATGAAAACATAAGAGCGAATTTGACTGCCCCATTCAATTTTCATTTGAACACCCTTTATATCAGAGATTTTTTCCGCGTGCTGCTGTGCCTTTAGCTCTGCCAGCTTTGCGCGCAGCATTTTCATCGCGTTGTCCCTGTTCTGAAACTGACTTCGTTCAGTCTGGCAAAACGTGACTATCCCGGTGGGCAAGTGAGTCAGACGAACAGCAGATGAGGTCTTATTAATATGCTGACCGCCGGCGCCTGAGGCTCTGCACGCCTGCATTTCGATGTCCTCGGGACGGATTTCAATTTGTCCGTCATCGGGAATATCGGGCATTACCTCAACTGCCGCAAAGGAGGTCTGCCGGCGGGAGTTTGCGTCAAAGGGAGAAATGCGAACCAATCTGTGAACGCCGTTTTCGCTCTTAAGGTAGCCGTAGGCGTTTTCACCCTCTATGGCAATTGTCGCCGACTTTATGCCTGCCTCGTCGCCGTCCTCAAACTCAAGAGTCCGCCACTTGAAGTCGTGACGCTCCGCCCAGCGTGTATACATACGGATAAGCATTTGTGTCCAGTCCTGTGCCTCAGTTCCGCCTGCACCCGCATGGAACGAAATGAGCGCACCGCAGGAGTCATATTCTCCTGAGAGCAGCGTCGTCAGTCGTGCCTCCTCCAGTCTGTTTTCAAAGGATCTAAATCCTGATTTAAGCTCATCCAACAGAGAATCGTCATTTTCCTCAATTGCCATCTCGCAAATGGTATATAGGTCTTCAAAGCTGTTCTCCAGCTTTTTAAAGCTATCGCATTTTGCTCTAAGCTGCTTGATATGCTTCATCACACGTTGGGAGTTTTCAAGGTCGTCCCAGAAGCCGTCCTTTTCTGTTTCCTTTTCATATTCTGCAAGCTCAAGCTTTGCTTCATTGAGCTTTAACGCCTCGCCCAAGTCGGAAAGCACGGGCTTTAGTCCGTTTAATTTGACTTTATATTCTTCGAATTCAAGCATTTTGTTCATTCCTTTCACTGCGCCATAGAAACAGAGTATAGTATATACAAAAATAACCTGCTTGTAAATATTTTTAATAAAACAGAAGAAACTGTTTTATTAAAAATATAACATAACGGCGCTCCGCGCCATTAAAACTGTCCGAGACAGTTTTAATAAAAAACAAATTTGCCTTAAAATAACCAAAAAGTTCCTGAACTATATGCAAAAAAGTTTCTTTTAGGACTTTTATTTATCTTCGGTATTTGTTATAATGTATCTGACAAGTATGGATACCTAAGGTATCCAAAAAAACACAAAGAGAGAGGACGATAATTTTGATATCACATGGCAAGGAGATAAAGGTTTTTGCCGGAAACTCCAACCTAAAGCTTGCAGAAGGCATATGTAAAAAGCTCGACATCGATCTTGGAAAGTCAGTTGCAACTGCTTTCTCCGACGGGGAAATCTCCATTTCCATAAACGAGCCTGTACGCGGTGCTGACGTATTCATCGTTCAGTCCACCTGTGGTCCCGTTAACAATAACCTTATGGAAATGCTCATCATGATTGACGCTATGCGCCGCGCCTCCGCCGGTCGTATTACTGCCGTTATGCCTTATTTTGGTTATGGACGTCAAGACAGAAAAGCAAAAAGCCGCGACCCGATCTCCGCCAAGTTGGTAGCAAATCTTATTACTGAGGCCGGTGCGGACAGAGTTTTAACTATGGATCTCCACGCATCTCAGATACAGGGATTTTTCGATATTCCGGTGGATAATCTCATGGGTGGCCCCATCTTCGCGAACTACTTCATGAAAAAATTTGCTCCCGGCAGTGAGGACGCAATAGTAGTGTCCCCCGATGTCGGCAGCGTTGCTCGTGCAAGAAAGTTCTCACACAAGCTGGGTCTGGGTCTTGCCATTGTTGACAAGCGCCGCGAAAAGGCAAACAGCTCCGAGGTTATGAACATAATCGGAAACGTTGAGGGCAAAAGCGTAATCCTTCTTGACGACATGGTTGACACAGCCGGCAGTCTCTGCGGTGCGGCAAAAGCACTTACAGAAATCGGTGGTGCAAAAGAGGTTTATGCCTGCGCTACTCACGGTGTGCTTTCAGGTCCCGCCGTTGACCGCATAAACGATAGCTGCATCAAGGAAATTCTGTTCCTTGACACTATACCATATCCCTCCGACAAGTCCTGCGACAAAATCAAATATCTTCCTGTTGATACACTGTTTGCAGAGGCAATTGCCCGCGTTTATGAGGAAGTATCCATTTCTTCTCTCTTCGATTAAGCACTAAATCAAAATTCACTATTTGCGTCAAAGAGCGGTGCGGCTCTATCCGTACCCCTTTGGTGCAGCAGCAGATGTATGGTTTTCACCTGTTGAGTCGAAAGGACATCGTCACATATGTTTTTCAAGAGCAAAAGCGGCGGCGTGCAATGGCTGCTGGTCTTTCTGGGTAATCCCGGCAGTCAATATGATAATACCCGTCACAATGTGGGCTTTATGACGGCTGACCTTATCGAGTCGCGGGAACATATAAAAATTAATCGTATGCGTTTTAATGCGCTTACTGCAACCGCAGATATTGCAGGAGAAAAGGTGCTTCTTATGAAGCCGCAAACCTATATGAACCTATCGGGGAACGCTGTTGCTCCCGCAGCAGCGTTTTACAAAATTCCTCCCGAGCGAGTTATCACAGTATGCGACGATATCGCATTGCCCACAGGCAAGCTCAGAATTCGTGCAAAGGGCTCCAGCGGCGGTCACAACGGTTTGAAAAGTATTATTTCCGCTTTAGGCACCGATGTTTTTCCAAGAATAAAAATCGGTGTCGGGGTGCCTACGTCCGGCGAGACAGAGCAGGACATCATCAATTGGGTTCTTGGCAGCTTCTGCAAAAAGGATTCTGAGTTAATTTCTGAAGCCTGTGAAAAGACAGCAGATGCGCTTGCCGCTATTATCGGCGAGGGCATCGAAAAAGCTATGAACAAGTTTAATTAGCAGCGGGAGAATAGCTCCCGCTGTATTTTTAGAAAAATTCTCTCGCTATTCTTCCCGAAAGGCTGTGATTTCCTATGAATGCCAATGAAATAAGCACTTTCCTAGACAGCTTCACCTGCGGAAAAGCAGAACACGCGCAAAAATTCCTAGGTGCTCACCTAAAAGATGACGGTGCAGTTTTCCGTGTTTGGGCACCAAACGCAGTCGAGGTTTCCGTGGTTGGTGACTTTAACCGATGGGACTTGCACAAAAATCCCATGCATTATATCAGCGGCGGGATTTGGGAGCTTGAAATTAACGGCGTTTCAGCCATGCAGACCTATAAATTTGCTATAAGCACAAGGGACGGGCAAACTCTCTGGAAAGCCGACCCCTACGGTGTGTATGCTCAGCTTCGTCCAGAAACTGCATCGCTGCTTTATGATACTTCGGGGTACTGCTGGGGCGATAAAAAATGGATGTCACTGCGCAAAAGGCGAAAGGTTTACAGCCGCCCTCTTAACATCTACGAGCTGCACTTCTCCTCATGGCGGCATGATGAGAACGGCAGTCCTCTCACATATCGCGAGATGGTGCAGGAGCTTATTCCCTACATTAAAAACATGGGCTTTACCCACGTGGAGTTTATGCCCCTTTCCGAATTCCCTTATGACGGTTCATGGGGCTATCAATGCACCGGCTATTTTGCCGCGACCTCCAGATACGGCGCTCCTCAAGATTTAATGTATCTCATTGACGAATGCCACAGGGCAGGAATTGGTGTTATAATGGACTGGGTTCCCGCTCATTTTCCAAAGGACCCTCACGGTCTTGTGGAGTTTGACGGCAGCCGCCTTTACGAGGTCAGCGACCCTGTAATGGCTGAGCACCCCAGTTGGGGTACTCGTATTTTCGACTACGCAAAGGGCGAGATTCGAAGCTTTCTAATATCCTCAGCCCTTTTTTGGCTTGAGCAGTTCCATATTGACGGTCTGCGCGTTGATGCAGTTGCATCTATGCTGTATCTTGACTACGATCGGCAGGACTCCGGCTGGAAGCCAAACAAATTCGGCGGCAGGGAAAACCTTGAAGCAGTGGAGTTCTTAAAGCAGCTTAATGAGGTATGCTTTACCTTTGACGACAGTATACTGATGATAGCGGAGGAAAGCACCGCTTGGCCCTTGGTCACAGCTCCCGCATATGCCGGCGGTCTTGGCTTCAACCTCAAATGGAATATGGGCTGGATGAACGACACCCTGCGCTACCTCAAAACTGACCCGCTGTTCCGCAGCGGAGCTCATAACGACCTTACCTTTTCTCTTATGTACGCATTTTCCGAAAACTTCGTTCTTCCTCTTTCCCATGACGAGGTGGTTCACATGAAGGGTTCTCTTATGGGAAAAGCCCCAGGCAGCAGAGTGCAAAAGCTTGCAGGAGTTCGGCTGCTGTGGGCATATATGCTTGCTCATCCGGGAAAAAAGCTGCTGTTTATGGGTGCAGAGCTTGGGCAGGAAACGGAATGGGACTTTGCTTCTCAGCTCCCATGGGAGCTTTTAGAAAGTAAGGATAATTCGGAGCTTAACCATTATTTTGCCGAGGCTAACACCTTTTACAAGGATAGCCGCCCCCTCTGGGAAATTGACTTTGCGGACAGCGGCTTTCAATGGCTTTGTCCTGACGAAAGGGACAAAAATCTTCTTGCCTTTGTCCGCAGAGACAAATCAGGACGTCAGCTTATCTTTGTGTGCAATTTCTCGGGCGTAGCTGTAAGGGATTTTCGTCTCGGTGTAACAGGCTTTGGAAACTACAGTGTTTGCTTTTCCACAGACGAAGCATGCTTCGGCGGCAGCGGCGCTGTAAGCCGCGGGGATTGCTATGCTGCTGATAAAATCCCACAGCATGGTCAGCATCGTTCAATTTTATTGGACGTTCCCCCACTTACAGGCATTTTTATTGTAAGAACGCGTTCAAGCACCCCACAATCCAATTTGCAAGGCATAACACGCAATAGCAGCAACAAAGTGTAAGGGAAACTCTTTTTAAATTGTCAAGACAAATTTAGCCAGAGTTCCCCTAATATAAAGAAAACGGAGGCACAGCGTATGAAGAAAGAGTGCATAGCAATGCTTCTCGCAGGCGGTCAAGGCTCGCGGCTGCATGCTTTGACAGATAAATCCGCCAAACCTATTATGCCTTTTGGCGGCAAATACCGCATTATCGACTTTCCTCTGAGCAACTGCGCTAATTCCGGCGTGGATGTTGTGGGTGTCCTTACCCAATATCAGCCCCTGCACCTGAACAGCTACATCGGAAACGGTCAGCCTTGGGATTTGGACATTCAGCGCGGAGGTGTGTTTATTTTACCGCCGTACCAAAGCTCCGGAGCAAAGGGTGAATGGTTTTCCGGAACGGCAAATGCCATTTATCAGAATATTGATTTTATAGAGATGTGGGACCCCGAGTACGTTCTGATACTCAGCGGCGACCATATATACAAAATGGATTACTCCGACATGCTGAAGGAGCACACAGAGCACGGCGCTGACTGTACAATTGCAGTTATTAAAGTTCCGATGTCCGATGCCTCTCGTTTCGGAATAATGGAGGTGGGTGAGGACGGCTTTATAAACAAATTCGCAGAAAAGCCCAAAAATCCTCAAAGTGACCTTGCCTCTATGGGAATTTACATTTTTACATGGTCAAAGCTGCGGGAGTATCTTATCGCCGATGAGGACGATCCCGACTCCGAAAAGGACTTTGGCAAGAATATCATTCCTGCTATGCTTCAAGAGGGGGAAAAGCTGTTGCCTTACCGTTTTTCCGGCTATTGGCGTGATGTCGGCACAATTGACAGTCTTTGGGAGGCAAATATGGACATGCTTTCTCCCAATCTTATTGACCTATATGACAGTTCATGGCCCATCCGCAGCAGAAGTCCCATTAAGCCGCCCCACTACATCGGTGAAAATGCCGAGATACAGCACAGCATACTTACAGAGGGCTGTGATGTGCGCGGCAGCGTTAAAAACTCAGTTTTAAGCAACAGCGCCACAGTTGCAGAGGGTGCCAATGTTAGAAACAGCGTGTTGATGCCCGGCTGTGTCGTTTCTATGGGCGCTGTTGTCGAATATGCAATTGTCGGTGAAAACGCGAGAATTGGCAGCGGTGCCTACGTAGGCAGTTCTCCCGATGGTGAAGAAAGTCCCCGAATAACCACCTGCGGACCAAACTGCTTTATTCCCGACGGAACAATAGTTGAAGCCGGCTCCATGATTTATTTTGACAAGGAGGGCAGCAAATGATTGACCTTCACGGAATTATTTACGCTTACCACTCAAACCCCGCCTTGAACGAACTTGTAATTCCACGAACAAGCGCTTCCCTGCCATTTTGTTCCCGTTATCGTCTGATAGATTTTGCGCTTTCCTCTATGACAAATGCGGGGGTACGCGATGTAGGCGTTATCATGCAAAACAACTATCAATCCCTTCTCGACCATCTTGAGGGCGGAAAGGACTGGGACTTAAGCCGCGGTAGCGGCGGACTCACTTTGCTTCCTCCCTACGGCATGCACGACAGCCGCTACGGGAAATACACCGGCTGTATGGATGCTCTTAACGCAATGCGCAGCTACATCAAGGACATTAAGCAGGATAATATCGCGCTTTTTCGCAGTGACCTCGCAGTAAATCTTGACCTTGAAGAAATTTTTGATTATCACATTTCCTCCGGTGCTGAAATCACCGCAGTATGCGCCGAGAAAATTACCAACAGTAATGACGGAATAAGCTTTCTGCCCGAGAGCGCCACAAGCTCCCGTCATCTTCTCTTCTCCTCCACCACGGAAAAGGATGCTTTAGTATCCATAGAGGTTTACATAATTCGTAGATCTCTCCTATTGGAATTAATAGATTGGTGCAGTGCCAACGGCAAAATGCATTTTCACCGCGATGCTCTGTCTCACTATCTTGAAAACGGCGGCAGAGTGGAATTATACCGTCATAAGGGCTACTGCGCTCAAATTTGTTCTGTTGCTGACTATTATCGCTCCAGCATGGATATGCTCAAGCAAAGTCTGCGAAATGAGCTTTTTCCTGAGAAAAGACCCGTTTATACCAAGGGACGCTCCTCAGTCTCCACCTATTACAGCGAGCAGGCCTCCGCAAAAAACTCCCTCATCGCCGATGGATGCTTTGTAGAGGGGCAGCTTGAAAACTGTGTTTTGTTCCGCGGTGTTAAGGTCGGAAAAGGCGCAAAGCTTAAAAACTGCGTCATTATGCAGGACTCTGTTATCGGCGAAAATGTCATGCTTGACTGTGTAATTTCAGATAAGGATACTGTTTTTTCAAATAGTCTTACCTTAATCGGAAGCAAAATTTTACCCATCACCGTGCCAAAAGGCAAGAATATCTGACACTGAAAAGAATAAGGCTTGAAACGGAGTCAAGCCTTATTACGTTTATTGTGTTCTGGAATTCTGCGGTGTAACACAGAACACCCATGCAAGATGAGGTTGTGTCCTTCGGTCATCCTGCAACTAGAGCTATGCGAAAGGAATTGTCATCGATATGAATATTCTATATGCCGTCAGCGAAGCTGCCCCCTTTATTAAAACAGGAGGCTTGGCAGATGTTGCAGGCTCCCTGCCCAAGGCTCTTTGCTCTCAGGGCGAAGAGGCAAGAGTAATCTTGCCACTGTACGGCTCCATAGCCGATAAATGGCGAGAGCAAATGACCTTCTGCCTTTATACCTACGTTAATCTTGCATGGCGCAGGCAGTATTGCGGTCTGTTTCGCCTTGAGTACGAGGGTGTTACCTACTACTTTGTTGACAACGAATACTATTTTAAGCGTGATGGCATCTACGGCTTTATGGACGACGGAGAGCGCTTCGGCTTTTTTTCAAAAGCTGTTATAGAGCTTCTTCCTTTAATCGGCTGGAAGCCCGATGTAATAAACTGCAACGACTGGCAAACCGCGCTTATTCCCATATATATGTCACTTGAGGTTGCTGAGTTTTATCGCGATATCAAGACCGTTTACACAATACACAACATAGAATATCAAGGACGCTTCGGAGAGGAAACAGCTTATGACGTTTTCGGTCTGCCCAAAGAGCTGTATGATAACGGAATTTTGAAATACGACAGTGCCGTAAACCTTATGAAGGGTGCAATCTACAAGGCAGATTATGTTACAACCGTAAGCCCCAGCTATGCTTCCGAGCTGCGAGATCCGTTTTTTTCCTGCGGTCTGCACAAGGTTGTGGAGGATAACGCCTACAAGCTCACAGGAATTGTTAACGGCTTGGACATTGACCGTTTTGACCCCAAAACAGATGCTAGCCTTTCTAGCAGCTTCGAAGCAGAAAACCTCGTGGGAAAGCTGGAATGTAAAAATAATCTGTGCCATGAGCTGGGCTTTGATGAAAACGATAGTAGCCCCATTCTTGCCTGCATTTCTCGCCTTGTCGGTCATAAGGGCTTTGACCTTGTGTCCGAAGCCTTGGACGCCATCGTTTCAAAGGGCATTAGACTCGTGATTTTGGGCACAGGCGAATCAAGCTTTGAGAATCGTTTCCGTAATGCAGAATATGCCTATAACGGTAGGGTTTCGGCAAATATAATGTACTCCGAAGCTCGCGCGTCAATGATTTACGCGGGCGCTGATATGCTCCTTATGCCCTCAAGAAGCGAGCCCTGCGGTCTGTCGCAGCTTATTGCCATGAGGTATGGAACAATTCCAATCGTCCGCTCTGTGGGCGGTTTGCGTGATACCGTCCGCCCCTATCCGGCAGAGGATTCCAACGGCTTTAGATTTGACAGCTACAGTTCAGGCGACATGCTGTGCACTATAGATTTTGCCTTGCAGACCTACTACGATAAGGACGCATGGAACGCGCTTGTTCACAGGGCAATGACGGACGATTTGAGCTGGCAGCACTCAGCGAGGGAATATTTGAAGATTTATCACGAGCTTATAAGCTAGCCTTTCACACTGAATTTTTAAAAAAGCAGAACCTATATACAAATTGCGGGGAGCATTTCCCCGCTTTACAGGGAAAGGAACCTTTTATGAACCCGATGGGAAAAAATGAGCTAAAATCCGCTATAGTAGATAAGCTTTCCGCACATTTCGGCGTGTCCTCTGAAAATGCAGGCTCGGGGGAGGTGTTTTGCGCCTGCGCAATGCTTCTGCGAGAGATGGCAGCACGCAGACGCACCGGAAAAAAAGCAAATGACAGCCGTCAGCTGCACTATCTTTCTATGGAATTTCTTATGGGCAGGTCTTTAGCGAAAAATGCCTTTAATCTTGGAATTCTAAACGAGCTTTGGGAAGCCCTTTCCGAGCTTGGCTTTGAGCCCTCCGACGTTTTTGAAGCAGAGCCGGACGCAGGCTTGGGTAACGGTGGCTTGGGTCGTCTCGCCGCCTGCTATATGGACAGCATGGCAAGTCTTGACCTTCCCGCCACAGGCTACAGCCTTTGCTACGAGCTTGGAATGTTCCGTCAGGAAATTCGGGACGGCAAGCAGGTTGAGCGCCCTGACGGGTGGACTATCTCCTCTGACAGCTGGCTTGTGCCCTGCTACGACGATTCTATTGAGGTTCGTTTCGGCGGCAGAGTTGAAGAGCGCTGGGACTACTCCGGAAGGTGCAGCACCTCCATAAAGGATTACACCTCCGTTCTAGCTGTGCCGAGGGATATGCTTATAGTCGGCTATGATACAGACAGAGTCAACACCCTGCGACTGTGGGAGGCACGTTCACCCCAGTCTCTTGATATGCGGCTGTTTTCGGGCGGTGAATATGTAAAATCAATGGAAAACCGCACCTTGGCAGAGGTGATAACAAAGGTTCTCTACCCTTCTGATGAGCATACCGAGGGTAAAATCCTCCGAATAAAGCAGCAGTATTTCTTTGTGTCTGCCACCGCTCAATCCGTAGTAAAAAAACACCGCGAAATGTACGGCAATGTGCGCAGCTTTGCCCAGCACCACGTCTTTCAAATAAACGACACTCACCCAACCATGATAATCCCTGAGCTTATGCGCATTTTTATGGACGAGGACGGATTAGGCTGGGAGGAGGCTTTGGAGATTGTTTCAAATTGCGTTGCCTACACCAATCACACAGTCATGTCCGAAGCGTTGGAGTGCTGGCCGCAAGAGCTTATTGAGCAGCAGTTGCCGCGCATCTGGCAAATCATACGTGAGCTGGACCTTCGCTACAGGCGCCATTTGGCAAGTATTTTCAAGGGCAACGACGAAGCCATTCTCCGAAATCTCATAATTGAGGGCGGCAAGGTGCACATGGCAAGCATTTGCCTTGCTGTATGCTTTAAGGTAAACGGGGTTTCCGCACTTCACAGCGACATTTTAAAGCAGGAGCTTTTCAGTGACATTTACAAGCTTCACCCCGACAAATTTACAAATGTTACAAACGGTATAGACCATAGACGCTGGCTTGCCCAGATTAACCCCGATCTGCACAGCTTAATAACCCGTTTGCTTGGCAGCGACGACTACTTGAAAGCTCCCCAGAATTTATCCGTACTGGAGCGCTTTGCTCAGCACACCGAGGTTTTGAACGAGCTTGAGGACATTAAGCTGCGCAACAAACAGCACTTAGCGCAGTATGTTTTGAAAGCAGGCGGCGTAGCGCTCAACACAGACGCAATTTTTGACGTTCAGGTGAAACGGCTTCACGAGTATAAGCGACAGCTTCTGTGCGCCATGCTGATAACCCACCTTCAGCAGCGTATCCACGATAACCCCAACGGTGAGTTTCTGCCACGCTGCTTTATTTTCGGTGCAAAGGCGGCAAGCAGCTATAAGGCGGCAAAGCGTATAATCAGTCTGCTGTGCTCACTTTCTGAGGATATTGCAAAGGACCCCCTCTGCAAGGGTAAGCTACAGGTTGTTTTTCTTGAAAATTACCGTGTATCCGTGGCGGAAAAGCTAATGCCCGCAGCGCAGATCTCCGAGCAGATTTCCACTGCCGGAAAGGAAGCCAGCGGCACAGGCAACATGAAGCTGATGATGAACGGATCAATTACCATTGGAACGCTGGATGGTGCCAATGTTGAGATGTTTGAGCTTTTGGGTGATGAAAACATGTCACTTTTCGGACTTCGTGCAAACGAGGTTGCAGAGCTTAAGCAGCAGGGCTACAATCCTGCGGAGCTTTATGAGAGCAGTACCTCCCTGCACAGAGTTCTCAATCGATTCAGCAAGGGCTTTTCAGATGGAGAAAGCTACTCCGACCTTGTGTCCCGTCTGGTATACGGCGGAGATGAATACATGCTGCTTCAAGATTTTGGAAGCTACCTCTCTGCTCACGACAAACTCTATTCAGTCATTTCGGACAAAAACAAGCGCGCAGAAATGTCTATTAAAAATATCGCGAGAAGCGGGGTTTTTGCAGCCGACCGCGCTGTTAAAGAATACGCCGAAAATATCTGGAGGATTTAAAGAAATATTGCCGTGGTACAGCCGTGATTATTTCGCGTCTGTACCTTTTTATTTTTCAGCGACTCAAAGCAACGCTTTTTTTGCATCTTGTCCTATATACTTGCCCTATGAAAACCGTTTATGTTGACGACATGTTCCTTTTGAACCTAATAATTAATTATCTCGTCCTGCTTGCAACAGGAAAGCTCTGCTGCCTGCCGTTAAAGCGCGTGCGCTTTGGTCTTGCCGCAGCACTTGGGGCATTATATTCAGTCGCGGTGCTTTTGCCGCCGCTTCGCTTTCTTGCATCTCCCTTGACTAAGCTTTCCTTGGGCGTGCTAATGACACTGCTTGCATTTGGAGGTGAAAAAAATTTAGTCAAGCCGTTTTTTGCCTTCCTTGCGGTTTCTGCTGCCTTTGGCGGCGCTGTATTTGCAGCCTCCATGCTGGCAGGAAACAGCATATCCGCTGGTCTGTACATAAACGCCTCCTTGAAGGTTCTTATTTTATCCTTTGCTGTCTGCTACTGCGTTTTGACCATTGTTTTCAACCGCTTTGCTGCAAAGCGCAGACGTGAAACTGCCAGCGTAAATATCACCCTGTGCGGAAAAAGTGCAGAATTCACCGCGCTTTTTGACACCGGCAACGAGCTGTACGACCCAATAAGCGGATTGCCAGTCATGGTGGTGGGTATCTCCGCAGCGCAGTCCCTGCTGCCTGAGGACAGCATCTCCGCCCTAAACCGCGGAGCTGCCGAGTTCATCGTTTCCCTTGCAGAAAATGATGACTTGAAAACCCGTTTTCGATTGGTACCCTTTACTGCTGTAGGTGTTCAAAACTCCATGCTGCCTGTTTTCAAACCGGACAAGGCAACAGTGAACGGAAAGGAAAATCAAAAGCTTTTGGTGGGTCTGTCTCCCACAAAAATATGTTCAGACAACGAGTTTTCAGCAGTAATTTGACCAGATAAGCATTGTTTAAACATAAAAGTGGGAATCAACATCAAAAGGAGGTGCAGTTTTTGGAACAAAAGGCACTTACATTACAGGCAAAAATCTACATAGCCTTCAGAGAAGCACTGCTAAAGCTCGGTTTGAGTCATCCACCCTCTATACACTATATCGGCGGAAGTGATGTGTTGCC
Source organism: uncultured Oscillospiraceae bacterium (assembly GCA_964485265.1). Taxonomy (GTDB): domain Bacteria; phylum Bacillota; class Clostridia; order Oscillospirales; family Oscillospiraceae; genus UBA2658. The sequence goes on along the minus strand of CAZAIU010000030.1, from coordinate 19,047 downwards.
GCCGCCATTGCCGAAGGATCAGGAACAGCATGCTTTGGACGCTTTGGAGTGCGGCGATGAACAGGCAAAGCAGCTCTTGATTGAACACAATCTAAGGCTTGTAGTGTATATTGCCCGTCGCTTCGAGAACACAGGCGTGGGACTTGAGGATCTCATATCAATTGGGACAATAGGTCTGATAAAGGCAATAAACACCTTTAAAGGCGACAAAAAAATCAAGCTTGCCACTTACGCCTCCCGCTGTGTTGAAAATGAAATTCTCATGTACCTGCGCAAAATCAACTGTCAAAAGGCAGAGGTCTCTTTGGATGAGCCTCTGAACACCGACTGGGACGGAAACGAGCTGCTGCTTTCCGACATTTTGGGCAGTGATGGCGATGAAATATCCCGGCCAATGGAGGAGGATGCCGACAAGCGAATGCTTATGGATGCCGTGGCAAGCCTTGACGAGCGGGAACGCACAATTATAACCATGCGTTTTGGTTTGAGCGGCTCCACAGAGTATACACAAAAGGAAGTTGCCGATATTATGGGAATTTCCCAGTCATATATCAGCCGTCTTGAAAAAAGAATTATCGTCCGCTTACGCCGTGAAATGATCAGGCAGGCTAGATAACACATTGCACGACCTCGCTTCACCTGCGACAAGTGAAGCGAGGTTTTTACATGCTTAAAGCAAGTATTTTTTAACTACTGCAATCGGCTTACAGATTAAATGCGCTTGTGTGTGTAAATAAATTTAAGACGGTTAAGCACCGCAACATATTGTACTGCAAAATGTAAAAATCTTGACAAAGCCTGCACTTCGCACCATAATAAGGATAAAGAATTTAATGTTTCAGGCTTCTTTTTGAGGCTTTACGCATAAATTTGTCATGAATTATGGGCAAGCTAAGGGGGCGGTGCGGACATGAGTGTAGCTGCTATCACATGTACAAGCAAGGGATTTGAGCTAGGTCAGCTATTGCGTACCACATTTGGGTCAAGGCTTGAGCTATCACATTGTGCTGAAAATGAGCTTTTTTCATGGACAAAGGCAAATTTTCTCAAAGGCAACACACTTGTTTATATCAGCAGCACAGAAACAGCTGTGCGTGCTATTGCACCCTTTTTGCACATTAAAAATCAGGATGCTGCTGTCATTGTAATAGACGAGTCGGGAAGCTATGTTCTGCCTCTCATCCTCGGAAATGACACAGAGTGTCTTGCCGCTTCAATCTCTAAGGCAATCGGTGCAACAGCCATTCTATCAACTAGCTATAAATCCAGAAATCTCTTTGACATAGATGCTTGGGCAAGCTCTGCTGGCCTGCATATTGCAAACCCAGCGCACGCAAGGCGGGTATCCTCAAAGCTTTTTGCCGGTGAAACCGTAAGCTACAGCAGCATTTTCCCAATAACAGGAGCAGCACCTGCCGGTATTAAAGAGAGCTTAGGCGATGATAACTGCGACTTTATAATAACTTATTTATCCGCAGTGCCAGAAAACGCACTTCATCTCGTACCGCCTGTTCTCACTCTGGGAGTTGCATGCACAGGCACTCCCTCCTTTGCCGAGCTAGACGCGGCATTTTATGAGTTTATGCACATCTGCGGCTGTCACCCTCTTGCAGTAAGAGAGCTGTGCACAACAACTGACAGCCAAACTCAAAACACAGCCTTGATAGATTTCTGCGAGCGTCACAGTCTGTCCATGAGCTGTTATACTCCAAAAGAGCTTCTAAAAACTACAGGTGATTTTTCTGCAATCAGTCTTGAAGAACAGCTCACAGGCACAAACGATACCTGCGAGCGCTGTGCTGTTTTGGGCAGTAGCGGCGGAACACTTTTTGTGCGCAAAACTGCCATTGACGATATTGTAATGGCGCTAGCAATCAAGGAACCAAACATGGCTGAGGAATAATAACGGAGGACATAAATGGAGGGTCTTATCCATATCTACACAGGCAACGGCAACGGCAAAACCACTGCCGCCCTGGGTCTTGCCATTCGCTTTGCAGGCTGCGGCGGCAAGGCAGTAATTGTTCAGTTTTGTAAGGGCAGTGAAACTGGAGAGCTTGAGTCACTTTCAAGAATACCCGGCATAACCGTTCTCCGAAACAGCAGGGATTATGGTTTTTGGTCAAGCTGCACGAAACAGCAGCAGGAGTTGGTGCGCCTTGAAAACAATGCTAACATAAGTCAGGCGCTTTCTCTTGTCGGTCAGGGTGAAAGCTCGCTTTTGGTGCTGGACGAGGTTATGTTTGCCTACAGCATCGGAGCCGTTGATGCAGGTGCCGTTGATAATCTGCTGAACAGAAAGCCAAAGGAACTTGAGCTTGTTTTAACCGGTCGGGATGCACCGGAGCACTTTCTTGTCCTCGCTGATTATATTTCCGAAATAAAATGTATACGTCATCCCTATGAAAAAGGTATTGTGGCAAGGAGGGGAATTGAGTTTTGAGTACAAAGCTTGAAAGCGTCAAGCCCTCTGACATTGAAGCGAGAAGCTTTGAAATTATTAAGTCAGAGCTTCCGGACAAGCTCAGTTCGCGCCTTGCACCGATAATTACAAGAGTAATTTACAACACGGGCGATTTTGATTATGCAGAATGTCTCTGCTTCTCCCGAGGAGTCGTTACAAAGGCAGAGAGGGCCTTGCAGGCAGGTGTTTCAATACTGACAGACACAAGTATGACAAAAGCAGGTATAAACAGAAAAGCTTTGTCTGCCTTTGGCGGTGAGGTACTGTGCTTCACATCCGACGATGATATTGCAAGGTCGGCAAGGCTCGGAGATACCACCCGTGCAGCAGCGTGTATAGATAAGGCTGCCAGACTTGACAGAGAGTTTATATTTGCAATAGGAAGCTCTCCCACCGCTCTTATTCGCCTTCACCAGCTTATAAAGCAAGGAAAAATTCCAAAGCCGCCGTTAATAATCGGTGTGCCTCCCGGTTTTATTAACGTCTCTCAAGCAAAGGAGCTTATTACGAAATGCGGCGTTCCGTACATAATCTCCCGCGGACAAAAGGGTGGCTGCAATGTTGCCTCCGCAATTTGCAATGCACTTATATATGGAATAAACTAAAAAGCTCTGTCCTCAAAATGAGGACAGAGCTTTTTGATTTAATACTGCGCCTAAGCATTATAGGCAGCAATCGCTTCGGCAACTTTTATTCCGTCAGCAGCTGCACTGGTTATTCCGCCTGCATAGCCCGCACCCTCTCCGCAGGGATATATGCCTTTCACCTGTGACTGGAAGTCCTCGCCACGCAAAATTCTGACCGGTGATGAGCTACGGGTTTCAACTCCGGTCAAAAGTGCGTTTTTGTCAGCAAAGCCGTGGAGGCTGCGGTCAAAAATCGGTAGCGCCATTGCAAGTGTGTCTGTCACAAACTTCGGCAGGCAGCTGCGTATATCAGTAGGTGTAACTCCCGGAGTATAGGTTGGCAGGACATTTCCGATGTCGTTGGAATATGTGCTGTCCAAAAAATTGCCCACTGTTTGAACAGGTGCACAAAAGCCGCCTCCGCCCTGCTCAAAGGCCCGGCGTTCCCACTGCTCCTGAAAACGGACACCCGCAAGTGGATGTGTATCAAAAAAATCCTCTGGCTTAATTCCAACAAGAAATCCGCCGTTGATGTTCTCTCCGTCCCGTGCTCTCAGGCTCATGCCATTGGTAACAAGCTCACCATATTCTGAAGCGGCAGCTACCACCTGCCCTCCCGGGCATACACAAAAGGTGTAGGCAGACCGCCCGTTAGGCAAATGGCAGACAAGCTTATAGTCGGCGGGTGCAAGCCTGTCTGCAAAGCAGCCGAACTGAGTTTGAGAAATTGCTTTCTGCTTATGCTCTATACGAACACCGATTGCAAACGCTTTTTGCTCCATGGGAAGCCCTTCATTCAGCAGCATTGCAAAGGTGTCCCGTGCTGAGTGGCCCGGTGCCAGCACCAAGGTGTCGCAAACTATATCATAAGGCCCTGTCTCCGTCATTACCGTTATGCCGGAGAGTGCACCCTTGTCAGTCTTAAGTCCAAAGAGCGTGTGCTCAAAGCGCACCTCGCCCCCTAGGGCAATTATCTCGCTGCGCATGCTTTTAACTACGCTGCGCAGCACATCTGTGCCGATGTGAGGCTTTTGCGACCACAAGATGTCCTCGGGTGCGCCATGTTCCACGAAAGTCTTGAAAATATGGGATATTCTAGGGTCATTTATGCCTGTTGTAAGCTTACCGTCTGAAAAGGTTCCGGCACCGCCTTCACCAAACTGCACATTTGAGCTTACCGAAAGGCTGCCTGTTTTCCAGAAGTGCTCAACATCCTCCGTGCGCTCGTCAACGCTTCTGCCTCGTTCCAAAATAATCGGTTCAAGCCCTGCACGGGCAAGCTCCAAAGCAGCAAATATGCCAGCAGGACCCATACCCACAACCACAGGCTTTAAGGTGCTGTTTCTGAGAACCGCAGGGAAATGATACTCATATGGCTGAAACAGTGCGATATTTTTGTTGTTTGCCTTTGTCACCAGCTCCTGCTCATTAGCCGCCGACAGTGTAACTGCACAAACATAATGCACATCGCTTTTTTTGCGAGCATCAACAGACATTCTGCTTAGATTAAAAGCCTCCAATTCCTCCGGAGAAATAGCCATCAGCTTAGCCGCGCGAGACTTAATTTGGTCAACATTCTCCTCCACAGGAACACATATATTACTTATTTTTATCACCGCAGTACCTCCATTTTGACGCTGTCAGCATCAATGTTTTAGCGCATCTTATATTTAGTCGTGCAGTTAACTAAGCTTAACTAATTTATTATAACAAATAATGCTCTATTTTGAAACATAAAATAACCGTGACCGATTTGCACAGTCACGGTTATGCTTATTAAAACTGTCTTGGACAGTTCTAATGGCGCAAAGCGCCGTTATATTACTTTTTTAATAAAACAGTTGCTGTTTTGTTAAAGCGGCAAGCTACTTTTTGCTGAAAAGATTTGAAAAGAAATTTCCGACAGCCTCAAAGAAGCCCTTTACAGACTCAACAACAGCACCGACCTTTTCTTTGGCTCCCGCAAGCTTAGCAATTGTGTCCTGAACGGATTCAACCTTTGCCTTAAGCTGATCAGGATCAAGCTTTTCAAGTGAACGGCAGAGAGAGACAAGTTGCTTCATCTGACCCTCGCTGACTGTGATGTCATATTGATCTGCGATATACTTGATTTCCTCTTTAAGCTGATCATCAGTCATGTTCACAGTTTGGCCGAGTATTAGCTTAAGCTCATTTACTATTGTAACTGCGTCATAGCTTCCGATTTCATCTGCAAGCTCAGCTGTAATAACAAGCTCCTGAGTACCTGCAAGCTTTGCAACCTCGTCCAAAGGCTCGCCGGTAATGTCCTCATATGCCTTGTAAACGCCTGTAAGAGCAGCAGTTCCGGAAATTCCGCTGATGGGGCTGGTTACGATAAGCTTTGCATCGTCAATACCGGCAGTAACCAGTGCGTTCATGTACATTTCCTTTGTGCACCAGTTAATGTTGTTTGTGGATACATCCAAGCCCTTGCCCTCTCCGAGGATTTCTATGTACACACAAGAAATCGAACGGGTTCCTATAAGGGAGGGGTTTACCAAGCCGTCAAGGTACTCGCGCTCCTCGGCATTTGTTACCGAAAGCTCCTTAACCGTTCCCTGCTCCAAGCCAAAGTTTTTATAAACAGCGGCTTTTTGATCGGCAGACAAATCAGCGCCTATAACAGCACGGCTGTCGCCTTCTGTAATTGCAAATGCAGCACCCATGCTCATTAAAATAGATACTGCCAGTACAAGTGATAAAATCTTTTTCATTTTTTTGTCCTTTCAAATGAATTGTGAAGTCATCGGAAACTATTTTAACTCATAATAATTGAAATGTACATCATTTTTGTATATTGTTCATATTTTTTATTTAGACGAAACAAATTATAAAAGGTTTCAAATATGAGTTCAGGCTATTTTCAGTTTTATGGAAGTCCCAAAACTTTTAACGAATTTGTTTATCAATGCGCTGATTTAACATGCTATCTTGAAAAATTATTGCTAAATTGTGAATGGCATGATATCATGTTATAAGTAGAATTTTTGCTTATTTTGTGGGAGGAATTAGTGAATGGATGGATTTTTGAGCTTTATTACGGACATTAACGATGCCGTAAACGGAGTCGTTTGGGGCATTCCCATGATGATTCTCATTGTCGGCACCGGTTTGTATTTAAGCGCACGCACCGGGTTCTTGCAGTTTAGAAAATTCGGTTACGCAATGAAAAACACCCTAGGAAAAGTTTTTAAGAAAAGCGAAGCAGTCGAAAAGGGCTCTGTTACACCGTTTCAAGCGCTTACAACCGCGCTTGCAGCAACAGTCGGCACAGGAAACATAGCCGGCGTAACCGGAGCTATTGCTCTAGGCGGTCCCGGGGCAATTTTCTGGATGTGGATTTCCGCTCTAGTAGGCATGGTTACAAAATACGGTGAAATACTTCTCGCTGTCAAATATCGTGAGCGCAACGTAGACGGCGATTGGGTCGGCGGACCGATGTACTACATAAAAAACGGTTTGGGTAAAAGTTGGAAATGGCTTGCTGTAATTTTTTCGATTTTCGGTGCTCTTGCGGCATTTGGAATCGGCAACATTGCTCAGGCAAACACCATTGCAGGCTCCGTAAACTCTGCCATACAGGCATTTAATCCGGCAGCCGCAGACTCTGTCAATACTATCAACATCATTGTGGGAGTAATTTGTGCTATATTTGTAGCATCAGTACTTCTCGGCGGTCTTTCCCGCATTGGTAAGGTGACGGAAACGCTTGTTCCTTTTATGAGCATAGCTTATATAATCGGTGCTCTTACAGTTGTCTTTACAAACATTTCAAATGTCGGCGCTGTGTTTCAGTCTATTTTCGCTGGAGCGTTTAATCCCGACGCAGCACTTGGCGGTGCTGTGGGAATCACCATTATGCAGGCAGTAAAAATGGGTGTTGGCCGCGGCGTTTTTTCCAATGAGGCAGGTCTGGGCTCCGCCCCAATAGCCCATGCCGCAACAAGCGAGACAAATCCTGTCAAGCAGGGCCTTTTCGGCATTTTCGAGGTTTTTATGGACACAATTGTTATCTGCACGCTTACTGCGCTTGCCGTTTTATGCAGCGGAGTTGCAATTGACTACGGCGCAAAGGCAGGCGCGGAGCTAACTATAAGCGCCTTTGCCGTGACATTCGGCGGAAAAGCATCGGGTATCATTATCGCTGTTGGTATAACCCTGTTTGCTCTGTCCACCATGCTTAGCTGGTCACTTTACGGCACACGCTGCGCTGAATTTCTCTTTGGCAGCAGAAGCAACAGAGTATATCAGATTCTGTTTATAATTGTTGTTGTTATGGGTGCAACCATGGATTTAGGTCTTGCATGGGGCATTTCCGACACGCTCAACGGTCTTATGGCTATTCCCAACCTAATTGCCCTTGTAGGTCTATCGGGCGTTATAATTAGCGCAACCAAGGAATACTTTCAAAAGGATAGACTGAAATAGCCGCAAAAGCTAAATTACATAGCATTGTTTGCGACACTATAGCTTTCAAGAAAGTTTTTGTTGCTGAATAAAGAAAGTGGCAAATATTAATAAAATGGGGCACTTCCAAACAAGATTGTCTGACAGAGACTTATTGATGCGCAAAGCTGTGGTTGCGGCAACAGGTTGCCCATGCTATAATAATGCTACGGTGTTTCTATATAATAATAGGAAAGAGCATTGATATAACAAATGAAAATATATTGAATGAATTCAAAGAAAACTTTCGTGTTTCAAAAGCAACAATGCTGATTTTAACAATTAATCTAATAATTTTAATTGTGTTAAATCTATTTCCAACCTTAAGGTATTTCCTACTGCCAAAAGGTAATATTGATTATGCATTAACAAAGCCTTGGACATTAATAACAGTATTGTTTTCTCATGAGAATATTTTGCATTTCTTGCTTAACATGATTATACTTTATGCCTTTGGAACTAATTTAGAGAAAATTTATGGCTCTAAATTGGTGGTTGCTGTTTATTTCATTGCTGGAATTTTCGGAAGCTTAGTTATCGTACCAATTGCAAGCTATATGCAGAATGAAGGCGTAATAGCTGGTGCTTCAGCCTCTGTTTTGGGCATAGCAGTAGCTTTTTCAATAATGCGCCCTAATCAAATAATTTTAAAGTCTAAAGCAATAACTTGGTTTATACTATTGTTTGTTTTTAACATTCTTTCAGCTTTTATTATACCTAATTCTTTAGCTTCAGGAGCGGCACATTTTGCCGGGATGATAGTAGGGTTAATAGTGGGATTATTGATGAAGGCAAAGCAAATTATTAATTAAGAAATAAAATGAGCATAACAAGAACTGAGGGCATCACCGTTTTATGTAACGGTGATGCCCTCAAACATACTTATTAGAGTAATGCAAATGCCATCCGTCTATTTTATTAGCTAAGCATAGCACAGCATTTTAACGTAAGGGAATTACTTGAGCTCTACCTTTGCGCCAACAGCTTCAAGCTTAGCCTTGATTTCCTCAGCCTCATCCTTGCTTACGCCTTCCTTAATCTTTGCGGGTACGCCTTCAACCATAGCCTTTGCTTCTGCAAGACCAAGGCTGGTAATGCCGCGGACTTCCTTGATGACCTTAATCTTCTCAGCGCCGAAGTCAGTCATAACAACGTCAAACTCGGTCTTCTCTTCTGCGGGAGCTGCTGCTGCGCCGCCTGCTGCGGGAGCTGCTACTGCTGCTGCGGATACACCGAATTCATCCTCGAGAGCATGAACGAGCTCTGCGAGCTCAAGAACTGTAAGAGTCTTGATTTCTTCAATCATAGCGGTTACTTTTTCGCTAGCCATAATAATATTCCTCCTAAAAGTAAATGTTTTACCCCGTCCGAATTATTCGGCTGCGGGCTCGGCAGCTTCCGTGGAGCCACCCTTCTGTTCTACGATCTGACCAAGAACGACAGCCAGACTCGTAATGGGCGCGAGCATTGTTCCAAGAACCTTTGCATAAAGTGCATCCTTAGAGGGCAGAGCAGAGATTTCGGAAATTTCGGACAGAGAAAGGACCTTGCCATCCATGTAGCCCGCTTTGACGTTGAACTTGTCAGCACCCATCTTCTTTGCATACTCACCGATTACTCTGAAAGGAGCAATAGGGTCACCTGTGCTGGTTGCGAGAGAGGTTGTTCCGTTAAGGATAGGATCGATTTCGGATAGACCAAGCTCGTTTATAGCACGTCGGCAAAGGGTGTTTTTGATAACAGAGTATTCAACATCGCTTTTGCGAAGCTCACCGCGAAGTTCGGTATCCTCGGCGACGGTGATGCCCTTGTAATCAACAAAGACGCCGGAGCCGGAGGCCTTCATTCTTTCGACAAGCTCTGCAACAATTGCCTGCTTTTCACTGAGAACCTTTGCGTTTGGCATAATTTCACCTCCGTGGTAGAATGGTGCGCCCAAAAAAAAAGTCCTTGCACAAAAGTACAAAGACAGAAAGCAACTAAATAATAAAAATAGAAGCCGTCCTCGGCAGGAATTACGGATAAATCCACCTGCTGTCTTTGGAGCGCGTTGTTATATTATCAGTAAATGCACCATTTGTCAACATATATTTTCATTAAAACTGTCTTGGACAGTTTTAATGGCGCGGAGCGCCGTTATGTTATAAATTAATAAAACAGAAGCTGTTTTATTAATGAGACTGCTGCAAGAGTATCTTGCAGCAGCCTTTAAATTAAATTATATTCCTGCCATCCTTTGCAGAATGGTGGCAACCTGCGCTCTTGTTGCAGTTGTTTTCGGAGACAGCAGCGATGAGGTCACTCCGCCAATTACTCCCTTTTCAACTGTCCAGCTCATTGCCGCCTTTGCCCAGTCCGAAACAGCAGCAGCATCGGAGAATGCGCCCAAACTGCCTGTTGCTGCGGGCGAACCCTTATACCTGTAAAGAATTGCTGCTAGCTGCTCACGTGTTACCGGTGAATTGGGGTCAAACATACCGCCAAAGCCTTCAACTATGCCCTTTTGGCTTGCCCAATACACAGCATCGGTGTACCATTGTCCCTGCGGAACATCAGAGAACACAGCGTCTGTTGCATCCGGCTTTGGTGCACCCTCTAAACGGTGCAAAACTGTGACAACCATTGCTCGCGACATAGAGAGGTCAGGTGAGAATGTACGCGTTGCCGTTCCCGACATAATACCCTTTTCGCTCACATATTCTATCGCATCGAAGAACCAGTCACCCTTCGATACATCGTCATAGCGTCCCGGACGAGTCACCGTAACAGGGATAACCACTGATTTTTCGCCGGCCTTTACTACAATATTTCCCTGTGCGGTTTCGCTCCCAGCGGTGAAGACTCCGTCAGAGCTGATGCTGCCAATGTTCCCCTCCACCGACCAGTTAAAGCAATTATCCTGAGAAATAAGATAAACATAGTTGTCCATAGCCTGCGCCATAAGGTCAACGCTTTCGCCGCTGCCAAGGGAAAGGCTTGTAACTGCCTTGCTTGTTCCTTGTTTAAATACCCTTAAAACATCCGGAGTTTTAACAACTCGCACCTGAACTGCCGCAGAAACCAGACCTTCCGAGGCTGCGGTCACTGTGCCTGAGCCTTCACCGGCTGCAATATAGGTTCCGTCAGGTGAAATGGTTCCCAGAGCGCCTGTTACGCCAAGTTCTACATATTGCTGGGGCATAGCTGCATATCCGTTTTCGTCCGCAGCCTTTAGGGTAAATGTGGTATTAGCGCCGGACATTATGTTAGTTGAAAGAGGATAAAGCGCAAGCCTGTCTGCCTTGCCCGTGGGCTTTTCCTCTGTAACCAGCATTATATAGTTTGTGACGGAGCGCTGATAACCGTCAGAGGGGTTGTTAATCTGTGAAGCAGAGCTGTCACCCAGATATATTGCGTTCAAGCTTGTTGATCCGCCGCCGTCCATAATTGTTGCCTCAACACAGCCAAGCTCTATCAGCCGCTGAGCAAGCTCAGTCATGCTAACACCCACGCTGTGCCCCGGCTGCCGTCCGTCCATAGTGTAAAACACCAAAGACCCGTCAGCCTTTTTGCCTATTGCCGTTCTCGGTGCAGCGCCTGCCGGAAGTCCGCTGACAACCGCTCCGTCAGTTACTAGCTTATAAAGTGATCCAATTGCATAGGTTACCTTAGACCATTCCGACGGGGACGAGGTGTTAACGGTTATGGTATCTCCCACGACAATGGAATTAACAAGGGCCAGCGTTTCCGCCGCAGACTTTGCCGATACACTCAAAACAGCCTTTCCCTGAGGAATAGTCACTGCGCCGCCTGTAGTGATAATTTCCTCTACAGTTAATGTTTGAGAGCTGTTTAAAGTTAACTCTCCGCTTATGGAGCACACAAGGTCTATTCCTTCGCCCTTGTTTTTAGTAGCTGAGGAGTAGAAGTCTGTATATAGGGTCATGCCGCCGTCAACTCTGGTTTTATTTATTGAGGTAAGCCCAAGACTTGTTCCTTTCAGGTTGACACTCAGGGAAAGCGCGGGTTTTCCAAACACGGCACCGCCGTCCTCATAAAATCCCACTGCATAGTTTCCCGCATCCGAAGAGAGAAGCTTGCCTTCTTGAACAACTATCCCTAAAGGCTCGTAATTTGCCATTATGTAGTAGTCGCCGTTTATTCCGGCAATAACGTGTTTACCCTGCTTTTCAAGCAAGCCCGCCATAGACGAAAAATTACCATAGTTGCACAGCCTTGAGCCGGAAACCACCACAGGACGAACATCGGAACTTTGAGAATATTCTATGTAATTCTCGGTGCGGTAATCCGAGCCTGTCCAATAAACACCCTTGGAAAGCTCCATCCCGCCGCCTAAGAAGGTTTCATGTCCATTGATAAGCTCTCCCAAAACCGAAGCAAGAGCTCCCGTGGCGAGCACTAAACAGATTGCCAATGTAATTGAAGTAATACGTTTGAATTTTGCGTTAAACATATTTGTTCCTTTCTTCAGTTGAGACAGTGTCCGACACCAGACAATAAGCTTACAGTATTTTAGACCGCGTTGCAATACATTGAAGCTTAACATTAGAATGCATACTTTTTGCGTCACTTTCAGAAAAATAAAAATTTTTACAAAAAAATATAATCGGCGAAATGGTGCGACATTCCATTCCGCCGATTAAGTTATGGGATGAGGAGAAAACGAAAAAAAGTTTACTGTCTCTTGCAATATTAGAATACCAAGAAGATGTTACAAAAAAAACATAAAACATATTTCAAAAGTATTAATTTCTAATATTTTTCACTTTTCTCGCTTTTATTTTTACAATGGAAGCGCTAAACAGCTAATCAGACATCAGAATACGTATTTTGGCAGGTTTCACGTATCATTTTTTGCAGACTCTTTAGGTCTGCAAAGGCTTCGGGTCTTTTGTCAGGGTCACGCAAAAGAGCGGAGGGATGATACATAGCCATCATTTTAATGCCGTTCTTTTCAATCCATTGTCCATGCTCCTTGGTAATTTTAAAGTCCTCTCTGATAATCGACATGGCGGCTATGCGACCAAGACAGACTATAATTTTCGGAGCAACAAGCTTCGTTTGAGTGCGCAGCCATGGCATACACGCCTCCTTTTCCATAACCAGCGGGTCACGATTACGGGGCGGACGGCACTTAACCATATTTGCAATGTAGTAGCTTCTGCGGTCAAGGTCAATGATTTGCAGCATTTGGTCTAAAAGCTTTCCGGCGGCCCCAACAAAGGGTACTCCGGTCAAGTCCTCCTGCTCACCGGGACCCTCGCCGATAAACATTACCTCGGCATCGGGGTTTCCGTCTCCAAAAACCACGTTTGTGCGTGTTTCCCACAGCGCGCAGTTTCGGCACTGCTCACAGGAACTTCTCAGTTCGTCCAAATTCATTGTCAAGCCGCCTTCCGAATTAGTTTAACACAATCGTTCTACATATAAAAGTGGTGTATTTTTCCTTCGTTTTCATACTATTGCCGGCGGTTTTGGAAGATGAATGGTTATTCGCGTTCCAAAATCCTCGCGGCTTAATACCTCAAAATAACCTTCATGCCTGTCAACTATCCATTTTGCGATAGAAAGCCCCAGTCCTGTACCACCCTTTTCCCTGACTCTCGCCGGGTCTGATCTATAGAATCTATCAAAAACCCGCGACATATCGTCGGCAGAAATTCCAATGCCCATATCTTGAACCACAATTGTGGGAGAGCCGTTTTCATCTAGCTTTGCACGCAGAATTATCGCCTCACCGTTCGGGGTATACTTCCGTGCATTATCCACCAGAATTCTTACAGCCTGCTTTATCAGCGCAATGTCACCGTAGGCGGGAATCTCCTTTTCGGCACTTATGTTCCACTTGTGCTCGCCGTCAATCATCATTGACTCATCGCATACCTCACGAACCATGTCTGACAGTGAAAAATGCTCAAGCTTCAAAGGAGTTCTGCCGCTGTCTCCCCGCGCAAGGAATAAAAGCTGCTCTACAAGGCGGTTCATATGCTCTGTTTCGGTTTTAATTGCAGTTATTGACTCATCAAGGATTTTCTCATCGTCCTTACCCCAACGGTCAAGCATATCGGTGTAGCCCTTTATTACCGCTATAGGTGTTCTTAGCTCGTGTGAGGCGTCCGAGACAAAACGTATCTGCTGGTTGGAGCTTTCTCGGGCACGCTTTAAAAGACTGTTTATTGCGTCCTCCAATCCCTTTAAATCAGCATCCTGTGTATGGAGCTGCGCGTTGGGAAGCTCCGGTTCCAAGCTGTCAATCGCGTTTTCAAGGCTGTGTATCCTGTTGTCATACTCGCCGTTTCGTGACACGTCAGACTGAGGCGGCGTCTCTTTTATAACTCTGCCTTCATCTGATAGGCGAAGCGCTGTGTTGGCAAGATTATACAGCGGTTCAAGCTGCTTTTGAATCTGATGCCTTGAATTTAAGGCAGACATCTGCAACACGATGGAATTGAGCAGTATTCCCACAAGGAAAAGCACTGCGGTCGTATAAAACGCCGGGGTAATTTCAATGACCTTTGAAATGCCTGCCATCTGTTCAATTCTGTAAAAGACATCGGGGAAAATTCCTGTGTCAGGCATTACGAAAAAAACGGAGCGGTTTACCTCAGTACAAAGCACAATTGGATTTAAAATACCTGTAAAGCTGCTTTCCTGAACATAGCAGAAGCCTACTGTAACAAGCAGCAGCGCAATAAGTCCGGTAAAAAATTGAACAGTCTTTGCTCTATGCTTTTGGAGTCTTTGCAGCCGCTTTGTTGTGGAGCTAGTGCGGTTGTTATTCTTATTCATCGGTGTTCATCCTTTATAACGTAGCCCACGCCTCGCACTGTCTGCACCAAATTTATACCGTAAACATCGTCAATTTTGCTTCGCAGATATCGCACATAAACATCAACCACATTTGTTTCACCCATATAGTCATAGCCCCAGACCCGCTCGATAATCGTCTCTCGGGAAAGCACGATGTTCTTATTTGTCAGCATCAACTCAAGCATGGAAAATTCACGCTTTGTTAAATCAATTGGCTGACCGTCATACTCTACAGTATGGGCAGAGCTGTCAAGCCTAAGACCGCGCCATTCGAGGACTTGATGCGCCTTTTGTATCTCGGCGCTCTCTCTTTTCCGCAAAGTTACACGTATGCGTGCAAGCAACTCTTCAATTGCAAAGGGCTTTGTGACATAATCGTCCGCCCCCATATCTAGCCCCGACACCTTATCCATTACGGCATCACGGGCAGTGAGCATAATAACCGGTACATCCGAGCTTTTGCGAAGTCTGCGTATAACCTCAAGACCGTTTAGTCCGGGCAGCATAATGTCCAAAAGAACAAGGTTAAATCCACCGCCAAGCGCGAGGTCCAAGCCCTCGCGCCCGTCAGTGGATTTTTGCACCTCATACCCCTCGTGAGCAAGCTCAAGCTCCAGAAAGCGGGCAATTTTTTCTTCGTCCTCAATTATAAGAATTTTTGTTGCCATAAAGCTCTCCTTTCGCGCCTGCGCCTGCCCACATGGGCAATTTATATTAACTAGTTGTCTTCGTTTTTGTCGTTTTTGAACTCGCTTTTAATCCCGTCCTTAATATTGTCGGCAATATCCGTCGCCTTTCCCATAGCATTGTTCACGCTTTCCTTGCCAAGGTCATTGCCGGAGAAAGAGTAGCGGAAACCAAAGAACAAACCAACAATCATAAGCGGTATTAGAACCCAGAAGCCGAGCACGAGAAGAAGTACGAAAACTGTAACCGGCATACCTAAAATTCTATTACCATTTTTGTACGCCTCAATATAGTTTGTGTTTCCCTTGTCAAAAATCCCCTTTACAGTTTCCCACAAGCTTTTGCCGGACTCCTTAAAATTCTCGCCTGTTTTGCTTTTTTCCTTTTTGTCCTTTTTTTCATGGCTGTCATTGCAGTCATAGGCGCAAGAGCCTTCCTTTTTTGTGGAATACTCTGCCGTTCTGCCTTGGGAAATCTTACCCTCGGCTTCAAGAGCAATGATTGCCTCCAGAATATCCCAGTCGGTTTTCTCCAAAACACGCTTTGCCTCTGTGTAGCTTACTCCGGTCTTTTCAACCAGCTTTTCTACTAACTCGATGTTTGCTTCCATTTTATTTTCCTCCCTGTTTCTTAGTGTGGCTTCATTATGGAAGCTAATGCTTATAAATAAACATATAATATGATTAGAATTACATTAGAATTAAAAGAATACTCTCTAATTTTGCCAATTGGTATACGCAATGTTATTTTATCATAGAATTCTCCCTGTTACAACACCGGTAAAATGTGCATATAAATCAGGACAAAGCAAATTTGTTACAGCGGGGTGCCGCTACGACTGATTGGAGTTTAAACGGGCTGCAAAGATTATGGTTTGCAGCCCGTTTCTTTTGCCGTATTCTTTTCAATAAGCAGCGGTCAGCTTGAAGCCGTATCATCGCTTCTTGGATAAATAAACCGATTTAGCACCGCATACAATGCCTGTGGCTCAATAGGCTTAGACAGATGTGCGTTCATGCCGGCAGCAATAGAGCTTGTAACATCCTCATCAAAAGCATTTGCTGTCATTGCAATTATGGGAATCAGCTTCGCATCAGGATGCTCCGACCCGCGTATTCTTCTTGCTGTCTCCAGTCCATCCATCACAGGCATACGAATGTCCATTAATATAGCAGCAAAAGTTCCCTGAGTGCTTTCTGTCAGCATTTTCAGTGCAACAGCTCCGTTTTCAGCCACAGCAACCTTTGCCCCTTTGCTTGTAAGAAGCTTTTCCGCCACCATGATGTTAAGAGGATGATCCTCACACAAGAGTATCACTTTATCTGTTAGGTCAAGCGCTGCGGCTTCTGTCTGTGCTTCTTCTCCGTCAGTCTTGATCTCCTGCATTGTCTCATACTCAAGGATGACGGTAAACTCCGTTCCCTCCCCAAGGCGGCTTTTTACCGAAATAGTACCGCCCATAAGCTCAACTAGGCTTTTAACTATTGGCATCCCCAACCCTGTACCGCCGTAAGCAACTCGGTTTTGGTTTTCATCCTGCTCAAATGGCAAAAACACCCTCGGCAGAAATTTCTCGCTCATGCCTATGCCGGTGTCACGTATAACAATTTGCTCCATACAAAGATTATTGTTATGCTCTAAACTGGTAATAACACACTCAACAGCGCCGCCCTCGGGTGTAAATTTAACTGCATTTGAAAGTATATTCATAAGAATCTGCTTTACTCTGAGCTTATCCAGCATTGCATACTTTTCATGATATCCATGAGACTCGAAAATATAGTGGATGTTCTTTTTCTTAAACTCGGGTTCTAAAATCGTGTAGACCTCTTCAAATATCTCTTTTACCTCTACAGGCTGCTGATGAAGGACTATTTTCTTGTTCTCAATTTTTGATATATCCAGAACATCGTTAATTATTCCCAGAAGATATCTTGCGGAATAGTTAATTTTTTTCATATAGTCCTCTTGCTCGTTTTGGGAAATGCTATGTGTCATACCAATATCCGACAGTCCTATAATTGCATTCATAGGTGTTCGCATATCGTGACTCATGCGCGAAACAAAGTCGGATTTTGCATTACTTACCTGCTCCATCATCAAGGAATATGTTTTTTGTGTTCTATATCTGAATAATAATATTCCGATAAAAATAATCACTCCGAAGAAAAGAGCCGTAACCCCAATAGACAAAAGTGGATTTGCATATATAAAGTCCGTAACCTTAGTTTGCGCCGCTTGAGTTGTGTTGGAGGTGATGATGGTGTTTATGCTTGTAGAGGAAATGCCACCCAGAGTTTTTGAGATAATTTCGTAAAGCAGTGGGTCTGCATAATTTGATACAGCCAAGGACAACTCATGTGTAACACCCGGCATTGCCGCAAAATTTAGGTGGCTGTATTTTCCAAATGAGGCATAATATCTGGCTTGGTACTCATTGATATAGGTGAAATCTGCCTTTCCCGAGAAAACTGCCTGCATACACTCCTCGACTGTGTCAAATTCCAGTCGATTTATAGTCTGTTTTTCCGTAAATGTCGATAGAAAATATCCATTTTGCACCGCAACGGTTTTATACTGCTTTGCATCTTGTCTGGATACCCGCATAACTCCCGCCTCAATAAACGGCAGGGTAATGTTAGCATTATGGTCTTTCGCCCAATTATAATTAAAGGAAAGCGATGTAATAGTTTGCGTATCTGAATGCAGTGTTTGATACAGTTCTTCGCAGCTTTTTATCTGACGGTATGTAAAATTAATTCCGCTTTTATTAGAGATTAATTCCATCAAGTCCGGAATTATACCGCCAAACCTTCCGGTTTCATTATCAAAATATTCCATGGGATACCAGTTCTCACCGATAAGGACAGTAACCTCCGGATTTCTGGCTATGAAGTCTTTTTCCTCTTTGTTATAGGCATAGGATAGGTCTACAACCTTTAATAGGTGCTTCTCATAAAGCTCTGAACTAAAGTTTGGGTCATAGTCGTGAATCCGTTCTACAGCAGTGTTGAGTTCACTTATTAGCTCCTCATTATCTATTGCCGTCATAAAGAAAAAATCTTTAAAGCTAAATTTTGATATTATCTGAAGTGCTATTTGCTGCGAATGAGTTCCCTCAATTAATGCGTCAATACTACCATCACGCAAGGCATCATTCATGTCGTCATAGTCTTCAAAACGAACAATCTGCGGCGTGAACCCATGCTCTATTGTAAATTCATCAAAAGACGTACTTCCTGAACTGCCTGAGAGCAATCCGACCTTTATCCCATTAAATCCTTCGTAATCCTCATAGGTCAGCGCAGAGTCTGCCGTGGTCAGCATCCTTTGATAGTCTGTGCCTGCTGCCAGCGACGAAAATGCATATTTAGCCTCTCTATCCGCTGTTTTATTCATTTTGCACAGTATATCTATTTCTCCGTCAGCAAGCAATTTCAAACAGTCCTCCAGTGACCGCTCAACAAATTCGTATTCCCAGCCTGTATACTGGGATATTGCCATTAGGTATTCATAATCAAATCCAGCGAATGGGTTGTCAGAATGCTTATCTATGGGGAGATACCAGCCAACACGCACTGTTTTTGTGCGAGAATTGGTTTGCGCTGCTTTGACGGGTAAAGTAATTACTAGCATTAGCAAAATTGCAAGCGCGGCTGAAATGACCTGCTTTACATTTTTCATTCTCTTTTCCCCCCCAAGACTCGTTCCGCAAAACTAAAGACACTAAATTGCGTATAAGTCCATAATATACAATTCCTTGTCAAAATACAACTTTTATTTATATAAAATTACTATATATTTGCACTTAATCACAAGTCGATGCAGCGCCTGATGAAGGAGTTGGGGCTTGTCTGTCGGGTACGGATGAAAAAGTATCGCTCTCATAAGGGCAAGGTTGGGAGAATTGCACCAAATCTGCTGGAACGCAGTTTTGAAGCTGAAAAGCCCAACGAGAAAGGAATTCGGCAGAGCATGAGTCGCAAGGGGCAA
>CAZAIU010000029.1:0-32355 GCA_964485265.1 uncultured Oscillospiraceae bacterium | reverse complement strand
GTTTTCCTCATATTGGCGCTTGCCATGGCTAGCTGATAAAATCTCTGCAAAAAGCCGCCGCACTTTGCTGTGCGACGGCTTTCCGTAACATATCTTTGGAGGTATAAGTTACCCTTGTGCCTAATTTTATTTTCCAAGCAGACCCTGCTCAAGCATTGCCTGAACCTTAATTGGCAGTCCGTAGAGGTTAATGAATCCCTCGGAGTCCTTTTGGTTATAGTCGCTTTCACCGAAGGTTGCGATGTCCTCGCTGTAGAGGGAGTAGGGAGAGGTCACTGATGCGTTAATCATGTTGCCCTTATAAAGCTTGAGCTTAACCTTTCCTGTGACCTTTTCCTGTGTGGACTCAACAAACGCGTCCAGAGCCTTTTTAAGCGGTGTAAACCACTGACCGTTGTATACAAGCTCGCCGTAGGTGATGGCAAGCTGCTCCTTCATGTGGGCAGTCTGCTTGTCAAGGCAAAGCGTTTCAAGCACCTGATGAGCGTAATAAATGATTGTTCCGCCGGGGGTTTCATAGACACCGCGGCACTTCATACCGACAAGTCTGTTTTCAACTATGTCAATAATCCCTATGCCGTTGGCTCCGCCGATTTCATTGAGCTTCCAGATGATGTCAGATGCCTTCATTTTCATGCCGTCTACAGCAATCGGTGTTCCCTTTTCAAACTCAATTTCAACATAGGTGGGCTTGTCGGGTGCCATTTCGGGAGAGACACTCATTTCAAGGAAGCCCTTTTTATTATAGGTAGGCTCGTTTGCGGGGTCCTCAAGGTCAAGACCCTCGTGGCTCAAATGCCACATGTTTTTATCCTTTGAGTAGTTTGTCTCACGGTTTATTTTGAGGGGAATGTTATGGGCTTCTGCATACTCGATTTCTTCCTCACGGCTCTTGATTTCCCACTCTCTCCAAGGTGCAATAATCTTCATTTGAGGAGCAAGCGCCTTTACTGCAAGCTCAAAACGTACCTGATCGTTGCCCTTACCAGTGCAGCCGTGGCAGATGGCATCCGCGCCCTCTTTTATGGCAATGTCCACAAGTCCCTTTGCAATGCAGGGACGGGCGGTGGAGGTTCCCAAAAGATAGGTTTCATATTTTGCTCCCGCCTTCATAGTGGGTATTATGTAGTTTTCAGCATAATCGTCCACCAAATCAAGCACATAAAGCTTGCTTGCACCTGTTTTAAGTGCCTTTTCTTCAAGTCCCTCCAGCTCATCTGTCTGACCGACATTGCCGGAAACCGCGATAACCTCGCAGCCGTAGTTTTCCTTGAGCCACGGAATAATGATAGAGGTATCAAGACCGCCGGAATATGCAAGAATGCACTTTTTGATTTCGCTCATAACTTTTTCCTCCGAAAATTTAACTGTGAATGGATTATAACACCGACAGGTTTTAAATGCAATAGCAAAAATGCAATATTATTTATAATTTTCTGAATATTTTTTAGTTTTATCGCCTTAATATTCATATTTAACTGAATATATTGAATATTTGCATTTTTTATTCTTTCGTGCTAATATATGCGCATATTGTTATTTTACGCTTTAATGTGATATAAGGAGATAGAGAAATGTCCATAGATAAAGGCAGAGCATTTTTTCGCGAATTGGGAGTTGAGAACAGAGTTCAGGAATTCGACGTATCCAGTGCTACAGTTGAGCTTGCTGCACAGGCACTGGGCGTAGAGGGTGCGCGAATTGCCAAAACTCTTTCCTTCAAGCAGGGCGATGGCTGCATTTTAGTGGTTGCCGCAGGTGACACACGCATTGACAATCGCAAATTCAAGGATAAGTTCGGAATGAAGCCAACCATGCTGCCCTTTGACGATGTTGAACGGCTTATAGGCCACGCTGTTGGAGGCGTATGCCCCTTTGGCAGAAACGAAGGCGTTCCTGTATACATTGACGAATCCGTGAAGCGCTTTGAAACCGTTTTTCCCGCTGTTGGAAGTGATAACAGTGCAATCGAGCTTAGCATAGACGAGCTATTCAAATACTCCGGCGCATCAGATTGGGTTGATGTGTGCAAACTCCCAGAAGCTGAGCTATGAGCAAATGCTATTTGTGTCCCCGCAGCTGCGGTGCTGACAGAGCCAATGGTGAACTGGGCTTTTGCCGTAGCGGAGACGAAATTGTCATTGCCCGTGCCGCCCCCCATTACGGAGAGGAGCCATGCATCAGCGGAATAGACGGCAGCGGAACGGTCTTTTTCTCTGGGTGCAGCATGCGCTGTGTTTTTTGTCAAAACAGGGAAATCAGCCTTGAGAATTACGGAAAAACCGTTTCCGTTGCGCGTTTTGCTGAGATTTTGCGTGAGCTGGAGATCGAGGGTATTCACAATATAAATCTTGTAACACCCACACATTACACAGACAAGATAATTGAAGCTTTAAAAATCGCCAAACTCTCTATTCCCGTTGTGTGGAACAGCTCCGGCTATGAAAGCGTTGAAACCCTCAAGCGTCTTGAGGGACTTGTCCAAATCTATATGCCCGACTTAAAATACAGCTCCCCTGATACCGCAAAAAGGTACTCGGGAGCAGCAGACTATCCTCAAATTGCTAAGGACGCTATTAAGGAAATGTTTCGTCAGACGGGAAGCTTCGTCATGGAGGACGGACTTTTGAAAAGCGGTGTTCTCATCCGTCATCTAATACTGCCAGACAGGCTTGATGACACCTTCGACGTAATTGACTGGATTTCAGAGAGCTTTCCCAAAAACGGCGTGCTTTTTAGTCTTATGAGTCAATTTGTGCCGTTGGCTGACAAGGATAGGTTTCCAGAGCTTTCAAGAACTCTTTCACGGGAGGAGTATGAGCGTGCGGAAAGCTACTTAAATCTTTCCCCCATTGAAAATGGGTATTTCCAAGAGCTTTCAGCCGCAACAGACGAGCTTATTCCAAGCTTTGACCTTACCGGCATTGCAGGAGACAAGCTGCATTAGCAGATACTTTTCACCAATGAGCATACTTTGGCATGTTTTTTCTTTAAATTGTTAGTGAAAATTTCCGTTGACAACGGCTCCAAGCATGTTTATAATTAGCGCAACAAGCAAAAAGGCTACGATAAGGATTAGTAAGCGCCGAGGGATTTACAGAGAGGAACCATTTGCTGCAAGGTTCTATGAACGGAGCGCCAAAGCCACCTTTGAGCCGTGAATGGAAAGCGGTTTTCCGCAAGTACACTTCAACGGATACTCCACCGTTACAGGGAGCGCGGTATAACACTGTACCGTATGAGAGCGGGAGCAATCCCGAATTTAGGTGGTAACACGGACTGTAAGTTCGCCCTAAGTATATTCATTGAATATGCTTAGGGCTTTATTTTTTTCTGTAAATTTAATTGCGCAATGCGCATGGGAGGTTAACGAAATGAAGGAATTTACAAAATCAAAAAAGCTTAATAATGTTGCATACGATGTGCGCGGTCCTGTTTTGGACGAGGCAATGAGAATGGAAGCAGCCGGGGCAAAGATTTTAAAGCTCAATATAGGAAACCCCGCCACCTTCAGCTTTGAGGCTCCCCAATGCATTGTAAAGGAGATGTCTAAACAGCTTGAGGCCTCTGAGGGCTATTCCGATTCCAAGGGCATTTTGGAGGCTCGGGAAGCCATTGCTAAATACTCACGCAAAAAGGGAATTCAAGGTGTTGAAGCAGGCGATATCTACACCGGCAACGGTTTGTCTGAGCTTATCACCCTTTGTATGCAGGGCTTACTTGACTGCGGTGACGAAATACTAATCCCCGCTCCCGACTATCCCCTATGGACCGCTGCGGCAACTCTCGCAGGAGGTACAGTTGTGCACTATGTTTGCGATGAGCGAAGTGACTGGATGCCCGATATTGAGGATATAAAAAGAAAAATCACCTCTAAGACTAAGGCAATTGTTATAATAAACCCCAACAATCCCACCGGAGCGCTTTACCCCGATGATGTGCTTTTGCAAATTGCTCAAATTGCCCGTGAAAACGATTTAATAATATTTGCAGACGAAATATATGACCGCCTGCTTCTTGATGGCAGAAGCCACACCTCAATCGCCTCCCTCGCTCCCGACCTTTTTGTCGTTACTCTTAACGGTTTGTCTAAATCCCACCTTATTGCCGGCTACCGCATAGGCTGGATGTGTCTTTCCGGTAACAAAGCGCGGGCAAAGGGTTATATAGAGGGTCTGAATATGCTGTCCTCAATGCGGCTGTGCTCCAACGTTCCTGCACAGCGCGCCATTAAGCCCGCCCTTGAAAATCTTGATTCCACTGCCGACCTGCTTTTACCCGGCGGACGCATTTATGAGCAGCGAAACGCTGTGTGCGATGCTTTGGACAAAATTGACGGCATAAGCTATGTTAGACCAAAGGCAGCATTTTACGTGTTCCCACGGGTAGATGCAAAGCGCTTTAACATTACAAATGATGAGCAGTTCGTCTTGGATTTTCTGAGAGAAAAGCACGTTTTGCTGGTTCACGGCGGAGGCTTCCACTGGCAGTCTCCCGACCACTTCCGCATTGTATACCTACCGCAGGTAGATGTGCTGACTCAGTCAATGGAAAAGCTGGGTGAGTTTTTGCAGGATTACAGACAAAAGTAAAGCTAAAACACACATTTTCATATAAAGCACAGGCGCTATCGCTTAGGAGCGATAGCGCCTGTCAGCTTGTCGATAACGGTTGTTTTGCGATGCTCATTTATTATGATCTAGAGCTATCATCAGCTTGCAAGGTGATGATATGGAAATCCGTCTTCCCAACCGACGATATGCTACTATCCGACAATAATAGTGTTGTCATAATCCTGGAACGTGTATATATCTTTTGGCACGTCCCTGGGATTTATAACATATTTCCATTCGCCAGCTATGTATACAACATAATTTTCGTACGCTTCATCCTTTTTTTTCGCACTGGTATATTTAAAAGTAAGCTTATATATCTCAGGATTTAATTCTTTATATTTTAGTATTCTATAAGACGATGGCGGATCCTCCCGCATAGCAGTAAATATCGGTTCCATCCAGTTTTTCGTCTCTGGCTCAAAGTACAACACGCTTTCTAAATTTTCAAAGTTTAGCGCCACCACATTGTCTAAATAATATTCCGCAGTGGCTTTTACGTCTTGTGGCGCCTCTGTGCGGCTTTTAATTGCAAAAATTACTAGAACGGATATGATTAGCACGGAAAGAAGAGAAATAATCAAGGCGATTCTTTTAAAATTAGATGTTTTACGCATATTTCGTCCCCCTCATTTTGTTCATTTTTGATTATTTTCATACATCAACGGTTCTGTCATTATATATTAAAGAAAGGTTCATGTCAAGGGTAGGTAAAATAAATATTAGCTACCTATAAAAAAAATTTAAGGAGAGCATATTCATAAAAAAATGGTAAGTTTGGTAATCTGTCTTATTTCCCTAATTGCCTTGAGTGTAAACGTGTTTGCGGCGGGATCTTTGACTCTGTAAAAAGCGCAGCCGAATGCCGGCTATTCAACTACATACGAAAATTCGATATCAATTACACCCTTTATGAATGATACCTTTAAGCTATTGCAGTCTTGTAATCTAACCGGTTTAAATGATGGTTTCTACCATAATATAAACGTAGGCAATTCCGGTTTTGAGTTTCCGAAAAGAGTAGGCTATGTTACTACGGCACTAACCACAACCGGTTCAGGCACTAAAATTAGGACAGGTTTTGGGATTATGGACTATGGCAATGCCTATTTAACGCCTATCGCCGTATCCGATCAAGATCTCAACTCTTCGGCCTATAAATATTTCTTAGATTATTCGACCGGAACAACTTATACCGCTTTCGTTACGAATAATACAGGCGGTGTTGTGAAGGGCAGCGTGAAATGGTACGCTATGCTCAGCTAGTTTCGCTAGAAATAGTAGTGAACCTATATAAAGCGTAAAATAGCCTAGCAAAACCATCGTTTCAACGGACTGTGGCGCTATCGCTTAGCAGCGATAGCGCCATTATTATATGAATTGAGAGTTAGCTTTATTACATCATCTTTTCCTGCTTAACCTTTTTGTCAATCACATGGCGGGAGGCAAGCTCCAGTAAAACATCCTCGTTTGAAATTCCCATCTCAGCCATTAAAACCATAACATGATACAAAAGATCCGAAATCTCATAAATTGTCTCAGCTTTATCGTTTCCTTTGGCAGCAATTATCACTTCGGTGGACTCTTCGCCCACCTTTTTAAGTATTTTATCCATGCCCTTTTCAAATAAATAGCTTGTATAGGAGCCTTCCTTGCCGTCTGTTTTGCGTCCACAGATAAGCTCATACAGCCTGTCTAGGGAAAAATCTTGCAAGCTGTCACTTTCGTATACCTTGTCTGCAAAGCAGGACTCTCCGCCCAAGTGACAGGCCGGTCCGGCTTTTTTCACTTGCACAACAATGGCATCTCTGTCGCAGTCAGCAGTGATGTCAACTATTTGCTGAGTGTTACCGCTGGTTTCGCCCTTACGCCAAAGCTCACTTCGTGAGCGTGACCAAAAGCAGGTGCGGCCCTCACGCATTGATATTTCAAGGCTTTCCCTGTTCATATAAGCAAGTGTAAGCACCTTTTTACTCAAGTAATCCACAACTACCGCAGGAATCAGACCTTTTTCATCAAACCGAAGCTCATTTATATCAATCATTGTTTTCCTCCACATTGCTCATACATAATAGTTACGAATTAAGGAACCTCTGATTAAATCTGCGTGTGCGAATTGACGAGTGGATTTTTTGTCCGGCAAGGCAAAAGTCCGCAGAAATACTGACATATTTAAAGGATTTTTAACGCAATCCAAGCGAAAAATACGCTGTCAGGCGTGTGCGGGGATTTAATCAGCGGTTCCTTAAAGCCTCACGGGGATTTTTTCAGCAGCCAGCCTTGCTTTAAGGTCTGCAATAGAAACCTCTCCAAAATGGAAAATTGAAGCAGCAAGTCCCGCGTCCACCATAGGCAGTTTTTTGAACAGGGCAACAAAATCCTCTATGCAGCCGGCTCCTCCCGAAGCAATCACCGGAACGGACACGGCAGAGCAAACCGCTTCAAGCATTTCAAGGTCAAAGCCGCCCTTGACCCCATCTGTATCTATGCTATTTAAGACAATTTCTCCCGCACCGCGCTCCACGCCTTGCCTAATCCAATCAATTGCGTCAATCCCTGTAGCTTCCCTGCCGCCCTTTGCAAAAAGTGTGAAGCGTCCGTCAACTCGCTTAACATCGGCTGAGAGAACCACGCACTGGCTGCCATATTTTTTTGCAGCATTAAATATAAGCTCTGGATCTCGTATCGCCCCCGAGTTCACACTCACCTTATCGGCACCGCATTTTAACACACGGTCAAAGTCCTCAACCGTGTTGATTGCCCCGCCGACTGTCAGGGGTATGAATATTTGCTCTGCAACCTTTTTAAGTATATCTGAAAACAGAGTTCGTCCCTCACTGGACGCTGTTATGTCGTAAAATACAAGCTCATCAGCACCGTTATCGCTGTAATACTTTCCAAGCTCCACAGGCGAGGATACATCGCTCAAGCTTTGAAAGTTAACACCCTTTACGACCCGCCCGTCTTTTACATCCAGACAGGGTATTATGCGTTTTGTAATCATCTTTCCTCCGATTTTTTTAACAAGTCCAACGCTTCGCCAAGATCTATACTACCCGCATAAAGTGACTTGCCCAGGATTGCACCCTTAACACCTGTTTTTGAAAGCCGAACTAAATCGTCCGTTATGGTTACGCCGCCGGAAGCAATTATGTCCATAGAAAAGCGGCAGCAAAGCTGCTCATAAAGCTGTTCATTTACACCCAACATGGCGCCGTCTCTTGATATATCTGTGCAAATAAGAGTCTGCACCCCCATAGACTGGAGCTTTTCACAGAATCCGAAACAGTCCTCATTGCTGGTTTGAATCCATCCGTGTGTTGCAACATAGCCGTCCTTAATGTCAACACCCACAGCAACCTTATCGCCGAACTGCACTACGGCAGCCTTTAAAAAGTCAGGGTCCGTTACAGCCGCTGTACCAATTATTACTCGCATTGCACCCGCATCAAGATAACGCTTAACAACCTCTGAATTACGCACGCCTCCGCCAATTTCCACAAGCAAACCGCTCTCAGAGGTTATCCTTTTTATTAGCTCATAGTTAGGCGTATCTCCATCCTTCGCTCCATCCAAATCAACAAGATGAAGAAATTTTGCCCCTGCCCTTTTAAAGCTCAGGGCAACGGCAAGAGGGTCATCGCTGTACACAGTCATTCTGTCGTAGTTGCCGTGTAACAGCCGAACAGCTCTGCCGTCAAGAATATCAATTGCAGGAAAAAGCTCCATACGCAGCGCACCTCCAAAATCTATAGCTCACAAAATGCCTGTAATATTTTCAGCCCCACAGTTCCACTCTTTTCTGGGTGGAACTGCATACCGAATGTATTTCCACAGCCAACGGCAGCGGTAAGGGAAACGCCGTAATCAGTAGCAGCTAAAAGAGAATCATCGCACTGAAAGGCTGCATAGGAATGGACGAAATAAACAAAGTCTCCATCATTGATATATTTTAGCACAGGACACTGTCTACCCACATCTGTTAAGTGCAGCGTGTTCCAGCCGATGTGAGGTATCTTATATCCCGTTGAGATAATCGGTTCAATTGGTAAAACAGAGCCCTCAAGCAAGCCAAGACCCTTCGTCTCAAAAAACTCAAAGCTTTTTTCAAACAAAAGCTGCATCCCAAGGCATATACCCATAAGCGGCTTGCCGCTTCTAGCCTCATCACAGACCAAGCTACCAAGCCCGCTTTCAGAAAGCTTTTTAGCTGCATCAGCAAATGCGCCGACTCCCGGCAAAATAATTCTTTCCGCTGATTTTATCACATCAGTATCACTGCTGACAATAGCATCTGCGCCAATATATTCTAATGAGCTTTTTAAAGAAAATAAGTTTCCGACGCCGTAATCAACAATAACAGTCATCACAAAACTCCTTTTGTCGAGGGAATGGCACTGCCAAGCTGCAAGTCAATTGTGCAAGCATTTGACATTGCTCTGCCAAAAGCCTTAAAAACTCCCTCTATAATGTGGTGAGAGTTTTCACCTGCAAGCTGTCTTAAATGCAGCGTTATACCAGCAGCACGAACAAAACCAAGAAAAAACTCCTTAACAAGTTCTGTGTCAAATTCTCCCACTTTTTCAGTTGGAGGACATATATCATAAGAAAGATGGCTACGTCCCGAAATATCAACGGCACACATTATAAGTGCTTCATCCATAGGCAGTATTATATCTCCGTATCGGATAATCCCAGCTTTATCACCAAGTGCTTCTGCAAAGGCCTTTCCAAGGCATATGCCAATATCCTCAGTGGTGTGATGATAGTCTACATTAACATCTCCGGCGCAAGAAATGGTCAGCCCAAAGTGTCCGTGCCGGGAGAACAGCGTGAGCATATGGTCTAAAAAACCGCACCCCGTGTCGATGCTGCACTCGCCGCCGTCCAGACAAATTGACAGTTTAATATCAGTCTCCGCAGTAGTTCTGTTCATCTCAAAGCACCGCATTTCTAAGAACCTCCCTTAAGATATCAAGCATTATCTCCATATCCTTCTGTGTCCCTATGGTTATTCGAATATAGTCGGATACACGCGGCTTGTCAAAATGTCGCGCTAAAACTCCGCGTTCCTTTAATTTAGTATAAATATCCTTTCCAGATATCTCTCTATGCTTCGCAAACAGGAAGTTCGTCTTACTGTCATCTAAAACAAATCCCATTTCCCTCAATTTCTCGACAGTAAATTCTCTTGTCTCGACAATTTTTTCGATTGTACCCTGATAATATGACCTACTCTCCAAGGCAGCAATGCCAATAAGCATGGTTAAGCTATTGATGTTGTAAGGGTTCGTCGAGAAGCGCAATTTCTCTAAATCGGATATCACTTTTTCGCTGCCTATAGCGAATCCCAGACGAGCACCTGCCAAGCTCCTTGATTTTGAAAAGGTTTGAACGCTAATAAGGTTGTCATACCTTTCAATTAACTTTACGCAGCTTTCACCGCCAAAGTCAATATACGCTTCATCAATTGCAACGATGTTGTCACGGTTGCTCTGCACAACTTTCTCAATGTCCGCAAGTGAAAGACAACGACCTGTTGGTGCATTGGGATTTGCAATAATTACCGTGGAGCCTGCATTGCTGTAGTCATCAGGAGCGATGGTAAAATCCGACCTTAGAGGTATCTCATTTTTTCTCACACCGTATAGGTCTGCAAAGACAGAATAAAACCCATAGCTAATATCCGGATAGGATACTCCTGTTTTACCGTCGCAAAACGCCATAAAGATATATGAGAGCACCTCATCCGAACCATTTCCTACAAAAACATTTTCCGTGCGGACATTATGCTGCTCCGCAATAATCTCCTTCAGACGCTTGCATTTAGGGTCTGAATACAAGCGTAGCTCTTCAATGCTAGCTTTTGTAATCGCCTCACAAACAGCAGGTGCAGGAGGATAAGGCGACTCGTTTGTGTTTAGCTTTATGTACCTCTTATCACGGGGCTGCTCGCCGGGAACGTATGCACAAAGATTATTAAATCTTTCACTTAAAAAATTGCTCATATCAAAACATCCTTACTTCTTTTTTCTGCTTACGGCGCTCAGTGCATGAGCGTGCAAGCCTTCTTTTTCGGCAAAGTATGCTATCTTGTCCCCTACTTCGTTAAGAGCATCCTCAGTGTAAAACATGTAGGAGGACTTTTTAACGAAGTCATCAACAGATAGCGGACTTGAAAAGCGTGCCGTACCTCCCGTAGGCAGGGTATGGTTAGTCCCTGCAAAATAGTCACCCAGCGGTTCCGGACAGCATCTTCCGAGAAATACTGAACCAGCATTTGTTATCCTATCAAGATAGTCAAATGGCTTGTCAACAAATACCTCCAAGTGCTCGGGAGCAATGCGGTTTGATATTTCAATTGCACTTTCTATAGTGTCGGTTATGATTATTTTTCCGTTATTCTCAATCGACTGCCTCGCAATTTCTTCCCTAGGCAAGCGCTTTAGCTGAACTTCAAGCTCATCGGCAACCTGCGATGCGAGTGCTTCGCTTGTTGTAACTAAAACTGCACTTGCAAGCTTGTCATGCTCCGCCTGAGAAAGCATATCAGCGGCAAGAAGCATAGGGTCACTTTTTTCGTCCGCAATTACAAGTATTTCACTGGGACCTGCAATCATGTCAATGTCCACCTGTCCAAAAACCTGCCGCTTAGCCTCTGCGACAAACACATTGCCCGGGCCGACAATTTTATCCACCTGAGGTACGCTTTCAGTACCGTAGGCAAGAGCCGCAACTGCCTGAGCACCCCCGCACTTGATAATGCGGTCAACTCCTGCCACCTGTGCTGCCGCCAAAATGTTTGGATTTATTTTGCCGTCTTTATCAGGCGGTGTTGTCATTATTATGTTCTTAACTCCTGCAAGCTTTGCAGGAATACAATTCATTAAGACAGACGAAGGATAACTAGCCGTACCACCGGGAATATACAGCCCCACACGTTCAAGAGGCACTACCCGTTGTCCCAAAATTATACCGTTGTCTTTTTTAAGCTCATAACCGCTTTTCACCTGTTTACTGTGGTAGAAGCGAATGTTCTCAGCGGCTTCCTCAAGTATTTTTAAAAACTCAGGCTCAACGTCCAGCAGCGCCTGCTTCTTCTCCTTTTGCGTCACCTCTAGTGCCGAAAGCTCTACGCCATCAAATTTTTCCGTAAATTCGAAAAGTGCCGCATCTCTGTTTTCCCGTACTTTTTTAATTACATCTAAAACCGTTGCGGAAACGTCAGGTAAATCAGTATTACGGCAAAAAATGTCGCATTCAGATATTTTTTGAGAATCATATATCTTAATCACAGACTATTCTCCCCTCGTTTTCTTATCAATACGGCTGCGAAGCTTTTCACACAACTCCTCAAGCTGCTCATTTTTAAAGCGAAACGCCGCCTTGTTCACAATAAGTCTTGCACTTATATCGCAGATTTCCTCCAAGACATAGAGGTTATTTTCATTTAGGGTTTTACCCGTTTCTACTATGTCCACAATAACGTCGGACAAATGCACAATGGGAGCAAGCTCTATTGAGCCGTTTAGCTTGATTATTTCAATTTCACGGCTTTGCTCCACGTAATACTTTTTTGCAATGTTAGGGAATTTGGTAGCAACGCGCAAAGTTTTCTCTGTACTGCTGAGTGCTCCCTTCTTTCCTGCAACTGCAATTTTGCATTTTCCAAAGCCCAAATCAAGCAGCTCAAAAACATCCGGCTGCTGCTCCAGCAATACATCCAATCCGGCTATTCCTAAATCTGCCGCGCCGCGTTCCACATAAATTGCAACATCTGAGGGCTTCGCCCAAAAGTATTGAATATAATTCTCTTCATTTTCAAAAGTCAGCTTGCGGCTGTCTTCTAAGATTTCAGGGCAGCCATATCCGATTTCATCAAAGATTTTATATACGCTTTCACCCAAACGACCTTTTGGTAGCGCAACACTAATCATTTGCTTCAAGTATCTCTAGCCCCCCATCACCAAGCTTTAAAAGCTGCTTAAACCGTAGTTTTGACGTTTTAGAGCATTGAACACGAACCCTCTGCCCGTTTGCGGTAAGCATTTTTGTCGCTGCTGCAAGCTTTGATGCATCCGCACCGCTATCGTAGAGCAGCAGCACATCAACATCAAACCGTTCATCCTCATCGCCACAGCGCTCAAGTTGATCCACATATACGGCAAAGCCCATTGCATTTGTGCTCTTGCCCAGTTTCTCCAAAAGATTGTCATACCGTCCTCCGGACAAAACAGCCCCCGGCACACCGTCTACGAAGCCTTGAAAAATCAAACCGTTATAATAAGTCAAATCATTTATCACGGAAAAATCAAGCTTGAGGCTTGCACAGTCCGAGTCGGTTGACATAACTTTGTGTATATCTCTGAGCTGAACCAATGCTTCAGCCATTTTATCATTCCGCACAAGGCAGCTTGCACGCTCCAATGCTTCCTCGAAGCCTCCGTATAAAGCCGTTAATGCGGAAATGTCCTCAGTTAGCTCCGAGGAAACGCCGAAAACGCCACAAAGACGTTTAATTTCGTGTGCATTTTTGTGCCCAACGCACTCCAAAAGCATTTCGCGCTGGGAGTGGGTAATGGAGCACTCCTCCAAAAGCCCTGAAACAAAGCCCAAGTTAGAAACAACCATTACGTAGTTTTCAGAAAGCTTTTGGAGACTTCTGTATGCAAGCGTAACAACCTCACACTGCCCGTAAAGGTCAAGCTCTCCCAAGTATTCAAGACCCACCTGCATAATTTCCTTATACTCGTTGGAGCCGCGCGGGGTGCGGTAAACATTTTCATTGTAATATAGCTTCTCAGGCTCACTGGGATATGTAGGTACATTTTTTGCAATTGACAGCGTAACATCGGGCTTTAAAGCAAGCAGCTTACCGGAGTTGTCGGTAAAGGTAATGACCTGCTGGCAGGGAAGAAATGACTTGTTCTCAAGGTATAGGTCATATTCCTCAAACTTACTCATCTTGTACTTTTTATAGCCAAACTGCTCGTAAAGCTCCCTCAGTTCAAAAATAGCGCGCTCCTCGCGGCGAAGTGCAGAGTTTATTATACTCATGAGGTCACAGCCACCTTCTGTTGATAATTAATCTTGAACACAGTATAAACCCTGCTGACTTCCCCGTCAATACTTTATTACGCTAATTTGTTACTTAATTAGCATGATATATTATATATTAGTTATGCAAATCGCCGACAACGAGCTAATTTTAGAAATGCTGCGGCAATAAAACTATCCTTAAAACAAAACGCAAGGTTTACATAATGCATCTCATTTTACGATACCTTTAACAATTTTTCTAGTATCTGGTACTGACTGTGAGAATTTGTAACACTTAATCACAAGCTCTTCTGTGGTTTTTGCGATTTGCGTGTCTGCTGCATGAATTTGTGCAAGGCTCTCGCCTTTGTTTACATAATCTCCAACCTTTCTGTGCAGCACAATGCCGACAGAAAGGTCAATTTCACTGTCCTTTGTCTGTCTTCCTGCACCCAGACATATGCAGGCTCTGCCTATGCCGTCGGCATCTATGGAAGAAACGTAGCCGCTTTCTTCCGCAAGCACCTCTGTAATATGCGGTGCTGCGGGCAGCAAGGACACATCGTATACCGCAGCGCTGTCGCCGCCCTGAGCATCAACAAACTCCGCCAGCTTTTTTAGCGCCGAGCCGTCCTCAAGGGTTTTTTCCAACAGCCTGCAAGCCTGCTCCTCGCTGTCGGCAAATCCCGCTTCAAGCACGATGCAACTTCCCAAGACAAGGCACAGCTCCCGAAGCCTTCCCGTGCACTTTCCTTGCAAAACCGCGATTGCCTCCTTAACCTCCAGCGCATTGCCAACAGCAAAGCCCAAGGGCTCGTCCATGTCAGATACAACCGCAACTGTCCTTTTTCCTGCATTTTTCCCGACTGCCACCATTTGCTTTGCAAGCTCAAAAGCGTCTTTCTCAGATTTCATAAACGCTCCGCTGCCGGTCTTTACATCAAGAACAATAATATCTGCCCCGGAAGCAAGCTTTTTGCTCATAATGCTGCTGACTATCAGTGGCATTATGTCAACCGTTCCTGTGACGTCCCTCAATGCATAAAGCTTTTTGTCTGCCGGCACAAGATGGGCTGTCTGTCCGGCAATAACAAATCCCACCTCGTTAGCCTGCTTAATAAATCTATCTCCATCAATGGCAGTGGTGAGCCCCGGAAAGCTCTCCAGCTTATCAATGGTTCCGCCTGTGTGTCCCAAGCCCCGGCCCGACATCTTCGCCATCTTTATTCCCACCGCGGCAAGCATGGGGCAAAGGATCAGAGAGGTTTTGTCCCCCACTCCGCCTGTGGAGTGCTTATCCGCTTTCACGCCGTCAATTTCACTTAGGTCAAGTGTATCCCCACTTTTTATCATTTCCTGTGTCAGTATAAGAGTTTCTTCAGCAGTCATCCCCTTAAAATAGATTGCCATTAACAGAGCCGAGATTTGATAATCGGGTATGGCTCCGTTTACATATCCACCAATAAGATATGAAAGCTCTTCTGCTGTAAGCTCTCCACCGCTGCGTTTTTTTATGATGAGGTCAGAAGTATTCATGTTAAATCCTCCGCATTTTAAAATTTGTTTGGTACACTTAAACAAAATGGACGCAAGTACATTCTAACATCACATGACTCAAAAGCAAACTGCAATTTAATCATATTCCTTGCTGCAATTCATATAATTTCAAAGGAAGCAAAACATCAAACTGTAATGCTTAACTGCTTGGAGGTATTATGGAGCTTGAATTGACGGGAATCTATCCCATAATTTTGGACGGTGAAAAAACCGGCGAGATAAAGGTAAGCCGAGACGGGCTTTTCTGGCGCTTTGAAGCAAGAAACGAAATGCGGTCTGAGCTTATTCGGCTTTCCGTATATGGGGACGGGCTGGAAGGCTATCTTGGCGTGATGGAGCCATGCGGTCAAGAGCTTACCCTTACTAAAAAGCTCAGCAAAACCGCGCTTTCCGGTTTTCCAAAGAACATAAGCTTCGGCAGCCGAAAAGGGGAACAGGTCATGCCTATAGAGCAAGCGGCTGCTTCAGCAGATACGGTCACCGAGTGTACTGACTGCGATACAGAGGTTTCTTCCCCACCGGTGGCTGAAAACTGTACAGCTTGTGCAATTACCGCCCCACCCGACGAGAACAAACCTCCTCCCAAAGCATCTGTTCCCCCACCTGTAGCTCAATACGCAACACAATGGACACCCTGTGCCTGTCCATGCTCTCTGTTTTCGGGCATAGAAGGAAAAAATATAGGAAGCACAATCCACGGCGCTCTAATATCCGAAACAAAAGAAGGGGTGCTTCTCGCCGTACCCAGTATAGTTGCGAGCACGCTTCCAAAAACAAACTATATGCACTTTTTGGATCACAGCGATATATACGGATTTGAATATGACGTTTTTTTAGTCTAGTATTCTTTAATATTTTTTCTAATTTTTATACAAATAATAATATTCGGAGCGCCAAAATGCGGCACTCCGAATATTATTATTTTCATG
Organism: uncultured Oscillospiraceae bacterium; assembly: GCA_964485265.1. GTDB lineage: Bacteria > Bacillota > Clostridia > Oscillospirales > Oscillospiraceae > UBA2658. Next base: position 16,217 of record CAZAIU010000029.1, on the reverse strand, counting down.
TGAAATACTAGCCTTGCACTGAAAATATCAAAGGAAAATTTTTGGAGATTTATTGGAAGCAAAAAAGGAGGTAAACCCCATGGCAAATTTGACATCCAGAGAACTTACAGCTCTTGAAGAACAGATAGGAGCAGAGGAAATGCTGGTAAAGAAGTATGAGGCAATGGCATGCCTTTGCAACGACACAAAAATCCAGCAGGACCTCAACAACTTTGCAAACAAGCATCGTGCACATTACAATACGCTTGTTTCATTCTTACAGTAAGGGAGGAAAAATCAATGACAGACCCTAAGCAGTGCGCTCAAATCCTAACCGAAAAGGAAATATTACAGGATTGCCTTTCCAGTCAAAAGTTTGCAACCGGCAACTACAACATCTGGGCTGGTGAATGCGCCAACGAGCAGCTAAGAACCGCCATGCTCAATATTCTTGACGACGAGCATCGCATTCAGGCAGACATTTTTACCGACATGAATATGAACGGCTGGTATCCCGTTCAGCCTGCCGAGCAGCAGAAAATTCAGCAGGTTAAGCAGAAATTTTCATCCCAGCCGTAGCATAAAAAACGGCTGACGAAAGAGCATTGCTTTTTCGTCAGCCATTTTTCTTTTTTGCATTAAGCGATTTTGTACGTACCGCGCACAAGCAGTGTTACCGCTGAACCTGCCTTAACACCGTCACCGTCCGCAGCAGGGACGCAAAGATGATTAGCCGTTACAGCAGAGCCTACAGCAATTGCTTTGCCGTCTGTAACGTCAGTAAGGGCATTGCTGCCCGCTGCCGTTGCAGTGCCGGAGCGCAGAATAATTTCACAGCCTACATTACCGGACAGAGTTTGTCCGGATGTAAGATTTACTGATTTAAAATTAGCGCTTTGTCCAGAGCCTGCACCGGTGATTTCATCCTCAAGCTTTTTGACCTCTGCATCAAGCTTTGCTTGGAACTCCGCCTGAAGCTTGGGTGTAAGCGTCTTGTCCAGATAGCTTTTTGCTACCAAAGGGTCTGCCTGTGTTCCGAAGTTTGAAGCAGCGTACGCGCCAACTCCAATGCCAACTGCTAAAATCAGTATGGCTGCGAAAATTGTTACTAGTTTTTTGTTTTTCATATGTAACCTCTCTTTGCAAATACGGTTTTGCTGCGGGTCGACAAGAGCCGGCCCGCAGCACCTGCGGCTAAAGCCCTATCCTTCCAAACCGAAGCTGACTGCGATTGCATTGTCAACCTCGCTCATTAACGGTTCGGTCAGAGTCCCCATTCGCTCACGCAGACGGGATTTGTCGATGGTTCTGATTTGCTCCAATAGTATAACACTGTCACGGCTTAATCCGCAGCTTTGCCCCGACAGTTCAATGTGCGTGGGCAGTCTTGCTTTTCCCACCTGCGAGGTAATTGCGGCCGCGATGACCGTTGGGCTATGCTTGTTGCCCGTATCGTTTTGAACGATGAGCACGGGGCGCATACCCCCTTGCTCACTGCCGACCACGGGACTGAGATCGGCGTAATAAATGTCTCCGCGTTTTACTGTGCTCACTGCGTTTCACACTCCGATGATAGTTTGCCCGCTACAGTATATGTAGGAGCCTGCTATCATTGTTTCACTTGTGATGGCAAATTATACACACCAAACGCCGAAAATGAACATTACTTACAATAAATTCTGGGAACTCGCGGTGAAAGAGCGCAAAACATCTCGTAGCTGATACTTCCTGCTTTTTCTGCCAGCTCCTCAACAGGAATGAACTCTTCCCCGTCATGACCAAAAATCACTGCGATGTCTCCTACCTTAACCTCATCGCAGTCTGACACATCAGCCATACACATATCCATGCAGATACGCCCAATCTGCGGGCATCGTCTGCCGTTTATAAGCACATCTATTTTGCCCGAAAGACACCTGTGAAGTCCGTCTCCATAGCCGATTGGCAAAACAGCAACAGTGGTTTTTTCCTTAGCAGTGAAGGTGCAGCCATACCCTATACATTCCCCTTTTTCAAGGGTGAACACCTGAGTGATACGGCTTTTAAGCTCCATTGCAGGCAAAAGCTCCAAGCTGCCCTTATCCGCCCCCGGATAGCAGCCGTAAAGCGCAATTCCCGGACGAACCATATCTAAGCACATCTCAGGATAGTTTATTACAGCTGCGCTGTTTGCGCAATGCTTAATTTCAAAGCTGACCTTTGCCTGCTGCTGTATTTTTTCAACTGCCTCAGAAAACAGTTTGAATTGTTCCTTTGTATACCGCACCCCTTCAGTCTCATCTGCAACCGCAAAGTGAGTAAAAATCCCCTCTGCTTCAAGCCCCGGCAGACCCAACGCCTCTACAGCAGCGGACACGTCTCCGTGCTTAACGTCAAAGCCTGTTCGACCCATGCCCGTTTCAAGCTTTATATGAATTTTGAGGGTTTTTCCTACCCTTGAAAGCACCTGTGAATACTCCCTTGCAGCCTCAAGACTTATCAAATTCTGGGCAGCACCGCAGTCTGAAGCCTTTTCGATGAACTGTGCCGGTGTGTAGCCAAGAACAAGTATAGGCAAGCTGATTCCTGCATTTCTAAGCTCCAGTGCCTCGTCTAAACATGCAACCGAAAGATAATCACAGCCGTTTTCCTGAAGCAAACGGGATACCTCAACCGCTCCATGACCATAGGCGTTGGATTTTACCATGCCCATAAATCTGCAACCCTCAGGCAAATGCTTTCTGATGCTGAGATAATTGTTTTTTATACTGCCAATACTCACCTGCGCCCATGTTCTTTTGTTTATGTCCTGCATTTTGTATGCCTCTTTTTTTGTAATTTCAGAACACTATTTTCAATTCAACCTTTTTGTCACTTCTTATAGTTGCAACGGCAGGTGTCATCTCCTGTGCTCTCTGCCACAAAGTCATTTTCGACCCATCCGGCAGCTCAAGCTCCGTCACCAGCATCTCAACATCCTCCACAGTCTCTTTCCAGCCTGTTTCAAAGTGCCCTTCCTTTAAAAATTTCATGTAAGTGGGAAGCGCCATCATTGGAGACATTTGCTCCGGCACTATGCTTCCCGTATCAAGAATTGCGCCTTCATATACAAGCTGTGCTTTGTCATCCTTAAGCTGTGCCTTAACCTTAGAAATCAGTTCAGGCTCAAGCACCTGCATTGTTTGCTCCTCACCGTTTCTCTGATAATGGAGCTTGTACCGACAAACTCCCTCATCGTCTGAAACAGATACCTCCGCGTCAAACTCCTGCTCCTGCACATCCAAGTAATTTGTTTTCCATTGTGTAAATTTTTCCTCGTACTTTTCTGTGCTTTTGCAGCCGGTGAGCAGTACAAGGCTTATCGTGAGTGCAAGCAAAAACGCTCGCTTCATTTCTCACACTCCATTTTTAACATAACATTGGGTATTTCGTCAACAACATCTGTTGCCAGCATTGCATATTCACTCAAGCGCTTCGCGCACAAATCACCCGCATGAGCGTGGATGAAGCACGCCGTTACAACTGCTTGCTTCACAGGCATCTGGCAAAGCAGCGCGCCTATAATGCCGGCTAGAACATCGCCGCTGCCGCCCTTAGCCATACCGGGGTTACCTGCTGAAATGATGCAGGCTTCCCCCTCCGGAAAGGCGCATACGGTTCTGTGCCCTTTTAGAACAACAACACAGTTACGGGATTTTGCAAAGCCTAAAGCATCTGCCACCCTGTCGCCTGTAAGCACGCCCCCAAGCCTTACAAACTCTCCCTCGTGGGGCGTGATAATCAGCGGTGCCGCGGCATTCTTGATTGTATCAGGATTATTCCCCAAAGCGTACAGACCGTCAGCATCAATAACCATGGGCTTTGAACCGGTACAAATTATCGCTCTTGTAAGCTTTTCAAGCTCAGGGGTTCTGGAAAGTCCGCAGCCGAGTATACAGACATCGCTATTTGACAGTCTGTCAAGCACCGCGGGCAATGCCTCAAGGCTTATTCTTCCATTCTCGTCATCTGAAAGCGGAAACGGCATAGGCTCCCAAAGCCTGCCGGCTGTTATCGCATATATACTTTGCGGAACTCCGAGAGACACAAGTCCCGCTCCGCTTCTGCAAGCAGCAAGCGCACACAAGGACGGTGCACCCGTGTACCCAACGCTTCCGCCTATAATGAGAAGCCTTCCGTAATCTCCCTTGTGGCTTATTCTTTCCCGTTTGGGCAGGCACAGGTCACCGTCGCAAACTGCCGTAACTCCGATAGTGGCATTTTCCAGCAGCTCGGAGGGTATTCCGATGTCACACACCCAAAGCTCTCCGCACATGGTGCAGCCGGGCTCTGCAAAATGTCCGACCTTTGCCATGGAGAAGGTAACGGTTACATCCGCCTTAACCGCTTCACCTAAAATTCTTCCCGTGTCCGCCTCTACCCCGCTTGCAATATCCACTGATACGACGGGTGCGGGTGACGCATTTATCAGGTGCACCGCAGAGAGCGAATTTCCTCGCAGCTCTGAGTTCAACCCGATGCCGAACATAGCGTCTATTATGACGCCCGCTCTTGCAACGGCTTTTTTTTGACTTTCACTTTCGGGGTCAAAGGACTCCACCTTGCCCCCCAATTCAACAAGTCTGCGCTCCATTTCGGCAGTATCGTCAGTCATCTTATCCCGACGGCCAACCAGAAAGCACCGAATATCAATTCCGCGGCGCAAAAGCTGCATAGCAGCGGCAATTCCGTCTCCGCCGTTGTTGCCGCTCCCGCATAAAATAGCAGCTCTCTTACTTTCTCCGATCAGTTCCAGTGCCGCTTTTGTTATGTGTGCAGCGGCGTTTGTCATTAGTAGAGTTGACGGAATGCCCGAAACGTGGATTGCGCGGCTGTCAGCGTCACGCATTTTTTCGGCGCTTGTAAGCTCCATTGCACTTCCTCCTATGATTAACAGCAAGTGTTTTAATTACGACCTTAACCCTACCATTAGAGTATTATAGACTTGCCAAAAAAATTAGTCAAATTTATCTTGCATATTTTCGGCATATATGATAAATTACAGTTTAGCGAAATGCAAGGATGGGGAAAATAGCGTATAACACCCGCCAAAGAGAGAGGCTGTCATCGGCTGAAAGCGCCTTGTGGGATAATCGCTTGGTTCGCCCCGGAGCACCCGGTCAATTGCCGGCGGAGCCGCACCGTTACAGGCGGGCAGAGCGCGGCGCATTTGCGCCGAATTCGGGTGGTACCGCGGAAGCTGATGTCTTTCGTCCCAATTATGGGGCGAGGGGCTTTTTTTATACCCGAAAATAATTGCTATTCAAAAATTCACTATATAAGGAGCAAGAAACCCATGAAAAAGCTATTGCAGGATCTTAAGGACGCTTCCCTGTCCGACATTGAAAGTGCAGACAGCATTGATGTTCTCGAAAACCTCAGAGTAAAGTATTTAGGCAAAAAGGGTGAGCTTACCGCCATTTTAAAGCAAATGGGAAAGCTCTCCGAGGAGGAGCGTCCCGTAGTCGGTCAGCTTGCCAATGACGTGCGCGAGCTTCTTGCAAGCACCATAGACTCAAGACGCGAGGCTCTTGCTCAAAAGCAGCTTGAGGCTCGCCTGCGTTCAGAAAAAATTGATGTAACCATTCCCGGCACACCTGTTTATGTAGGCAAAAAGCATCCTTTGAACACCGTTTTGGATGAGGCAAAGGATATTATGATAAGCATGGGCTTCACCTTTGTTGAAGGTCCCGAGGTTGAATATTCTGTATATAACTTTGATAAGCTCAACACAGCAGAGGGACATCCGGCAAGAGACAGACAGGACACCTTTTATTTTTCCGACGATGACCGCATACTCCTGCGTACTCAAACCTCTCCTGTGCAGATACACGTAATGGAGACTCAAAGCCTGCCCATCCGCATCATCTCCCCCGGCAGAGTTTACCGCAAGGATGAGGTTGACGCTACCCACAGCCCAATGTTCCACCAGATTGAAGGTCTTGTGGTTGACAAAGGCATCACAATGGGCGACTTAAAGGGCACCTTGAACACCATTATCAAGCAGCTTTACGGTGAGGACACCGTTACTCGTTTCCGTCCTCACCACTTCCCCTTCACAGAGCCTAGCTGCGAGGTTGACGTTCAGTGCTTCGAGTGCGGCGGAAAGGGCTGCCGTGTGTGCAAGGGCGAAGGCTGGATAGAGCTTTTGGGTGCGGGTATGGTTCACCCCAAGGTTCTTGAGGGATGTGGGATTGACAGCACCGTGTACTCCGGCTTTGCCTTCGGCATGGGTCTTGAGCGCATGGCAATGCGCCGCTTCAACATCTCCGATTTGCGGCTGATATACGAAAATGATGTGAGATTTTTAGACCAGTTCTAATTAACTATCGCTTTTTGCATTAAAGGTTTTTATAAAGCAGCAATCATAAATTCGTTTGAACATCTTTAAAAGACAAATTCGCTTATTAAGACGTATACAACTGAAAGGATTGAAAAACATGGTACTATCACGGGAATGGCTGTCAGAATTCACTGATATAAAGGCCACCGATAAAGAATACTGCGACGCTATGACTCTCTCCGGCTCAAAGGTTGAGGGCTATGAGATCGTCGGAGAAGAAATAACCGGCGTTGTTGCCGGAAAGGTAACTGAAATCGTCCGCCATGAAAACAGCGACCACATGTGGATATGCACAATTGATGTGGGCAAAGCAACACCTCTTACCATAGTTACAGGCGCACAGAATGTTAAGGCTGGAGACATCGTCCCTGTAGCCTGCGACGGCTCTACCCTCCCCGGCGGCATCACAATAAAAACCGGCGAGCTTCGGGGAATTAAGTCCGAAGGAATGCTCTGCTCTCTCAAGGAGCTGGGACTTACCGTTCACGACTTTCCCTATGCAATTGAGGACGGAATATTCATTCTTCAGGAGCCCTGCGAGCTTGGACAGGATATAAAGCAGGTCATTGGTTTGGGCGATACCGTTGTGGAGTTTGAAATCACAAACAACCGCGCCGACTGCCTTTCCGTTATAGGTCTTGCACGGGAAAGTGCAGCTACCTTTAACACAGAGCTTAAACTTCACAAGCCCGCTGTGAAGGGTGGTTCCGGCAATATAGCCGACTGTCTTGCGGTTGAAATTGATGACAGCACGCTTTGCCCCCGCTACTCTGCAAAGATGGTCAAGAACATTAAAATACAGCCATCTCCCCGTTGGATGCGTCAAAGACTTCGTGACAACGGTGTGCGTCCAATCAATAATATCGTTGACATCACAAACTACGTTATGCTTGAATACGGTCAGCCTATGCATGCTTTTGACTATTCCTGTGTAAAAGGTGGCAAAATAGTAGTGCGCCGTGCAAATTCCGGTGAAACCCTCACTACCTTAGACGGCAATGTGCGCAGCATAACACCGGATATGCTTGTAATCGCCGATGAGCATAATCCCATCGGTCTTGCAGGCGTTATGGGCGGCGGAAACAGCGAAATCACCGATACCACCAATACGATAGTTTTTGAATCGGCAAATTTCAACGGAACCTCTATCCGCAAGACCGCTATCGCTCTGGGTATGCGCACAGATGCCTCCGGGCGATTTGAAAAGGGTCTTGATATAATGAACACCATCCCCGCTGTTGAGCGTGCCTGTGAGCTTGTGGAGCTTCTTGGCGCAGGCGAAGTAATGGACGGCACCATTGACGTTATGGCAGCGCAGTACAAGCCCGTGCGTCTTGAGCTTGAGCCTGAGCGCATTAACGCGCTTCTCGGCACAGCGATTTCTCGCGACTTTATGGTAAAGGTATTGGAAAAGCTTGATTTTACTATGGACGGCAACACAATTTGTGTTCCCTCCTTCCGTCAGGACATTGAGCATTACGCAGACATTGCCGAGGAGGTCGCAAGATATTACGGCTACGATAAAATCACTCCCACCATGTTCAAGGGCGAAGCAGCCCGCGGCGGTTACAGCCCCGAGCAGGAGTTTGAGCGCAGCATAAGCTCAGTTTGCAGAGGTATGGGCTTTTATGAGGTTATGACCTATTCCTTCGGCAGCAGGACTGCATGGGATAAAATAAATCTGCCCGCCGACAGCAAACTTCGTAATGCCTTTATAATTCAGAACCCCTTAGGCGAGGATACAAGCGTAATGCGCACAACCGCGCTTCCGTCTATGCTTGAAGTGCTGGGTACCAATCTTTCCAAACGTAACATGGAGGTAAAGCTGTTCGAGCTTGCCACCGTTTATCTCCCCTTGGAGGGCAGCGAGCTTGCCGACGAGCACACTATCCTAACCTTGGGTGCTTACGGCAAGGATACCGACTTTTTCCGTCTAAAGGGCTGTGTTGAAGCAATGCTCAAATCCCTGCGGGTTAAAGACCTTCACTTTGATGCCGTAACAACCAACAATGCATATCACCCCGGGCGCTGCGCCGCAGTTTACAGCGGTAACACAAGGCTGGGAATTATGGGTCAAGCTCATCCCTCTGTAGCCTCCAAATTTGGCTTTTCTTCTGAGGTATACACAGTAGAGCTTGAGGTTCCCGCACTGTTTGGCTGCGTAGCCTGCGAGCCTACCTACACTCCCCTTCCCAAGTTCCCCGCCATGACCCGCGACATCGCCGTTGTATGCGACAGTGCTGTAACCGTTGCCGCTCTCACCGACACAATGTATGCAGCCGGCGGCGATTTCGTTGAAAGCTGCAAGTTCTTTGACGTTTATACAGGCAAGGGAATACCCGAGGGCAAGAGAAGTGTGGCATTTTCTCTTACGATTCGTGCGAAGGATCAGACTCTTACAGATGAACACGCCGATGAAATTATGCGGTGTGTGCTTGAAAAACTAGAAAAAGTTCATGGCGCTGTAATAAGATGAGCCATTTTGCGCTAAAATGTAACTGAATGGTAATATTAAAGCGCTTTACTCTTTTCATAAATTTGCTATAATAGGGCTACGAAGAAAAAGGAGGGTTGTTTTATATGGAGGATGCAACACGCAAATTTAATGTTATTGACAACAAGACCGAAACTAAAGAGATCTTGTCCTCTGTCTATAACTCTCTCGTTGTAAAGGGCTACAACCCCATAAATCAAATTGTAGGCTACATTCTCTCAGAGGATCCAACCTACATCACCAATTACAACAATGCGCGCAGCCTTATTTGTCGGCTTGACCGTGATGAGCTTTTACATGAGCTTGTGGTAAGCTATCTGGAAAAGTAAGCTTTTATCACGAAATAGCGGTCAATTCAAACTAAAAGCTTAAAGAATCTGCGTCTGAATCATCAGGCGCAGATTTTTTGGTTTTTTTGCTTTTTTATCTTGACATTTCCACAAAATACAGTATAATAACTCTTGCGTCTGTTAAAGGCAGCAAATATAGCGGGATTGTGTAAAGGTAGCACGACAGACTCTGACTCTGTTTGTGAGGGTTCGAATCCTTCTCCCGCTGCCAAGAGAAAAACCCCCGAAAACCATTGATAATTCAAGGTTTTCGGGGGTTTTTTCAGCGATAAGCAAAGATTAGTCGTGACATCGGCAAAACTGTTTACATATGCAATCGCACAAAGCGTCATAATAAAACTGTCATTCAAAATTACTCGGCAGATTGTACAGTACATACTGTGATTGATAGCATCTGACTTGTTTAGGAGGGCATATATCGTGAAGAATCGACTGCTAACGGCAATGCTGGCACTTACCTTGGTAATAATCCTTTTATCCTGCAACAGCCATATGCCGGAGCTAAAGCACAATGACTGCGAGCTTTGGGAGACAGTACCTGAAGGCGCAAACCCAGATTTTGTGGAGGATTATATATACCTTTGGGATTTGCTTGAAAATGAGTATCCTTTTCTTTCCGCTGCCGAGAGGATTACAGGAAAAGATGCAGATGAGATTAAGGCAAAATATTACGATTGGCTCGGGGTTACAGGGGACGATTCATGGATGTTTTATAATCGTATTGTCGCACCATGTCTTGCCGAATTTGGCGGAACGGGACATTTGAGTGCTGTTGATAACAATTTTTATGCTCAAATTTACACCCTGTTTTCAACAAATAATTCTGAAACCCTTGTAAATCATTCACCCTCTGAAAGTAATTTTGAGGCAATATGTACTCCTGTGGCAAAAAAGTTTTACGCTCCTGCATTTGAACTGATGGATTCAGCAAAAGAAAAGGGCGAAAGCGAGTTTTTATATAATTATGAGAACAATATTTTTACGATGTATTTTCCGGAAAGCTCTGCGGGATATATAAAAGTCTCAAAAATGAACAACTACTCAGATATGGATAACCTGGAGTTTTATGCACTAAAAGTTTTTTTTGAAAGCCTTGAAACCGAGGGATATGAAAACTGCATTATTGACATTCGTGGCAATACCGGTGGCAGCGATATGTATTGGAACTCGGGTATTGTATATCCAAATGTAAATAAGGATATGTCTTATGACGTTTATTCCCTTGTAAAGGGAGATGTTTGCAGGAAATATATCAACGACTTCGGTAAACCCAGAGGAGAAAAATGTGAGGATATTTCAAAGCTGCCCCTAGAAAGCTTTCCGAAGCTGAAAATGGAAGATATTTTAAATAACCAGTATTTCTATAAGCTAAACTTTAGTATACCACGTCCCAACAATGGTGCACTTTTTACGGGTAGGTTTTGGCTACTTGTAGACGAGAACTGTTATTCCTCAAGCGAGAGCTTTGCAATTTTTTGCAAAAACACTGGTTTTGCAACGATTGTGGGTGAAAACACGGGTGGGGACGGTGCGGGAATAAATCCGATTGTATTCTGCCTTCCTAATTCAGGTATTTGTCTGCGTTTTTCGGCTATGAACGGTCTTAATATGGACGGCAGCTGCAACGAGGAATATGGCACAACTCCCGATTACCTAATTGAAAATGGGGAAGATGCCCTTGAAAAATGCCTTGATGTTATTAAATCACTCAAAAGCTATATTGGTCAGAGTTGATTTAGATAAGTAATAAAACTCAAATCAGAAAAAGGTGTTATGTTCTTTTTTCAAAGCCTTCTGCCGCAATTGTGTTAACAGAATAATAACTTGACATCCGTTCTTCTGCATATTCTAATACAGGGGGAAGGAGGTCAGATATGTATATCGCATTTTATGCCCTTTGCGCCGTAAGCATAGCCCTGTCCCTCGCTCCTGTTATTATTTGCATTTCCAGTCACAGGTCAAAAACAAAATAGTATAAAATATTATCCGTCAGATACAAAAATGTATCTGACGGTGTTTTTTTAGTACCATTTTTTACGCTTGAACCACACAAGAAGAACAGTGCAGATTGTGATTGACAGCACAATGACGGCAAGATACCCGTATTTCCATGTTAGCTCCGGCATGCCTTGAAAATTCATGCCGTACCACCCCACGATAAGCGTCAGCGGAAGAAACACCGCCGCTATAACCGTAAACACGCGCATAAGATTGTTCTGCTCCAAATCAATCTGAGATTGGCAGGCCTCTCGCATTTGCGTAACGTAATCACGCAGGTTTAAAACCCCTGCATAAAAACGTTCCACGCGATTATGCACAATTGAAAAGTGACGAACTCCCTCCGGAGAGAACAGCAGATTATCGTTTATAACCAGATTGTCCATAATAACATCAAGCTGTTCATAGTAGCGTTTCAGTCTCAAAAGCTCCTTGCGATACTCACGGATACTGTCTAAATAGTCGGCGCGAGAGCCTTGGAGCGCAGCATCCTCTGCATTGGTTATTGCGGTCTCCAGTGTGTCTATTCTCCCCATGTCTCCTTTCAGCAGCGCCACAAAGAAAAGATACAGCGCCCGCTCATTTGTGTGTCCCTCTCGAAAAAGCTCACTGCACATATCATAGGCACGCTGATCCTCACAGAAGAAAAACAGATTTTCCCTGTCAGCATAAATCAAAATCTGGGATACTCCGATTTCTTCTGTGTGCACATCGTACCAGTCAAACGCCAGAAGGTCAAAATCCTCAAAGCCTTCAAACGCCTCTGTCAGCCGTTTGCCTATGTATTCAATCATTTTTTCATCTAGGTATTGAGAATAGTCTCCCACCTGCGCCGTTAATAACACCTTTTGCAAAAGCCTTCACCTCAGTTTAAAACACATTTCAGTTAGCATTATAACATGAGTTTTTATTGTTTGAAATAACATACGCATATTTGACTATGAATATCCAAGCCGAAAATGCGAACGAGCGTAAAATAATTATGCTCGTTCGCATTTTCTATCCAGCTTATTTCAGCTCTATCCTATCATGACTGAGGAGTTGGGCTGCCCATAGGCGGCTCCGGCAGCTGGCAGCTCAAATCCTTATATTCATACACCCGGTAGTAATCCTTCGTATCTTGATTTTTTAGAACCTCCGACCGCTTATTTTCCAAAAGCCTGACTATCTCATAAACGTTTATCCAGATTTCATTGTTGCACTCCTTTTGGGACTCATCAAAAACAAGCTGCATGCCAAAGTGCAAATGGGAAGTGTTTATATTGTTTTCGTTTTCCTTGACACTGTAGCCGGTTCTGCCAAGATATCCGATTACATCTCCGGAATTAACAACAGAACCAACCTCCAAATCCTTGCGGAAGGGAAAATTCTTTCTAAGATGGGCATAGTAATAATATCTGTGCTTGTCAAAAGAGCGTATGCCTATTCGCCAGCCACCGTATTGGTTCCACCCCAGCGCTTCTACAACTCCGCCTTCAACCGCCACAATAGGCGTTCCAACCTGTCCCAGCAAGTCATTTCCGAGGTGAACACGGGTAAAGCCATAGGAACGGGGAGTATTGAAATCATCATAATGACTGTAAGGAAAATTTTTAGCAATGGGTGAAAACACCTTTATTCCGTACTTTTTCTCCCATTGCTTTCCTGCTTCACTCTCATCTGGAACTTCAATCTCATATTCACCCACAAAGCCCGATAGCACAGCGCTGTACGCTTCCTTGTAATATGCGAAGTATTCCATGCCGGCTGTCAGCTCCTCCATGGTTTTTCCCGATATGATTTCCTGCGCAAGGTCATCAAGCTGCTTATCCTTGTAGCGGGAAAAATTGTTGCCGTTTTTTGCGGCAAGACAGGCAAGCAGCTCAATATAATTAAGCTTTATTTCTTTGTCGTGCGTTTCAATATCTAAAGAAATCGCCTTTTCCATTGCTTCGCAGGGCACTTTAAAGTCCACCCATTTTATCAGTTTTTTCTCTTTTTCTTCAGGCTTTGGGCTTTCGCTGTTTCTTTCCTCATGCAAATCTTCATTTTGCTGCATTTCTTCTATTGCAAGAGCTATGCTGTTAGTAAACGAACATGACGATATCAAAATAACAGCCGATAACACACAAACAATTGTATTTTTCAATGCAGAGTGCACTTGGCAATACCTCCTTTGTTAAAAACACCGTATCAAGCATAATTTCTCCTAAACCATGCCGTCATATTCCTTCAACATTTTGACAATAGTCTTAATGCACAGCAGAAAGTTCTTTAGTGCCTGTCAGCTCAAATACATTGTTTATTCGTCATATGAACACAAATTCGAGTACGGCAATATATTAGTAGTGAGCTAAGGGGGCATTTCAATTGAAAAACATGTTGGAAGTCTGTGGAATAGGCAAAATTTATCAAGCGCCTAATGGTGAGGTTCATGCGTTAAATAACGTTAATTTAGAAGTAAAAGAGAGTGAATTTGTAAGCATTGTTGGGCCCAGCGGCTGCGGAAAATCCACTCTTCTGTCAATAATATCGGGACTTGAGAACGCTACATACGGAAGGATACTGATTGACGGCGAAGAAATTAAGGGTGTTTCAAGCTCTATAGGCTATATGCTCCAAAACCACAATTTGCTTGAATGGCGGGATGTTTGGAGCAACGTGACCTTAGGACTTGAAATCAAGAAAAATATGACCAAAGAAAATCTTGCTTACGTGGAGGAGCTTTTAAAGTTTTATGAGATATACGACTATATTCATAAGTATCCAAATCAGCTCTCCGGCGGTATGCGCCAACGTGCCGCGCTGATTAGAACGCTTGCGGTAAATCCAAAAATTCTATTGCTGGATGAAGCATTTTCTGCACTTGATTATCAAACAAGAATTTCAATTGCCGACTATGTTTACAGCAAAATCAAGGAGCAATCCATCACCTGCGTTATGGTTACTCACGACATTCCAGAAGCTATTAGTATGTCAGACAGGGTGATAGTTCTTTCAAGCAATCCCGGAACCGTGAAAAAAGAATTAGAAATCGACTTTCGCATTAAAGATGCCTCTCCCCTCGCCCGGAGAAATCATCCGTTGTTCAGCGAATATTTTAATTCGATATGGAAAGAGCTTGGTGTAAATGAAAGCAAATAGAGCCCTTACAGACCGAGAACAATATTTAAAAAAGCGTAAACACAAAAAAATTGTTGTAAATGCCAGCAGAGCTATTGTCTTAATTGTTTTTTTCACTGTTTGGGAGCTGCTGGCACGATTAGACGTTATTGACAGCTTTATAATGAGTCAGCCCTCAAGGATAGCTTCGACCCTTGTGGACTTAATAAAAGCGGATATGTTTTTACATATCTATACAACCTGCTACGAGACGCTTGCAGGTTTTGTTCTGGGAATAATCTTCGGCATCGCATTTGCTGTGCTGCTGTGGTGGTTCAAGACCTTTGCGAAAATCTGTGACCCTTATATTGTCGTGCTCAACGCTCTGCCGAAAATCGCGCTGGGGCCTATTATCATTGTTCTTGTAGGTGCAGGAACAAAAGCAATTATATTCATGGCTCTTGCAATTTCGTTAATCGTTACAATTTTGCAAATGTACAACGGCTTTAAGGAAACGGACGGGGGCACATGCAAAATGGCAAGGGCTTTCGGCGCAAGCAAGCTTCAAATACTTATGAAAATTGTGCTGCCCAGTAACATTCGCACTCTCTTTACATCTATGAGAATAAACATTGGACTTTCCTTGGTAGGCGTTGTGGCAGGAGAGTTTCTCGTTTCTAAGGCAGGACTCGGCTACCTAATTGTTTACGGCGGTCAGGTGTTCAGAATGGACCTTGTAATGACAAGTGTTCTAATACTGGCAGTAGTTGCGTCACTAATGTATGTTGCTATTTCAATGCTTGAGAAGTGGGTAGCAAAATATGTCAGTCATAGTTAAATTGAAAGGAGTAAACCTATGTCAAAGTTCATCAAGGGCACAGCAGTTTTATTGGCGCTGATGTTATTGACAACCATGTTTGCAGGCTGTCAAACGAAAGGAAAAATCACTAAGCTAAAGGTAAGCGAGGTAACTCACTCTGTATTCTATGCGCCTCAATATGTTGCAATCAATCAAGGCTTTTTTGAAAATGAGGGCATCGAAATTGAGCTGTTAAACGGGGGCGGAGCAGATAAGGTTATGACAGCAGTCCTTTCCGGCGGAGTGGATATCGGCTTTGCAGGACCGGAGGCATCAATTTATGTGTACAACGAAGGAAAAGAAAACTATTGTCAGGTCTTTGCACAGGTGACAAAACGCGACGGTTCGTTTCTACTAAGCAGAGAGGAAAATCCCGACTTTACATGGGCAGACCTAAAGGGAAAGGAAGTATTGCCGGGGAGAAAGGGCGGAGTCCCATACATGACCCTTACGTATGTAATACGGAAAAACGGACTTGAGCCAAACAAAGACGTTGTGTTAAACGATACCATTCAGTTTGATTTAATGGCAAGCGCGTTTACAAACGGCACAGGAGACTATGTAACTGCATTTGAGCCTGTGGCAACAAGCATTGAGGCAGCAGGAAAGGGTCATATTGTAGCTTCCATCGGAAAAGAAGGCGGGGAAATTCCTTACACTGCCTACTTTGCATCAAAGTCCTACATAGCGGAAAACTCGGATATCATCGAGCGCTTTACTAGGGCAATATACAAGGGGCAGCTCTGGGTCAGAGATCACACAGCGGAGGAAATTGCGCATGTAATTGCACCCTCCTTCCCCGACACCAACATGGAAACCTTAATCAAGGTAGTTACAAGATACAAGGAAATCGATGCATGGTGCGACACTCCTGTTCTGAACGAGGATGCCTTCAACAAGCTTCAGGAGGTAATGTCCTCCGCCGGAGAACTAAAACAAAAAGCTATATACAGCGACGTTATCAATAACACATACGCACAAGAGGTTACACAATAATCAGCCTGGGGCAATTCAAAGTCTCCGACCCCAAGCTATTGTCACGTCTCCAATATCCTAAAAATCTGTTCCCACAACCATGAGAACAGCTTAAAAAAG
>CAZAIU010000028.1:26891-32458 GCA_964485265.1 uncultured Oscillospiraceae bacterium | reverse complement strand
TGCCAATTGGCACTTGGAGGTAATCAATGTAAAACGAAATTAAAGCAGAGGGCAAATTTCTTGTCGTAAACGGATGCGAACCGATAGAATTTGAAGAAGAAATAGAACGAACACTTGTTATGGACACTGTAGTGGTGGTTCTTACCATACCACAGAGGGGGTATATGACTGATAATCGCATCTATGGCATAAGAGATGGCAAAATAGTGTGGCAGGTGCAGGATATGCTGGAATACAATCCGGATTATGCGCCCTTTATGCCGAATCCATATACCTATATTAAGGTCTATGATAAAGACCCCGGCGTTGTGCTGGCTACATCAGGAGAGGGCTTCCGCTTCCTGATAAACCCCAATAACGGACGCATAATCGGGACGGAGAGCTGGGTCAAGTAGTGCTTTTCGTTTGCACTGGCGTTTGGCTCAAGCGCTTTCGGCACCCTCCACTTAGGCTTTAAATTTTTCCTGTTCCAGCTTTAAATCAATGAAATTACAGAAAAAGTTGACGGTTTGCGTAATTGCAAACCGTCAACTTATTTTGGTGCCGGTGACCGGGATCGAACCGGTACGAGGTGTTATCCTCACGGGATTTTAAGTCCCGGGCGTCTGCCAATTCCGCCACACCGGCAATTTAAACTGCAATGTGTATGTTAGCACGTGAGCGTGAATCTGTCAAGAAAGAAACATAAGTGGTTTATGCCCTTTTTCGACAACGGTATTGCTCAAAGCTCGGTTTTCTGATATAATATTTCGATACGATTGCTGAATTTAAGTGTCATTTATCGGACATAGCCTACAAATAAAAAAATCCGTACAAAAACGCCTGCAATTTGCGGCTTTTAAATGGACTTGTGCTTACTGCAAAAGGAAGCTTGGGTATGTCTTGCGTATTTGGAGGGGAAAATGAGCCATATGGATTGGAAAATACCGCTGAGAGCTGAAATAGAGTCATATGCGCTGGAGAATGAGGGCTATACGCCGCTTTTAAGCGAGGTTTTGCGAGCCAGAAATATCAAGACACCTGAAAAAGCAAGGGAGTATTTAGTTCGAGGAACAAATCTCATATGCGACCCAATGCTGCTTACAGATATGGACAAGGCTGTCCAACGCATACAGCTTGCCATGCAGAGAAAAGAAAAGGTTGCGGTTTATGGTGACTACGATGTTGACGGCATAAGCTCCTCGTGTCTGCTTTGCGACTATCTTTGCTCCCGAGGACTTGACTGCCGTGTATACATACCTGACAGACTGGGAGAGGGGTACGGTGTAAACATTGATGCTATCCGTGCATTGCGAGAGCAAGGCGTTTCCCTTGTAATTACAGTTGACTGCGGGATAACAGCCTGCGAGGAAACGAGTGCGGCGAATGAATTGGGCTTGGATGTCATCATCACGGACCATCATGAGTGCCCAAAGAAGCTGCCCTGCGCTGCTGCGGTTGTAAATCCAAAGAGGGCGGGCAGCGAGTATCCATTTGATGCTCTTGCAGGTGTCGGCGTTGCATTTAAGCTGGTTTCTGCGTTGGAGGGCAGCTTTGAAACAGTGCTTGAGCGCTATGCAGACCTTGTTGCTGTAGGTACCATAGCAGACGTAATGCCACTCACGGCAGAAAACAGAGCGTTGGTTCACGCCGGCTTGGAAAAACTGCGAAATTCACCCAGAGCAGGCTTTGCCGCTCTTTTAGATGAGGCGGGAGCAGCCCAAAAGCCGATTACCACAACAACGGTGGGTTTTGTTTTGGCACCCAGAATAAATGCTGCCGGCCGACTTTCCCAAACTGAGATATCTGTTAAGTTGCTTCTGTCAAAATCGGAAAAAGAGGCTCACATCTATGCAAGACAGCTATGCGAGCTTAACCGCCGACGTCAGGAGCTGGAAACCGAGGTTTGGGACGCGGCAACAATGGCTTTGAAAAAGAATGTGCCTGACAGCCCCATAGTTTTGGAAAGCGACTGCTGGCATCCCGGAGTTGTGGGCATTGCTGCATCAAGACTATCAGAGACCTTCCGCCTGCCAACGGTTATGATATGCTTGGACGGAGATATGGGCAAAGGTTCGTGCCGCAGCTACGGGGAATTTAACATTTTCGATGCCCTTGCGTCATGCGCGGAATATCTTGAGAGCTTCGGCGGCCATGCCTTTGCTGCGGGGCTTAATATTAAATCTGACAAGGTTGAGGATTTTCGCCGTGCCCTTTCTGAATATTACAGACAGCACCCTCCGAAGGAGCACACGGCTCTTGAACCGGAGCTGCTGATAGAAAGGCTTGATATATTAAGCATAGAGGGCGTTTTATCACTCAACCAGCTTGAGCCGTGCGGCTGCTGCAATCCACGTCCGCTTATGTGCGTGTGCGATGTGCTGTTAGAAAGCCTGACACCGATAGGAAACGGAAAGCATCTTCGTTTGAAGATATGCAAAAACGGAGTACACATGGACTGCGTGTTTTTTGCCCATTCTCTCGGTGAGGTGGATATAAGGCAGGGGGAGCTTGTGGATATGTGCTTTGCACCACAAATAAATGATTTTCGCGCATCAAGAAACGTGCAGCTTTTAGTTTCCGACGTGAGAAGCTCGAAATCGGAATCGAACTGCCGACAGATTCTTGAGGGAAACGCACACACCGACGAAGTTCGGGCTTATCGCCCAGCAAGGGATGAGCTTTCCTATGTTTGGCGTATAATAAAACATATGGGCGGCCATATGGAACAGAGTCTTGGTGAGCTTTCAAGAATGAAGGAGTTTTCGGAGATTGCGCCAATAAAGCTGTGCCTGTGTCTGAAAATTTTTGATGAGCTAAAGCTTTTGTCACTAGACACGCACAATGACAGGGTGTCGGCGTATATTTGCGACGGAGCACAAAAAACCGCTCTTGATAAATCGCCGCTTTTCCGCGTATTGTGGGCACATGGAGGTTAAGTATGCAGGAAGAAAGTAAACGGGAGTTTTTATCCCCGATAGAAATGTATGAGCAGCTTGAAAAAAGCGTTTTGGAGCTTAATCCAACAGCGGATATGGGGCGTATCCACGCTGCCTATGAATGTGCTGTTGTTGCCCACAGCGGGCAAAAGCGCAAGGAGGGCTCCGACTACGTTACCCACACCATTGCTGCTGCACAAATCTGCGTTGAAATGGGTCTTGATGAGGACTCAATCATCGCAGCGCTTCTGCATGACTGCATAGAGGACACCTCTCTTACTCACAATGACATTGCAAAGCAGTTTGGAACAACCGTTGCGGACATAGTGGAGGGCGTTACAAAGCTTACTCGTGTTCAATATACCAGCAAGGAAGACGAGCAAATGGAGAATATGCGGAAAATGCTTATGGCAATGTCCAGAGACATCCGCGTAATACTCATAAAAATTGCAGACCGTCTCCATAATATGCGCACAATGGAGTACCAAACTCCCGAGAAGCAGCGGACAAAGTCCCTTGAAACCATGGAGATTTATGCACCCATTGCCCACCGCTTGGGTATGCAGAGAGTGAAATGGGAGCTGGAGGATTTATCCCTGCTATACCTTGACCCCATTGGCTACAAGGAGATAACGGACACCTTGAACGCTCGTATGGGAACCCTTGAGAGCTTCATGGAAAATGTTGAAACCACCATCAAAAACCGAATGGACGACTGGGGGATAAACTGCACAATCGCCAGCCGTATCAAGCACATCTACAGCATTTACCGCAAGATGTATTCTCAGAAGAAAGAAATATACGAAATTTTCGATTTGTGTGCCTTCAGAGTAGTTGTTGACAATATTGCCGACTGCTATAACGTGCTAGGTCATATCCACGATATGTTTAAGCCCCTGCCGGGGCGCTTTAAGGATTACATCAGCACACCTAAGCCCAATATGTATCAAAGCATACACACAACTGTCATCGGCTCGGAGGGCATACCTTTTGAGGTGCAGATTAGAACCTGGGAGATGCACCATACTGCCGAATACGGCGTTGCTGCCCACTGGAAATATAAATCCGGTGAACAGGGCGTTAAAATGGGCGATGAGGAGAAATTTGCATGGGTACGCCGTTTGCTTGAGGCGCAGGCGGACAGTGACGCTCAGGACTTTTTCCATGACCTTAAAATAGACATGTTTTCTGACGAGGTTTTCGTCTTTACTCCTCAGGGAGATGTTATAAACCTTCCTGCGGGCGCTACTCCTATCGACTTTGCTTATGGCATACACTCCGCGGTGGGTAACCGCATGATAGGTGCAAAGGTGAACGGACGAATAGCTCAGCTTTCAAGGGTTTTGCAAAACGGCGATATTGTGGAGGTTTTGACCTCCAAATCGGCTCCCGGACCCAGCCGTGACTGGATGAAGCTTGCAAAAAGCGGTGCTGCACGCAATAAAATTAAGCAGTGGTTTAAAAAAGAAAAGCGAGAAGAGAATATTAGTCACGGAAAGGCTGCATTTGAATCGGAACTGAAGCAGGCGGGCATAAGCATGTCTGCTGTTACTGACGATGAGATGCTTCCGGTAATCCTTAAAAAGCTTGCGGTTGCAAGCCTCGACGATGCTTTTGCATCCATAGGCTACGGCGGAATGACCGCCACCAGAGCGGTTAACAAGGTAAAGGATGAAATTCAAAAAAGTCAGAAGCCAGCGCAGAAAACCACTATTGACAAGATAAACGAAAGAGCAGAGCAGCGAAAGGCGGCGCAGCAAACCGAAAAGCACTCTGTCCACGGAGTTTTGGTGGAGGGACTGGATAACTGCTTAGTTAAGTTTTCCCGCTGCTGTACCCCGGTTCCCGGTGATGACATCATTGGCTTTATAACAAGAGGCTACGGAGTATCGGTGCACAGGACAGACTGCCAAAACTACATTACCAGCCGGGAGGATCCCGAGGAGCGCGGACGCTGGATAAACGTCAGCTGGACGTTGGCACCAAATGAGAGCTACGTTACAACCATTAAAATACTGGCAAGAGAACGAAGTGGTTTTTTAATGGATATAGCAACAGTTCTCAACTCCTTGAGCGCGAAAGTGCTTAGTCTTAACGCCCGCGATATTGACGGAACAAAATCAACTGCGGTAGTTTCGGTTGAGGTGAAAAATATTTCGGATCTGGATGCAATTATCGCCCGGCTTCGTACTGTTGCAGGTGTCACTGAAATCACCAGAGCGGGTGACTGACAAAGCGAGTATAACTATAATGTTAAGACTGCATGAGTGTTTGGCTTGCAGTAAATGAAATGACTTGCCATATATTATAGGAGATTATAGCGTGAGAGAATTTTCACTCTATGCTCAAGATTAAATAATCTTCTTATCATTCCTTTGCCTTGCGTGATAAGATGAGCGGTTGCATTAAAAATTGTGCCGACGCAAGGCGGTGGAATGGATGATTATTATGAGAGCGGTTGTTACGAGAGTTGACAGCGCTGCTGTTTCGGTTAACGGCGAAGCTGTGGGACAGATCGGCAAAGGCTTTTTGGTGCTTTTGGGTGTGTCTGTTTCCGACACTGAGGAACAGGCAGACAAAATTGCGGACAGAATTTGCGGACAGAATTTGCGGACTTCGCGTGTTTGAGGATGGCAACGGCAAGATGAA
>CAZAIU010000028.1:0-26791 GCA_964485265.1 uncultured Oscillospiraceae bacterium | reverse complement strand
TTGCGGACAGAATTTGCGGACTTCGCGTGTTTGAGGATGGCAACGGCAAGATGAACCTTGCGCCCGACAAGGCGGGGGCACAGCTTCTTATTGTGTCTCAGTTTACACTGTACGCTGACTGCTCCTCACGCAGACCCGGGTTCACCAAGGCGGCGGGAGGGGACAAGGCGCAGCCCATATATCAGCGGTGCGTTGAAAAGTGCCGGGAACGGGGATTTCATGTGGAGTGCGGAGTGTTTGGCGCGGATATGAAGGTGTCCTCCGTTAATGACGGTCCCGTTACGTTGCTTTTGGATACAGCAGAGCTATAGATATGTATTTCGGTAATATGGTCACTTTTGCACGGGCATAAAGCTATGCACTAAAATTAACTGACAAATAACCCAACTGGGAGGACAAAATATGCTTATAAAATCATTCTGCCTTGGACATGTTCAGACAAACTGCTATATCGTATCGGATGAGAGCACCATGGAGTGCGCCGTAATTGACCCCGGCGGAGACTCAAATATCGTTATGAATTATATTGAGGAAAACAAGCTCAAGTGCACTCACATTCTTATTACCCATGGTCATTTCGACCACACAGGAGCTGTGGAGGAAATCAAAAACCAAACGGGTGCTGATGTTTATATGCACAAAAAGGATGTCAGGCGCAATCTTGCAGAGCTGGGCTTTAGATATAATCCCCCAAAGGGCACCTTGTATTGCAAAGAGGGCGACGAAATAAAGGTTGGTTCCCTTGTGTTTAAGGTGCTTGAAACCCCCGGACATTCCGAGGGCGGTGTCTGCTTTATCTGCGGCGAGGCGTTGTTTTCCGGAGATACGCTGTTTAGGGAATCCTGCGGGAGAACGGATTTGCCCGGCTGCAACGGGGCGGATATGATGAAGTCTCTGAAAAAGCTCTATGAGCTTCCGGGAGACTATGAGGTTTATCCGGGGCATATGGAGCAAACAACCCTTGATAGGGAGCGCCGCTTCAATTACTTTATGCAGAGCGCAATGCAAGAGCAATAGACCTTTTTGCCGAAGAGCTGCGGCTTTTCGGCAAATTTGCCTTTCGCTGTGACAGCTTGCATTTTTTCATATAACACTAATTATTTGACGGAGATATTTTTGTGAGTTTTACAACCTTACAGTTTTTGCTCTTTTTAACCGTTACGGCCGTTCTTTGCTATAAGCTAAAGCCTAAGGCACGAAATGTGCTGCTGCTTATTGCTAATTTCGTGTTTTATGCCTTATACGGAATTGAGCATTTGCCATTTCTTTTGGCTGCAACGCTGCTTACATATTTTGCGGCGCTGCTTATTGAGCGCGAAGCGCTGGGTAAGCGCAAGTTGTGGCTTGTACTGGCTTTGTGTTTAAATTTGGGCATGCTCTTTACCTTTAAATATTTAGGCTTTTTTACCCAGCTTGGTCAGAGGGCGTTAAATTTTCTTGACGTATCGATGAATGTACCTGAACTGCAATGGATTCTGCCTGTGGGTATTTCCTTTTATGTTTTTCAGACCACCGGCTACCTTATGGACGTATACCGCAAAAAGCTGCCTGCCGAAAGAAGCTTCGTTGACTTTGCCCTGTTTGCTTCGTTTTTCCCCGGGCTT
This sequence comes from uncultured Oscillospiraceae bacterium, assembly GCA_964485265.1. Taxonomy (GTDB): domain Bacteria; phylum Bacillota; class Clostridia; order Oscillospirales; family Oscillospiraceae; genus UBA2658. The sequence goes on along the minus strand of CAZAIU010000028.1, from coordinate 25,187 downwards.
GTTTCGGGACCTATTCAGAGGGCGGGGGATATGCTTCCCCAGTATAAAAGCGAAAATAAGTTTGACTACGAAAATATTAAGTCGGGTACATTGCAGTTTCTTTGGGGAGCATTCAAAAAGCTCGTTATTGCGGACAGGCTTGCGGTGCTTGTAAATTCTGCCTATGCTCAGCCGGCGGACTTCTCCGGATTTCAATTGCTGGTGGCAGCGCTGTGCTATTCAATTCAGATTTACTGCGATTTTTCCGCATATTCCGACATGGCGATTGGCAGTGCGCGAGCCATGGGATTTAGGGTGATGACAAACTTCGACAGCCCGTATTTTGCTGCATCAATGCAGGAGTTTTGGCGGCGCTGGCACATTTCTCTTTCAACGTGGTTTAGGGATTATCTATACTTCCCCTTGGGAGGTAACCGCAAGGGAAAATGGCGGGGCTATCTAAATATCGTAATTGTGTTTCTCGTAAGCGGACTGTGGCACGGAGCGGCACTCACCTTTATCGTATGGGGACTGCTTCACGGGTTGTTTCAGGTATTTGGAAAAATTCTTGAACCGCTGCGTGATAAAATCCGAGAGGGTCTGCACATTTCGAAAGACAATCGTGTCCTGCGCATTTTTAAAGTGCTGTTTACATTTGTGCTTGTTACTATTGCGTGGGTGTTCTTTAGGGCAGATAGTCTGACCGAAGCGGTTTTTGTCTTGAAAAGAATATTTACCTCACCGCTAACTTACTCCCCCATCTGTGAAATGGGGCTGTCCTGCGCTGAGCTTGTAGTGCTTGCTGTAAGCACGACGGGGCTTTTTGCAGCAGATTGGGCACAGAATAAATACGCTTTGTCGAAAAGAATAAATGAAAGCTACGTGCCCAGAGGAGCGGTATACTTCATTCTGCTTGCGGCAATCATGCTTTTCGGACACTACGGCGCGGGCTTTGACCCCATGGACTTCGTATACTTTAAATTTTAACTGCGGGGAGGAGCAGGGTTGAAAACTAAAACTAAAAAAGAACTGATTCTTATTCTGGTTCTTGCAATTGCGCTCTCCGCATTTGCGGCAGTTGCCTCCGCAGTTACCATACCGAAGCGAATGGACTACGGCTCAACCTGGGGACGTTTTTTGCAGGAGGAGGAAAACAGCCTTGATGTGCTATTTTTTGGAAGCTCCATAAGCTATTGCGATGTTATTCCCTCGGAAATATGGGACAGTACCGGCATAAGCTCGTATGTCATGTCGGGACCGGAGCAGACCATACCCATAAGCTACTACTATCTTAAGCAGACCTGCAAGACACAATCGCCGAAGGTGATTTTTCTTGAGGTTACCGGTATGTTCTTTGAGCAATATCAGAACTATACGAAGGTGAATATAGGATATATGCCCCGGGGAATAAACAGGCTGTGCGCAACGCTTTTTGCTGCGGAGAAAAGCGAGCGTGCAGGGCTTTTCTTCCCGCTTTATAATTACCACAGCCGCTGGAGCAGTCTTGAGTCGACTGATGTGAAGGTTGCTGCCATGGGTTATCCACAGGATGATTTAGCTGGATACACGTTTCTGAACACATCGGCACCAATGGATGAAATCAGACAAAGAGACGAAGTGCTGGACAGGGAAAACTACGACAGAAATCTTGAATATCTGAGCAAAATCGCGGAATTTTGCGAGGAGGAGGGTATACTGCCGGTGTTCTATATCGCACCGACCTGCTGGCGCTTGAGCAATGAGCATATGTCCATGCTTGAAGCGGACATATCAAGGATTCAAAATGTGCGCTTTTATGACTTTAACAGGGAAGATGGAGTACCTAAATTTGACAGTCAAGCTGATTGGTATGACGAGCTGCACTTCAATTTCAGGGGTGCTCAGAAATTCTCCGCATATCTTGGAGATCTGCTATCAGACGAGCTTGCCGTTGCACAAATGGCAGACGCAGACCGTGAGCTATGGGCAAATCGAAGCGACAAGCTTTGGCAGCTTACGCAAAAAGAGCAATAAAAATGAGCTGATAATTTGCTCCGCTGTAATAAGGATTATGCGAAAAGAAAGTAAAAACATGTTAAAAACAGTATGCACTGCGGATTTTAAGTCCGCAGTGCATACTGTTTTTTGCAAACATGAAAAAATGCAATAGCATGTTACATGGCGCATTGCGCGTAATCTATTGTCCGCGCAAATAAAAAAGAAAGTAATTATGTGTTTAAAAAGTCTAGAACTTGACGATTGAAATCCTTTGCTTCCTCGTATGCACCATGCCCAAGCCCCTTATAAATTTTCAATCGGCTTCCCCGTATCCTTTCTGCCAGTTCATTTGACGAGTCTCCGCCAACTATTCTATCCTTATCTCCGCCGATAACAAGTGTAGGACACTGTATTTCCTCAACCTCATCGAAGGCGTTGTGATTGATACAAGCAGTCGCCTGAATGATAAATCTATCTAAAGCCTTAGGCTTGCTCAGCTTACTGAGAATAGGGTACAAAGGACGATATGTTTTAAGCCGTTTCTCCGTATAAGTTTTTTCTGCTGTATCAATAAATATGCTTTTAAAATCATTTGCCTTTGCAAGCTCTATCCAGTTAGTAACCACACTAAGCACAGTGTCGTTTGATTTGCATAGAGTTACAGCCAACACCAGTTTTTCTACCAGTTCAGGATAATCTGCTGCAAGATATTGCGCAACCATACCGCCTTGAGAAATCCCCATAACAGAAGCTTTGGAAATGCCTAGCTTTTTCATAGCGGCGGCTTGGTCTTCTGCCATATCCTTTGTAGAACACCCTTGCTCCAATTGATTTTTGCGACTAAAGACAAACACCGTATAATCCTTTGCGAAAATCCTATACATTAAGGCGAGAGCAACAGCAGTTCCTTTAACCGTTTTCAGAGCGTCGCCCAATCCAGGAAATATTATTAAATTCTTGGCTCCGCTTCCGAAGGATAGGTAATTCATATCTGTGTTGCCAATTTTTAAATTCTTGTTTTTGGCGTTATAAAACATACATTACAGCCTCCGTTGTTTAACAAAATATAAAATTTACTCGTCTTTGGCGAGTAGACTTGCCATCTTGGATTATATCCTGTATCATAGCCGCAAAGTGGTGTTTTGATATATATTATTTAATCTGCGCGAAGCACGTAGAATAATCGCTTTGCGACTATTCTATCACATCGGATAAATATCGTAAAATGCTTATTTAAAGCATAGGGTTTTGTTGCTTTCGTTGACTGTTGTTTTTTCTTCCGCTAAGGCTATAAAAAAGGCCGTAGGATACAATGTGTATCCTACGGCAAAGCTTACAAATAGAAAACTTGATTGTAGGTGGCGATTGCCTTTTGTTATGAGTGCTTATATACCCAGAGCCCTCAAGTATTCTTCAATGGGCTCAGTTTTGCCCAGTGCAGAAAGAGAAAGCTTTGAAAAATCAATCCTATTTTGTGCCAGGGTCAGAATATCCTCACGGGTAACGGCGTCATATTGAGCAATTATCTCATCGGCCGTAAGACAACTGCCCAATGCAAGCATTGCGTTGCCCATTTTGATCATACGTGAGGAGGTAGATTCAAGTCCCATTACCAAGGAGGATTTTGCCTGTTCACGGGCGCGGTCCAGTTCATCCGCAGTAACGCCGTTTTCGGCAAAGCTTTTAAGCTCATCGCGGATGAGAGACAGTGTTTTCATCTCGGTATCTTTGCTTACGCCGGTGGCGAGGGACAATATTCCTGTGTCTGAAAAGCTTGATTGGAAGGAATAAATAGAATAGCACAGCCCATGCTTTTCGCGGATGTTTTGGAAAAGGCGCGAGGAAACGCCGCCTCCTAAAATAGTTGAAAGCAGGTTCATTGCAAAACGTTCATCAGCAGATATGGGGTTTGACGGGAACGCAAAGCAAAATTGATTTTGCTCTGTTTTTTTGCGCCGAACTGAAAAATGTGCGCTGTACTCCGCGCGGCGAGGCTTTGAACGTTTGGCTTTCTCCATAGAAGAAAACAGTTCGGTTATGTGTGCAAGGTGGCTGTCATCAATGTTTCCGGCAAGAGAAATAATAATATTTCCTGCGGTGTAATGCTGCTCCTTATACTCCCTTAGGCTTGCACCGGTCATGGTATCAAGAGTTTTTGGCTTGCCCAGCACCGGACGGCCAAGGGCACCCTTGTAGCAGCCGGTCATAAGCCTTTCATAGCAGGCATCATCGGGAGTGTCCTCATACATGCCTATTTCTTCAAAAATAACGCCGCGCTCACTCTCGGTTTCGCTTTCATCAAAGGAGCATTCGAAAAACATCTCGCTTAGAAGGTCAATAGCTGTAATAAGATGGGTGTCAAGAACTCTTGCATAGAAGCAGGTGGATTCCCGAGTGGTATATGCGTTGATTTGACCGCCTATACCGTCCATGATAAAGGCAAGCTCTTGTGCTGAGTGCTTTGCGGTTTGTTTGAAAAGCATGTGCTCAATAAAATGTGCGCTGCCGTTTTCACTCGCCTGCTCGAAACGTGAGCCAACACCAATGAAGATTCCAAAGGCAGCAGATCGGACATAGGGCATTTTCTCGTATACTATGCGTACGCCGTTTTTTAGTTTGATTAGCTCGTGCATGGTTTCTCTTTTCTCTCTTTTAGTTTAGTTTTTAGCAGCCAAAACACAAGGGCGGGGAAAGTCCCGCCCCTGTTTTTATAGATTGTACAGCTTAGTCAGTAAGACCCATTGCCTCGCGCTCCTTAAGCGCTTCCTTACGGGAAAGATTGACTCTGCCGCGGTCGTCAATTTCAACCACCTTGACCCAAGTCATGTCGCCGATGTTCAAAACGTCCTCAACCTTTTCGGTACGCTTAAACTCTAAATCCTTGATGTGGCACATACCGTCCTTGCCGGGGGCGAGCTCAACAAATGCGCCTATGGGGATTATACGAACTACCTTGCCGTAGTACATTTTGCCTACCTCGGGGACAAAAACGATTGCGTCAATTATTTCCTTTGCTTTGCGGCAAGCCTCAAGGCTTTCGCTGGCAATATAAATTGAGCCGTCGTCCTCAATGTCGATTTTAGCTCCGGTGTCAGCGCAAATCTTCTGGATTACCTTGCCGCCGGAACCTATAACCTCGCGGATTTTGTCGGGATCAATGTGCATGGTAAGCATCTTGGGTGCTGTGGGGGCAAGCTCAGAGCGAGGCTCAGCTATGCAGGGCAGCATTATCTCGTCCAAAATCTGATAGCGTGCTTCCTTTGTTATATCAAGAGCGTTCTTGATGATTTCGTGAGTAAGACCGTCATTTTTTAGGTCCATCTGAATGGCAGTTATGCCCTTCTTTGTACCGGCAACCTTAAAGTCCATTTCGCCGTGGAAGTCCTCTACGCCCTGAATGTCAATAAAGGTGGTGAAGCCGCCGTTGTCGTCCTGAATAAGACCGCAGGAAATACCCGCAACGGGAGCCTTGATTGGAACGCCGGCATCCATGAGAGCAAGAGTGCTGCCGCAGATTGAGCCTTGAGAGGTGGAGCCGTTGGAGCTCATGACCTCGGAAACAAGGCGGATGGCATAGGGAAATTCATCCACGGAGGGGATGACAGGCTCAAGTGCCTTTTCCGCAAGAGCACCGTGACCGAACTCGCGGCGGTTTGTGCTGCGGCTTGCCCTTGCCTCGCCGACTGAATAGGAGGGGAAGTTGTAGTGGTGCATAAAGCGCTTTTCTTCTTCCTCCCAAATGGTGTCAAGCTTCTGGGCAGCGGAAAGAGTGTTGAGTGTGGCAACGGTAAGCACCTGAGTTTGACCACGAGTGAAAAGACCGGAGCCGTGAACACGGGGCAGAAGACCGACCTCTGCTGCCAAGGGACGAATTTCGTTCATTTCGCGTCCGTCTACACGCTTGCCCTCAAGCAACCAGCGCTTGACGATTTTCTTTTGAATTTTGTAGATTATTTCATCGTAATAGGTCTGCATGTCGGGGAACTGCTCAAGATATTTCTCCAAGCACTTATCCCACCACTCAACAACTCTTGCCTCACGGACGTTTTTGTCGTCGGTGTCCATGCAAAACTCCATGCCGGTCATCTCGTTGGTGCAGAGAGTGCTAAACAGCTCATCATCAAAGGCGGCATGCTCATAGGTGAATTTTTCCTTGCCAATTTCGGAAACCATCTTGTCGATTAGGTTTAAAACTACCTGAATTTCGTTGTGTGCTGCAACGATACCATCGTACATAACATCATCGGGTATTTGATCTCCGCCCGCTTCAATCATAACAACCTTCTCGTGAGTTGCGGCGACGGTGACGTTCATTTTGCTGCGCTCCCGCTCTTCCTTTGTGGGGTTAAAGAGAAAGCTTTCGCCGTCCCAGCCTAATGCAATTCCGGCAATGGGTCCGTTGAAGGGAACATCGGAAATTGCAACGGCGGCACCTGCACCAATCATTGCGGTTATTTCCGGAGCGCAGTCGTGGTCAACAGACAGCACAGTGCAGGAAATAACAACATCGTTGCGCAAATCGTAGGGGAACAGGGGACGCATGGGACGGTCAATCATGCGGGAAGCAAGGACTGCGGGAAGACTGGGGCGTGACTCGCGGCGCATAAAGCTGCCGGGGATGCGACCAACGGCATAGAGCTTTTCCTCAAAGTCCACAGCGAGAGGGAAAAAGTCAATCCCATCGCGCGGCTTGGGAGAAGCGGTTACATTTACGAGAACTGTTGTCTCACCGTACTTGGTGAGAACCGATGCGTTAGCAAGCTCACACAGCTTTCCCGTCTCAAAAACCAGAGGGCGACCTGCAAGCATAGTCTCGTAGCGGCGGACGTTGTTAAATTCTTTCTGTTGGATTATCATTTGTTGCTCCTTTCGGGATTTGAAATTCCCTGTGCGCGGAGCGGTCTCCTTTTAGCACTTGAAAATGAGTTTATACTGATGATAAGCGCATTTTCAACTGCTAAAGGGCACGTCTCCGCAAATTAAATAACATCTATATTATAGTCCTGTTGACTTATAATATCAAATTTTGCCCTAAAAATAAGGAAAAAACACATTGCAAATAATCGCACAATGGGGCTGTTCCGACAAATGCGAAACAGCCCCGTATAATTTGTGATTACTTTCTGATACCAAGCTTTGCGATGCAGGCTCTGTAACGCTCGATGTCCTTTTCCTTGAGATAGTCAAGAAGACGGCGGCGCTTACCGACCATTTTGTACATGCCGAGACGGCTGTGGTTATCCTTCTTATGAACCTTCAGGTGCTCGGTGAGCTGGTTAATGCGCTCTGTGAGGATAGCAATTTGAACCTCAGGTGAGCCAGTGTCGGTTTCGTGGGTACGGTTGCCTTCAATAACAACTGTTTTTTGGTCTTTTGTGATCATTTTTTATGATCCCCTTTCTTTTTTTGATATCTCCGCAAGGCTGAGTGGTGGGTCAGAAAGGATGCCGGATTTTGGCAAACTCCCAAAACTAAGCACATGGGCTAACGCTAATTCTATCATATGATGATTTAATTGTAAAGCAAAAATTTATTTGAAAGCTTAGAGGAAAGTGCGGAATATAAACAAATTTGGTCAATAGCCGGTCAAAATGCAGAATATCCGCTGCTTGAAAGCATTATTATAAGCTCTGCCATTTGATCAGGGGGCTTTTCCATGCCTTCGTCCAGCCACTTTCGTATTATACCCATGCTCCCTATTACAATAAAGACAAACAGATATTCCGCATCCTCTTTGGTCTTGCATTTTTCTGCTGTCCAATCGCCCATGAATTGCTTTTTAATCAATTCGGCAACCTGACTTTGATAGCTGACATCGCTGCCGTCTGAGAGCAAAACAGAGCAAATCTCAGCGTTATCACCGATGTACTCAAATACTCGTGTAAGGCCGTCCTTGAGACTGGGGTCTTCAACTGTGAGAGTGTTGCCCAGCTTTTCTGTAATATCGGCTATCATATCTGCTTCGATACTGCAAAGAAGGGCGAAGGGGTCGGTGTAGTGCGCATAAAATGTTGCACGGTTTATGTCGGCTCCGCGGCATATTTCCGTGACTGAAATTTTAGCAAGAGGCTTTTCCTTAAGAAGTGAAATAAAGCTGTTGCGGATAACCATTTTTGTGTATTTTATCCGTCCGTCCGTTTTCTTATCTGACAATTCTGCGCCTCCGTCCATAAAAAATTTACATTTTAATTTGTATTTTCCCAAACAAATATGCGGAATGTGTTTAGCATATTTCATATGCAAACAAACTGGTTGTTGAGTTGTTTTCGTATTGTAAGTATACTGCAAATATGAAAATAAGTCAACGAAGTGTTTAATAACGGGGGGATGTGCATGGACTCGCTGGCGCATGGTATCTTAAAGCGCAGAAAGATGGTCATTGCAGTATTTGCAGTGTTGACGCTTATCTGCGCATATCTGTTTTTGGGGGTCAAGGTTAATTATGACTTAACGGATTATCTTCCGGAGGACTCAGAATCAACTGTTGCGCTGAATTTGATGTATGAGGAGTTTTCATCTGCTGTTCCAAATGCCAGAGTGATGATTCCAAACGTGTCGCTTACGGATGCCTTGGAGTATAAGGAAAAAATCGCCGCTGTTGAGGCTGTGTCACAGGTTATGTGGCTTGATGATGTGACTGACCTTAAAAAGCCTCTGGAAACCTTGGATAAAGCTGTGACGGAACAATACTACAAGGACGGAAACGCACTTTTACAACTGACCCTTGAAGAGGGAAAGGAGGTTTCTGCGGTCAATGCGATTTATGATATCATCGGCGAGGACGGAGCCGTCACGGGAGAGGCGGTAAACATTGCAAACGCGCAAAACCTCATTGTTCGTGAGGTGCTCGGAGCAATTGCCATTCTGCTCCCAATAATAATCATACTACTAGTTTTGACCACAACCTCATGGATAGCGCCGTTGCTGTTTCTGCTCACAATAGGAGTTGCCGTTATCATAAACCTGGGAACAAATATTTTCCTGCCAAACATTTCCTATGTTACCCAGTCGGTTAGTCCCATACTTCAGCTGGCGGTTTCCCTTGACTATGCAATTTTTTTGCTGAATAGCTTTGAACGGTTCAGAACGGAGACTGATGACGTGAGCGAGGCAATGCGACGTGCAATTAAGCAGTCGTTTTCAACTATTGCAGCGTCTGCACTCACTACGCTTTTCGGATTTCTTGCGCTCATGTTCATGCGCTTTAGAATAGGCAGTGACCTTGGGCTGAATCTGGTAAAGGGAGTTATACTCAGCTATGTGTCTGTAATGGTGTTTCTGCCTGCTCTTGCAATGGCATCTGTTAAGCTCCTTGATAAAACCGGGCATAAGCGTATATTGCCGGAGTTTAAAAACATCGGCAGTGGGCTTATCAAGGTTAAAGTTCCGGCAATACTTCTTGTGCTGCTTATGGCAGTTCCATGCTTTCTTGCACAAAGCAGAGCGGACTTTCTGTATGGAAATGGCGCTCCTGACCCCTCAACCCGCTATGGGCAGGATACGGCAATTATAAATGAGCATTTCGGCGAGTCGACTGCCGTTGTACTGTTGGTGCCTAAGGGGGATACGGGCAAGGAAGCAGAGCTTTGCCAAGAGCTTGAGAGCATAAACCACGTTACCGGAGTGATGTCTTATGTCACCACGGTTGGGAACACCATACCTAATGAATATCTGGATAGAGAGATAACCTCAAATTTCTATTCCGAGAACTATGCACGAGTGATTATCAATACAGATACAGGCGAGGAGGGTGCAGGGGCATTCGACACTGTGGCGGCAATAAGAAAAACTGCTGCCAAGTATTATGAGCAGTCATGGGCATGCGGACAAAGTACAAATCTATTTGACATCAAAGAAGTAGTTACAGCAGACTCTGTGAAGGTTAACCTAATTGCTGTTATCTTCATTTTCCTCACGCTGCTGATAACCTTCAAATCCTTGACTGTGCCGTTTATCCTTTTGTTCGTTATAGAGTCTGCTATATGGATAAACCTGTCTGTACCGTATTTTGCAGATACGCCCCTTGTATATATGGGTTACCTTGTAATAAATACGGTTCAGCTGGGTGCGACGATAGATTATGCAATTCTTATGACAGACGGCTATAAAACAAAGCGCAGGCTCATGGGAAAGAGAGAAGCTGCAATCGGCACTTTAGGAGAGAACTTCACATCAGTGCTAACCTCGGCGCTTATTCTTTCCTCCGCAGGCTTTTGTCTAAGCTTCACATCCTCGGTGGAGGTAGTGTCAGAGTTGGGACTGCTGCTTGCCAGAGGAACACTGCTCTCTCTTGCACTGGTAATAATAGTGCTGCCCGGACTGCTGCTGCTGTTTGATAGGGTGATAGCGAAAACAACAATTAAAGCAAATTTCCTTGAAAAGGAGGCTGAAAAGCATGAAAAGAAGTAAAAAACATTTTTCTGTTGTATTGGCGATAACAATGGTTTTAGGGACAGTGCTTTCAGGCATGTCTGTATATGCGGAAAACGCAAACTCTGGCACAGCGTCGGAAGAGGTGATATATGCAACTCTTGGGTCTGACGGCGGAATAAAAAGTGCCTATGCGGTTGTGATAATAGATGCAGGACAGTCAAAAACCGTAAGTCACTATGGCAGCTTTCAAGAAATCAAAAACCTCACTGACAGCAGCGAGGTTGCATATGAAAACGGAAAGCTGACTGCTGATGCGGCGTTGGGACGTTTCTACTGCCAAGGAAATCTTGAAAGCCCAAAGCTGCCGTGGAACGTGACAATCAGCTATGAGCTTGACGGACGCAAGGTCAGTGCCGATGAACTAAGTGGAGCATCGGGAGAACTGAAAATACAAATAAGCACAACTAAAAATGACGATGTCAGTGAGGAGTTCTTTGAAAACTATATGCTGCAGGCATCCCTCACGCTTGATACCGAGCTGTGCGAAAATATTACTGCTGAGGGTGCAACCATAGCAAACGCAGGCAGCAATAAGATGGTGAATTTCATGGTTATGCCGGGGACTGAGGGCAGGCTGAGCCTTACCGCCGATGTTACGGATTTCCATATGAGCGGAATAAGCATAGCAGCAGTCCCCTATGACGTGGGCGAAGCGCTAGGCGATGTTTCGGAGCTGACAAGCGGGCTTAACAGTTTGACAATGGGAGTTTCTCAGCTAACGCAGGGGATTTCCGGGATTTCAACGGGTGCTGCTGGGCTCTCATCAGGTGCGGCTGTTCTTACAAACGGAGTTAAATCTTATGGTGCGGGAATGACTCAGCTTTCCGCAAATTCTGAAAATCTTGTAAATGCATCCGCGCAGATTTATGGGGCGCTTGGGCAGATAAGCGGAGGTCTAAACGGAGAAACAGGGGATATTGACATAGGTGCGCTGGTTCAGCTTCCCAGGGGACTTAAGCGTCTTGTGGCGGGACTTGATGAAGTGTCCGCAGGGCTTACTCAGCTTTCAGATGGATATGCCGCAGCATACTCGGCGATGTCCTCTGCTGTGGCTGCAATTCCTGCACCCGCTGTCTCTGAAGGGGACATTGCAGCGCTTATGACAGCAAATCCGGACAATCAAGCTCTTTCTGCACTTGTTGCAAATTACTCCGCTGCGCAGACTGTTAGGGGAACATGGCAGCAGACATCTCAAGCCTTTGAGGGAGTATCAAAGGGCTTGCCCTCGCTCAGATCATCGGTGGAAACCGTTTCGACGGCGCTTAAAAGCATGGCGGATACACTGGATGAAGCAATAAAGAATTCAGAGTCTCTTTCAGGACTTGCCGAGCTTGCTTCGGGAATGGCGGAGCTGCGAGAAAATTACGGGAGTTTCCATGAAGGTCTTGTGAGCTACTCTGCTGGCGTTAAGGCTCTTGCGGGCAATTGGAGCAGCGTTGAAAAGGGCGTTACCGACCTTGCTGCCGGAGCGGGTGCCTTGGACGGCGGAGCAAAGGAAATAAACAAAGGTGCAAATATGCTAAACCAAGAGGTACAAAGCATACCCGGACGTGTTAATGAATTGTTGGGAGAAGTGGATAAGGGAGACTTTGAGCCTGTTTCGTTTTTGTCTGATAAAAACGATAATTGCAGGTCTGTTCAGTTTGTGATAAGCACCGAAGGCATTGAAAAACCGGAGCGGGAAGAGCCGGAGCCTAAACAGACTGACTCAAATACACTTTGGGACAGACTCAAAGCTCTGTTTTCATAACAAGGCTATACTGCATAATAGCATGAAAAAACCAAGCAAAGCCGTCAGCTTAAAAAAACTGACGGCTTTGCTGCTTGTTATGAACTGTCTGTATGATGCTTTGAATTAAGGACAAGAAAATTTCAAAGAGAGGTTTTTACGATTTCATAAGCAGCGGGTATTTTGATGAATACGGCACGAACTTATTCTAAATGATTTTTAGCTTTCCTGTGCTGCCTGTTCAATAATTTTAACTCCGGCAGAAGCTCCGATGCGGCTTGCACCGGCTTTTATCATTTCCAATGTTGCATCTAGGTCACGGATTCCTCCGGAAGCCTTTACACCTAAATCCGAACCGACAGTCTTACGCATTAAGGCAACATCCGCCGCGACTGCTCCACCGGTGGAAAAACCTGTTGATGTTTTTACAAAATCAGCGCCTGCTGCTTTTGCCATTTCACATACATCGGAAATTTCGTCTTTGGTAAGAAGACAGGTTTCGATAATTACCTTCAAAAGTGCCTTCTTCTCGCAGGCGGCAACAACGGCAGCAATATCGTTTTGAACAAATTCGCGGTTTCCGGATTTAAGAGCGCCGACGTTTATGACCATGTCGATTTCCTGAGCGCCGCTTGCAATTGCTGCTTTGGTTTCAAATGCTTTTGCTTCTGTCAGCATTGTGCCGAGAGGAAATCCCACAACACAGCAGGTTTTGACATCACTGCCGAGAAGCATTTCGGATACAAGACCGGAATAGCAGGAATTGACGCATACGGAAGCAAAATTGTACTCAAGTGCCTCTTGGCATATTTTTTTTATCTGTTCTGCGCTTGCGTCGGGCTTAAGCAGGGTGTGGTCAATATATTTTGCAAGGGGCTTTTCAAGTTCAACTTGACGTATAATGTTCTTACTGCTCATTTTTTGTGTTCCTTTCGATTGTTCTTATAGTTTTTGATTAAATTCTACCTTTTCGCTGTTAACACCCTTTATTGAAAAGTATTTGACTCCGTTGTCGAAAAAGGGCAGATATGTAATTTGATTTTCTATAGCTGAGTAACCCAGAGAGGTCACATAGCTATAAACCTTGTCTATGTCGGATACATCAATTGCGATGTGATCCACTGCTCCGTTTACCATCGCGGGCTTCTCTGTAAGGTATGTTTCAATTACGCAGCTGCCGCAACTTAAAAATGCAACTTTGTCTGTTTCGCTGTTGTCCTTGCGCCACTGAATTTCAAAACCAAACTGCTGATAAAATGCAATTGTCTTTTCAAGCTCCGCAGTGGGGATACCGATGTGCTGCAGACCGAGAAACAGGCTGTCAGTTTCTTTCATAGCTAATACTACCTTTCATTTTAAAATATTTTTCGCGCTGACCTTATGCTAAGTATAGGCTTTTGCCGTGAGACTGATAGTAATCCAGATAGACAGAGGGAGTTTTAGAGGTAGTAATAATGTTGTCAATCTGGTCTATGTCAAAAACGGGCACAAAAGCATGCTTGTCAAACTTATAGCTGTCTGCAAATACATAAAAATCTCTTGATGCGTTGATTAAGCGGGAATACAAGGGGATTTGCATACGGTTTTTTATTGTATAGCCGCTATCAAGCTCTATGCCGTCAACTGTGATGAACACCTTGTCAAAATAAAGAGAGCCCAAATCCTTTTCAATCTCCGAATCAAGGGAAATGGTTTCAATAAAATTTGTTCCTACACGCACATCGCCGCCCAGTAAAACGAGAGAAATATTCGGGTGGGAAACTAATTCAAGCACCACTGTTATGTTTGTGGTTACCACAGTAAGATGACCGATATTTCTGATGTAGTTGGAGAAAAGATTGCAGGTTTTTCCCGCACCTATAAATATGCAGTCGCCCTCCTTGACAAAGGAGGAGGCAAGCTTCGCTATTCGTGACTTTTCTTCGTCCATTGCATTATTTATGGTAAGGCTCTGCGTAATCGGAGATTGGGGAGACTTGTCCGCAAGCTGCACGCACCCACGGGATCTGACAACAAGCCCGTTCTGACTCATAACTGTAAAGTCACGCCGAACAGTAGCTGGTGACGCAGACAGAAGCTCGCATATTTCATTGGTGGCAGCGACACTGTGCTCCCGTAAATAATCCAGTATTGCCGCCTCTCGCTCGGTATAGGTTAACAATCGTCCTTCGCTCATGAACGACCCTCCTATTAGATAGTTGAATTATTAACAAATTTTGCTTTGATTATATACATACGTTTGATACCTGTCAATGAAAAAAATCAAAAAAAGTTAAAAACAATATTACTTTTGATTGCTGTTGATTATACATGCTGCAAAATAGCCAAAATTCAGAACGCATTTAAGAGGAAAGTTAAAATATAATAAAGCATATTGACATATAAGTACTTGTTTTGCTAATATGGCGATATGAAAGAAGAATAAAACAATCAAAACCAATCATTTCAATCATGTTAACATTTGTTTAAATAAAATGGTTAAGTCCAGAAATGGTTTAACAATATAAAAACAAAAAAATTCGGAGGTAAAAATGAAAAAGATTATTTGTCTGCTACTGTCCTGCATGATGCTTCTTGCCCTTTTTGCAGGCTGCGGCAAAACTGAAAAGACTGAACCCGCTCCTGACGCAAGCGCAGATGCAACTGCAACACCCGACAGCAATGCTAAGGAATTCTCTGTTGGTTTTGCACTTCGTACAACAAACGGCTCATACTATGCAAGTATCGGCGACGGTGTTAAGGCTTCCTGCGGCGAGCTTGGCTGGAAGTGCACAGTTCTTGACTCCGGCAATGATACGTCTAAAGAGCTTGAAAACATGGAAACTCTGGTTGCCGCAGGCGTAGACCTTATTTTCCTTGACTGCGTAGACCCCAGTGCTGCAACTGCAAGCCAGAAGGTTGCAGCAGACGCAGGCATACCCGTTATCAACCTTGACTCCGGTGTTGATGATATGTCCATGCAGGTTACAACCATTTATTCCGACAACGAACAAAACGGTCTTGCTGTTGGCAAGTACTATGCATCAACTCTCGCTGAGGATTATGAAATCAGCGCAGTTCTCCTGAGCGGCAACACCGGCTCCATTGCTGGACAGCAGAGACGCGACGGTCTTATGGCTGGTATCATCATGCAGCGCACAGGCTGCACCGAGGAAGAAGCATGGGCAGCCGCAGCTGAGATGGAAAAGTCCATTGTAAGCACCGGCAAGGCTAAAAATGAAGCTGCAAAGTTTGAAATTACAGGTCAGGGCTGGGGCAACTGGACTATCGATGAAGGTCTGGTAGCAGCAGAGGACCTTATCACAGCCAACCCCAAGGTAAACCTCGTTCTCGGTGAAAATGACGCTATGCTTATCGGTGCGCTCACCGCTCTTGACAACGCAAACATTACATACGGCAAGGAAGGCACAGTTAAGCTCATCAGTGCCGCAGACGGCAGCAAGGACGGCTATGACTGCGTAAAGGCTGGCTCCATCATGGCTATCGGTGAAAACAGCCCCTCAAAGATCGGCGGACTGGGCATGCAGATTGCTAAGGAAATTCTTGTTGACGGCAAGGATGCCGCAAGCTATGAGGATATCACCATGACCGAAGCTGTTGCAGTTACCGCAGAAAACGTTGACGAGCATTACGATTTCGGTTTCTAATCTATACTTTGCGTGATTCAGGTATAAGAAATAACTAAATCCAGATAAACACAAACTGTCCGTCGGCGGGGTTGAGCGGAGAATTCCGCATAATTCCGCCGACGTTTTAATTTAGTGCAGCCGACAAATAACTATCTTATGTATTCACCAGTAAAGAGGCAGAGGTGACAAAATGGAAGAGCAGAACTATCAACTGGAAATGCAGAACATCAGCAAGCAATTCAACGGCGTTTACGTGCTGAAGGACATTTCACTCAAGGTGAAAAAAGGGGAAATACATGCTCTTGTAGGAGAAAACGGAGCAGGTAAATCAACCCTAATAAAAATTCTGTCCGGAGCATACACGAGAGATTCCGGAGAGATATTTATTGATGGAGAAAAGGTGAATATTTCTTCTCCTCTTGACGCAAAGAGGCTAGGCGTTGCTGTTATTTATCAGGAATTTATGCTGGCTCCCGATTTGAGTGTTGCAGAAAACATTTTTATCGACAAGCTTGCGGGAGACAAAAAATTTATTAACTGGGCGAAGCTGCGTGCCGATGCTAAAAAGCAGCTTTCTGATCTTGGCTTTGACGATATCCCCGTTAAGGCAAGGGTAGGAGATTTGAGCGTAGCTCATCAGCAGGTTGTTGAAATCTGCAAATGCTTAACAAGAAATGCAAGAATACTTGTTCTTGACGAGCCCACTGCCGTTCTGACAGTGGCGGAAATAAGAAAACTGTTCAAGGTAATTAACGCACTGAAGGAAAAGGGCGTCAGTATAATATTTATTTCCCACCATATGGAGGAAATATTTGAGATTTGTGACAATGTAACGGTGCTTAAGGACGGCGGCTACATGGGCACAAGAGCCGTCAAATCCGTTGATTCAAAGGAACTGGTAAAGCTCATGATAGGCAGAGAGCTTACTCAAATGTTCCCGGGGCGTAATGCGACCATAGGCGATCTAGTTTTAAAGGTGGAAAACCTCAATGCGGGAAATCAGGTGCAGGATGTCAGCTTTGAGGTGCGAGGCGGAGAAATACTTGGCTTTAGCGGTTTGGTAGGCTCCGGAAGAACCGAAGCAATGAGGGCGATTTTCGGCGCTGATAAAATGGAGTCCGGTGAAGTCACAATGCTCGGTAAGCGCGTGAAATTCAAGGATCCGAAATGCGCCATTGAGCACGGCTTTGGATACCTGTCTGAAAACAGAAAAACCATGGGGCTTATTGTTGACCAGAGCATACGTATCAACACTACAATGGCATCTATGCACAAGGTCACAAAAAGCGGTTTTTTGAAAAAGAAGCATGAAGAAAAATATGTAGTTGATTTGCTTTCAAAGATGTCCACAAAGTACGGTTCCATAGAAAATGATGCAAGTAGCCTTAGCGGCGGAAACCAACAAAAAATCGCTTTTGCCAAATGGATTTCCTCTGACTGCAAATGCATGGTTTTTGATGAGCCAACCCGCGGCGTAGATGTTGGAGCAAAAATTGAGATATACAACATAATGAATAAGCTTGCTGAACAAGGCATTGCAATAATTATGATTTCTTCCGAGATGACGGAGATTATCGGCATGTGTGACCGAACAATAGTTATGCATCAGGGCAAAATCACAGGAGAGCTTCCCAAAGAAAAGCTGTCAGAGGAAAACATAATTGAGCTTGCAATGAAGGAGGTCGCACAATAATGACAAAAGTAGGACAAAAAAACAAATTTGCTCGTTTCTTACTCAAAAACAACACATATATAGTATTTTTGGTGTTGTTCCTTATTTGCTGCTTTGCATCAGATAAGTTTTTCTCATTAGTCAATCTGCGTAACATTTTGCTTCAGCAATGCGCACCAATTTTGGTAGCTGTAGGTATGCTGATGGTAATTTTGACAGGCGGCATCGACCTATCGGTAGGCTCTGTTATGGCTGTTGGCTCGTCTCTTACTGCTGTTCTAATGGTAAGCAACGGCTTTTCTTGGCCCGTTGCAAGCATTATTGCCCTTGCGGTGGGCGCTGTGATGGGTGCTTTCACAGGTGCTCTTGTTGCATACCTGAATTTTCAAGGCTTTGTTGCATCACTTGCAGTTATGACTATTGCCCGCGGTGTTGCGTACACAATAACCAACGCTACGCCGATTAATCTTCCCAACGGCACGCTGAATGTGCTGACAGATAAGGCGTACGGATATCCGATTATTTTTATAACCCTTGCGATTATTATCGTCTTTGCGGTGCTGAGCAACTACACCTCCTACGGAAGAATTGTGGTTGCCACAGGCAGTAACTCGGAGGCGGTCAAGCTTTCAGGTATACGTGACAAGCGCTATGTGATGTCGGTATATGTGATAAGTGCTGTACTTGCAACTGCGGCAGGAATTTTCCTTGCGGCACGCTCGGGTGTCGGCAACTCCACAATTGCGGAGGGACAGGAGCTTGACGCGATTGCTGCCTGCGTAATAGGCGGAGCTAGCCTTGCCGGCGGCAAAGGCTCTGTTTTAAGAACCGTTGTGGGTGCTCTTATCCTTGCTCTTATCGGCAACATTATGAACCTGATGGCAATACCGGCTTATCCTCAAAAAATCATTAAGGGTCTTATCATTATCATTGCGGTTTTGATGCAGGTTCTGACAGATAGACGCAAAAACAACTAAAGCGTGGCTTATATAGGAGGCTCACAATGAAAGCAGCTAGATTTTATGAAAAGCACAAACTTATAGTTGAGGAAGTTCCTGAAAAGCAGCCTGATGAGTACGGCGTGATGATAAAAATCCGTTATTGCGGTATCTGCGGAACTGATGTTCATATTTTCGAGGGGGCAAAGGGTTCGGCTGAGGTCAACCCACCTGTTATCCTGGGACATGAGCTGTCCGGAGAGGTCTTTAAGGTTGGAGCGAAGGTTCAAAACGTTAAGGTGGGCGACCGAGTTTCGGTTGACCCCAACTCCTACTGCGGAAAGTGCTATTTCTGCGCAAACGGCAAAAAGCACCTGTGCGAAAACATGGTGGGTCTGGGTACTGCCGCTGACGGCGGCTTTGCAGAGTATGTTACTGTATCGGAGGAGCTTGTATTTCCGGTTGCCGAAGGTGTCAGCTATGAAGCAGCAGCCATGACGGAGCCGCTTTCCTGCTGTCTGCACGGTATGGATCTTACACATGTGGAGCTTGGGGATACAGTAATGATTATCGGAGCCGGCAACATCGGCATGATTATGCTTCAACTTGCAAAAAATGCCGGCGCTGCCACAATAATTGCTGTTGAGCCAAACGACAAGCGCAGAGCAAAGGCTATGGAATTCGGCGCAGATATCTGCATTAACCCAATAAGCGATGACACCGCAGCCATACTCAAGGCAAACGGTGTAAAAAACATAGAAAAGGTCATAGACTGTGCAGGTCTCACAAGCACCGCAGAATATGCAGTTGAGTATGCAGGCAAGGGCGCAACGGTTATGCTTTTCGGTCTGACCGGACCCGATGACGAGATGAGCTTAAAGCCCTTTGAGGTTTTTAAAAAGGAACTGACTGTTAAGGGTTCATTTGTTAATCCAAGCACCTTTGAAAGAGCCGGAAGGCTTCTTTCAGCAGGAGCTGTAAGGGTTGAAGAATTGATTACAGATATCGTTCCTCTTGACGACATACAAGCCGTTTTTGAAAACAAAGTGTATGCAAAAAACGGTAAAGTTCTCATTAAGTGCTTTAACGACTGATTGGTAAACTGAAATTAGCGAGGTGGAACATATGTCACAGAATTCAAAGTTTTCCAGAGCTTGGTGCTCACCGGAGCGTTATGTACAAGGTCCGGGGGAGCTTGACAACATTAAGTTTTATACGGACAAGCTGGGCAGGCGCGTTGCAGCCTTCATTGACAGCTTTTTCTTTGAGTCTATTTCCGAAAAACTAAAAGGTATATATAACGATGGGGAGCACGAGCTGCATACCTTCGTGTTTAACAGCGAAGTGACAATGAAGCTTATAGATGCCCATACGAAGGAACTTAAGGCTCTTAGGCCTGAGGTGATTTTGGGCATAGGAGGCGGCAAAACAATCGACGTTGCAAAGGCAGTAAGCTACAAACTGGGTATACGCTTTGTAATAGTCCCAACTGCCGCGTCCACAGATGCGCCCACAAGCTCACTGTCCGTTATCTACCGTGAGGACGGCTCTCACGAGGGAGAGTTCTTTTATGACCATAGCCCCAGCATTTTGGTGGTTGACAGCAAAATAATAGCCGAAGCACCCACGCGCTTTCTAGTGTCGGGTATGGGAGATGCACTTGCTACACTGATTGAGGCGGAGTCCACGCGAAAATCCAATACTCCAAACCTTGTTTATCACACCGACGGCGGATTTAAGCAGAGCATTGCGGGACAGGCAATTGCCCGTGCCTGCTATGATTCCTTAATGCAATACGGCGTATTTGCAAAGATGGCGTGCGATAACAATGTTGTCACCGAAGCACTGGAAAACATCATTGAAACTAACATACTTCTAAGCGGTCTGGGCTTTGAAAATAATGCTACCTCCGGTGCACATTCAGTAAACGACGGGATTACTGTTTTGCCCGCAGGAAAGAAAACCTTGCACGGAGAGAAGGTTGCCTTTGGCTGCATTGTTCAGCTTGTTACAGAATGCGCACCAAAAGAACAGCTTGAGGAAGTTGTGTCCTTCTGCGCGTCAGTAGGGCTGCCAATCTGCCTTGAGGATTTGTTCGTTGAGAATACAGATGAGAATATTGAAGCAATAGCTAATGCATCCATGCATAGCTGCTGGGGAAATATGCCCTTTGATGTGAGTGTTGATACGGTTATCGCGGCAATCAAAGCGGCGGACGCATATGGAAGGCTTTACAAAAGCAGAGCATAGGGCGACAGTTGCACTTTAGAAACTAAATTACTCGTAGGAGCGGTGATTATGGCGGTAATTCTTGGTATAGACGTTGGAACGCAGAGCCTGAAGGCAATGCTTTTGGACACGGATAAGGGCTGCCTTTTTTCTGACGGCGCGGGATATGACATTAATATTCCCGAAATTGGATATGCGCAGGAGGATCCGGAGGACTGGTGGCGTGCACTCAAGGAAGTGCTTGCTAAAATGAAGCAGTCAAATAAGCGTGAGTTTGATGCAATTGAAGTCATTGGGTTTTCGGGGCAAATGCATGGCTTGGTGGCGCTGGATGCTGAAAACAAAGCGGTTATGCCTTCAATAATTTGGGTGGATCAGCGCTCAAAGCGTCAGGTTGAGGAAATTAGCTCGGCATATACAGAGGATGAACTGGCGGAATTGCTTCACAATCGGGTGTTCACTGGCTTCGGTTTTCCGTCACTGCTGTGGATTAAGGAAGAAAGACCTGACATTTTTAAAAACATCAGCAAGGTCTGCTGCCCAAAGGACTATGTCCGCATGAAGCTAACCGGTCAAATTGGCACAGATATGTCCGATGCTTCCTCAATGACAGGCTTTGACCTTAAAAACAGGCAATGGAATTACGAGGTTTTAGAAAAATTTGGGCTTAGAAGGGAGCTTTTCCCCGAGTGCCACGAAGCTACAGAAATTGCAGGCGAGGTGTCCGTTGAGGCTGCTGCTGAAACGGGATTGAAACAAGGAACAAAGATTGTGTACGGCTCAGGTGACCTTGCCGCGCTGCTGCTTGGCTGCGGAATATGTCAAGAGGGCATGAGCGCAGCTAATATCGGCACGGGAGCCAACTACAACTGCTATTCAAAAGAGGACAGATACGACAGTAAGCTGCGTATGCAGGAATTCTGCAATGCGGTTGACGGTTCATACGCTTTGGCTGGGGCGATTTTGTCCGGAGGTCTGTCACTTAGCTGGCTGAAAAAGAACATCCTTAGCGTACAAGGCTATGGCGAAATCGACCAAATGGCAGCACAAGTTAATCCCGGCAGCGACGGCGTTATATTCCTGCCCTATTTGGGCGGAGAACGCGCCCCCCATATGGACTACAATGCAACGGGAATGTTTTTCGGCTTGCAGCATTTGCACGACAGACGTCATATGAGCAGGGCGGTGCTTGAGGGGGTTACCTTTGCACTAAAGGATGCAGAGAGCCTTATTGAGGGCTGCGGTGTGAAAAACCACACTGTGGTTGCATGCGGCGGCGGTGCAAGAAGTCCCCTATGGCTTCAAATTCAGGCAGATATATTTGAGAAGGAAGTAATTGTTACTAAGACTAATGAGCAAGCCAGTCTTGGTGCGTGTATTATTGCAGGCATTGGTGCAGGGATTTTCTCCTCTGCAAAGGAGGGGTGCATTACTCAAGTGCGTTTTTCGGAAAAACGCTATGAGCCAAATGCACAGAACCTTCAGATATATCGGCATCGTTATGATATATACCGCAGCTTATATCCTTGCCTGAAAGAACTGATGAAAGAGAACACTTCAAAATGAAGGTGAAATTAAATGAGCTTTGATAAAAAGAAAATAGACTTATTTGCACTTGACATAAGAGAGAATATAATGCGTACTATTGCCTCAAAGGGTAGCGGTCATGTGGGTGGCTCCTTATCCATAGCCGACACCTTGGCGGTGCTGTATGGAGAGGTTATGGATATTGACCCGCAAAACCCACAAAAAGAGGACAGAGATTACATAGTTATTTCAAAGGGGCACTCAGGACCGGCACTGTATGCAACCTTGGCGCTCAAGGGCTATTTCCCGGCGGAGGAGCTGCTCACACTTAATAAAAACAATACAATTTTGCCCAGCCATACCGACAGACTGAAAACTCCCGGAGTTGATTTGACTACAGGCTCTCTGGGACAGGGTACGTCCCTTGCCGCGGGCGCTGCTTTTGCAGACAAGCTGGACGGCAGACAGAACTATACATACTTGATTGTTGGAGACGGTGAGCTTGACGAGGGACAGGTGTGGGAGAGTGCGCTGTTTACAGCCCATCAAAACCTTTGCAATCTGATTACCTTTGTTGATGCCAACGGCAAGCAGCTTGACGGAACAACAGACGAGGTTTGCAGGCTCGGCAGCATTGAGAAGAAATTTGAGTCCTTCGGCTTCAACGCAATAAGCGTTGAAAACGGCAATGAAACGCAGCAGGTTTACGATGCTATTGTTGCGGCAAAAGCTGAAAAAAGTAAGCCAACAGCAATTGTGCTGCACACCGTTAAGGGCGCAGGCATAAAAAAGTACGCCCAAATGTCAAACTGCCATTCCGTTTCAGTAAGCGGTGACGACCTCTCTGAGGTTTTGCATGAGTTGGAAGAAAAACGCGAACAGATAAGGGGGTGCCAAGATGGAGGGCATTAAAAACGGAGATGTTGAGCTTCGGCGTGTCTTTTCGGAAACACTTAAAAAGCTTATGGACGGCAATTCCAACGTCGTGTACCTTGAGGCGGATTTGGGCGGAGCAATCGGAACCGCAAAGCTTCTGAAGGAAAAGCCCATGCAGGCGGTTGACATTGGCATCATGGAGGCAAATATGGTGGGTGTTGCAGCAGGAATGTCCGTTAAGGGGAAAATCCCCTTTGTACACAGCTTTGGAACATTCACAAGTCGCCGCTGCGCCGATCAGGTGTTTTTGTCCGGCTGCTACAACAAGGCAAATGTAAGAATTATCGGCTCCGACCCGGGCGTAAGTGCGGAATCTAACGGCGGAACGCATATGCCCTTAGAGGATGTTGCAATTTTCCGTGCGTTTCCGGAAATGAAGATTTTTGACATCGCCGAGCCTACACTTTTGGCTTTCATTTTGGAGGAAACTGCAAAGGAATACGGCATGAGCTATACACGCTTTCCGAGAAAATCCAAAAGAACCTACTACGATGAAAACCAAAAATTTGAAATCGGCAAGGGCATTGTACTCAAAGAGGGAACAGACGTAACGATTATTGCCTCCGGCATCGAGGTTTTTGAGACGCTGAACGCTTCTCAAAAGCTTGCGGAAGCGGGAATAAGCGCTGAAGTTATTGATATGTTCACTATAAAGCCGATAGATGTGGATTTAATAATTAAAAGTGCTAAAAAAACAGGTGCTGTGGTCACTGCCGAAAACCACAATATTATCGGAGGGCTAGGCTCGGCGGTTGCCGAGGTGCTTGCGGAGGAGTATCCTGTGCCAATGAAACGCATTGGCACCCGTGACCATTTCGGTGAGGTGGGCGACCAGAGATTTTTGCTTGAAAAATTCCATATGACAGGTGACGACATTGCCGAGACTGCAAAGAAATTAATTGCTAGAAAGAAGGCGTAGTGCTGCTGATTGACTTGTATATACATTAGTTATATACTAGCTGACATGAATACTGTGCAAAGGAATAAACAATGGTTAAGCTTGTAGCATGCGATATTGACGGAACACTTCTTAGATCCGGTGAAACGGAAATCAGCCCAAGAGTATTTGAACAAATTGAACGTTTGCAAAGGAAAGGCGTAGTATTTTGCCCAGCAAGCGGCAGACAGTATAAAAGCCTGCGCCGTCTGTTTGCACCTTTTGCAGATAAAATATACTATATGTGCAACAATGGA
The DNA here is from genome assembly GCA_964485265.1 of uncultured Oscillospiraceae bacterium. GTDB lineage: Bacteria > Bacillota > Clostridia > Oscillospirales > Oscillospiraceae > UBA2658. The sequence goes on along the minus strand of CAZAIU010000028.1, from coordinate 944 downwards.
GCGATTATCTATGCTCCATATCCCGGCGGAGATACTTCGGGTGATGTCCTATCAAAGACCCCGTTGCCCCGGGAGCAGGCAGAGCAAATGTGCAGCTATATCCTCTCACGGGAGGGCTTAGACCTAGTTGCCGCCGGCGCAAATACCGACTATATCTGCCCTAAGACAACTGACCTTACCGAGCATTTGCTGGGGATAGGCTACAATGTATGCAAAATCTCCGAGCTTAGGGATATTCCTGAGGAAATGCTGAAGGTGACTGCCTGCTGTCCTGACGGAGCTGAAAAGTATGTCGAGGAGTTTAGAGCTCTGTGGGGCGAGGACTTTGAGGTGGCGGTTTCGGGCAAAAGATGGCTTGACATCACCTCATCTGACAAAGGGACAGGAATCAGCGCACTTTGCAGTGTGCTGAAAATTCCGCTGTCTGATGTTGTGGCAATCGGGGATAATTATAATGACGTGCCCATGCTGGACATTGTGGGGCACCCTGTGATAATGGAGGGCGCCGTACCGGAAATAAGGCAGCGCTATAGCAAGAGATGCATTTGCGTAGAGGAGGTTCTGGCAGAGCTTTAAATGACTCGCGTTGTATTTCTTATTTTAACATATAAATTGGCACACATTTTATTAAAAACGGCAGACCTTAGTTTGAAGAGGCCGCAAAAAGTTTGACAAATATTTATATTAAGCAGCCGAGAGGGCTTGTTGTCTGTGAATAGCAGGCGGCAAGCCCTTTGACTTTGCCGTGATACGGCGGTTGTTGCAGTCGAGGTAGTCAATCAGTTCAGCCTTTAAGTGCTCTATAGACTCAAATTTTTGCAAATATAGTAGCTCACTTTTGAGCAGCCCGAAGAAGTTTTCAATGACAACATTGTCCAAGCAGTTGCCCTGGAATGGTCAAGAAAAACTGGACACGAAGTTAAGAATTCAAGAATTTTGTATTT
>CAZAIU010000027.1:31487-33160 GCA_964485265.1 uncultured Oscillospiraceae bacterium | reverse complement strand
AAATATATCATAACGCCGCCTTGCGGCTATGATATAACATAGCAAAAAAACAAAGCATGCAGAGAAATGAACCAGAGAAAATCTGGATATTTATTGCATGAGCGGGGAAAACTTCCGTTATGCGACTAACAGTGCGCAGAATATCTTTTCAGGAGGAATTCCCTTGAATCTGAGTTATCGTTCTTTCAATTTTAAGCGCAGCGCAACGTCACTGCTTCTTACGCTGATGCTGCTGCTGTCTATTAGCGGCTGCCGCAAGGCACAGCCCGAACCCACAGCCACACCAACCCCCACCCCTGTTGTAAGTGTCAAACCGGAAGTAAAGCACAAACCCTCTACAGAATCGCTGATTAAAATTCTTGAGGAGAAGCCTGAAATTGAAAAGCTTTTGGTGAAATCCATCGAAAAAGCCAAAGAGGTCAACCCCGACAAGGAAACAAATCCGGCGCAGTCTCTTGAGGAATATTATGAGTATCTTGACTGGGCGGCAGAGGCAATGCCTTGGAACATATCCAAAAACCTGGAGGCGTTTCCAAAGCTATATGAAAAAATAGACCAAAGCCTTAACTACTTTTACTTTATTAACGATATGCCCCTTGAAGAGCTTGACGGCAAGGGACTGTACAACAACTCTCTGCAATACGCGGAGCCTTACAGAACATGGCTTATTGATTTTACAAAGCAATGGGGCGAGTATCTCAGCACGCCCGAATCGTGGAACGAGAAATACTATGAAATGGCACGTGAAGACCCGCGTTTCGGACTTGATGAGGGCTGGTATGAGGAGCCGTCAAATTGGAAAAGCTTCAACGATTTCTTTGCCCGCTATCTGAAATCTGCCGACCAACGTCCCATTGCGTCACCCGAGGACGCGGCTACTGTTGTTGCGCCCGCTGACTCCACACCGCAGGGCGTATGGGAGATAGATGATAGCTCAAACATTATTCAAAAGGAAGACGCGGTCATCAAGTCAAAAACCTTTAATTCCATTCCTGACCTTATTGGCGAGGGCAGCGAATATAGAGATGCCTTTGCAGGCGGCGTTATGACCCACACCTTCCTTGATGTATATGATTATCACCGCTATCATTTCCCTGTGGGCGGCACAATCAAGGAGGTGCGCATGATACCTCAGGATGATGCAGTTGGCGGTGCGGTTATTTGGGACCCTGCAACAAAGAAATACGTCCTGCATGCGGATACCCCGGGCTGGCAGATGATTGAAACCCGAGGCTGTGTTATTATTGATACCGATGAGTACGGCTTGGTTGCGCTGCTGCCCATAGGTATGTCACAGGTTTCCTCCGTGAACTTTGAGGACAATATCAAGGTGGGCGAAACCGTTAAAAAGGGTGATATGCTGGGCTATTTTCTCTTTGGCGGCTCAGACTACGTTATGATTTTTCAAAAGGATGCCGGCTTTGAGCTTACCGTTCCAACGAAGGATAAGGACAACGGCTATGAGCACGTTTTCATGGGCGAGGCTTACGGCAAGCTTAATCCCCAAAAGGGATAGCTGCGCGCAGCAGATTATTTGTTAAAACACCCTAGGGTAAACAAAAAAGGACAATGAAGTTAGACTTCATCGTCCTTTTTTGTGTATAATGTCCTTCGGACGTTATACAGTTTAAATAATATATATCATAACGCCGCCTTGCGGCTATGATATAATA
>CAZAIU010000027.1:0-31387 GCA_964485265.1 uncultured Oscillospiraceae bacterium | reverse complement strand
ATATATCATAACGCCGCCTTGCGGCTATGATATAATATGATTTATAAATGATCTATAAAAAGTCTTTTGCCGCCTTCACAGCGTCATTAATTGCTTCATTTACAAGTCTGTCAGGGTCAGTTCCGTCCATGTCCAGACCGTTCACCGAAATGCACTGAAAGTCCTTTATGCCGTACATTGTACACATGGCTTTTAGGAAGCTTGCACCCATTTCAACCTCGGAGAGGGGCGGACTTGAAAAGTCACCGCCGCGAGTGGTAATGTACATAAGCTTATCTGCACGGCAAAGCCCCACGGAGCCTTCGTTTGTATATTTAAAGCTGATTCCTGCAACGGAAACATTTTCAATATATACTCGTAGAACTGCGGGAAAGCTCAGTTCCCAAAGGGGAGCGGCGATTACTATTTTGTCAGTCTGCGCAAATTCGTTTGCAAGGTCAAAGCTTGGATGGGAAAGCTTGCCCTGACTAATCAGCTCCTCTCGCTGCTTAAAGCTGAAATAGTTCAAAAAAAGCGGGTTCATCAGCATTAGATTTTTTTCGGTTATCTCCACATTTGGATTTGTCCGTTCCAGCTCATCCAGAAAGGTGTTGGCTATTTTTTGTGTTCTTGAAAGCTCACCCCGCACACACGCATTGATATAAAGAACCTTAATTTTATTGCTTTGCTTATCCATACCTTGGTGCTCCTGTCTTTTGAAGTGTATATATATTTTTGTGAAAATACTGCGGATAGAAGTAATTGAAAATTTAAATAAGTCAGTTTTTGATTAAATTTTGTGCAAATTCTAAAAATTCAGATGTAAATTTAATATATATAGTTAAATTTAGCGGAGTTGCTTGAAAATGTCAATATATATGGTATACTAAAGTTAGAAGATTATTGTGCAGGCTTACAAATATAAAATCAGAACAAAATTATTTAGCTTATTTTAGCATACGTTTAGTATTTTTTCCATAACAAAACGTCTGGATAGAAAAGGAGTTTGCAGTGAACAACAATTTAAATACCGAAAAACGTATGCTGCAGGCTGACGGCAACCGTTCAGACATGAAGGAATCTGTAGCGCCTCGTCATAAATCAGTTTCCGAAACGAACTGGTTGGCTGCGTTGGCATACAAATTAGGTGTAATACCCTCAAGTGAAGCAACGGCTAAAGACTTTTCGTATACAAATGAGCCTCTCAGCGAGGATGAGCTTAACTTTTTGGACGTACTTTCCGTAAGAGCAGAGCTACTTGTAGAAGCCCTTGATAGGTATGAAACTGAAAAGAAAGCGAGAGAAGCCGTTATTTCTGCGCGGGAGGAATTTTTAAAGCAGAGGGCTGCTGCTGAAAATAATCCAGATGCAGACCTTTCACAATACGAAGCTGTTGAATTAGAGGAAATTCCACCTGAGCCGTTGCCTGTTTCTGCTGACATGAGCGTTAACCTACATATCAGCAATGACATTCTAAAGGTCTTTTGCTGCATTTTTCCTTCCATAGGGGACGGAGCGACACTCACTGCGGAGCAGGTTTATAATACAGTTCGCGAACAAGGCATAGCATTTGGAATAGATACCGACATTGCCCAAGAAATTTTCAATTCGTCCTCATATTTTAAAATTTTTGTAATAGCTCAAGGCAAAAACAAAAAAGACGGTATTGACGGGTATGTTGTTGATAAATACTTAAGAGAGCCAAAAATAAATATTTCTTCTGATGATAATGCAGTGGACTATAAAAATCTAAACTGGCTTCAAACAGTTCATACGGGCGATGTAATTTGTGACATTGTTAACCCAACGGAACCTGAGGACGGAATGGATGTCAGAGGCGTTGCAATTAAAGCAGCAACGGGGAAAAAACCCAAAATACCAAGCGGAGTCAACACAGCTGTATCCGAAAACGGACTTGCACTTGTTGCGACCTGTGACGGTCAGTTGGCCTTTAAAAGCGGAAGCTTCCGTATTGACCAAATCGTTAATATTGAAAAGGATGTTAACAGTGCCGTGGGCAACCTTAATGTTATAGGTTCTGTAAATGTCAAGGGCAACGTCAGTGACGGCTTTACAATCATAGCTACCGGAGATATAGTTGTTCGCGGCATTGTTGAGGGTGCTTTTTTGAAGGCAGGCGGCAATATACAAATTTTTCATGGAATGAACGGAAGCTTAAAGGGCAAGCTTGAGGCTCACGGAAACATAACGAGTAAATATCTTGAAAATTGCAGTGTTGTTGCCGGAGGTATAGTAAAGTCCGAGAGTGTGGTTAACTGTACGGTTGTCAGCAGCGACAAGGTTTCTGTTGTCACCGGAAAAGGCATAATCATAGCCAGCGATGTAACCGGCTTTAGAGGCATTGAGGCAAAAACAGTAGGCAACGAAAGCAATAGGCTCTCAAACCTAACTGTTGGAGCAGACCCTATTTTGCTTGAGGAAATGCACACACTGAAGTCAGAGGTCATCCAACTTAAGAAAAAAATTGAGGATAACGAAAAGAATATAAAATATTTGGAGAGTAAAAGCGAACTTGACCAACAGTACCAGCAATTGCTGAGCAAAATGAAATTCGATTTCTCGGTTGACAATATGAAGCTTGCTAAAAAGGAGCAGCGGATAGTTGCTATTACAGAGCTTTTGACCGATGTGTCCGCACAAATAACAGCATCAGAGCTTTATCCGCCGGTTAATGTTACTATGGGCAAGCAAAAGCTTTCAATAATCAACATGGAACGTATGTGCCGCATTTACAAATCGGATGGGGATATTCTAATCGGCAAAAAATAATAGATGCTGTAGCGAGCATCTGAATTGAAATTAAAATGGCAGGCATGTTTTTAAGCATGCCTGCCATTTTTGTATTCTGTAGGAACCGCAAGCGGAAGCATTATGCGGCTCCTTGTAGCTCTTTAGATGGTTTGTGACAGTCTGAAGGCTGCACGGTTTGCCTCCAAAATTCTGCCGCCGGCAAAGCTGTCGCCAATGTTACAGATTTCAGGAGCAAGTGTTGCTGTTAGAGCTTCAACGTAAAGTGCGTCATCGGATCTGCCGCCCATAGCAAGAACTACCAGGTCTGCGTTCAAGGTTACATCCTTTGTCTCGGGTCCCAGCTTTTTTGCAAGAGGATTGGGGATGTTTTCGGGAAGCAGAGGCTGCCATGTGTTATAGGGATTGGGAACTCCCTTGGAAACGTTGCGGTTGATATTAACCTTGCCCGGCTCAAAGGAGGTTACCTTTGCACAGTTAATCATTTCGATACCGGCCTTGTTCATGTAGTATAGCAGATGTCCGCGGTTTGCGGTGCAGACACCCTCCATAAAGTTGTTCATCATCTCAACGACCTTAACGTTCTTGCCGTGCTCAAAGTTGAGCCAGTATGCGGTTTCGCAGCCAACTACGCCGCCGCCGGCAACAACTATGTTTTTAGCGTCACCCATAAGTGAGGGGTTAACCAGAAGATCAACTGCCTGAACGGTCTTAATCTTGTCAATTCCGGGAATAGGAGGACAAGCGCTCTTTGTGCCGGTTGCAAATACAATGGAGTCGTATTTCTGTTCGGCGAGCCATTCCTTTGTTGCAGTGGTATTGAGCTTCAAGGTGAAGTTTGGCATATCCTCTGCTGACTTTAGCTCGTTGCCCAGCCACTCAAGGTAGTTTGCAAAGTCGAACTTAACAGCGGGAACAGCGCCGGGGAGAATCTTTCCGCCGACCTTGCTGCCGCGCTCGATAAGCTCCACTGTATGACCGCGCTTTGCAGCGTTTATGGCAAAGACAATACCGGCAGGGCCTGCGCCAACAACGCCGATTTTCTTTACCTTTTCAGCGGGAGCGGGGCTTTCGGGGATTATTTCCTCAAAGCCGGTGCGGGCGTTTACGGCGCACTGAATGTGACCGCCCTCGACAAACTCGTTTACACAGCCCTCCTGACAGCCGATGCAGGGGCAAATCTTAGAAACCTCGCCTGCATATGCCTTATTGCACCATTCGGCATCAGCAAGCAGAGGACGGCCAAGCATAACCATATCGCAGTAGCCCTCGCGGAGAGCACGCTCTGCAACATCGGGATAGCCAAGCTTGCCAACAGCAACAATAGGAACGGGAACGCCGGCATTGGAGAGAATCTTTTTCTTCTCGAAATGCTCCTTAGCAATTTTTGAAATGTCGACAAAGCAGCCTGCGGGCATACCTGCGGGGGGATGGGGCAGCCACCAGTTATCGTAGCAGCCGATGTCAACGTCAAACAGATCAACGCCCGCCTTGACAAGGTTCTCCATGTACTCAAGGGTCTGAGCAATGGTGCGTCCGTTTTTGAATTTCTTGAGAGATGAAACCTCATCCATGGTGTCGCCATAGGTTTCGTTGAGAGCAAGGGAAAGGTCAATTCTGTACATTATGGGGAAGTTCGGACCGACACGGTCACGGATTTCCTTGACCATATCAATGCCGAAACGCTGCCAGTCAGCGTATTTTCCAAGCTTGCGGCGGTTGAAGGCAGGATTTGTCATCTGCTCAAGCAGATAGCCCTCATGACCGTGGAGATAAACGCCGTCAATGAGACATGCCTTGGCGTCGGCTGATGCCTGACCTGCGTTTTTGATAATTTTCTTCAGTCCGTGACCGGAAATTCTCATGCAGGGCAGCTCGGGTATGTAGAAGTTGCGGTTGAAGGAGGCAGATTTAGGGAATTTGGTCTGCTGAACAAGGCAGGTGGGAGGACCGACGCGACCAAGACCGGGGGTCAACTGAATGAAGAAACGGGAGCCATATGCGTGGCAGCCCTGAGCAAGGTCTCGCCAACCGGACATGAGCGTACGTGCAGGACTGATGCGGGGCATCATTACCTTGCCGCCCACTTCTGTGACGGTGGGGTCAACACCATCGGAAATTGGGATAAGACCGGAGGTAATAAGACCTACGCCGCCCTTTGCGCGTGCGAGAAAGTACTGTATCATTTTTTCGCTGGGGCGTCCGGACTCCTCACACATCATGAGGTTACCCATAGGCGCCATTACTACACGGTTTTTAATGGTGAGCCTGTTGACTCTGATGGGTGAGAAGGTTGAGGTGTAGGGATACAGTTCCCGAGTCATGCGAGCAGCGTTTCCTGCGCGGTTCTCGCAGCCGTTCTTGAACCAATCACCGTAGCTGTCAACCAACTTTTGAATTTCTGCGTCGGTTTTTAAGGTTTTCAAGTTCATTCCTCCAATATGTTTATAAATTTATAACTTTTTAAGGGAAGCAAGAGATACTGCCTTGCTATTTGTGTTCAGCCATTTTGAAATGTATTTCCTTCATGCCTTCAACCTCGTCACATACGGGCTTCCATTCGCAGCGCTTGCAGTCCATTTTTAAGTCTGCAATTATATGGTTTAGTGCCTTTATCATCTTAATTGAGGTGATGGCAAGATTTTCAAGCTCTGTATAAGGAGCATCCGGCAATGTGACAAAAATCAACTTTACTGACTGAACGTGCTTGTTTTCCTTATACTTTTTAATGAAGAGGTTTCCGATGGCTTCAAAGGAAATGCCGTGACCTATTGCGGTTTTTGCAACCCGAACTTGTTCGCGGCTGCTAAGAGCAGAGGTGCGCACCATATATCCCTTGGGGAAAACATCATATTTTTTTAAACCAATGTTTTCGATGATGGCATATGCTCCCTGTTCGCCGTTTTCTTCAATAAAGTCAGTGCGTATAATGGCTATTCTGGCAAATGCGCAGTCTGCTGAAATTTCCCCGAGATCGTTGCCGTATACGACAACTTCGTCCTGAGGGACAAGAGCTTTATCCTCTGTGAACAAGGTGTATGACACGCTTGGGAAGGAGCCGCCGCCCAGCTCGTAGGCAGCGTCTCGCCCAAGAATAAGCTCATTTTCTCTTCCTTCCATCGCCGTGCGGGCGGACGTATATTCATACGTCCGCCTGTCATACGGCAGGAGTGCTTCGGTTTTTTTAATAAGACTATTAAAAATGTCCATTATATTTTGCTCTCGATGTGCTTGCTGTCATGATGCTTCAAAAGAGAGTCATATATCTTGGCAACAAGCTTTAGGTCTGCGTTTGTCATGTAGGTAACAAACAAAAGTACAAACAGTGCGGCAATAACGATTGCAACTATCCAATACCATGCCATGATATCACTCCTATTCCATGCCCTTCTGACGGGCATATTCAGCGGCGCCAAGAGCGCCCATGAGCTGCGGGTCAACACTCAGGTCAACCACCTTAATTCTGAGAACATTCTCTATTGCTTTCTTCAGACCTGCGTTCTTTGCGCAGCCGCCTGTCAGGGTTATTTGATCCTTTGCGCCTGCCTTCTTTGCCATAACGAAGCAGCGCTTTGCAACTGCCTGCTGAATTCCGGCTGCAATTTCATCCCGGGGCTTGCCCTCGCCAACAAGTGTAATAACTTCGGATTCAGCGAAAACAGTGCACTGCGCGGTGATGGGAATAACGTTTTTCGCTGTCAGAGAAAGTTTAGAGAACTCATCAAGCGTACACTCGAAGGCGTTTGCCATTGCCTCAAAGAAGCGACCTGTACCGGCAGCGCACTTATCGTTCATTGCAAAGGTCTGAACGGTGCCGTCAGAGTCGATTGCAATGCCCTTAACGTCCTGACCACCGATGTCGATGATAGCCTTAACTGCGGGGTTTGTTACATGAACACCCATAGCATGGCAGGAAATTTCGGAAATATTCTCCTGTGCCTGAGGGACCTTGTTGCGACCGTAGCCTGTGCCCACAAGGTATGCAAGGTCGGAAATTTTGGTAATTCCCTTAACTTCGCCGATAGCTTGATTAAGTGCCTCGTTAGCACTCTGCTCTGCATTGATTTTGCTTCTGATTGTAACTGCTCCTGCTATTTTGCCGTTTTCGTCGATGATTACGCATTTTGTGTAGGTAGAACCTACGTCGCATCCGCCGAAATATTTCATAATGTATGACCATTCCTTTCAAATATGTTCCGCGAAACAGCGCACCGCTGTTTTCGCCTGAGCCGTACCTGCTGACGGCTGCTTAGCTCAACCGGGAAATTACCAGGTGAGGGGATCCTCATAGTCCACAAGTGTGGGATCAAGCGGGTCTTCTCTGAAAACGTTAACCATGTATTTGTTGAAAGCATCGCGCATTGTTTTTCTGGAAACTGTGCGCGGGTCCATAAGGTCATGGGGAACCCATACAAGGTGTATTCCGTGTTCACGAGCCTGATCTTCGTAAAGACCGTGGAGACAGCCGACGTTCTTGCAGGAAACGTGGTCATACATAATAACCATGTCTGCGTTGAATTTTTTGCACATTCTCCAGCACTCGTCAAGAGAGTTGATATAGCCGCCGTTTGTGTGTGAACGCATCATCATACGCTCGTAGCTTCTTGCAAGGTCAATCATGACCTGATCCTTGTCACCTATGTGGTACATATGATAGGAAAGCATACATTCCATATCAATTAGGGTCTTTACACCCCAGCAGTGCTCTGCCCAATATGTAAAGTTGGTGTAATAGTGCGCCGGACAAGCCCACACAATTGCACGGTGTCTGTAATTCTTGACACCTGCCGCTTTATCCTCCTCGTAGCCCTTTTTTGCCATCTCAGTGGTTTTGAGCTGTGTTTTGTAGAGGTAGGGATCAAGACAGCCTGCACCCTGAAACTCATATTCGCGGGTAAGCGAAAGCGCAGCGCCGCAAACCTGAGGATAGTCGGTACAGTTGATGTCCCATTTGTCGATAACTGCCTGTGTGGATGTGTTGTAATTCTCTGCATTTTTCCAGAAGGCATCCCAATCCCACTTGACGTTGTAGTTATCCTCAATGAACTTTATGCAGTTTTTGAGGTTGTTAACCGCAAAGTCCTGAACCTCTGGCTCGTTGAAGCGCTGAGGGGGAGTGATGTGGAAGATGGGCAAGCCCTTAAAGTAACGGCCCATGAAGGTTGTTTGACCGATAGAGCCGTCGCAGGGCATGGTGCTTGTGATAAAGCTCGTTCCGACAATGGGATAGTCGTCAACTGCTGCACAGCCGCATTCTGCTGCGGGAAGGGGGCATACGTCAGCCGCCATTCCCAGCTCTTCAATGCGGTCGATGTAATAAACGTTTGCCTGTTGATCAACCTCACCGGGCATACCGATAGCCATCATTGCAATGTCAATCCAGTCAAGGGTGGGAAAACCAAACATTATGGTAGACGGTGTCATCTCGTCAAACATAATGGTCTTTTCTCTAAGCTTCTTAGCCTTTTTGCTGTTGGGACGAAGATGCTCGTCACGTTCGAGAATTTTTTTAACATTAATTGTTGCGTTATGTACGAGAGAGAACAGCTCCTCGTGGGTATAGCGCAGCTCCTTGCCCCGAAGTCCGATGGTGTGTCTGTCAACCATGTTGGCGGCAGTGAGGTAGGAAAGCAGCCAACGGTAGCGGAACATTGCTTTCATAAGAAGAACAGGGTGAGAACCAAGGGTTGCGCCAATAAAGCCATAGCATTTCAGCCAACGACCGAAATCATACATGGTGTCTTTGAAGCCCTTCCATTCGCGGTGGGTCATTGCTCTGCTGCTTCCCTTGTATAGGTTGCCGAGCCCCTTTCCGGTTTTAGGATTGTACGCCATCTTACTTCACCTCCTGAGCATTTGCAGCACGTTTCGCCTTTATTTTCTTGATTTCAACGTTTTCCACGAAGGCCTGTATGCGGGTACGGAGTTGTCCGCTGGTTCCGCTTCGGTAAGGTCTGTCAATGGATAGGGTTGGGATTCCGTATTCATTAGCCATTATATTGGAAGCAAGTGTGCGTTCAAAGCTCCAGTAGGTGCAGAACTTCATCTGTTCATAAATTACGCCGTCTGCATTGAAGTCCTTGACAAGCTGTGCAACATGGTCGTATCTGTACTGCACCTTGTGGGGAGCACAGTGACGAGGGCACTCTGTATCCTGTAGATATTTGCGGCAGACCTGTGAAAGAGCATCCTCATCTTCGGTTAGGATAATCTCCTGTCTGCCGGGGAAGCTGCCATAGCAGAAGCGATCAGCAACAACAAGAGCGCCGTTGTCCTCCATAAGTGTAATCAAGTCAGGATCGTCAATTTCGGAACCGACAACAACAACCTTGATGCGATAATCAGGCTTTTTGTCAGGCTCACGGGTTTTCAGCTCCTCAAGAGTTTCGCGAAGCTTGTCAATTATGAGATACTTGGGACAGACGTAGCTTGCCAATGTGATAATGTGGAACTCGTGTCCTGTGATTGTTGGAATGTCCAGCTTGCGGAATTCACCGATTTCGGTTATAAGACGGCAAATCTCGTTGTGCTCGGCAACTGCTTCGCGGATAGCAGCGTCAGAGATATCCACTCCGTAATTTTCGTGCAGGGGATTGAGCACCTTGCGGGTAAGCTGCTCAACAGTGTGCTTTACACTTGCCTCGTCATCGGAATAGGCAACGTCTGTGTTGCAATAGAAGAAGCCCTTCTTCTCGGGATCCTGGATTTGAAGCAGCTCCATATTCTCCATGCAGCGGTTCATTGCCTCACACAGATCGACGCCTGCCATGGCGTCAAGAAATTTGTAGTTGCCCTCCATGGCTCTCTCCAGCAGAGCGCGGCTGAATTCACAGCTACCGTTGCACATGTAGTATGTGGCAACCTCCATGGAGCCCATGTTGGGAGCTCTCAGTCTGACCGAGAAGCACTTGCCCAGATTGAGCAGCACCTCCGGCATGTGGAAGCAGGTATAGCCCAAGGCAATCCCGCCCTCGCTCTGCGCCTGACGCACCAATTCATTGTTTGCGTCTTCAAGCAGGCTTTCAAAGTAGTACAAATGTTTAAGATCCTTCACCTTCACACCCCTCTTGTTATTAAAGAATACCTATTGTTTCAAGCGCCTTTTTGACGCCCACAACCAGATTTGAATCCTCCGGAAGCTCAAGAACGCTTTTGCCCTGAACATCATACATGGCAAGTGTTTTATCGTCCGGAATATAAGCCAGCACCGGAATATCACCCGTGTCGATGAACTGCTTTAAAGACTCATCGTTAAATCGGTTCACTACGGCACCGATTTCACGATACATCACAAGCTCATCTGCGACCTGCTTAATGGTCTGAATGACTCTCGTGCCTTTTTTGCTGGGGTCGGAAACCAAAATCATATGTGTGACCTTTTCCATGACCCTGCGGTTTACCTGTTCAATGCCTGCCTCACCGTCTATTACAACAAAGTCAAACTCCTCGGAAAGAGAGCTTATAACCTCTCTCAGATAAGCATTCACGCTGCAATAGCAGCCGGCAGCTTCAGGTCTGCCAACGGCGATGAACGCAAAGCCCTTGTCTTCAATCATTGCGTTCAATAGCTGAAACCGAGCTTCCCCCAAAAGCTCGATTGCCCGCCGTTTGGTTTTGTCACCTTCACCTGCCACGGTGATGGATTTTCTGATGTCGTCAACGGTCTGGCTGACTTCAACGTTCAGCGCAGTTGCAAGTCCCACGGCGGGATCCGCATCTATTGCCAGAATTTTAGCCTCCGGATAGCTTTTTACAAGCTGCCGGACTATTGCAGCGGAGATGGAGGTTTTGCCAACGCCGCCCTTCCCCGCAACGGTGATTATTGCTTTTTCCACTGCCGTTTCCTCCTTGACTGCAAGAAAAGCCAAACTTGTCAGTTGATGTGACACTTACAAGCAAAAAAACAACTTTCCCCATTTGCTTAAGCTCCGATTTTTTATCGTTTTGCTTTAGTATGCGGCTTCACAACAGCCGCTGGGAACAAAGTTGGCTTTTCAGTGGTGTTATTGATTGATTCTTGTGTGTACTGTATAAAATATGATTTGTTTTGTGCTTCGGAGCGATTATTCACCCTTCATTGCATTGACGAATATTTCGCACAGGTGCTTCATACGAATAGTGTTGTCTAAATCGGTGGCGCTTGTGGTTTCTACTGCAAGGCGCTGCAAAACACCCAAAATGGAGTCGTAAGCATTGTAGTAAAGCTCCTTGGGATCGTACTTCGGGTTTACGGATCCGTCAGCTAAGCCCTTGTGGATAGCCATAACAAGCGGACTTTCGGAAATCTCGTAGGGCTCGGGCGGTCTGTTCAAAACCTGATCATTTCTGTTTGCGTTGTATAGGGATACCTCGGCATCAAGAGTAAATCTGGTGCCCTTTTGATCCTCCAAAAACAGGCGACAGTATAAATCAAGAAGAAACTCAATTTGCTCTATGCCTGTAAGTCTGTCGGTTTCAGCACGCCTAAATTCCTCCGAAACCTTTTGAAGTGTTTGACACCAATAGGTGTATGCCGCTGCTTGGATAATGTCTGCTTTTGTTGCAAAATAGCGGAATAGCGAACGCTCAGTAAGCCCCGCCTCTCTTGCGATGTCTTTAACCTTCGTGTGCTCTATGCCTTGCTCCGTAAAGCAATAGAGCGCCTTTTCAATCACGAGCTGAATATTCCGCTCGCGCAGCTCCTCGAGAGACATTTCTCACCTCCAGAATAATAACAGTACGCAACAAGTGTCAGTCTTACTGACCAATTAAATAATACATCTGCTTTGTGAATTATGCAACAGACTTTGTTAAATAATTATTGACAAATAATTTATGAACAATTTGTGAAAATGGTTAGATTTTTGTAGAAAAATTCAATTTTTTGTCAGCGCTGTTGAATATTACAAGGAATAATTCTCCATTTACAAGTTATTGACAGAAGCTATGGGCGGTAGTATAATCAACATGAACATTTGAATAAAGCAATGTCTTCAGGGCAGGGTGAAATTCCCGATTGGCGGTAAAGTCCGCGAGCGCCTAGGCGCAGATTTGGTGTAAGTCCAGAACCAACGGTTAAAGTCCGGATGAAAGAAGATGTGTTAAAATACAGGATAGCCGTGCTTTTGCACGGTTGGTCTGCTCGCACCTGATTTTTTTTAACACCTGAAAGACATAAGTTTTTCAGGTGTTACTATTTTATTAGGAGCGTGTTAGAAAATGACCTCTCAAAGAACCCAAAAAACCAAGAAGCTGACTATGCTTGCCATGCTGTGTGCATTGGCATATGTGGCGATGCTGCTTTCCAAGCTTGTTCCACCTTTCTTCCCAGCTGCACCATATCTTAGCTACGACGCAAAGGACATTATTATTGTCATTGGCGGTTTCATAATGGGGCCGCTTGCTGCTGCCGGCATTTCAGTTGTTGTTGCTACTATAGAAATGTTCACAGTAAGCCAAACTTGGATTATCGGAATGATAATGAATGCTCTTGCTGCCTGCTCATTCACATGTACTGCTTCAATTATATACAAGAGAAAGCATACAATGGCAGGCGCGGTCATGGGGCTTACTTTGGGCAGTCTTGTTATGACCATCGTTATGGTGCTTTGGAACATTTTGCTGACACCCATATTTACACCCGAAATGACGAGGCAGGATATTATTGCGCTGGTTCCAACTATCTTTATTCCTTTTAACCTCATCAAATGCGGCTTAAACGTAGCGATTACACTTCTGCTGTATAAGCCTGTTGTAACAGCACTTCGCAAGGCAAGGCTTATCCCCGAGGACACGGCTGCGGCTCCAAAGGCGGCAAAGGGAAAGCGCGCGGGGCTTCTGCTTTCCGCTGCTGTGCTACTTGCCACCTGCGTACTTATAATTCTGGCGTTAAGAGGCGTAATATAATGTTCGAAGAACATTATATTAATAAAACAGCAATAGAATCTGTTTTATTAATATATTAACATAACGGCGCTCCGCGCCATTAAAACTGTCGAAACAGTTTTAATTTATATCTCATAATGCTGCTTTGCGGCTAGAATACAATTGAGAGGAGCTTGTGAAAATTTTCTCACAAGCTCCTCTCAATATATGGGGAGAATTTCAAACACTTTATGAAAGAAAAAACGCTATGTTTTCTGGACAACAGAAAACAATGGTGGTATCATAATTAAGGCTTTGAGCAGTAAATATCAAAGCATATTTTACAAACACTGAAAGGAAGTGAGTACTTTGAAGCCCGAACCGTTATCGGATAGCGGCGCGCAACCTCCCAATTATATTTTGCTCACATAAACAAGGTGTCTTTTGCCGCCTTCGTTTATGATGGGCGGCGAAAGGATTGATTATAATGATGAACTTCTACCTCAAGAAGCAAAAGCTTCTTGAGCGGATTTCCGCACCCGAAAATAACTGCTGGATTTCAATGATTGCACCAACAGCGGCGGAAATTACGCGGATTTCGGAAACCTACGAGCTGGATGCGGACACAATCGGAGCTGCTTTGGATATTGACGAGCGCTCCCGTATCGAAACAGATGACAACTACACGATGGTGCTTGTTAACATTCCCACTGTTGAAGAGCACAACGACAAGGAGCTTTACAGCACAATTCCTCTGTCTATAATCGTAACGGGGGACACGGTTATAACTGTTTGCAGTGAGGATACTCCAATACTGCGCCAGTTTTCTGACGGAAAGGTTAAGGATTTCTACACCAACATGAAATCCCGCTTTATCCTTCAGGTGCTGTACAGAACAGCCTCGCAGTATTTGCAGTTTTTGCGCATCATCGACTCAAAGAGCAGTCAGGTGGAAAACAGGCTACACAAGTCAACACAAAACAGGGAACTTATTGAGCTTTTGAAGCTGGAAAAAAGCCTTGTGTACTTCACGACGGCGCTGCGCTCAAACGAGGTTGTTCTTGAAAAGCTTCTTCGAAGCGATGTGATAAAAAAATATCCCGACGATTCCGATTTGCTTGAGGATGTTATAATTGAAAACAAGCAGGCCATTGAAATGGCTAATATCTACAGCGGTATTTTGAGCGGCATGATGGATGCCTTTGCATCGGTTATCTCCAACAACCTAAACGTAGTGATGAAGGTGCTGGCAATAATAACAATTGTTATGGCGATACCCACAATGATTTTCAGTGCATACGGAATGAATGTCAATACGATGGGAATGCCCTTTGCCGATAACCCTTGGGGATTTCTGGTGATAGTATCAATTTCTATCGTATTGAGTGTAGTTGTCTCAATTGTATTTGTTAAAGCAAAGATGTTCAAATAAAAATACACAGCTTCCGAAAATCAAGCTTTTTCGGGAGCTGTATTTTATTATGTAACTATGGAGATTTTTAAGTTTGCCGTGATGTCGATTTTAGGGGATAAGTTTTACAAAAAACCTTTTATGTTAAGCTTGACTAATCGATTGTCCATATGCTACACTCCGAGAACAATCTCTTTGCACTGCATTACATTTCCCAACCGAAATGCGAGATCAACAGTACAAACTGAGCAGGCGATGAACCCCATTCTCCGTGGGGCCATGGGGCCGGGCTGCCTAGCAAGCGGCAGCAGATGACTGAAAGCATCTGCGGGACAGTAGTATGTTCCGTGGGTGCGTTTTTTTATTCTGCGGAACAAACGACCTCGAATGACGCTTTGTAAAAACAGGCGGCATCCAAAATGGAGTGCCATAGAGCTATCATACGAAGCCAATAGGCTGAAACGGAGGTAACTTTTATGACAGAAAAAACCGAAATGGCAGGGCTAAGCTCTGCCGAAGTCCAGCGATTGCAGCAGCAATACGGCAAGAATGAACTTACACCGCAGAAAAAGGAAAGCTTTCTAAAAAAAGCATTTCATATCATCTGCGAGCCGATGTTCCTTTTGCTTATTGCGGCGGCAATCATTTATTTTATTCTGGGAGAGCCCAGAGACGGAGCTATTATGCTGATTTTTGTTATAGGCATAATCAGCATAGACGTAATTCAAGAGTGGAAAACGGACAAAACCTTAAATGCACTTCGCGACCTGTCAGCGCCTCAGGTAACCGTTTTGCGCGATGGAGATGAAACCGTTATTCACAGCACGGAACTTGTGCCCGGTGACCTGATGATGATTTGCGAGGGCGTGAAAATACCTGCTGACGGCGTTGTTGTAAAGTGCAACGATCTGTGCGTGGATGAGTCGTCGCTGACGGGTGAGGCAGAGGGCGTTTGGAAGGTAAATCAAGACAGTGCTCCTCCCAGTGACGATTACTGGCGCCGTGATTACTGCTATGCGGGTACTCTGGTTACGCAGGGAACGGCAGTTGTCAGGGTTGACAAAATCGGCGCATCAACCGAGTACGGGAAAATCGGCGTGAATGTTGCAAGCGCTCCCGCAGAGGACACACCTTTGCAAAAGCAGACTGGAAGACTTGTAAAGCTGTGCGCGGGAATCGCTGCCGTGCTTTTTGTTCTTGTGGCGGTGTTTACATATTTTAATATATCCGACCACGATTTCGGAGACAGGGTTATTGAGAGCATATTATCCGGTGTTACCCTTGCAATGGCGATGATACCGGAGGAATTTCCGGTAATTCTGACAGTATTTTTGTCTATGGGTGCGTGGAGACTGGCGCGAAAAAACTCACTTGCAAGAAAGCTGCCCTCAGTTGAAACCTTAGGCGCGGTTTCTGTGCTCTGTGTTGATAAAACAGGCACGATAACTATGAACCAAATGGCGGTTCAGGAGACTTGGAGCTGCATGGAAGATAGTCAGCAGTTATTGGAGGTTATGGGCATGGGCTGTGAAACTGATGCCTATGACCCAATGGAAAAGGCGATGCTCTCCTACTGCGAAGACCATGGCATTACAGCCGATTATCTGTTCGGCGGCGAGCTTTTAACAGAATATGCTTTTACCAACGAGCTTAAAATGATGGGACACGTTTGGAACAGGGACAATGGCATTGTAATAGCGGCAAAGGGCTCTCCTGAACGCATTTTGACTGTTTGCGATATTTCCGAGGCGGATAGGAAAGAGGCGGAGGAAAAAATCCTTAAAATGTCCTCTCAGGGGCTTCGCGTAATAGCCGTTGCCACACAAAAACCTGCTGCAAGGGACGAAATACCCAATGCCATAACCGAGTGTCACCTGACACTGCTGGGACTTATAGGTCTTGCTGACCCTCCGAGGGAGAGTGTCAAAAACGACATTGCCGTGTGCAATAAGGCGGGCATACGTGTTGTAATGATAACAGGGGATAACGGTGTAACAGCGTCTGCTATTGCAAAAAAAATTGGTATGCCAAACTGCGATAGCATAATAACGGGGGATATGCTCAATGATATGACAGACGAGCAGCTTCGTGAGGCAGTGGAAACTGTCAGTATTTTTTCAAGAGTTATTCCGGAGCACAAAATGCGCATAGTAAAGGCATTTAAGGACAACGGAGAAATTGTTGCCATGACAGGCGATGGGGTAAACGATGCTCCAGCATTGAAGTATGCTGATATAGGAATTGCCATGGGCAAGCGGGGCAGTGAGGTTTCCCGTGAGGCGGCAGATTTAATCTTAATGGATGATAATTTTACCACCATTGTTGAAACCGTAAGAGACGGCAGACGAATCTATGACAATATCCGCAAGGCGGTGGGATATGTCTTCACCATACACATTCCAATCGCGTTTGCATCGCTGCTTGCGCCCTTGCTGGGAATTGACCCCGCGGCGCTGTTTTTAATGCCGCTGCATGTGGTTTTGCTGGAGCTGGTAATTGATCCCACTTGCTCAATAGTGCTTGAACGTCAGCCGGCAGAAAGCGATGTTATGTGCAGACCGCCGCGGAACCCCAAAGGGAACATTGTGGATACACATACGCTGGTAAAAAGCCTGATACAGGGCATAGTTCTTTTTGCAGCGTCTTTCGGAACCTACTATACAATGCTGTCGAGCAATGCGGCAAATGCACCAATTGCCCGTGCCATGGGACTTGCAGTTATAATTATCGGCAATCTGCTGCTTGTGCAGGTTAACAGCTCCGAAAGCGATTTTGCCATCCGTTCTGTTGTAAGGCTTGCAAAAGACAAGGTTATGTGGATTGTTAATGCTGCGGCGCTCGCCGGACTTTGCTTAATATTATACACACCCCTTGCGGGCTTCTTAAAGCTTGCACCCCTTAGTACTGTACAGTTTTTCACTGCTGTGGGAATTGCTGCCGTTGCGGTTCTGTGGTATGAGCTTGTAAAGCTTGCAAAAAAGCTTTGGAAAAAATAATAAAAAATGTCAAGGTGTCGTCTTATGACGATGCCTTGACATTTTTTGCGCATTGCTATACCATATTGATGCGGCTACAGCGATTTTGCATTTTTTGCATTCTTCGTTTGCAGCGTGAAAGGAATTGCAAAATGGAGCTTAGGGATTTAAGATATTTTTGTATTACAGTAGAAACAGAGCGCGTTACAAAGGCTGCCGAGAGGCTTGGCATATCACAGCCTTCACTTACCAGAATTCTCAATCAGATTGAGGAGGAGGTTGGCGGGAAGCTTATGGAAAGAAGCGGAAGGCGTATCAGCCTAACGCCCGGCGGAGAGATTTTTTACAAATACGCCCAGAAGGTTCTCAATGACATTGACATTCTTTTGACCGAAATGGATTATATATTTGACCGCAAGGAGAGGACGATTACCTTACTTTGCAATACTGAGTCATTTGCAACATGGCTCATAATGGAATTCAAAAAGGTTGACCCCAGATACGCTATCTCCGTGCTGCATGCGTCAAAGCAGGAAATGCTTGAGGCACTTAACAGCGGCGGGGCGGATTTTGCCCTGTGCTGTCCGCCGATTTCCGTAAAAAACTCTGCAATACTTGCAACAGACATAGCGTTTTTCGAGGAGGGACTTATCCTTCTGCCGCCCGGACATCCTCTCCTGCGAAAGAAAAGTGTTACGATTGATGAGCTTAGAGACGAGCCGCTTGTAACCACTCAAAAGCACAGCGGTATGAGAAATATGCTTGAGCCTATTTTTGAGAGAGCAAAATTTCATCCTCATATAATATGCGAGTCTAACAATCTGGACATGGTGATACAGGCTGTGATGGGCGGCTTGGGCTATGCGTTTATAACAAAGCTTATGGTAATAGACCGTCCGGAGCTAATGAATAATTGTGTTGAAATTGATGTTCCCGGAAATATCGGATTTTTTGGACTGAGCTATCAAAAGGACTCCCTTGAAAACAGAAACTGCGCACATTTTCATGACTTCGTAACCGCATCCCTGCGTGAGCTTGAAACACAGCTTTACGGCGAAGAGGCAATAAAGCGCTTGGAGGACTGCAAGATATAAGCTGCTTTATCACTAAGTCATAAGGATGTAAAAAAGTTAAGATAATTCTGAGAGAAGCTAAATAACGATGTTTTTTGGGCAGGCATCTGGTATATCAGATGCCTGCCCTACTATAACTATAATTGCAGCTTTTTAATTTCATTTAAAACTTTTTGAATATCCTGCAACACAAGCTTCTGCATGCTTTCACTGTATTTTATCGGATTTGCTGTAAGAAGCGCACTAACAACGGAATCCTTTAGATAAGGCTTGTGCTTAACAATTATGGGCAATGCTTTTATACACTGTCTGGCAGTGATAGGCTTGTCGTCCGCAATGTGACTTAGCAGCCTGTTGATTTGATTATCAATTTTACGCTCCTTGTCCCACTTGGCATTAGCTGCAATTAAAACTATACCCCTTGTTCTGATGTATGAGTTTTCATTATCCAAAAATTTCAAATAGCTATCAATGTATTTGAACACATCGGATGAGCGGCTGCTTTCTTCTTCTAATTGCCTTAAGCACTGATATGCATATTTGTTATCGCTGTTTTCTAGCCCCTTAACCATGTTTTCAATATCCAAACACTACTCACTCCCTAGCCATTTTTAGCTTCAATCGGAATTATAACAGTTTCAAGAACTGCTGACAACAGCTGCTTTAATGTGACAAAAGGAGCGCTCTAATGTAAATCCTGTTGGCAAGGACGACAGTTTTAATGGCGCGGAGCGGCGTTATGTTAATAAAACGGCAGTCACTTCAAATTTTGTGGCTGCCGTTTTGAAAAACCATTAGGACATACTGCGTCCCTCAATTTTTATGAAAGATGCTGATTAAAAATCCTCATCTGCTATTTGACCCGTTGCAATTATTTCGTCCTTCAGGGAGCTGCGAAAGTCTGGGTGAGCGATGTTCACCAATGCTCTAATGCGCTCCTTATTAGTTCTGAGGTAAACATCGGCAACGCCATGCTCAGAGACAATGTACTGAATAAGATAGCGGGGAGTAGTAACAACACATCCGGCAGGAAGAATAGAAACTATGTTAGAGTGAGTTTCTCCTGCCTTGTCCGTATAGGTTGAGCGCAGGCACAAAAAGCTGCGTCCATTTTTAGCTTTGGGTGCACCAGCAAGGAAACCGTAGGAACCGCCCACCGCACTGTACTGCTTTACACCTTGCGCTTCAGAGCAGGCCTGACCAGTGAGATCTACCATAAAGGTGGAGTTTATTGCAACAATGTTATCGACCTTTGCCACAGCCTCAGGAGGAATGACATCCTTAACATCAAGCAGAGTGACAATGTCACCGTGGTTTCCAAGCCAATTGTAAAGCTCCTTAGTGCCGAAGGCTCCCGCCATTTTTATGTCTTTTACAACGCCGGCTTCAGCAAGCTCAATCATTGCGTCAGTACCGATTTCGGTAAAGATGTGAATATCCTTTTTGTTAATCAAATCCTTTGCAATCTGGTTACCCAGACCGCCCATGCCGATTTGAACCGTATCGCCGTCATTTATGTAAGGCATTATGTGCTCGGCTATCTGCTTGTCAAATTCCGTGGGAGAGGTTACGGGTAGAGCGGGGATGTCATGGTGATTCTCCACTATGCAGTCGAACATGGAAAGCGGAAGCTTTGTAACGCTGTCAGAGCCGTGGGCATTGGGCTGATACTTGTTGATAACGGCAATCCTCGTTTTTACACAGTCGTCGCGAATGATGCTGGGCGTGAAATTTGTGCCCAAAAGACCAACGTTGCAGTTACCGTCCTCATCCGGGGGGCAAACCTCAATTGCAACCACATTTGCCTTGTATACCTTGGTTACGGCAGTTACAAGCTCTCCGTAAGGAGCGGAATGAAAATCAATAATATTCATTTGTGCAGACATTCTTTCCAATACATTTGGGAAGAATGACACAACGTGAAAGGTTTTTTTAAAGGAGGGATCGAGCAAAAGTCTGTTGGGACTTAAATACATATTTGCAAGCAAGGTTACATCTTGAAGCTCATCCACGCGATCGCCAAGCTTGTCCATAAATGCGTCAGGCACGCAAAGGGTGCTTCCCATCCAAATTCTATCGCCGGAACAAATCCTTTTGGTAGCATCTTCAACAGTTGCTAAGTGCTCTTCGTAGTATTTTTTCCAATTTTCCATATCTATGCTCCTTTTTCTTTCGTTTTTTATCCAAAAAACACAGTTTATGCCTTTAAATTCTACCATGGGTATGTGATAGTGTATAATATTTTGTTTGTTTAAACGATATAATACCTAAAAGTTATGAATTAATCCATTGAAAATGGATTAATTCATAATTGCAAATAGTTATAAATTTGAGCTTTGCAGCGACAGCTATATAAAACCGAAAATAAGGGCGGTGGGTCTTTGTTTCCGCATAAAGATATGGTACAATACTACTAAAAACGCACTATCCTAAAAATACTGTCAGGAGCACATATGGAACTTAGAGATTTGAGGTACTTTTGTCTAACGGCGGAAATGCAGCATGTAACAAAAGCGGCGGACAGGCTGTGTGTTGCACAGCCGTTTTTAACAAAAATCATTAAACAAATAGAAGATGAGGTCGGCGGAGAGCTGTTTGACAAAACAGGCAGAGGAATAAAACTCAATGCTGATGGTGAGGTGTTTTATAAGCATGCAAAAAAGACCCTTGCGGACATGGACAGGTTAGTTTCCGAAATGGACCATGTATTTGACCGCAAGGAACGGACTATAACCCTGCTTTGCAACACAGAGGCGTTTTATCCGAAGCTTATTAATGAGTTTAAAAAAACCAACCCCAGCTATGCGCTTTCCATACTTCATTCGTCTGAGCAGGAAATGAGGGATGCGCTTGCAAGAGGAGATGCGGATTTTGCTCTCTGTTGTCCTCCGATATATGCAGATGATAGCTTCAATATAGAAACAGAAGAAATTTTTTATGAGGTTGGCTGTGTCCTTTTGCCGCCGGAGCATAGGCTGATCGGGAAAAAGTATATTACACTTGAGGACTTAAGGGGAGAAAAGCTTGTAACGATGCCGCCAAAGAGCGGAATGCGTTACAAGCTTGAGCCGATTTTTGATAAATATGATTTTCACCCGGAAATAGTCTTGGAGACTAACAGCATAAACATAGCAATTCAGGCTGCAAACAGCGGCTGGGGCTATGCGTTTTTAACCACGCTCATAATGGATGATCACCCCGAATTAAAGCAGCGGTGCTGCTATATTGATTTGCCGGAGGTCAGAGGTGATTTTGGGCTGAGCTACAATAAGCTTGCGGTTAAGGAACGAAATCTGGAGGCTTTCCGTGATTTTATGAGGTGCTTTTTGAGGGATTTGAAAAAGGAGCTGTACGGTTCGGATAAGCAGTAGCGCACTAGACCTCGTCAATCAAATCGTTGCACCATTTAACCGACTTGATGTAAGCGTCGTTTATAACGTCGCAGCTAATGCCCTGCTTTTCAGAAAATTTGCTTATTTCTTCCCAGCTTGAGTTTTCATAGTTCTTAAAGAATACTATAAGATCTGAATACGGACCTTCATTACTGAGGAGTGACTCGCGGATTTCGTCGGCAACGGGGATTTCCGCAAGAAGCTCCTCCTTTGTTTTGTCCAGCGCAATATGCAGAAGCGACAAAAGACCTGTCATAAAAACATGCCTTGCATCTTTTTTGGGCTTTAGGCAGGGAGCCAAAAGCTCGCCGAAATGGGCGCGGATAAGAGAAAGGCGCACCAACTCTAAAGGCTTTTCCTCTGCAATGCCGCGCAAAGCCAGCACCGCTATCCACTGCTTAAGATTTTCCTCGCCCAGATATGTAACTGCCATAAGTATTGAGGATACTCTTGTTCTCAGACCCACTGAGGCTGAGTTAAGCAGTCTTAAAAGCTTATACGACAAAGCGACATCTGAGGATATGACAGAGCTTATTTCGTTAAAGTCAACGTAACCATCAGTGCCTGTCAGCTGAAGCAGGCGGAAGTAGTTTGCCTTGATAGGCTCAATATCCTTCTCTTTTTTTGTAACTATGTGCTGCTTGAAATAGAAGCCTTGGAAGAGCTTGAAGCCAAGAAGCTGAGCCTCCTCAAAGCAGTCGTTGGTGGAAACATCAGAGGCAATGAAGGTTTTTTCGGGGTAAGCGGCAATAAGCCTGCGCTGCTCGCTTTGAGTTATGCAGCAAGAGGCAAACTTACAGTAATCTGCCATGCCAAGCAGCTC
This sequence comes from uncultured Oscillospiraceae bacterium, assembly GCA_964485265.1. Lineage (GTDB taxonomy): Bacteria > Bacillota > Clostridia > Oscillospirales > Oscillospiraceae > UBA2658. The sequence goes on along the minus strand of CAZAIU010000027.1, from coordinate 9,122 downwards.
GTGATTGAGGTTATCACTGTCTACGTCAGTTAGTGAAATTGAAAAGCCGCGGGAACGAAGCTGCTTATATAGCTGCATTCTCTCTTCGGTAAGCTTGTCGCAGGCACGGATTTGAACAACGAATTTGTCTCTGGGTAGATTTTTCATTGAAGACACATTTAAAAGCTGCTTGGTAAAAGAAATGAAGTATTTCGTGCTGTCCTTTATTTCGTTCAGACCCAAGGCATCAAGCGTCCTGTCAAACTCGGAAAGGCTCACAACCTCATCATCGTCTTTAACGTCCATCTCACTGTCAATTAGCTCGTATCCGTAGGTCTTGCCGTTTTTGATGAGTATGGGCTGCATGTTTATGTACATGTCCTTGAATTTCTTTGCCGCGTCGTATCTGTCCTCAAACAGAACAAGCTGATTGCGCCCTGCTGCCTTTGCCTTGTATAGGGCTATGTCTGCCTTACGAAGAAGCTCCGAAAGATTGTCTCCGTGTGACGGGAAAAAGGCGGCACCTATGCTTAATGTGCACTCGTCCTCAATGTTAGGCATGGTGTATGAAAGAAGCGCCTTTTCCAAAAGCCTGCGAAAGTGGCTGCGGAAGGATTCCTGATTGTCAAAGCTTTGGGGGCTGACGGTGAAGTATAATACAAATTCGTCTCCGCCCAATCTGTATATATGCCCTTTGAAATCATTGTCACTCTGAAAATGAGAAGTTAGTCTGCGTAGCATTGCATCGCCTGTGTGGTGACCGTAGGTGTCATTTATGGCTTTAAAGTTGTCCAAATCAAATATTGCAACGGCTCCCCACAGCTTACCGCTCTCAATGTCCTTACTGTGGGCCTCAAAATCCTCCGTGAACCTGCGCCTGTTGGGAATTCCGGTTAATTGGTCGGTGTAGGCAAGCTGATACATTTTTTCTGCGGATTTTCGCTCATCGTCAACATCACGGATGATAAAGGCGGTAGCCTTTTTACCGTCCAGCCACTCAACAGGGCTGCGCTTTACGGAGAAAATCCTGCCGCTGCTGTCCTTTGTATCGAAGGAAAGAATTTTGTCATCTGCTCCGGACTTTTGCGTGCAACGGTCACAAAGCTCGGGAAAAATATATGAATAGCCTCTTTTGCAGTTGGTTGCGGAATGAAGCTCAGGATCAAGCCGTGCCCTTGCCGCCTCGTTCATTGAAAGGATGCCGCAGTCATCGGATTTTACGACTACCACATCAGCGTCATAGGCATCCAGTAAGCTCTTTAAGGAACGCTCACCTTGAAGCTTCTTGTTTTTGTTTATAATCATGTCTTACACCCAATCTTTATATCTGACAAAAGAAGTGACCATATTTTTATGCTAGTTATACCATTATAGAACAATATTCAGAAGAATAACAGTACATTTTTTAATGATTTGTTAAAATTAAAGGGGAATTTTTCATTGAATAAATATGAACGGTTGTGTATACTCGGTACATGTTAAGCATTGCAATGAGTTTGTTTTACTATTTGCCAATAAAAACAGTTTCTGTTTTATTAACAAATAGTGTAATGGCGCTCCGCACAATTAAAACTGTCTCGGACAATTTTAATAATTTGAATTACCGAAATGTGGTTTAAAACATAACGCTATATGATTTGTTGGAAGGTGAAGCTATGTCGTTTGGAGCTGTAATACTTGCCGGCGGAAACAGCCGACGAATGGGCGAAAGCAAGGCTGACCTGACCTTTGAGGGGCAGACCTTTCTTGGACATACAGTCCACGAGCTGAGGGGCTTTGAGGAGCGGTTCCTGTCTCTGTCTGCCCCCACGGAAGCCAAATACGAAATTGACAAGGTCTATGACATATATAAAAGCTGCGGTCCGATGGGCGGACTTCATGCAGCACTTGCCCGCTGCACCTCTGATGCACTGCTTGCTGTATCCTGCGATTTGCCGCTGTTTTGCCGCGAGTTGGGAGAATACCTGTGCTCACTTTTGACGCCGGACTGCGACGCTGTTGTTCCCGTGACCTCTGACGGACGCATACATCTGCTGTGCGCGGTGTATCGCAAGAGTGTTCATGAGATTTTGGAAAGACTGCTGAAAAGGGGAGAGTATTGTCTTAAGCTCCCGCTTGAGGAAATCTCCGTGAGATACGTACATATGGAAAACACACCGTTTTCGGAAAGGCTTCTGAAAAATATAAATACCCCTGAGGAATACAGGGAATTGATCAAGGAAGGAACGCAAAATGAGGATATCTCTTGAAGAAGCGCTGGAACGAATAAACAATGAGGTCACAGCGCTTTCACCTGTAACCATACCTGTAAACGATGCCCTTGGCTGCATACTTGCAGGAGACATAACAGCGCAGCTTAATCAGCCGCCCTTTCCCAGATCACCCTATGACGGCTACGCGCTGAGGGCAACCGACAGCGCCCCTGCGGACAAAGACACTCCCGTAACTCTTAAAATCATTGGCAGCAGCTTTGCAGGGGTTCCTGCAAATGTGTCCGTGGGTAAGGGTGAAGCTGTGAGGATAATGACAGGCGGCGTTATTCCAGACGGAGCAGACTGCGTTATAATGCAGGAGCATACGGACGGCGGAGAAGCTGCTGTGAACATTTTCGAGCGTTTGTCACCCCATCAAAACTACTGCTTCATGGGGGAGGATTTCAAACAGGGCGAGGTACTGGCGCACCCGGGCATTCCCGTATCGGCGGCAGTTGCAGCTGTCGCCGCCAGCGCCGGACTGACAGAGCTTTCGGTTATCCCCAGACCACATGTAACAGTGCTTTCAACGGGTGATGAGCTTCAGTCGGCAGGCACGAGGCTTTTGCCCGGACATATCTATAATTCAAACTGTCGACATATAGCTGCGAGACTAAGAGAGCTTTCAGTGCCCTGTACGGAGCTTGAAGCTGTTAAAGACGATATTGACAGTATTATTTCTACACTGGGAGCTGCCGCTAAGAGGGGCGATTTTGTAATATGCAGCGGCGGTGTTTCTGTTGGCGAAAAGGATTTGGTTCCTGAGGCGCTGGAGCGCATGGGAGCAAAGCTTTGCTTCCACGGCGTTGATATAAAGCCGGGTATGCCGGCAGCGCTTGCACTGCTTGACAGAACACCGATACTTGCGCTTTCGGGCAATCCCTTTGCCTGCGCTGTTTCCTTTGAGCTTTTGGCGCGTCCTATAATTGCGGCACAGTCAGCTGCTTTGCAGCTTAACTCCACGGTTATCACAGCAAGGCTTAAGGAGGCTTTTACAAAAAAACGTCCTATTCGCCGTTTTCAGAGAGGTGTTTTGCATAGCGGTGAGGTAAGCCTTCCCGGAGAGCAGGGCAACGGTCAGATGAAAACAATGATAGGCTGCAATTGTATAGTCGAGCTGCCGTGTGGAAATGCTCCGCTGGCTTTGGGAGAACAGGTGAGAGTGTATCTTTTGAGAGGAGACATATATGGAACTTAACCACTTTGACAGTAAGGGCAATGCCGTTATGGTAGATGTCTCGGAGAAGGCGATTACTGCCCGTGTTGCCGTTGCCCAAGGCACAATCCACGTTTCATCGGAAATTATTGAAGCAGTAAAAAGCGGTACTGCCAAAAAGGGTGATGTTTTAGGCGTGGCACGCGTTGCGGGAATTATGGCGGCAAAACGCACCTCGGATTTAATTCCGCTGTGCCACCCCCTTCCCTTGAATAAATGCTCGGTGGATTTTGAGGTGGATGAAGAAGAATGTACCATTACAGCGGTGTGCACTGTAAGCACCGAGGGGAAAACGGGAGTTGAAATGGAAGCTCTTACAGGAGCGAGTGTTTCGCTTTTGACGGTTTACGATATGTGCAAGGCAATAGACAAGCGTATGCGCATTGACGATATTCACCTGCTTGCCAAGCAGGGAGGAAAATCAGGCGATTTTGAGTTTTGAGAAAATTTGATGTTACTGCTTATGCAATCAATAAATAGCTAAGGCACAAACCACGGCAGAGCCTATTTTGCGGGAACCTCGCCGCGCGTGAAAATGGAAGGTAATGGTGAAAAAATGAATAACAAACCTGCACTGCTTGCAATCAGCGGAATTAAAAAGTCCGGAAAAACGGTTTTAATTGAAAAGCTTATTCCGCTGCTTGCCATGCAAGGGATAAAAACCGCCGTAATTAAGCATGATGCCCATAGCTTTACGCCTGATACACCCGGAACGGATACCTTCCGCTTCTTTGCGGCGGGCGCATGCGGGACAGTTATATATGACAGCGAGAAATACTCGGTTACACGGAGAACGGAAACAAGCCATGATGAGCTGATAGGTCTGTTCCCTGACGCAGACCTGATACTTTTTGAAGGACTTAGCCGATCCCCATATCCGAAAATTGAGCTTATTCCCGAAAATTCCAACGAAGCTCCGATATGTGACCCAAACACCTGCATTGCATATGTATGCAGGGGAAAATTCAACACCGATAAGCCGGTTTTCCACCCTGATGACATGGCTGCGATAACTGAATTTGTCGTCTCATTTGCTGCGGGGAGAGAGTGCGGTACGTAATTAACATGGCAGGGAAAAGGCATAACGGTCAATCAGCGAAGATGTCTTTGTACAATGTTATGCAATGCAGATACATAAATCAGCTTTTTAAATATGCAAGGAGGGTTTGCTATGTTAACAGCATCAGTTATAACCGTAAGTGACCGCAGCTTCAAGGGGGAGCGCCCTGATGAGGGCGGTCCTTTGGTAGCTGAAATGCTGAAAAGTGCCGGCTATTCCGTGTGCTTTACAGCCGTGGTTCCCGATGAAACCGAACAAATACAAGATGTTCTGAAAAAGGTTGCAGATGAGAAAATTGCATCGCTTGCCGTTACCACAGGCGGAACGGGCTTTGCGCCCCGAGACGTGACTCCTGAGGCAACTATAGCTGTTTGCGAAAGGCTGACCCCGGGAATCCCCGAGGCAATGCGGTATGCGTCGCTTCAAATTACGAACCGGGCAATGCTTTCCCGCGCACAGGCGGGTATTCGCGGCGGTACGCTTATCATAAATCTTCCCGGCTCGCCCAAGGCGGCAAAGGAAAACCTTGAGGCTGTTCTTCCGGCGTTGGAGCACGGACTGACTATGCTTCAAGGTGAGCAGGCGGACTGCGCAAGGCTCCAAGCTTGATGAAAATTCTCGGAGCATAAACGTGCTGTACGTAATGAGTGCTGTTGAGGGCTTTAAAACGGCAAATGCTATATAAAATTTTTGATTATGGGGTCGCGGATATGAAAAAAACTGCTGTGTTCATTTCAATGCTGCTTATGTTTTCAATGCTGTTTTCCGTTGCGTCTTTTGCTTCCGGAAACAGCGAGGCCACCGGCAAAAACGCCGCTGCATTATATAACCTTGGCTTGTTCAAGGGAACAAATGAGGGCTATCAGTTGGAACAAACGCCTACTCGAATACAGGGGCTTGTAATGCTTATTCGGCTTCTTGGAGAAGAGGATGAGGCTTTAGCGTCAACCGCCTTACACGGCTTTACCGATGTTCCTGCATGGGCAGATAAATATGTGGGCTATGCAATTGAAAAGGGCTATACAAAAGGAACGAGCGCGGCAGCTTTTACTCCCGATGCCGTACTTGACGCAAAAAGCTATGTTACCTTTATACTGCGTTCTCTCAAATATAACGATGCAAACGGTGACTTTTCGTGGAGCACAGCCCTTACGGATTCGGTGAAATTTGGGCTTATGACAAGTGCCGCTGCTGCTTCTCTTTCGGGAATAACCATCAACCGCGGAGATATGGTTGATATATCCTACTGCGCGTTGACCCAGCCGGTGAAGGACAGTAAAAAAACTCTTGCCGAGAGTCTTGTGGAGGCAGGAGTCTTTGCACAGGAGGCAGGCAAGGAAAACGGAGTTCTCGGTGGCAGTGTAACATATACATATACCCCCTTTGATAATTCTACGGTAGACTATGAAAGAAAAACCGTTTCACTCCCCGCGGGAAGAATTACTGCGGATATTATTACGGTAAATCTGCTTAACCCAAAGGTATCTGTGCGCTCTGCACTTGTAGACAACACAATTGGTCATACCGCCGCATTTTCAAATATCGTTGCAAATTCGGGGGCAAAAGCAGTTGTCAACAGCAATTTCTTTCAAGCTTATGAGAGCTTCAAAATACCCATTGGACACGTTGTATGCAACGGACAATTCATGTATGGTGTGTCGGGACTAACGTCCTTTGGAATAACATCTGATAACAAGGTAACTGTGGGTACTCCCTCGTTTTTCTATCGCGTTTCCGTCCCGGGCAATGCTGCAAAGAACTGGCCCTGCTATGAGCTCAACTCCATACAGCAGACTAATTCAAACTCTGTGGTTTACACCCCCGCCTATGGCTCAAGCCTAAAAAACAATTGCAGCGGAACAGTCGTTACAGTAGAAAACGGTGTTATTTCAAATGTTTCGCCATGCGCTGCGGGAAGTACTTTAAATATTCCTGCAAGCGGCTATATCATGTGGCTTGGACAAGAATATACCTCCACAGAATACTACCGGGCACCTGCTGTTGGAGATAAGGTGGAGCTAACGCCGTATTTGTTCAAGGCTGATTCTGAGGGCTTTTCCTTTGATAATGTTATATCCGTGGTTTCCGGCGCACCAAGGCTTGTGAAGGACGGAGTAATTGAAACATACCTTGACCCCGGCTTTTCCGAAGCGCGATTTACCACAGCCTCAACGCCCAGAACGGCAATTGGGACCTTAGCAAACGGCAAGCTCATTCTTGTTTCGGCAGCAGGGGCAACAATTCAGCAAATGCGGGAGCTTATGCTGAATTTGGGCTGTGTTGATGCTTTAAATCTTGACGGCGGCGGCTCTGCTGCAATGTACTATAACGGCTCATATATACGCACTCCCGGAAGACCGCTTACAACAACGCTGCAAGTGTTTGTGCAAAACTGAATAGGCTGAGTGCCGTTCTACACCAGTTAGAATTGCTTTTTTTCAAGATGAAGATACAGGAAATTGCGACATTCTGCTGTAGGCGTGACCTCTAATAAGTTCCTGCTTTTAAAAAAATAATATAGCGGCGCTTCGTGCCATAAAAAGCAGCCTTAAATAAGTTAAATTATTTAAGGCTGCTTTTGTCGTAAAAAGTAATTAATTAGCTTAAATTGGAAAATAATTCTTGTATTCTCAAAATTAGTGTTGTAAAATTAAACTAACTACTTAGACTGACATTTAAAACACATACAGGAGGACAAAAAGCATAGCGAATTCTTGAAAAAATAAGGTATTTGCAATTCTACTGTATTAACACTGTCCATTTTGAAGCATACAATTAAAATTACACCGCACACATTGTTTTTAGCATATATGCGTATACAAGAAATTAAATAAAACAGACATTTTGGGAGGGTTCATCCATGTTGAAAAACACAAAAATTCGAGTTCGTCTTTCTCTTGTTTTTTGCGTTATTGTGGTTTTGTCCAGTTTGTCCGGAATAATCGGTGTAATTTTGCTTAACAAGGTTGATAGTCAGTATTCCAAAACCCTTACGAACTATGGTTTTGCGCAAGGTGATATAGGAAATTGCGGCAGACATTTTCAAGAAATGCGTGCAAATATGATTCTTGCATTAACAGTTGAAGGTGAGTCGCAAAATACATATATAAAGCTTTTGGAGGAAAACGACAAGACGCTTGACACCGACATGAAGGCAATTAAGGATGGTCTTTCATCCGAGTTGGGACAACAGGTTTATGCAACTCTTTCTTCTGCGCTCAGCAATTACCGTGCTCAGCGTGATGATGTTCTTAAGTCAGTCGGTACCGTTGGCAGTCAGCGGCTGCTTCAGCTTTACTCCTCAAAGTGCGGAGACTCCATTAAAGAAATATCAGATATAATTGATACAATGCTCTCTGATAAAAGCCGTATAGGCAAGGAAACATCCGTTAAAATGACCAGACAGAACCAAATTCTCTCCGCTGTCATGATAGGCGTGATAGTTATAGCTTTTATTACCTGTGTTATTGTAGCAGGTGTATTGTCCAAGGGGATAAATGCTCCTATGAAAGCAATTGAGCAGGCAGCAAGGAAGCTTGCAGAGGGCGATTTAAATGTTTCAATAGATTATGAGGCACGAGATGAGCTGGGCAGCCTTGCGGACAGCATGCGTAAGCTTTGCCGCATTACGTCAGGCATTATTTCGGATGTTGACAGCATGCTGAAAAGCTTTGGTAAGGGTGACTTCACTGTTGAGAGCAAAACGACTGAGCTTTACGTAGGTGATTTTGAATCACTGCATAAATCCATGAATGTCATTGCCGCACAGCTTTCCGAAACTCTATCTGCAATTAACGAAACCTCCGATAAGGTTGCTTTAAGCTCAGATCAGGTTTCCTGCAGCGCACAAACTCTTTCACAGGGCGCAACCGAGCAGGCAAGCAGTTTGGAGGAGCTTTCTGCCACAATTGTTGAGATTGCAAATCAGGTTGAAATCAACGCAAAGAATGCACTGTCTGCAAGGTCTCAGTCTTCGTTGGCAAGCGAGGCTGTTATGAGCAACAATGAGCAAATGACTGAAATGATTGCTGCCATGAATGACATAAGTAATAAGTCCAGCGAAATCAGCAGAATAATCAAAACCATTGAGGATATAGCCTTTCAAACAAACATTCTTGCGCTTAACGCTGCGGTTGAAGCAGCACGCGCAGGAGTTGCGGGAAAGGGCTTTGCAGTTGTTGCAGACGAGGTTAGGAACCTTGCAGGAAAATCTGCCGAGGCGGCTAAGAACACAACCGCTCTTATTGAGGAAACCGTGCACGCTGTAGACCGGGGCAAGGTAATTGCTGACGATACTGCCAATGCAATGCTGAAGGTTGTAGATGGCGCTCGCGAAGTTACTAATCTGATAGCGGAAATTGCAACAGCCTCCGAGGAACAGTCTGTAGCTGTCTCTCAGGTTACTCTGGGTGTTGAACAAATTTCAAGTGTTGTTCAGATGAACTCCGCCACTTCGGAGGAGTCCGCTGCCACAAGCGCTGAGCTTGCAGGGCAGGCACAGCTAATGAAGACGTTGGTAGGACAGTTCAAGCTCAAAAACTAAATTGTAGAAACAACTCAATAATTTCTACCGGATTTTACTAAAATAAATAATGTGAAAAGTCATGCATGAGTT
>CAZAIU010000026.1:0-33225 GCA_964485265.1 uncultured Oscillospiraceae bacterium | reverse complement strand
AATCCGAACCCAACACCAATTCTGATGATGTAGTTCGGATTATCATATTTTGGTCGGAGTGTAATTATAGGACTTGGAAAAAGAAAGTCATATCAACGGTTTGCAGGCAGCAAACAAGAGAGTTTTGTCCCAACCCTTAAATTATCTAATATTCTTTTTGTATTCGTAGATTTAGAACAATTCGCAAATTTATATAATGACTCAATTATTTAGACTTCATCTTGTTAAGAAATGAGGTAATCGGATTATCCACAGGATCGGCATCACTAAGGAGTTGCCTTGCTTGAGCTGATACAGCTGCTTTATAGCTTTCGATCTGTGGAACAAATGAATAGATACTACTGTCATCAATTTTTATAGTTCTAAAACTATGAATATCAAAAGGAATAGTATCACTGCTCCGAATTAGATGAATCACAGGTTTGCCAAGAGAGTGACGCAAGGAAAGTTCATAAAAAACGTTAGGGTTATGAAAGGACAAATCAGCAATAACCAATTTTGACTTCACGAGATGTTCTATAATTTGAGATGTAATCATACCTGCAGCATTAATAGTATCTGAACGGACTACCCGTAAACCGAGTTCACTTACTGCCGGTTCAACTATACTCCCCATAAACAAGTCTGCGTGTTGCCTTTGCTCAGACCCCTCTGCACCAATCGGCGTAATATAGAAACAAGTCTTGTCCCATCCGTCTAGTGCGGCTAAAGCAGTCACATTAGCTTCATCAGGAAAAGTGAAATCAGTAGCATGGGAAGAATTGCCGGCATTTAACGGAGCAGACTCACTGGGCTCTTGCCCGATATCCTCAAGAAGATGTTCAATAGAAATTATGCGTTCAGTTCCGGACATTACTTTGATTATTCCGATGTATTTTGCGTTAATTAAAAACAAGTCTACGCAACGTTGCTGATTATCTAAATCAAGTCCTTTTTCACTTAAAAAATCCATCATGACTTGCTGTGATGGTACTTTCATTTCTTTGTATTGATCATAAAGTTGAAAAAGGAAATCATTACTTTTAATCGCCAATTCAAAATTAGCTTTGGCTTTCATGTACAATGTAGAATCAGGATTAGTTGCTGCCGATCCCTCCGAAGTTAACTCAATATACTCTGATTGCGTTGCACCATCAATAATGCCATATTTATTTGAAGTCGTAATAAGTGTCCTACTTGGCCCACTTTCGGGTGACTTTCCAATTTGATCGAATAGCGTTAATCGTCTGATCCGCTGACCAGAAGCAAACTCCCAAATGGCACTTCCGAGCGACAGGCATTCTTCATAAGAGAGCGCAGGGAATAATCGCATTATCCGTTTGCGTTTTGCTTTTTCAACATTTTTTGGGCCCTCATGAGAATCAGCATCATCTTGACTTTCTATGGGCGTGCTTGTCATGACATCATTCGAGTCGGTGGCTTCAGCGGAATCGGAATTCGCAATATTAGACATATTATCCCCCTTGATTATGTATTTTATTGTAATTATATCACAAACCTCGGCAAATGCAATGTAATATATATAGCCCCCAAGATTAACTTCTACGGAGCAAAAACCAATTTGTTTAAGTATAACTTCCGAGTGAAATTATAGGATTTCGGTACAAACAAAAACTGAAAAACCCGCATGAATGCAGGCATAGCAAAAGACCGCCGACAAAAGTCGACGGTCTTTTTTATGGTCCGAGTGTAATTATAGGACTTGAAAAAGTCCTGTATCACCAATGGTTTTATGGCAATCTGCAAGAGATTTTATCCCAAAGCACTTTACTGACGCTTTGAGTTACTTGATGCCAATTCAATTTTTGCCGTTTCAAGAGCCATCAAGTCCTCTCTAGAATAACTACTGTATGCATCTTCAACTAAGCAACCTATTTTATCAATCTCTGTGCAAAGAAATCGCCACGTATACTGCATAACCTCTTGTAGCCTTTGCCCGGCAATATAGTAATCAAACATTACTCTGTTCCAGACAACTGATGGAGGCCCGCCAAAAACGCGTTCCCCCGTAGGGTATACTAATAAAAACGCAGTTGCCTGCAACATACCGCTCTCATCATGGTCAAAGTGCTTGTCCCGCATTCTTTCAAATTCCACAAAACGCTCACGTAGTTCTTCGTTTTCTGCAAACACAGCGGTTTTGTCCAACTTGCTTCTGGACTTGCTGTATTTAAAACACTTCATGCAATTATTCAAGCCGGCAATAAATAAGCCCTCATTTACCGTAATATCTTTGTCTATAGAAATGCACTTTAAAAAATCTATTCCACGCTCAATATCGGCTTTATGGAGGAATAAATCAACAAATAGCTTGCGGTTAGGATTGTCATTAGGTATTCCAACAGGTACAGCGTCTGCATCAAACGGGCCATTTACAATAAAACAGTCGCGTTCTCTATCTATTGACACTTTGTAATCTATCATAGTTGTGCTCACCACCTTTTGGCAGTATAACACTTTAATTAAACCTTGTCACTCCATTTTGCTGCCGAATGAAATTATAGGGTTTTGTCGCCTTTGTGTCCTATAAACCCGCATAAACACAGGCATAATAAAAGGCCGTCGTTTCAAAAACGACGGCCTTTTCGATGGTCCGAGTGACAGGGTTCGAACCTGCGGCCTGATGGTCCCAAACCACCCGCGCTACCAACTGCGCCACACCCGGATAAATGCAATTCTTTCAAAGCCTTGATATATTACCACACATATTGGAAAACTGCAACGGTTTTTTGTTGATGTTTTTAAATCTATATGGTATTATCTCGTGAGGAGTGTGAAAAACTGATGAGAATTAGAAAAAAACCAAATCTTATACCTCGCATGGAGCGCTGTGCCCATGTTAAAATAGATGACCCCGCCGCATTAAAAGGCGAATGGAAATCAAATTTTCCTAACTACGAACAGCTTTGGCTTGAGATTGGCTGCGGAAAAGGCCGTTTTACAGCCGAGACAGCAGTGCAGAATCCCAATTGCTTTCTCGTTGCAATTGAGAAGGTGCCCGATGCTATGATAATGGGCATGGAGCGCTGTTTTGACCGCAAGCTTGAAAATGTCCGCTTTATCGACGGAGATGCTCTGGCTCTGCCTATTCTTTTCGACCGCAGCGAGCTAGATAGGATATTTCTGAACTTTTGCGACCCGTGGCCTAAAAGCCGTGATGCAAAGCACCGTTTGACCTCGCCGGGTTTTTTGAAGATCTATGAGGAAATACTTAAACCGCAGGGTGAAATTCATTTTAAAACCGATAATGATGCCCTGTTCGAGTATTCCCTTGATATTTTCAAGGAAGAAGGCTGGAGACTTTCAGATGTAACGCGCAATCTTCATGAGCATGGTATCGTTGGCGTTATGACTGACTATGAGTCCAAATTTCATGAGCAGGGAATCTCAATAAATCGTTTGGTTGCCAAAAAGGAGATACATTAATGCGATTGATTTCATGGAATGTAAACGGTCTGCGCGCAGTTGTAAAAAAAGGCTTTGAGGATGTGTTCGCAGCTTTGAATGCAGATGTGTTTTGCCTTCAGGAAACCAAGCTCCAAGAAGGTCAAATTGACCTGAGCTTTCCCAACTATGAAAGCTATTGGAGCTACGCCGAGAAAAAGGGATACTCAGGCACTGCCGTGTTCACAAGGGTATCTCCACTTTCCGTTTCATACAACTTGGGAATAGATGAGCATGACCTTGAAGGACGAGCAGTCACTCTGGAGTTTGATGAATTTTACCTTGTATGCGTGTATGTGCCCAACGCCCAGGACGGTCTGAAGCGCATTGACTACCGCATGAGCTGGGAAAATGACTTCCGTGATTACGTATGCAGCCTTGACGCAAAAAAGCCTGTTGTCATATGCGGTGACATGAACGTTGCTCACAACGAAATTGACCTTAAAAATCCGAGCTCCAACCGCGGCAATCCGGGCTTTTCCGATGAAGAACGGGGAAAGTTCTCTGAGCTTTTAGACGCAGGCTTTACAGACAGCTTTCGTTTTCTTTACCCCGACCTGACTGGTGCCTATAGCTGGTGGAGCTATAGGGGCAACGCAAGAGCTAACAACGTAGGTTGGCGTATTGATTATTTTTTGGTTTCCGACTGTCTGCGAGACAATATTGACAAAGCATTTATCTGCCCTGAAATACAAGGCAGCGACCACTGCCCCGTTGGGTTGGATCTAGTTTTATGATAAAAATCGGAAATGTTGAAATTGACGGTCAGCTTACATTGGCACCCATGGCAGGTGTAACTGATGTTGCGTTCCGCGAAGTATGCCGCAAAAACGGCGCAGCATACACCTGTACGGAGATGGTTAGCGCAAAGGCTCTGGTCTATAATGACATCAAAACGAAAAGTCTGCTGCTTTTAGGCAAGGATGAGCACCCCTGCGCCGCTCAAATTTTTGGAAGCGAGCCGGAGTTCATGGATCAGGCTGCAGGCCTTGCTCGGGAGATATCCGGAGCAGATATTATAGATATCAACATGGGCTGTCCTGTGGGAAAGGTCGCCGGAAACGGTGACGGCAGCGCCTTGATGCGTGACCCCGACAAGGCAATGAAAATAATTGAAGCAGTCTGCCGAGGTGCCGCAGTTCCAGTAACCGTTAAGTTTCGAAAGGGCTGGGACAAGGGAAATGTCAATGCCGTTGAATTCGGAAAAATGTGCGAGGACGCAGGTGCTTCAGCAATTACCGTTCACGGTCGAACCAGAACTCAAATGTACTCCGGTGTGGCGGACTGGGATATCATCCGCGATGTAAAAAAAGCTGTTTCCATTCCCGTTTTTGCAAACGGGGACGTGTTCGAGCCGGAGGATGCATCACATATTCTGCGCTACACAGGCTGCGATGGGGCCATGATAGGGCGAGGGGCTTTTGGCAATCCGTGGATTTTTTCACGGGCAAATGCACTTTTGCAGGGTAATGCCTGTCCGCCGCTGCCGCCGCTTTCCGAACGCATTGATACGGCAGTTTATCAATTTGAGCAGGCCGCAAGGCTTAAAAGCGAAAAAATCGCATGCTTGGAGGCGCGCCGCCACTTTGCATGGTATCTAAAGGGTGTTTCCCATTCAGGCTATTTCCGTTCGCAGGTTGTAGCCGTTGAAACACTCGATGACATTCACCGTCTTGCAAATCAAATAAAAAGAGAACTGAGGTGAGGCAATGACCAAAGAGGAAGAATTGGAGCTAGTCCAGCAAATCCGCGATGGAGACAGTTCCTTGTTTGAAAAGCTGGTGCTTGACAACCAGACAAAGGTATACAACCTTGCTCTGCGCATGGTCGGCAACGAGGACGACGCCTTTGATATGTCCCAAGAGGCATTTTTAAGGGCATACAACAACCTTGGCAGCTTTCGCGGTGACAGCCGTTTTTCCGTATGGCTCTATCGTCTTACAACAAACATATGTCTTGACTTCCTTCGTTCCGAAGGACGGCGTTCCCACAACTCTCTATCATATTTAGACGGCGAAGACGAAGACAAGGAACTGGAAATCCCTGACGAGCGCTTCTCTCCGGAGACCCTTGTTGAAAAGAAGGAGCTTCGCGAAGCTGTAAGCCGCGGCTTGATGCAGCTTCCCAAGGATTATCGGGCAATTTTGCTTCTGCGCGAAATTGACGGTCTTAGCTATGACGAGATTGCAAATTGCCTTTCTCTTGAAGCAGGAACTGTAAAATCCCGCATTTTCCGAGCGCGAAAAAAGCTGTGCTCGCTCCTGTGTAAGGATGGGAACATTTCAGATTTCATTACGTCTAAGAAACCAAAGGAGGTGTGAAGCATGGACAACTGCAAAGGAAAAGTTGAAGAAATCAGTCTGTTATGTGACGGCGAGCTGGAAGCTCAGCAGGGAACCGAGCTTCGCGCCCATATTGACCAATGTCAAGCCTGCAAAATAATTTACAATGCTTTTTCCTCTATTTCTGATTCCTTGGGAGACGAGCTTGTTGAGCCGCCCGAAATGCTCGCAAAGGGCATTATGTTCAAAATTAATAACCGCGAAAAGTGCGGACGAAGCCGCCGATTTGCTTTCGGTCGTTTTACCGCTATCGCAGCTTGCCTTGCTATAATTCTGCTTGGTGCCGGTAGGTTTGGTCTGTTTGACAGTTTAAAAGCAGGCAGTGCTGCTCCCGCTGCTGCTCCTAATGAAGCGGCAGTGCAGAAGGATGAAGCAGTTTTGGAAAACGACATAGCTCTTGCTGAGTCCTCCATGGAAATTCCGAAGAACTATTTAACCGGTTTTGGCGATGGTTTTATGTCTCCCGATTCACCGGCATCAGACGGCGGAACAATGCACCAGTTCGGTGGCAACACCAGTAATTTTTCTGTTTTCGGCGGCATGCCCGAGACTCGTATGGCCGATGCCGCAAAAATGGAAATTGCAATTCTTGTAATGGATTCTGCAGAAATCAGTGTTTACAAGGGTGAATATCTGGACGATAACGACAAGGTTATCTCCGCAAATCATCTTCTATCCATTTCAAACAAAGAATCGCTTGACGCACTTGCTAGTCTGCTAGTATTCACCGAGTCCAACACCGAAATGCCCCAGGAGGCATCTGTTGAAGATTTGAAGCCCGCGTTCACGCTCCTTATTCCCAAGGACAACAGCAGCAGTGACCGCATGGAGGATATCACCGTTTCCATCTGGTTTGACGACAAAAAGGTTATTTGCCGCGACAGCAAATCAGATGCTCTGCATTTTGCTGAGGGCACTATGGAGAATTTCCTCAAATTCATAGAAAGCGAAAAACAGGCTCAACGTATTATGTAAACTAAATATATATAAAAATAGCTGCTATGAGTTTTTCTCAATAGTAGCTATTTTTTATGTTAACCAACCTACCTCTCGCCTGTTTGAAATAATGACGAGGGTCATTACCATTCTAACCAACCGCAACCATGCACTCAAGACTTTTTTTCGCGCCGTTCATTTCGTTTTGAGACAACTCAACAGGCTCTCTCCTGCCCTCTAGGCAGTCTAAAACGTCCTGCAACGTTGTCCTTTTCATATTTTCACAAATAAAGTCGTCCTTTAAAAGTATAAGCTTCTTGTTGGGCAGCTCTCGTTTTAGTATTTCCAGTACGCCTATTTCTGTGCCGATAATCAGCTCCTGTGCCTGCGTTTTTCTTGCGTGTTCAAGAATTCCCGCAGTAGAGCCAATATAATCTGCAAATTCAAGTACCTCGGGTCTGCACTCCGGATGAACCAAAAGCTTTGCGTCCGGATGGGTACTTTTTATAGACTCCACATTTGTTGCCTCTACGCTATGATGTATCGGACAGCAGCCGTCAAACAGAATAATTTCCTTTTCAGGAACCATTTTTGCAACATACGAGCCAAGGTTCTGATCGGGTACAAAGATTATTTGATGATTCGGAAGGCTTCTGACGATTTTTTCAACCGAGGATGAGGTGCAGCATATATCGCTGACCGCTTTAACCGCGGCAGATGAGTTTACATAACATACTACCGCTGCCTGGGGATATTCATTGCGAAGCTTTAAAACCTGCTCCGGTGTAATCATATCCGCCATTGGGCATCCTGCCCTAGGCGCAGACTGGAAAACAGTTTTATCTGGGTTGAGTATTTTTGCACTCTCCGCCATAAACAGCACCCCGCACAGAATAATTGTGTCCTGCTGGGCGTTCTGAGCAAGCTTTGCAAGAGCAAATGAGTCCCCAACATAATCGGCTACGTCCTGTACGTCTAAGCTTTGGTAGTAGTGGGCAAGAATAATTGCGTTTCTCTCTTTTTTCAATTCAATAATTTTGTTTTGAAGCTCGTTCATGAGGAAAATTCCTTTCCCGCGGTGAAACACGCCGCTTTATGCCGATTTCGGCATTTTTTTGTAATTATGCGGGTATTGTAGCACATTTAAAGTTATTTTTCAAATTAATATTGCTGTTTCATTTTTTGCAAATATGTGGTAGACTTGCAGTAGTGTCAAGCACAAAACAAAGGAGCATTTTTATGATTATCAATCGTTCCGCAATCAAACACAATGCAAAGCTCTCTATGGGCACCTCAAAGCCAAGTCCCTTTTTGGTGGCTCTGGTGTATTTTGCAATTAACTATGTTCTCAATATACTTTTCGCCTCTGTTACTGGACAGACAAAAATGATGAATGAGCTTGCTGCTGCATATGCCAGCGGAAACTATGAATTTGTGCCAAGCTTTCCAATTCCCACGATTTCCTCCGCATTGCTCACTATTGCAATTTCTCTTATGCTAATGATGATGGCCACCGGCTTTACCATTTATTGCTTCAATGTGGCAGGTCGCCGTCCCGCCTCCTTCGGAAATCTCTTTGACGGCTTTACAATTTTCTTCAAGGTGCTGTGGCTGAACATTCTTATGTTTATTTTCGTATACCTATGGAGCTTGCTGCTAATTATCCCCGGAATAATCGCTGCCTACCGTTACCGAATGGCACTTTACATCATGCTGGACAATCCCGAACTGGGCGCTCTTGAATGTATTCGGCAAAGCAAGGCTATGATGGCAGGACATAAGGGTGAGCTTTTTGTCCTTGACCTAAGCTTTCTGGGATGGTTTTTGCTGTCTATGATGCCCTTTGTTTCAATTTTTGTTGCTCCATATACCGAGCTTACCTACATCAACTACTATTTTGCACTTAGAGACATGCCCTCAGCAGAAGGATTTAATACCTCGCAGTTTAATTAGCAGGAGGAAAGTAAGATGATTAACACAGGTCTTGTTTTCACAGTTTTATGCTCGCTTGTTCTTCCAATCGCACTTACAGTTTATATATGCCTGCGAAAGCAAGGTTACTGGAGGGCGCTTCTCGCAGGTGCTCTTTGCTTCACCTTTTTTCAAATGGTCACTCGCATTCCGCTAATTCAATATGTTCTGCCAAAAATGGAGTGGTATGTTACACTTGCCATGTCCAATCCCCTCCTAAACATTCTTTTTCTTGCAGTAACCGCCTCTCTTTTTGAGGAAATCGGCAGATACATTGTTATGCGTCTGTTTTTGAAGAAGCATCAGTCCGTTAACGATGCTCTCTCTTTCGGCATCGGGCACGGCGGCATAGAGGCAGTGCTGCTTGTAGGTGTTACCTTTACCTTGGCTTTATTCACCCAGTCACCTGCTATGATAAGTCAGCTTACAGGTGCAACAGCCTTTGCTGCCGGTGTTGAGCGTCTGTTCACAATGGCAGTTCATGTGGGCTTATCGGTTATGGTTATGAAAAGTGTCCGTGAGCATAAAATCTCCTTTTTACTTCTTGCACTTCTCATCCACACACTTATTGACTTTGTTCCCATATACGCGATGCACATTATGGGTGCAAATCTGTGGATAGTAGAGGGCATGATAGGAATTGCAGGCATCGGCCTTGGATGGTATTCGATCTACGAATTTAAAAGGGCAAAGTATTCCGAAAATAGCGAGTGCCCCCCTCAAACGGAGGACGAGTAAATCTTTTGTTTTAAGAGGTGACCGAGATGGAAAGAAACAAAAGCTCAAATGTCAAGCGAAGCAACAGAAAAGTCTATAAAGTGCTTATTATATTAGCCGCAGTGCTGCTCCTTGCTTTATGCGGAACAGGATTCCTGTTCCGCAGCGAGCTTGCAATTATCAGCTCGATTGAAAAAGTGGATGAAGAAAATCCAATTTACTTCATGGAAGTAAACGGCGATTATCATTTTGAAGATTTTCTAAAATCCGGAGGGGCATCCTCCGACAGCGAAGTAAGTGCTTTTCTAACGAAGAAAGTATCTAAGGGATTTTATTCGGTAGATGTTGAAAGTTCCGGTCTTGCTTGCAGTACCATTTCCGCAAAAGCTCCCAATGGTTCGCATGTTTGGGGACGAAATTTTGATTGGAAGGGTTCTGTTCCCATCATCGTAAAGTGTTTTCCCAAAGACGGATATTCGTCAATTTCAACTTGTGATTTTCAAAACATAACATCTAGCCCAGACGTTGTCCCCGAAGGAATAGCCAACAAAATGCTTTCAATTGCAGCACTATATGTCCCAATGGACGGTATAAACGAAGCCGGACTTTGCGTTGCCGACCTTGAGGTCAATGAAGGCGGCATGGTTGCTGTTGATACAGACAAGCCTGATTTGACAATTACAACAGCAATTCGGCTTTTACTTAACAAAGCGGCAACGGTTGACGAGGCCTTAGAATTGCTGAATCAATACGATATACACGCCTCCGGAGGTATCAGTCACCATATTGCAATTTCTGATGCTGCAGGCACTTCGGCTGTGATTGAGTTTGTTGATGGCAGCTTAGTCGTCGTAAACACAAATTTCGTTACAAATTTCAACCTTGCAAACGGCAATACAGCTGCCGGCGGCGAAAACGCAAAGCAAAGGTTTGAAACTCTAAGCAGCATTTACGAGGAGAGTAAGGGTGCTTTAACCAGTGAACAAATATTAACTGCCCTTTCACAAACCTCACAATCGGACGGAGTGTGGACAACGCAGTGGTCAATTGTGTATGACCAAAATTCTTTGACTGCCAATTACTATTTTTACGGTGATTACAATAATCATTACAGCTATTCTATAGCTGATATTGACGTGCAAAATTAGAAATTCAATCTGTTCCATTGTCCATTCTCTTAATTTGTGAAAAATAAATAATCTACAAATATAAAGCCACTCCGCTGATTAAAAATCAGCGGAGTGGCTTTATATTTTTTGCATACATGGTACTTTAACTATATTCCGAGGATAAGCCCAGCCATCAAGAAGTATATAAGCAATGAAACTGCATCTGTAATGGTTGATATTAGCGGGCTTGCCATTACCGCCGGGTCAATTCCGATTTTTTCGGCAGCAAGAGGAAGTGTGCTGCCAACTACTTTGGCAAAAATAACCACAAAAACTAGGGTCAATGATACGGTAAGTGCAACTGTAACCGTAACCCCGTCATTGCCCAGAAGCATTTTGTCCACAAAATACATCTTACAGAAGTTCACCGCCGCAAGAGACACACCGCAGAGCACAGCAACGCGGATTTCCTTCCAAATAACCTTTGCAACATCCTTCGGCTCCGTATCTCCCAAGGAAAGGCTTCGTATAACCGCTGTGGAGCTTTGGGAGCCGGAATTACCGCCGGTACCCATGAGCATAGGAATAAAGCCTATAAGCGCTGCGCAGGCAGCCAGAGAGCTTTCAAACTTGTTGATTATCATGCTAGTGAATGTAGCGGAGAGCATAAGGAACATCAGCCACGGAATGCGGCTCTTCCAGATATCAGCAACACCTGCGCGGGAATAGGGCTTGTCTGACGGTGTCATACCCGCCATCTTTTCAAAGTCCTCTGTGACCTCCTCCTGCAATACGTCGATAACGTCGTCAACAGTGACAATGCCAACCAGTCTTCCCTCTTTATCTACTACGGGAACCGCCAAAAGGTCGTAGTCTGAAAAAAGCTCTGAGACCTCCTCCTGGTCGTCCGTTGTGGTGGCATAAATGACGTTTGAGTCCATGATGTCTCCGATAATTGCCTCATCGTCGGACAAAAGCAGTTCCTTGACAGTTACAACACCCTCAAGCTTTCTGTCACTGCTAAGCACAAAGCAGGTATAGATTGTTTCCTTATCCTCGCCTATCCTGCGAATTCGCGCAATTGCCTCCCGAACGTTCATATACTTTTTGAGGTCAACATACTCCGCAGTCATAATGCTGCCGGCAGAATTGTCGGGATATTCCAAGTATTGGTTAATCAACCTGCGTGTTTCAGGTGTAGCCGTCCTCATAACACGCTTAACAACGTTTGCAGGCAACTCCTCCAGCAGATCCACCGCATCGTCCAAATACAGCTCCTCTATGATTTCTCCCAGCTCTGTATCTGTAATGCATTCAATGATATGTGACTGCTCCGGAGCTTCAAGGTTTGCGAAAACCTCTGCGGATTTGGATTTCGAAAGCAATCGGAAAACCATCGCTATTTTGCGCCGCGGTAAATCCGATATAAATTCCGCAACGTCAAATTCGTTCATTTCCTCCAGAGTCTCTTTGAACTGCTTCATACTTTTGTTTTCCAGCAGCTCAAGAAGCTCCTCGCACAAGGCTTCAAAATCCTTGGTTTCCAATGCTTTCACCCTTCCCCACAGCGTCAGCGGACGCTGATACAATTAAATGCCAAGATATTCTCTCTGTTCTTTGCTCAGTATGTCTATTTTCTTGCCCATGCTTTCAAGCTTTCTTGACGCAACCTCATGGTCAATTTCCATAGGCACGGGAATAACGTCAACAGGCAGCGCTCCCCTGTTGTCTGCTAAGTACTTCGCGCTGAGTGCTTGTATTGAAAAGCTCATGTCCATTATCTCAGCAGGATGACCGTCACCTGATGCAAGGTTTACAAGTCTGCCCTCGGCTAACACGAACAAGGTGCGTCCGTCATTTTGTACATAGCCCTCAATATTCTGACGAGCCTCATACCGCTCATGTGAGGCCGCCGCAAGCTCGTCAAGGTTAATCTCAACGTTGAAATGCCCTGCGTTGCACAGGATAGCTCCGTCCTTCATATGAGCGAAATGCTCATTTGTTATAACATCTTTGCAGCCTGTAACTGTGACAAAAATATCACCTATCTCGGCAGCGCATTTCATTGGCATAACATCAAAGCCATCCATATTTGCCTCAATCGCCTTAACAGGGTCAATTTCGGTGACAACTACTCTTGCTCCCATACCCTTTGCACGCATTGCAGTTCCCCTGCCGCACCAACCATAGCCTGCGACAACAACGGTTTTTCCTGCAACGATGAGATTTGTTGTGCGGTTTATTCCGTCCCAAACCGACTGTCCTGTACCGTAGCGATTGTCAAAAAGATGTTTGCAGTCTGCTTCATTGACCATCACCATAGGAAAACGAAGCTCGTTTGCCTTTGCCATGGTGCGCAGACGGTGAATTCCCGTGGTGGTTTCCTCACAGCCTCCGATAACGTTGGGGATGAGGTGAGTGTACTTTGTGTGCATTAGCTCAACCAAATCACCGCCGTCGTCGATGATAATATTTGGCTCACAATCCAAAACAGCGCAAAGGTGACGTACATACTCCTCCTGCGTTGCCCCATGGTATGCATGAACGTCAATACCGCCAGCAGCAACCGCTGCTGCAACATCATCCTGTGTGGACAGCGGATTGCAGCCTGTAACGTGCATTTCGGCACCGCCGAGCGCCATTACGCGGCACAGATAAGCGGTTTTAGCCTCCATATGAACCGAAAGTGCAACCCTTAATCCGGCAAGAGGCTTAGTTTTCATAAAATCCTCTGCAATGCTGTTTAATACAGGCATATTTCTTGATGCCCATTTTATCTTATTCTCCCCCGAAGGCGCAAGACTAATGTCACGAACGTCGCTCATTTTATTTTCCTACCTTTCGCATAGCTAAGTAACAAAATGACCGTAAAAATTATCGGTCATTTTGTGCAGGCCCTGCTCTGTTCCCAAAACAGGCAGAGCTCGGTCTAATATCGTTATATGCTTAGTTATACAACTAAATTGTATCAAGGCGCTTTGAAAGCGCTTCAATATGATATTTCACCTTATCGGCGTCTATGGTTTTGAACTCACCCTTTTCAAGAAGTATCCTGCCGTTTACAAGAACTGTTTCCGCCTTCAAACCAAAGCTTGAATAGCAAAGAGCAGATTTAGGATTGCCAACGGGGAAAAAGCCAACTGAGCCCATATCGAACAGACATAGGTCGGCAGCCATTCCCGGGCGAATCTCACCGCAAAGCTTTCCCAGTCCAAGTGCCCTTGCGCCGTTTGCAGTTGCCATATCAAACACCTGATTTGCGGTTACTGTGGTTGCCTCACGGCTTGTACCTTTGTGGATAAGAGCAGCAAGCTGCATTTCACGCAGCAGACTGAGGTTATTGTTGCTTGCTGCACTGTCCGTTCCCAAGCAAACATTTATTCCGTGCTTAATCATGGAAGTCACCGGCGCAAAGCCATTGCCAAGCTTCATGTTGCTTGCAGGGTTGTGGGCAACACTTGTTCCCCGCTTAGCAAGCAGTGCCATGTCACTGTCCGAAAGGTATACGCAGTGCGCACACACCGTTCTATCTGTAAGGATGCCGCAGCGGTCAAAATACTCGGCAGGAGTGCAGCCATAGCGCTCCATTATGGTGTTTTGCTCATCCTCGCTCTCTGAAAGGTGGGTGTTTAGCCCCAAGTTATGCTCTCTTGCGGTTTCCGCCACAAGGTGCAGGTAATCCTCTCCGCAGGTGTAAGGGGCATGGGGAGACAGCATAAAACTGATAAGCGGATCATCCGCAAAATCGTTTGCTTCGGAAAGGGCTTCTTCAATGCGCTCTTTTCCTCTTTCCATGCTGTCCTTGTCTCCCTGCAAACCGCGGGAAATCACAGCACGCATGCCGGCATCGGACAGTGCCCTTGGGGTGGTTTTCGGGAACATGTGCATATCAAGTATGGAGGTAACTCCGCTTAAAAGCATTTCCATGCAGCCAAGCTGAATACTCCAATATGCATCCTCGTCTGTAAGCTTATTCTCCATTGGTATAACGTTGTCAAACAGCCATGTCATGAAATTCAGGTCATCAGCTCTGTTTCTAAGAGCAGACATGTAAATATGGGTATGGGAATTAACAAATCCGGGCGTGAGAAGCTTTCCTGTGCCATCAATAATTTTGTCCGGCATAAAGTCCGCGGGTGCTTTTTCTATTGACAATATTTTATCATTCTTTACAAATACGTCACAAATTTTCACACATTCCCCAGGCAATAATGCCAACGCGTTTCTGATAAGTATGTCCATGAATCAACCTCCCAAAGCAATTTGTTTTCTTTTAAACTATTTTAACATTTCACGGGAAATAAAACAACAAAATTTGACAACAATTTGCACTCCCCGATTCGACATGAAATATTCGCCGGACAAAGTATACTTAACGTATCTTAGCCCGGCGAATAATAAACTGGCTTTATCGGTTTAGGTGTGCAGCCGCCCCCGGCTGCCTATGCCTTTGTTTTAAACCCCGCATATCCGCAGGGTAAACCATGCGATTGTCGTTGCGGCAGCCCCCGCCGCCACGAAAAATGGTGCGGGCAGCTTTGAAATGAAATGCTTTCGCGATTTTGGTGATTTCTTTACATAGGAATTTGCAACACGTCGGGCTTCTTTTAAAATAGTCGCGCTGTCCGCGCCTCTGCTATTTAAAACATCCTCCCGTATCACAAATATAGCCTCCTCAAAATACTTGTCCGGTGATTTAACTACTATAACTCTGTGAGAAATGCCTTTTACCACTTCAAATCCCCCTTGCGGCTCCATTTGTTTCCAGTTTAACCGCCTGCGGCGCTTATTATTCAGTGTTTTACCGCGGGATTTGTTAAATAGAGATCTGTGCAAGCGAGCTTGCTCCCGCTTGTCCATAGGCTAAGTCCTTTCGTCTACCCGCACGGCAAGAACGGTCATGTCATCCTCGCAGCCGTATTGCCGTACAGCAGCGCGCAGGGTGTCCTTTGCAAGCGTCTTTGTGTCGCAGCCATCGGACTTCAGCAAAATCTCCCGAAGCCATGCATCATTTTTTTCAACCATCACTCCATCACTGGCTACAAGAGCCACATTTCCGGGCTTAAGCTTCATACGTACTATGTCCGGAGCGCTGCCGTCACCGGCACATATGCCCGCTGCCAAGCTTTCACAACGCACACGTCTAATGGCTTTTCCGCTTTTTACAAAGGACGGTGCCGCACCGTATTTATAAAAACATGTCTCTCCGGTAAACAGGTCAACGCACATGAGGTCAATGGTGGAATATCCCCACTCCTCGCCGTTTTTAAGCAGCAGTACAGAGTTTAGTATCTTCATTGCAACCGCAGGGTCTATGCCCGAGCGCAAAAACGCCTCAAGAGTTCTCACTGCATTCACGCTTTCCTTTGCAGCGTCCTCACCGCTGCCCATGCCATCGGCAAGAATTACGCACAAAATCCCTTGGTCGGTCTTGAAATATGTGCCTCTATCACCGCTAACAGGCTCGCCCTTTTTCTTCATGCCTGCAATCCCGACACTTACAACAAGAGGCTCAGCCTCAACAAGCAAAAGCCGTCTGTCGGAAATCTCCTCATCGCTTTGGGGCTTGCATAATCTCACGCCCAGCACATTTGAAAGCACCTCAAGATAATTGCCCTGTCTGAGCAGCGGTCCCAGCCGTCCGCTTTCGATAACGGCGCGGAGTCTTCCCTTGTCGTCTCTGAAAACGGATACGTCCGCTTCAATATCCATGGTGCGCAAAAAGCGCTTAAGCCTTCTTTCAGCCAGCGGGTCTGCTCCCTTGGCAGAGTTAAGTTCCTTTGCAACACCGTCTATTATATCTGCAAGCTCTTTATACTGTCCGTATGCAGCAGTTCTGTTCTCATTTAGCCTGCTGCGGAACTGACGTCTGTACATCAGAGCGCGAAGCTCATAGTTTACGGCAGAAATAAACGAATAGTGGGACTGACACTTTTCAATAAACCTCTCAGCCAAATCATCCTTTTCCAGTTTACCTCGGCTGAGCATAGGAGCTGTAGCGTCGTTCATTATTGACAGGGTATCCATAAAGTTCTTTTGCCAGCAGGACTCCTTATTTTTGCAGCCCACGCAAACTGTGGCCGCCGCCCTGTCAAATATTGTTGCAATATCGTTGTCATTTTCCGTGCTGGTAAGGCTTCTGAAAACTGTGCCGTATAGGTCACGAAAGGCACCGCTTATTTTTTCGGCTCTGTCGGCGGTATAATGACGTAGTCCCGACTCTCCCGTGCTCGGCGAGGGCAGTCTTGCGATTCCTCCTACATACTCAAGAAGCATCTCGGGAAACAGCGCAAATATAACACTTGCTGCAAACACCTCATACATAAGCTCAAGTCTTAGGTGTACTCCCCATGTCCACAGCACCGCCACAGTGTTTGCAATTATATAGCTCACAAGGAACAGCAGTCTGCCGTGCTTTGAAAAAGCTCCTCCGATAAGTCCCGCAAAGGAATACGCCATAACAAAAAACACCTCACCGCCTGCTGCCATATCCATAGCCAGTCCCATAGCGGTTCCCGCTGCGCATCCGGGAAGCATTCCGCCCTTATAGGCGGCCGTAAGCACCACCAGCAAAGCAAAAAATCTGCCTACAGATATAACATGAGCTACCATTACTGACGTTATGGACATTAGCAGACACGAAAACAGAACCAAAATTCCGATTGCCTGATTTCTTTCCGCCTGCTCACTGCCGTTTTTAGCCGGCGTTAATGCAAGTGTAAAGAACCAGCAGGAGGCTCCCGCTAAAACCACCTCTGTGAACACGCTTATTGCATCGGGAAAATCGTCAATAAACTCAAAGGTGTTGAGAAAAGAGGTTACTGCCGTAAGTGCAGCCACAACAATAGGCATGAACCATGCCTTTTTTATCACCCTTGTATCACGAAAAACAAAGCTGATTGTAAAAACCAAGGTTATGGTCGCAACATACTTTATTCCCCAGTCGAAGCCGCCTACAAATATGTACGCAATGCACGCTCCCAAAAGACAGCAAATTCCCCCTGCATCGGCACCGGCACGGCCTACTATGCCAATTCCGAATGGTGCAAGGTTTGTCATTACCACCGAGCAGGACATGGCAAAGCCCAACACGAAATTTAAAATGTAGCCTACTGCCTGTTTGATTTTAGGTTTTTCCCATACTTGCGCAAGCGAAAGCAGCGTCATGCGCGGATTTTTTAAGCTTTCTTTTACAGCCATGAATCATCCCTCCGTAACTGTTGTTGTCATAATTATATTTATGTCAACTTAAAAAGGCAGTCGTTCCATGCTGCTGATTTTTACTTTATTCGCGCAGGAAATGAGAGGAAATGGAAATAAAAAAATCTGCGGCTTATTTTTCAAGCCGCAGATTATATTTTTTTAAGCTTTAATTTTCAGCAACTAGCTGTTCACCCAATTTGTATACATCTCCCGCGCCGACTGTGAGTATAATATCACCCGGGGCTGCTGTGAACTTTAAACTCTTTTCCAGCTCCTCGAAGGACGCAAAATACATTGCATTTGGAATTTCCTTTGCAAGATCCGCTGAAGATATCCCGAGAGTGTTTTTTTCTCTCGCTGCATATATTTCCGCAAGGTAGGTCAAATCAGGACGGCGGAGCTGCTCTGCAAAATCTCCAAACAGCGCATGAGTTCTCGAATAGGTGTGGGGTTGAAAAACGGTGATAATGCGCTTATAGCCCAAAGGTTCAACCGCATCCAGTAAAGCCTTTAGCTCACCGGGATGATGAGCATAATCGTCATATACATCGGCACCGTTGAACTTACCTTTAAATTCAAAGCGGCGTCCCGCGCCGGTGAAGCCCGAAAGACCGTAGGTAACAGCGGTCGGGTCAATACCGAGACATATTGCGGCAGCTGTGGCTGCAAGTGCATTTTTAATATTGTGCAGTCCGGGCACACGAAGGCTAACATGTGTGAAAAGCTCACCCTTTAGCATTACGTCAAATTCGGTCTGAGCGCCCACCCGTTCAATGTTTTCAGCGTATACATTCGCGTCTTTGGAAAGACCAAAAGTGAAGATATCTCTTCCCAGCGGTTCAAGCGCGTCCATTGTGTTTTTGTCATCCGCATTGGCAACAATGTGACCGTTTTCAGGAACCAAGGAAGCAAATTTTCTAAAGGAAGCCTTAACATCCTCCAAGTCCTTGAAAAAATCAAGATGATCGGCCTCAATGTTGAGAATAACGGCAATGGTGGGTGAAAAAGCATGGAAGGAGTTATAGTATTCACAGGACTCCATAACAATAGTGTCACCCTTACCCACTCTGTGTCCTGCCTGCAAAAGCGGCAAGGTACCGCCAATCATAACGGTTGGGTCACGCCCAGCCGCCATGAGTATGTGTGTAGACATTGAGGTAGTTGTTGTTTTGCCGTGAGTTCCTGAAATGCACAGCGCATTTTTATAGTCCCTCATTATTGCCCCCCATGCCTGAGTCCGCTCAAAAACAGGAATATTCTTTTTCTGTGCTTCAACGATTTCCGGATTTTCATCGTGCACAGCGGCAGTGCGTACCACGAAATCCGTATCATCGGAGACATTTTCCGCACTGTGTCCTATTGAGACATTTATACCCAATGAGCGAAGATGCTCTGTTTTTTCACTTTCATTCATATCGGAGCCGTTGATGTTAAGCCCCATTCCTGCAAGAACCTCAGCCAGTGGAGACATGGAAACGCCGCCAATGCCAATAAGGTGTCCTTTTATGCCGGGGACTAGGAATTTTTCAAAGCCTGTCATATATGCTGTCCTTTCGATTTGCTCCCTGAATTGATTTGAATTTACAAGAGCAATAAGCATCTGCAAAAGCTGCAATGCCGATTAATTAATAAAACCGTTTACACGGTTTTTAAGAGTTTTATATTGTCCTGATTTTGGTTGTTTCGTCACTAAAAAAGTATTATAATACAATTGACCGAACAATACAAGAAAAATAAGGTTCGTATTTCAGCTCTTTTTTGGTTATATCCTATACATAACCAATTAAAACATTTTCTTCCAAAGGAGTTGCAGCAATTGACCTGTATTTCACCCCCCAAATATGTTATAACGGTTCTAAAACGTCTTGAAAGTCACGGATACTCCGCGTATCTGGTCGGAGGCTGTGTGCGTGACATCATAATGGACCGCCGTCCCAACGACTGGGATATATGCACCAGTGCATTCCCTGAGCAAGTCATGGAGATTTTTGAGCATTCACGTCCCACAGGCATAAAGCACGGCACTGTTACAGTCATTGAGCACGGCTCCCGCGTGGAGGTAACCACCTTTCGTTCCGACGGTGAGTATCTTGACCATCGCCGCCCCGAGAATGTGCTTTTCATCTCGGATTTAAGAAGTGATTTACAGCGGCGTGATTTTACTATGAACGCCATTGCACTTCCCCTGTCTGGTCTTGTTTTTGACCCCTTTGGAGGAGCTCAGGATATAGAAAACTGCCTTATCCGCTGCGTCGGTGCAGCCGAAAAGCGCTTTAATGAGGACGCACTGCGTATGCTCCGTGCAATGCGGTTTTCTGCTGTTCTCGGTTTTGAGATTGAGCCGCAAACAATGGACGCAATCAAAAGCTGCTCTCATCTGACATCTTCCCTTGCAGCGGAGCGAGTATGCGCAGAACTTGAAAAAGTTTTACTCTCCGGTTCACCGGAGCACATTTCGGAAGTAATTTCCGCAGGACTGCTTTGCGGTATTCTCGGCGAAACACGATCTTCCCCCGAGCTTTCCGGCATAGCCCTGCTTCCTAAAAACCGTGCCCAAAGATGGGCTGGGCTTTGCGCCCTGCTGAAAAGGAACGGCACTATTGAAGGTGCTGAGGAATTTTTACTCTCATTAAAGCTTGATTCCGCAACCGTCCACAACGCCGCCAAGGGCTGCATTCTGGTTGAAAACGAAGCTCCGGAAACAAAGCTTGCTTGGAAACGGCTTTTATCGCGGACCGGAATTGAATGCGGAAAATGTGCGGCGGCAGCCGCAGATGTACTTTACGGTACAGGTCACATTAAACTGCTTTCCTCGGTCATATCCGGCGGTGATTGCTTTTGTCTCAAGCGTCTTGACATTTCAGGGGATGATTTACTGGAGCTGGGGTTTAGCGGGAAGGCTTTGGGAAACGGGTTATATGCACTGTTGGATTATGTTCTTGAGCATCCGGAGTATAACAGCAAGGAGCATCTTGTTTCTCTCGCAAAGGCAATGTTAAACAAGAAAGACATATAATCGCCGCGCGCTCCATGATATGAAGCGCGCTTAAATAAGGTTAAAGAGCAGAGAAAGTTTTCTCTGCTCTTTAACCTTATTTTTTCGGTCTTTCAAATTTCACCTTCATAAGACCATGCTCTGTGCAGTAATAGTATAGGTCGCCGCCGTAGTGCCTTTGAAAACGAACCTCCGCGGACTGCTCCGGATAAAGCCTGATAAAAATCATTGAGTTGTAGGTCACGTAGGATGCAAAGGACAAGTAATGCTGCTTCGTCATTTCGTGATTGAAGGTGATATAAAAATCATCCTCCACCTCTTGAATAAATGGCATATGCCCTTCGTCTGCCTGAGCCGCAGTTAGAGCCTCAAGCTTTCTTCCACAGCAGGATGACTCCGCTGACCCCGTAGCGGTTAAAATATTACCGCATTCCGGGCAGACAAAAAACTTTATTTTTTTCATATTACCTCCGTCTATACTGTTAGGGCTAAGCTCTCCCAGCAGAATTTTCTCTATGTTGACACCCAAGGTGTCAGAAAGCTCCGGAAGCAGGGATACGTCAGGGCAGCCCATGCCGCGTTCCCATTTAGAGATGGTCTTGTCACTTATATTCATCTTTTCCGCAAGCTGTCTTTGAGTAATGCCCTTTTCCTTGCGCAGAGTAAAAATCAGCCTGCCTACCTTAGCACAATCCATTTTCGTGACCGTTCCCTTCATTTCTCTCAACGCACAAAATTATGATGAATGGTAATAAAAATGTGCGCATGCGCGGTGGTTTCGAGTTTGCGAGGGCTGCTCGCACATTTAACTAAGCTTGAATTTATTCAAGTCTAACGCTTCCCTGTCTTCTGCACATAGAATATCCCAAAACAGACGGCAATGCAATAAACGCTCCGTAGAGTTCTTTATTTCGCGCTGTAGTGCAGGATATACTCACTGTCATCACATATAACCTTGCCCCTTGTTTCAAGATGGCGCAGGTGGCTGTGACATTCGCCGACAGCAAACCATTTCTGTCCGATTGGGAAATCATCCCATGAGCTGCATCGAATGTGCCAAGACATTTTACCCGCAATATCGTAAACTGAAAGCCCCGGATTTTCACGCACCACATTTAAGCACTCCTCTAATCGCTCCTCGTGGTGCGCCAAAAGATTTGCAATACGTCCGTGGAAATCCCCTGTTTCTCTGTGCCCGGGCAATGCAAGCTGCACATCGTATTTATTAATTTCCCGTAGGCTGTTCAGATAATCACCCAGTGAATCCTCAACGAAATGCCAGAGCGTGATGTTCGGCGTTATATCGAATAACACATGGTCACCCGTAAACATAGTCTTTTCCCGTTCCATCCAAAAACACATGTGCGCCGGAGTGTGTCCTGGTGTCAAAACAGCGCGCAGATCATAGCCCCCGCAGCGGATAATATCGCCGTTGTCAATGGCTGTAAAATCAGAAAACTCGGCATCTGACGCCATGTCTCTGGAGGGTGCTCTCAGCAGGTGCTTATCGATTACCTCAGGAGAAAATCCTGAACGGGCAATTTTCTCGGTGTCCATATCCCAAAGCACTTTGCGAGACTCCCCAAACATCCAAGGAATCTCACTTCTGCTCAAATATACCTCTCTGCCGGGTACTGCAATTTCAGGAGCAAGGCCTGTGTGGTCTGAATGAAGATGCGTTAGCAAAATATCAGTCTGCTCCATGTTCACGCCAAGCTCATTTAGCCCTTGAATGAGAGCCTCCCTGCACTCGGGATGCTTAAAGCCGGTGTCAATCAACAGGTTTTCGCCGTCTCCGACAATCAAATAGCTATTGAGAATTCTAAGGGGATTGTTTGGCAGCGGAACCTTTATTCTAAAAATATTTTTTAAAACTTCCTCGGGCATTTCTTTATATCTCCTATTGTTAATTATCTTTCTATTTTAAGAACGATGCTGAAAATCGGGAAATTATCGCTGCTACCTCGCAGCGCTTTGCGCCGTCCGTGGGACACAGTTTGGAACCGTCACGACCTGTAATAAGACCATTTGCAACAGCCCAGCTCATAGCCTGCTTTGCCCAGCTTGAAACCTTTGCTCCATCCGAAAAAGCAGAAAGGTCTGCTTCCGAAGTGCTGCTGCCGGTCAGCTCATAAACAGATGCAAATCTATACAGCATAGCAGCCATCTGTTCCCTTGTGACCAGACCCTCTGGGTCAAACATGCCGTCTGATACACCGCTTACTATGGTGCTTGCCGCCCCCCATGCCGCAGGCTGGGAATACCACGCACTGTTGGGCACATCCGTAAATACATTTCTAAACCCCGATACGCTCTCTCCGCTCAAGCGGCTAAGCACTGTTACAAACATTGCTCTGTTCATGGGAAGCTCGGGAGCAAATTCCGTTGATGATATCCCGTTAAAGTACTTTCGCGATACGCAAAGCTCAATATCTTCCTTTGCCCAGTGCTTTGAAACATCCGGAAAGATATCTCCGATATCCGCAAATTCATATGTTTCAAGTGCGTTTATAAATGCAGCAATATCAATTCTTCCGTATCCATAGGACGTATCATAACCGGGCTGACCCAAATCTATAGCCGAAAGCTTCAAAAGCTCTGCAAAATCTGTGGGAGTCGATTTTGGCTGGTACTGCTTCATTATGGCAGCCGCAACCGCCACATGAGGGCTTGAGTAAGAGGTGCCCTCTCCTATTACATAATCCGTATCGGTTTTGTACCCGGTGCTGATAACTCCCGCACCCGGAGCAACCACAAAGACAGAACCGTTTTTTTGTGAAAAGCTGGTAACCTTGTTTTTCATATCAATTGAGCCAACACCTATAACATTGTCATAAGCGGCAGGATAATTTAAAACTGAGGTGCCGTCATTTCCTACGGCGGATATTATTATTACCCCCTGCTCCGTGGCGTGTGTAACTGCGCGTCTCATGCTTTGCATGTCTACATCCATGCCAAGGCTAAGGTTAATTACATCACAGTCAAATACATCTACGGCTTCGTAAATTGCAGAAATTATGTAAGAGGCATTTGTCTCCATGCTTTTTCCAAAGCATTTTATCGGAACTACGGTTACATCATCGCAAAGACCCGCAATGCCTATGCCGTTGTCTCTGGTTGCGGCAATGACGCCCGCAACAAAGGTTCCGTGCCCCATCTCATCTCTGACATCATGGGATCCGTCTATCATGTTTTTCCCTTTGTCGAAGACTGCACCTTCAAAATCCTCGTGGAGGGAGTTCACACCGCTGTCAATTATGGCTACTCTTACGCCTTCTCCCTCATAGCCCTTGTTCCATGCTGAATTTATTTCCAGACTGTTCAGTGACCACTGCTTTGCTGCATATGGGTCATTTGAGGCAGCATACAGAGTAGCCTTGCAGTCAGGCTCGTAGTATTCCACCATGCTGCCCAACTCTGAAATCACATAAAGGTCGTCCGCTTTGTAAAGCCCCTGTTCTGATGAAATCTCATCCAGCTTAATATCATTCATCAGTCTTACACTGTTTTCATTCTGCTTAAGCTTTACAATGTATCCATCTTCAGTTTGTGTGCTGCTGCCTGCTGCAAATGCAGCACCGGGTTGAAATACACTTAAAAGCAAAATCACAGCCAGAAAAAACGCTGTTTTTTTCATTCTTTAGCCCCCCTGTTTTTTTCTGTAGGTTTGATTGCTGTCAGCCTCTATCTTTTATAAACTGCTCAATATAGTTCATTTGTGCCTCCACGCTTTGCTTGGAGGGGCCTCCTGCAACGTTTCTCATTGCAACACAGGTATCCATCGAAATTGCATCGTATACATCGCCTTCAAAGACCTCGGAAAGCTTTTTATATTCCGCAAGTTCCAGTGTTTCAAGGGTTTTTCCACTCTCAATGCAGTGATTTACAAGGCGTCCTACTATTGTATAGGCATCTCTGAAGGGAAGTCCCTTTTTAACAAGATAATCTGCGCAGTCCGTCGCGTTGATAAAGCCGCGTCCTGCTGCACTGCGCATATTCTCGGACAGCAAACGCATAGTATCCAACATAGCGGAAAACACTGGAATACATTTTTTCACAGTGTCAATTGCATCAAAAACAGGCTCCTTATCCTCCTGCATGTCCTTGTTGTAGGCAAGAGGAAGCGCCTTCATAACTGTTAACAGACTAATCAAATCGCCGTAAACACGCCCTGTCTTTCCTCTGACAAGCTCAGCAATATCGGGGTTTTTCTTCTGTGGCATGATTGATGAGCCTGTGGAATAGGCATCATCCAGCTCTATGAACTTGAATTCCCATGAGCACCACATAATTATTTCCTCTGAAAAGCGGGAAAGGTGCATCATCAAAATGGACAGGTCACTCATTAGCTCTAGCGCAAAGTCACGGTCTGACACTCCGTCAAGACTGTTTTGAGTTATGCGGGCAAAGCCAAGCTGCTTTGCAACAAATTCACGGTCAATGGGGTATGTCGTGGAGGTGAGAGCTCCGCTGCCTAAGGGGCACTCGTCCATGCGCTCAAGGCAGTCCTCAAGGCGTGTCACATCTCTGCGCAGCATGTTTGCATATGCCATCATGTAGTGAGCGAAGTTTGTGGGCTGCGCCCGCTGCAAATGGGTGTAAGCCGGCATAACCACGTCCTGCCCGCGGCGGGCAAGGCTCAAAACTGTTTCCAAAAGCTCCAATACCAAGCCCCTTATTTCCTCAATTTCCTGTTTTAGATACAGCCTTATATCAAGAGCCACCTGGTCGTTGCGGCTTCTGGCTGTGTGCAGGCGTTTTCCGGCATCGCCTATACGGCGGGTAAGCTCGCCCTCGATAGCCATATGAACGTCCTCATTCTCTATGCCAAAGGACAGTTCTCCCGCTTCGATATCCGCAAGGATTTCCTTTAAGCCCTTGTGTATTTTTTCCATATCCTCGGCAGATATTATCCCCTGCTTTGCAAGCATGGCACTGTGGGCAAGACTTCCCTCAATGTCCTGCCTGTACATGCGAAAATCAAAGCCGATGCTAGCGTTAAGCTCATCCACCAGAGCATCTGTGTTTTTGTCAAAGCGTCCTGACCAAAGCTTCATATATTTACCTCATTTATAAAATATTATTCTGTTTGCTCTTATTAAATCGGCAAGAGCAAGTCGTGAGAAGTTTTTTGGCACAAAAATTCCTCTGGTTGCCGCAGACAGATTTATTAAGGGTTTCCCTAAAACAGCGGTGCAAAAACTCTAAGCACAGAGTCGATGAGTCCGCCGAGAATTTGCATAATATAGCTCTTTTTTCTTTCTTCAATGTTGACCTCGTGGGACATTTGGAAGGTTTGCAGCGCATCCTTCTTCAACTGAGCAACAGCACTGCAGCCGCACATGAAAACGCCGCATTCAAAATGCAGATATAAGCTGCGATAGTCCATGTTTATCGTGCCTACAACCGCAAGCTCGTCATCGCAGACATAGCTTTTTGCATGGATAAATCCCGGCGTGTATTCATATATTCTAACTCCCGCCTTTAGCAGCGGCGCATAGTAGGAACGAGAGAGCCTGTAGGCAACCTTTTTGTCCGGAATTCCCGGCAATACCATGCGAACATCCACTCCGCGCTTTGCGGCAGCGCACAGGGCGATGTGAAGCTCGTCGCTTATCGCAAGATAAGGAGTGAAAATATAAACATAATCTTTTGCCTGCGCCAAAATATCCAAATAGACATTAACAGAAACTGTTTCCCCATCCAGAGGCGAGTCAGTAAAGGGCTGGATGAAGCCATCGGAAACAAACTCTCCTTTGAATTTTTCTACTGGCTTGAACGCTGAAAAGTCTTCTTCGCTGTGGCGGAAGGAATTCCACATTTCAAGGAACATCACCGTAAAGTTCCATACCGCATCACCCTTGAGCATGACTCCAGTGTCCTTCCAATGACCGTAAAGCTCTTTTTCGTTGATATATTCATCGGCAAGATTTATGCCTCCGGTGAACGCGGTTTTGCCGTCTATTATCATCATCTTGCGGTGGTCACGGTTATTCATCACTAAAGATACAACAGGGATAAAAGGATTGAACACAATGCATTTTATTCCCATTTTCTCAAGCTTTTTATAGTATCTTGTGGGTATCTTCTTTAGGCAGCCCATATCGTCGTATATTAGCCTAACGTCTATACCCTGCTGCGCTTTTTCACAGAGAATGTCCAATATGGAGTTCCACATCCTGCCTTCCTCTATGATGAAATATTCAATAAAGATGAATTTCTCAGCTTTCTTCAGCTCAAAAAGCATATCCGCATAATGAGCTTCACCAAGCTTATGGTATTTAATTGTAGTATTTTTGCACATGGGGTAGCGGGCATAGCGAGAAATATATTCAGCCGTTCCTTCAACTCGCGGAGCAGCATTTCTAAGCTCATTAATAACCTCCGGGTCTTGAGAAATGCTTAAATCGTGGTCACGCATTCCTCTTGAAAGCCGGTTTCGCATATGCCGGGCAGGTCTTTTTTCGCCCAGCAGCAAAAACATAAGACCTCCGAATACAGGAACCACCATAATTATGAGTATCCATCCCATTCGATATGCCGGTACATCATCCTTAGTAATTATATACAGCGCAATTATAACACTTAGCAGTTCAAAGGCTGTAGGTATCCATTCTGCACGCCCCACCAAACGGAGAAAAACCATAGTCATCCATGTCAGCTCAACTGCAATGAGCAAAACCGTTATAAATAATCGGCTTGAAAAAAGCTTGATTAAGCTGAAACGTTTCATGGTTTCTGCCTCCTGCATACTAAATGTGCGGGGTATACCTGATTACGACATAGCAGACTTTATAATTATATCACTTACTTTGTAATAAATAAAGGGAAGCTTCCACTAAAAATTCCTTTTTGGGACAATCAAATGAATATTTTTTAGAAAGGGCAAAAAATATGAAAAAACGAATAGTAATTTTAGGACTTATTGTTCTTTCGATCTGGGCTATCAAGCATTTTTGGCCTGAAGGCTTGGAAAAGGTACGAAAGGATTTTCTTCCGGCGGTAATGTCAGGCGGCGATTTACGGGAAGATATTCTAGCAATCGGCAGGCGCATATCCGGTGGTAACGACACTGTATACGTTTGGGACAACAGCAAAGAATCTTTTTCTGAGCCTAAGCAAAAGGTGGATGTGTCCGGTGATTTTCCTCTTGAGGAGATGATTTCTAAAAACCTACATACATTTCAGCATCCAAACAAGGTGATGAACATCAATGTACTCCACTGCATTTCCAAGGGTGAGCCGGCAGTGGACTTCGGCACTGCAAATAGGTATGCGGAAAACCTAAGTGCAAATGCCTCCGTCCCTTTACCCGCTCCGGAGGTTGAAAAAGTGCTGTCCACTCCTGCGCCTGCTCCCACGCCTGCCCCAACTCCCGCGCCTACTCCACCCCCTCCAACCCCTACTCCAAATACGGACCGTCAAGCTAAGATTGATTCGTTCTTGCAGAAGCAGGCGGCATTTGCCGAGCATGCCATACCCGCCAATGTGAGCTGTGAGTGCCCTTCGCTTCCCTTTGAATACGCTTGGCCGACTACCTCTAAAATCAGCTCCGGCTTCGGCTATAGAGTTCATCCTCTGAAGGGAGACGTACGCTTCCATTACGGCACCGACATTGAGGTTAGTGACGGGACAGAGGTTCATGCCTTTGCAGATGGAACTGTTATTGCTGCGCAGGAGGTAGATGGCTACGGTCTTACCGTCATCGTTCAGCACTCGGATGGCTTCTCAACCTTGTATGCCCATTGCAGCAGTCTGCTTTGTGCCTACGGAGACGTCATTGAAAGCGGCCAGGCAATTGCCCTGTCGGGTCATTCAGGGAATGTAACGGGACCTCACCTGCACTTTGAGCTGATGCAAAACGGCGTTTACTTCAATCCCGAGTTCTATCTTTGAGCCATGAAAAGCACTTCTGCAAAAACAGCCGCGCCATCAATAAAAATACACATTGGCAGTGGCTTTGTTTTACTTATGGCTTTGGTATATTTTTTTGACAACAACGGCATTATTGCAGCGGCTGCTCCCGCTGTAGCTGTTCATGAACTGGGGCACATTTTTGCAATGCGTCTGTTCGGAGCCTATCCAACGGCATTAAATGCCAGTGTTTCAGGCTTTTCACTGGATTACTCGGGAATAGTGTCAGGTTGGCAGGAGGCGCTGACAGCCTTGGCAGGACCAATATGCGGACTCTTGTTTGCCCTTTTATGTTCAACGCTGGGACTTTATCTGAAATCAGAGTATTTCACAATGTGCGCAGGTCTTGGTTTGATTCTAAATTGCTTCAATCTGCTGCCCGCTCTTCCCTTAGACGGCGGACGTGCTCTGCAGCGGCTATTGGAGTGTATTTGGGGTGCATACCCGGCAAAGGCCATGATGTATTGCATTGGAGTGGGTATTGCAGGCATAATTTGTGTTATCGGCGCGCACCTTTTGGCAGGCGGAAACGGAGCCGCGCTGCTGTTGTCCGGAATATGGCTCATGCTTTTGCAGCGAAACGACTTGTAAAAACTGCAAAAACAGTATAGAATAAATTGATTACTGACTATTCCCAGTAACAATTTTTTAGGAGCATATACTATGGATAAAAGACTGACCCGAATTCTGCCACGGGTGCAGAAGCCTGCCCGCTACACGGGCGGCGAGTTCAATCAAATTATTAAGGACAAAGCACTTCTTGACCTTCGCATGGCGCTTTGTTTTCCCGATACCTACGAGATAGGTATGTCAAACCTCGGCATGAAAATCCTCTACGGAGTAATAAACGAAATGGACGGCGTATGGTGTGAGCGCTGCTTTGCGCCTTGGGGCGACATGGAGCAGGAGATGCGTGCCGCAGGCATACCGCTGTGGGCTTTGGAATCCGGCGACCCACTGACGGAGTTTGACGCAATAGGCTTTTCTATCGGCTACGAAATGGCATACACGAATGTTTTGAACATGCTGGATTTGGCTGGAATTCCTTTAAAAAGTTCTGACAGGACCGAGCTTTTACCCTTGGTTTTCGCCGGCGGTACCAGCTGCTGCAACCCTGAGCCTATGGCTGATTTTTTCGACCTTTGCTTCATCGGAGAGGGTGAGGACATGGATAGGGAGCTGCTTGCACTTCTGCGTGAAGCAAAAATCGGCGGATGGTCAAAGCAGGACTTTTTGCGTGAGGCAGCAAAAATCGGCGGTGTGTATGTACCGTCCCTATATGAGCCGATTTACAATGAGGACGGAACTCTTTCGGAGCTAAAAGCCTTAGACGATGCGCCTCAGCTAGTTACAAGGCGGCTTGTTCGGGACTTTGAGCACAGTTACTTTCCAACAGCGCCGATAGTCCCCTCCACCGAAATTGTCCACGACAGGGTAACGCTTGAGCTTTTCCGCGGCTGCATCCGCGGCTGCCGCTTTTGTCAGGCGGGCTTCGTTTACCGCCCTGTGCGTTCCCGCA
Organism: uncultured Oscillospiraceae bacterium; assembly: GCA_964485265.1. Classification (GTDB taxonomy): domain Bacteria; phylum Bacillota; class Clostridia; order Oscillospirales; family Oscillospiraceae; genus UBA2658. The sequence continues at coordinate 3,075 of CAZAIU010000026.1, read as the reverse complement.
GCACTGAACGTCTTGTGCAGCAAGGCATAGAGTCGCTTGAAAACACAGGCTATCAGGAGATTACGCTCTCCTCCCTGTCCACTAGCGATTATCGCCCTCTAAACGACCTGTGCGATGGACTTTTGGACTTCTGCGTACCTCGCAGTATAGGTCTTTCCCTGCCCTCGCTCCGTGCAGACAACTTTTCCATTGAGCTTATGGAAAAGGTTCAGTCTGTTAGAAAAAGCGGACTTACCTTTGCTCCTGAAGCGGGCACTCAGCGTCTGCGCGATGCAATAAACAAAAATGTCCGCGAGGAGGACTTACTCAACACCTGCAAAATCGCTTTTCAGGGGGGGTGGAACAATATCAAGCTCTATTTCATGCTGGGTCTGCCCACCGAAACCGATGAGGACGTTTTAGGTATAGCCGACCTTGCAATGAAGGTTCTGGCGCTTTGGAAGCCCTATGCTTCAAACAAAGCAAAGGGCGTGCGTATAACCGTTTCAACCTCCTGCTTTGTCCCGAAGCCCCACACACCCTTTCAGTGGGAACCGCAGGTAGACATGGACGAGTACCGCCGCCGCGTTACGCTTCTTCGTGAGCATATGCGTGCAAAATCCATATCCTACAACTGGCATGATGCCGACACAAGTCTCATTGAAGCAGTTCTCTCCCGAGGTGACAGGCGAGTCGGTGCAGTTATTGAGCAGGTATGGAGAGACGGCGGAAAGCTTGACTCTTGGAGCGAGTATTTCTCCTTTGAGCGTTGGATGAGCGCATTTGACAAATGCGGTATTTCCCCGTATTTTTACGCATGCCGTGAGCGTGATTTCAGTGAGGTTCTGCCATGGAGCAGAGTAAGCATGGGTGTAAAGCCTGAATTTATGTGGAGCGAGCGGGAAAAGTGCTACAATGCAGAGCTCTCCCCTGACTGCCGAAAAAAATGCACTGCGTGCGGTGCCATAAAGCTTATGGAGGGAGGACGCTGCGATGAATGAACCAATGGAAAAGCTTCGTCTGCGTTTTTCTAAAACCGGACGAGCCGTATACATCTCCCACCTTGACCTTATGCGTACAATGCAGCGGTCATTTCTCCGTGCAGGCATTGGGCTTAAATACAGCGAGGGCTTCAATCCCCATGCGCAGATGTCTTTTGCTCTGCCTTTGTCTGTGGGCACTGCAAGTCTTTGCGATGTGATGGATTTCAAGCTGGCTGAATTCATGGAAATTTCCGAAATTCCCTTTAGACTTAACAAGGCTCTGCCCGAAGGAATTAAAGCTCTTGAGGTCTACGAGTGGGAAAGCAAGCCTAAGAACATCAAATGGCTTGACGTGGACGGAGTTTTCGAATATGACACTCGCCCAGTCCCTGATATGCTTCAAGGCTTGATGGATTTTTATGACCGCGAAAGCATAGTAATACAGAAAAAGACCAAAAGCGGCATCAGCGACAGTGACATTGCCCCCTCAATCCGCAGCATAACCTTTGATGACAGCATAAATAGGGTGCTGATAAAAGCGGTTATTTCCGCACAGGAGCCAACCTTAAATCCTGAGCATCTGGTAAACGCTTTAAACCAGCTAGCCCCCGAGCTTTCTCCGGATTTTGCTGCATTTACACGCACACAGCTATACGACGCTGACATGAACATATTCAGATAGAGTTTTAATTTGCATTGCTTATTTACGACACCCTTATGAAAAATCACTTTTCCGTAGGGGTGTCTTGTTTTTCGCTATTGTCCGTTCACCAGACGCAGCAATAGGCATAAAACCAGTCCTCGCAGCATTGCGTAAGTGCAACACTTTTCTCTTGACATTTTCACAAATATTTACTATACTAACTCATGCGCATTCATTGGCGTATTTTATATTGTCCATTTCGGGGTGTGGCGAAGTTTGGTATCGCGCTTGGTTCGGGACCAAGAGGCCTGGGGTTCGAATCCCCACACTCCGACCAAACGAAAAGACCGTCGACGAAAGGCGGGGGTTGATAAAGAAGTAAATCCAAACCATTGGAAATACACATTTTATTGACAGCCGCCAAGAGCACAGGGCATTATGACAAACTAAATCCGCGCAAAAAGACACTATCCGTCACAGGATAGTGTCTTTTTTATGCCCGCAAGGAGGCGCCTATATGGCCGACAAAATGGCATTTGATTATTACGGCGACGAAAGCAATCAATTTTCGTTTTACCGCATCCCCCGGCAGCTCGTCACCTGCGAGCGGTTTCGCAAGCTGTCCAGCAACGCCAAGCTGAAACCGTCTTTTGGGACATGACCGCCATCACCACCTATGTGGAGAAAATCTACCACCCCGGCGACGGGGAGGAAGATACCGGCTGGACGGAGTACATCCTGCACATCACCATCACGCCCAAGACCGCCGACGATATGCGCGCGGCTTACAGCTTCAACATATGACGGCGTCGGAATTGCACATTCTTTTCCCATGTGTTATTATGGGAAAAAACAACGAAAGAGCGTCGGAGGTAGAATTGTGTACCAAATAGCCCTTTGCGATGACGATCCCGCGGAACTGAATAAGACAAAGGCGCTGCTGGAAGCCTACCAGGCGGCTCATCTCGGGTGCGCCGTTTCGGTGCGGGAGTTTCCTTCCGTTGTCAAGCTCAAGGCGGAGATCGAGGCGCAGGCGGCGTTTGATTTGCTGCTGCTGGACATCTATATGCCGGAGCAAAGCGGCATCGACGCCGCAAGGGATCTGCGCGCAAACGGCTTTGACGGGGAAATCATCTTTCTCACCACCTCGCGGGAGCATGGCGTGGATGCCTATGAGGTGAACGCCATGCAGTACCTTGTCAAGCCCATCGACAGGACGCGCTTTTTCACCGTGCTTGAGAAAATCCTTGACAAGATGGACGAGGAACGCCGCCGTTTCCTTGCCCTGCAAACGGACAAGGGCCTGCGGCGCTTGGCTCTGCGGGACATCGTATCCTGCGAAACACAGAACCACAATATCCGTGTGACCCTTGTAACCGGAGAAGTTCTCTTTATGCGCATGACGCTGACGGAGCTTTTGGACAGCTTAAAGGATTTTCCGGATTTTGTGCGTGTGGGCAGCATCTACAT
>CAZAIU010000025.1:18403-35503 GCA_964485265.1 uncultured Oscillospiraceae bacterium | reverse complement strand
TTTAGATTGTGACATTTCAGAAATCTTAGAATATGTAAAAGATTAAACAGTAGCCTCGCCGCCATGTGAGGTTATTTTTTCTTTGTACACCCCATTCTCCTATTCTTCAAAAGCAGGGCTGCTTATTTAATTACGTTATACCAAAAGGCGCTCAGTAATGAGAGCTTTTTTGAAAGACTGAAAGGGTGCACTACAAGTTGTTTTGTAGTGCACCCTTTCGTTTCTAACTGGTTTTATTAGTTCTTTTAATGAGTGTTTTTACTTTTCTTCTTCGTCTGCATTTATTGGCATGCCGTAATATTCATGGTATACCTGCTCGTAGATTTCCAACGCATCATCGGTTATAACCGGCAATACACCTGTCAGCTCATTTTGCAAAACAACAGAATCAAAGTTGTTATCCCGGCTGAAGGGTACTTTGTCGGAGAAATCCGGTCTTCTGTTCTTATTCATATTTTATACCTGACCTTTGATTTTTTGCCTAATGTACTTAGGCTTGAAGATAGTATTACATATTTTTGTCAGGTTATTATATTTAACATCAATTTTAATTTAATTTGACCAATTTTTATTTATTCCATTTTAGCCTTTTAAAATGGGGCTGTTTGTGATAAAATGCATACATTCTATTGAAAATTGCTACAATTCGCAATAAATTAAGAACACATGAGGAGTTATATTATGTATTTTAAGCCCGAAGCAAAGTTTATTATTGATAAGGTTCTTGAAGAACGGGATTTCGACTGCATCAGACTGGACATTGTGAACGAAGACGGTCAGGACACAGTTGCTCTCGAAATCGGAAGGGGTTCTTCTGCCGAGACTATAACTGAAATTGACGGTGTACGTGTTATCGCAAGCAATGAAACCATGCAGGCACTTGCAAACGTGGTATTTGTTGTTGATGAGGACGGACATCTAAGCATTAGAGAGCTAGGCGGCTGCGGCTGCAATCACAGCGAGGGCTGTGGCTGCGACCATGGTGATGGAGAAGGCTGCTGCTGCGAGGATGGTCACGAGCATGGTGAAGGTGGCTGTGGCTGCGGCGGAGAGAATCATGATGGTGGCGGTTGCGGTTGCGGCGGTCATGGGCACAGTCATGAAGGCGGTTGCTGCTAACAATTGCACATAAAAGCTAATATAACAAAAAGAAGCCTAATTTGGCTTCTTTTTGTTATATCTAAAGGGTTTTACTTAAAAATTATGCAGAAAGTTTAAGTAGCAGCGCCGTTGTCCTCTTCTTTCACAACGATTTCTCTGATGCAAAATTCGTTTCCGCTGAAAAAAGTTTTATCCTCGCTTTCGCAGAAAGGACACTTGCCCTCATTCTCAACTACCTTAAAGGGCTTGCCGCAGTTGTTGCAGACAGCGCCTGCTTGGATTGTATTGAATTTAAGCTTGCAGTCCTTATACAGGGGTTTTTCAGAGGTGAGCATCGGAAAATACTCATCCATGAATATGGGGACAACAGAAGAACATTCGCCAATATCAAAAGCTATTTCAACAACATTGTTTATGCTGTTTTTTTCTGCCATCTCGTCAACAATACGGATGACTTCCATCATTACACTAATTTCGTGCATATGACCTCCATGCGCTGTCTTATAATGATCTCTTTTGCGCGGTGAGATCATCACTTTGTAGTTTATCTGCCGGAGATGCCGCCATTTTGCAGCATTTCCGTGTATATTACATGCAGATGTACATATTATGCTTGTGCCCTTCTAATGGCAATTATCTCTGCACGCATTGCCTTGCCGTCTGCCAAAATCTGCACAAGATCCCCAAAGAGAACAGTCTTTGGCTCAAACTGCTTGGTGAGGTGGATAGCATCGAACTTGCACTTTGTGGTGCAGATACCGAAGCCTAAACAACGGTTCTGGTCGATGATTGTGGCACCGCAGCCGAGGCAGCGAGCAGTTTCCTTTTACCTGCTGCGATTGCATCAATTGTAAACTTAGAACCGGTGTAAACATCACCGCCAACCTAAACGCCGCACTTGAATTCAAAGAACAAATCCTTAAGGACATCAATTTCTGCGTTGACACGCCCTTTTCAAGACGCAAGGAGGGAATTCCCAGAGTCATCATGACACCGGGAACAGGCGGCTTTTCAAATACGGGTACCTTGTAGCCGTCAATTGCGAGATAGTAAGCGCATGCAAGACCGGCATGATCTGCTCCGATGACAGCCATCTTCTTGCCATAGCTGGGTGCCGTCATCGTGATGAATCGATAGCTTGACTTAAGCTCCTGATCGGCGATGAATTCTTTGACCTCATCAATTGCTATCGGCTCGTAAATATCGCCACGGGTACATTCGCTTTCGCAGTTGTGAGGACAGCCCTGAACTGAAGGAGCGTTGGGTGTGTAGTCTTCAAAGCGTCCACGACACATACCTCCCCAATAATGCAATCTTACCAATACCATTTGATTATATGAGTCTTTTCTTAGAATTGCAACACAATTTTCGCCTTTTTCGGCAAATACGACAATTAAATAAAATAACCACTATCATTCTGTGCGCGGCATAGAAATTAAAAGCAGCTAATAGCTTGCAGCCAAAAATGTACTATGCTTCATACACAGGAATAACGGAGCCCATGTCAAAAATATCATCGGCTTTAAGACAAATGATGTCTACCCTGTTCCGCGCCAAAAAAGAGGAAATTTTGAAAAAATCCGGATGTCTTGGGATGTTGCCTAGAAACACCAGCTTGTCAGAAGAAAATTTGAAGCAGGAGCCGCCGATAAAGCCTTCATTGAAGCCTGCTAATGAAACAAATCCCGCTCGGATATTAAGAACATCTATACCCTTCTGTCTCATGGCACGGGCCATACCGATATCTGCGGATATTGAGGCACTCTCGCTAACAACGCACACAGCGCATTTTGCATAGCCCTGCCGAACGTCAGTGAAATGTGTGGAACTGCTGAGAATTTCGGGTGCTGAGAGCTTTTGATTATGAAACACCATGTCCCCCACCGACAGCGCACAAAGCCCCGCGTCGGCAGGATAGACGCTGCTCTGTCTGCATTCCGAAAAAAGTATTTCCGCTCCGAGGTCACAAAGACTTTTTTCTAGCTGTGAGCTTTTTAAATATGATGCAAGCAGAAAACGATTTTCACCCATATGAAAAACACTCAGGTCTGCATGGGAAGCAAGACGAGGGTCAACATGCGGATTTTTGGGGCATGGCAAAACGCGGATACCTAGCTGCGAAAGCTCATCGCCAAACTTCTGGGCACATTCCTGCCCTGCTATCACTGTATTTACATTTCCGTCAGGCAGATTGGGCTTACATACAAATCCGGACATAGCTAGCTTAAAACAGCTGCAATTGCAGCACGAATATTCTTAACGGATATAAGCTCAAGCCCCATCGGTGCTTTGACGTCGCCGCGAACATGCGCGGGAATAACACAGCGCTTAAAGCCCAGACGGGCGATTTCCGCAAGACGCTGATTGAGCGCGTTAACGCTGCGTATTTCTCCCGTAAGACCGACCTCCCCAACTGCGGCAAGGTCGTTTCCGATGGGAATGTCCCTATGACTTGAGGCAATCGCGAGAACTGTTGCCAAATCCGCGGCAGGCTCGTCCAGTTCAAGACCTCCGATTACGTTTATATATGCGTCACTGCCGCTCAAAGCCATGCCGCCGCGCTTCTCAAGCACCGCGAGAAGCAGTGTCGCACGGTTATAGTCAATGCCGTTTGAATTGCGCCGCGCACCGTTGAAGCCGCTGGGGGCAATGAGCGCCTGAATTTCGGCGAGCAGCGGACGCGTACCCTCCATCACGCAGGTAACGCAGGTTCCGGGGCTGTTTTCAGGTCTGCCGGAAAGTAGCATTTCTGAGGGATTTTTCACCTCTCTCAAGCCATTATCAGCCATTTCAAATACGCCAATCTCGTTTGTTGAACCAAAGCGGTTTTTTGCTGCGCGCAGTATCCTATAGCTCATGCTTCGTTCACCTTCAAAGTACAGAACACAGTCCACCATGTGCTCAAGCACTTTTGGTCCGGCAATCGAACCCTCCTTATTTACATGACCCACAACAAAGGCGGTAATGCCGCTTGTTTTTGTAAGCTGCATGAGTGACATCGTGCAGTCCTTCACCTGGGTAACGCTGCCTGGACTTGCAGAAATCTCGGGGTTGAACAGTGTTTGAATTGAGTCGATAATAAGTACGTCGGGCTTGATGTCATCTATTGCACTCAGAGTTTCGGATAGGTCGGTTTCCGCAAGAACATATAATCCGTCGGAGGTGACGTTCAAACGCTCCGCACGCATTTTTATTTGTCTACGGCTTTCTTCACCCGTAACATACAGAATTCTTTCATTCCTGCCTGCAAGACCGCATAGCTGGAGTAAAAGTGTTGATTTACCTATTCCGGGCGCTCCGCCTACAAGCACCAGCGAGCCGCGTACTGCCCCGCCGCCCAATACTCTGTCAAATTCAGATAGTCCTGTTGAAAATCGAATTTCATCCTCGGTGCCAAGCTCAGACAAAAGCTTGGGAGGGTTTAGCGCTCCCCCTCGACCTGCTGACGAAAAGCCGCTCTTGCTTTTTGTCTCCGCCGGAGCCTCGGTCAGTGTGTTCCACGCGCCGCAGGAAGCACAGCGACCTGACCATTTTGGAGTTTCAAAACCGCATTCTGAGCAAAAAAATGATGTTTTTGCTTTCATATGGTCACGTATAATGAAATCATCTGGAAAGGGGTGGTTTCATTAAGTCTCCTTTCATCAAAATATTATATAGCAGGAGTAGCTGCCTGCGATTTAATCAGAACAAGCACTGTGGATTTGCATCTATTTGGTTACAGCTGGACTGTTCGTCGGAGGTGAGACAAACCACAGCGGCTTGCCTGAACTGGACGTTTCTATCTTCGTGATTACATGGACAAGTTATTCAAACACGACTGCGTGGGCAGAATGTAAAGCTTTTTTTGGAATCCAACAGCTTTACATTCATGGAATGCAATCCGCTTCTGATTTCCAAATTTGTTCGCAGCAAATCGCTCAGAAAAATGAAAACGATTCCATCGAGGCATTAACCATAGCTCTCAAGGTAAGTTTACTATGAGTTCCTTCGTAAAGCATGGCATCATTCCTTGGCTATGCCCTCTTATGTAGGTTTTTCTTCTAAAAACTGCCCGTATGCACATATTAGTGCAGTGGCAATTTTCAGCCTATATTCATCCGTAGACAGAAGCTTTGCTTCAGTGGCGTTTGATATGAAGCCGCATTCAACAAGAACCGCCGGACAGGTTATACTCTTCATTAAATAAATTTTTTCCGCAACAGGCATTGCAACTCGCCTGTTGTCGGGACATATTGTGCTGTCAAGGCAGCCCTGCACCAACTTTCCGAGGATATCGGAGGTATCGGTCTTTGCGTAAAAGGACTGAGGACCGTGAGCCCTTGAGCTGGGAAAGCAGTTCTGATGAACACTGATAACAACAGGGTTTTCAGCACCGTTAATAAACGCTACTCTGCTTTTCTGGTCGTAGCGCTTTTTCTTGGCAATTGTTTTGGCTGTATCGGGATAGTCAATTTTTTCGGACGTTCGGGTAAGCTCGTTTGGCAGTCCCATAAAATCGGCAAGTGCGGCAGCTCTAAGAGAAATGTCAAGATTGATTTTGCTTTCGTGGGTTCCGTCTACGGAGACTGCTCCCCCGTCTTCACCGCCGTGACCCGGGTCTATAATGAGCGTTGGGATGCATTGACACGCAAGCTCGTTTATTGCGGGCGTTCTGCTCGGACTGTTTACGAGAAATAATACTGCCATGACAACCACGCACAAAACAAGTATGAAGAAAAGAATTTTATTGAGTTTAACAGTTACAAACACACAATCACTCCCCCGCCTATCCTATGAAAGCGAGACTTTAACTATGCAGCAAATGCGGGAAAGCCGCACTCCCCCGCATTTGATATCAAGATATTATTTGCTTTTGCTTCCAATACCCTTAAGCTTGTTCCACAGAGGACCGGCAATACAGGTGGAGGAGTATCCGCCTGCAACGATGCCTATAACTAAAGGTATTGCAAATATCCTAATTGAGGACACGCCAAGGAACAGAATAAAGATAATGGGAAGCAGCGTTGTGATCGTTGTTCCGATGCTGCGGCGCAGTGTTTGCCAAATGCTTTTGTCAACACATGCTGCAAAATCGCCGCCGTTGCCTTGAAGCGTATAGTTTTCACGCACACGGTCAAAAACAACAATTGTTGCGTTGATGGAATAACCTATGATTGTAAGGACAGCGGCAATAAAGGTCATGTCCATTGGGAAACGGAAAACTACGTAGAAGCCAAGAATTACGAGAACGTCGTGGAGCAGGCACATAAGTGCCGCCAAGCCGCTGCGGAACTCAAAACGAATTGAGATGTAAATTAGAATAAGGATGCCCGCAAGAATGGAGGACAGAAAAGCGGAACGCTTTAGGTCGTTGCCTACGGTTGCGGAAACATATTCGGTTTTCAAAATAGACACCTTGTCTGCGCCATAGGCTTCGGCAACCTTGTCAAAGGCTTCCTGACGAAGCTCGCTTGAGATTTCAACGGTTTTTACGGTAACTGCGGTTCCGCTGTCTCCGGAGGTGGTTACGCTTGCATTAACGCCGGCAATATCTTTAAAAATGGCTGCAATTTCGTCCTGCACCCCACGGTCAACAGGTGTGCCAAGCTCAATGTCCATTTTTACGCCGCCAACGAATTCCAGGTCAAAGTTAAACGCCGACACGCCGAAGAAAGAAAGGATAATTCCGGCAAGACCAACTGTACAAAGGAGAATAGAGATTATTCCAAACAGCTTGAAGTGACCCACAAAGCTGAATTTTTTTGACGCGTTTTCAAACATATCTTTACCCCCCTATGCGCCGTAAGCCTTAAGGCTCTTGTGCTTCAACGATGCCAATCCGGTAAGAATGAGGTTGGGTACGATAAGCATACATATCATCGACAGGATAACGCCGATAAGAAGAGTCTTTGCAAAGCCTAGAATTGTTCCTGTTCCCTGCCAAAGAAGAACAGCCGCCGCAATTATTGTAGTAACATTGGAGTCAATGATTGCAGCATATGCTCGCTTAAAGCCGGAGCTTACGGAGCTTCTAAGGGTCTTTCCGGATTGCAGTTCTTCCCGCAGCCGCTCGTAGATGATGATGTTGGCGTCAACAGCCATGCCCACAGTAAGGATTATTCCCGCAATTCCGGGCAGGCTGAGATTGAGATGAGAAACAGACATGACAACAAGAAACAGGCTTACATATAGCAGCAGTGCAAGGTCTGCAACCAGACCGGGAACGCGATATACAATGACCATGAAGATCATCACGAGGATAATGCCTATAATGCCTGCAAATATGCTGGTTTCAAGTGACCTTTCGCCAAGTGTCGCTCCGACGGATTGGAGCTGAGTTTCCTTGAGCGCAAACGGCATATGACCTGCGGAGATTATATCTGCAAGATACTGAGCGTATTCAACAGTTGCATCATTTCCGAGAGTAATCATAGGGCTGTCAGTATCAATTCCGGTGCCTGCGTACCTGCTGTCAACAAACGGAGTGCTGATGGTTTCTCCGTCCATCTTGATAGCAAGGTAGTTTGAGCCTTCGGGATATCCAGCAACGGCAGATGTTGCTTTTTTGAATTTTTCGTAGCCTTCGGATGACAGTTTTAAGGAGACGTAGTATTTGGACATACCCGTGTCATCAACAGGACCGTACATTGCAGCTGCGTCTGCAACGTCATCGCCTTCGAGAATAATGTTATCCTCAAAGTCTGTGAATTGAATAAGTGCTGTGGTGCCCAGCATCTGCACAGCTTCCTCCGGATCGTCAATGTTGGGTATTTCAACAACGATACGGTCTGAACCGGATAAATATACATTTGCCTCGGTAAAGCCAAGACTGTTCAGACGCTGACGGAGCATGGTTTTTGCAGTGTCCATGCCACTGCTTATTTCGTCATCAACGAGACCCTCGGGAATCTCTGCCTGATACACGATCTCAGAACCGCCAACCAAGTCAAGACCGAGAGATATTCCCTCTGCCATGCTTGGAATATGGACACTTCCGATGGTCAATCCGTTGATTGACACGAACAGCAACAGCGCAATGAGAAGCACAATTACTGTTATTGTGATTATCGATCTTTTCATAAGAACAGCTTCCTCCTAATAACAAACAGAATTTATTATATAGATTTAGGTTAAAAAAGTCAACAGGGATGAGTTTTTTACCCATCCCTGCTGTTTATTTAGCTACACATTTAGCTGTGCACTGTCTGTTTTAAGACAATCGGCATAGCGCGCGAGTACAGGTGATACCTCGGAACCCATAAACTCCGTTACCTGCTCCGCGGACCTTCCAATATAAGCATGGGGGTCAAGGCTTGCTGTTATTTCCTCCTCGGTCAAGGCAAAAACAGGGTCTGACGCTATGCGTGCGATAAGGTCATTGGGAAGCCCCTGCTCCTTAACAACGGCACCTGCTGCAATGGAATGCAAGCGAATACGTTCATGAAGCTGCTGTCGGTCGCCGCCCTTTTTAACAGCGTCCATCATGATGTTTTCTGTAGCCATAAAGGGCAGCTCCTCCTGCAAGTGCTTTTCAATTACCTTTTCGTAAACCCGTATTCCAGAGGCAACGTTTATATAGATGTTAAGCATGGCATCAACAGCCAAAAAAGCCTCCGGAATTGAAATGCGCTTATTTGCGGAGTCATCCAGTGTGCGCTCAAGCCACTGATTGTAAGCAGTAAACGCAGGATTTTGAGCGTCAGTAATGACATAGCGGGCAAGAGAGCAGATACGCTCACAGCGCATGGGATTACGTTTATAGGGCATTGCGGAAGAACCGATTTGATTTGCTTCAAAGGGCTCTTCAAGCTCTTTTAGGTGGGACAAAAGTCTCATGTCTGTTGCAAATTTTCCGGCGCTTTGGGCAATGCCGGAAAGGGTAGATAGAACTGCCGCATCAAGCTTGCGTGAATAGGTTTGTCCTGAAACAGGCACACATCCGTCAAAGCCCATTTCCCGGGCAATCAAGCGTTCAAGCTCATTGCATTTTTCGTCATCTCCATCAAACAGCTCTAAAAAGCTTGCCTGAGTACCTGTGGTTCCCTTAGAACCCAGCAGCTTTAAGCTGTTGATACGGTATTCAACCTCGTCCAAATCCATCAGTAAGTCATTCATCCAAAGTGTTGCACGCTTGCCTACAGTAGTGAGCTGTGCAGGCTGAAAATGCGTAAAGCCCAAAGTTGGCACATCCTTGTATTCATCGGCAAATTCAGCTAGCCTTGCGATGACATTTACAAGCTGAGTGCGAATAAGCTCCAAGCCATCGCGCATGAGAATAATGTCCGTGTTGTCACCCACGTAGCAGCTAGTGGCACCAAGGTGTATTATAGGCATTGCATTCGGACACTGATGACCGTATGCGTGTACATGCGCCATAACATCGTGGCGCAGCTTCTTTTCCATTTCGGCTGCGTATGCGTAGTCCACTTCGTCGGCGTGCAACTCAAGCTCATCAATTTGCTCTTGCGTTATCGGTAAGCCAAGCTGCATTTCTGCCCGTGCAAGAGCTATCCACAATCTGTGCCATGTGGTAAATTTTTTGTCCGGTGAAAAAATGTAGAGCATTTTATCGCTGGCATAGCGAGAGCACAGCGGGCTTTCGTATGAGTTTTTCATGTTCAAGACCTCACCTTCAGAAAAGTGCAGAGAGATAGACATACCCCTCCGCACTTCAAATACTTGTTTATATCATAGCCGCAAAGTGGCGTTATGATATATATTATTTAATCTAAATAGTGCCCGAAGGACATTATATTATGATTTTAAGAACATTTCAAGTCTGTTTAGTCCCTCGCGGATGTTTTCCATAGAAGCGGCATAGGTCCAGCGAACAAAGTTCGGTGCACCAAAGCCGGAGCAGGGCACAACAGCAACTAAGCCCTTTTCCAAAAATGCCACAGCAAAACCATCGTCGTTTTCAATGAGCTTGCCGCCAATGGTTTTTCCGACAAGCTTTTCAATATTCATCATAACGTAAAAAGCACCGTCCGGCATGATGCAGCTTACATCCGGAATTTCATTCATACGCTTGACAATATAGTTTCGGCGAACCTCAAAAACCTTACGCATTGCCTCAATTCCGTCCTGAGGACCATTCAAGGCTTCTATTGCCGCAACCTGATTCATAGTTCCCGGGGCACCTGTGGAGTGACTTAAGAAGTTTGCCATTACCTTTGATATCTGCTTATTAGCGGCAGCATAGCCTATGCGCCAGCCTGTCATTGCGTAGGACTTAGAAACGCCAGTAATTAGAACTGTGCGTTCATATGCGTCCTTAGAAACGGAAGCAAAGCTCATAAACTCCTTGTCGTCATATACAAGACCGCTGTAGATTTCATCGGAAATTACATAAAGGTCATATTTTTTACATACCTCGGCAATTGCACGCAGTTCTTCCGGAGCGTACAGCATACCTGTTGGGTTGGAGGGGTTATTAAGCATCAAAACCTTGGTTTTGTCTGTTATGGCAGCTTCAAGCTGCGCTGCTGTTATTTTAAAGTGTTGCTCCTCTCCTGCCGAGAGTATGATTGCCGAGCCGCCTGCCATACATATCATTTCATAATAGCTTACCCAAAAAGGAGCAGGAAGAATGACCTCGTCTCCGGGATTGAGCAGTGCTGCGAGAGCAATGTAAACATTATGCTTTGCGCCGCTGGCGACAGTGATTTGTGTGAAATCGTAGTCAAGATCAAAATCCAGCTTCAGTCTTGCAGCGGCAGCCTTGCGTAGGTCGGGCAGCCCTGCTGCGGGAGTGTATTTGGTCTTGCCTGCGTTGATTGCTTCAATTGCGGCCTCTTTTATATTGTCCGGAGTATCAAAATCCGGCTCTCCTGTTCCGAAGCCTACAACGTCGTATCCGTCTGCTCGCATTTGTTTTGCAAGAGAGTCAACTGCAAGGGTTGTTGATGCTCTTACATCTGAGGCGATTTTTGATAATTCTTTCATATAAAGCGCTCCTGTTTATCACACAATTTGAAATTATTATAAGCCTGATTTTTCATCTTTGCAAGTAAAATCAGCGTTTTTGCCAATATTGCATAATTATTTGAATAATTGAGGTTTCAAATAATGCAAAACGCCCTTTGATTGTTCGAGATGACTCACAGCTATGGCACATTATGCTCATTGTGCAGTTTGGAAAGCAATATATTGCAAATATAAAACACCGCGACTTACATTATTTGTAAGACGCGGTGCATAATTCAATTTGTTTTTTTACTTTTTACGCATGACAAAAATAAGAAGTGCTGAAATCAAAACAACTGCTGCAACACAAATTATTACTATTGTTGTCAAATCGTTATTTTTTTCAGGTACACTATCGACTGTGGGAGTGTTGAAGCCAATTTCCTGCTTAATTACAGCGGGCAGGTTTTCGTTTGCAGGGTCATCCATGCAGATCCAAAAGTTCTTCATGCCGTAGTAATAGCCTACATAGCCCCATTTTGTACCGCTTTCATCTGTATATGCACTGCCAACTGCAAAGTCATCGCTTATATCATCCAGTGTGCCTGAAATCTCGCCTGAACCGGGATAGGTCCACATTACGACCTTTTCCGCGCCTTTCAACGTAGAATAGTCACCATCGTATGGAACAAAGCTTGAACCGTAATCGTTTTCAAAAGCTAAATAGTCGTATTTTACAATAAGCTCTGACATTTTGACCCAACCAGAAAAGGTGTCAAGGCTGTAGTCTGCCGGGATGATTTTATCATTTTCCTTGCTGTATTCTATAACTCCCCAAACCTCGCCGGATTTTTCATAGCTGAATTGAACATGGAGCAGCTTGCTGTTGTCGGCAAAGCCAACATTCTCTCCGTCGGGTTTTTTAAATACCTCAAGATATCCCGACTTACCGTTGGCAAAAAAGTCGCGGTTTACGTATTTACATTGCTCGGAATTCGACTGGTAGAAGTCATCATTCGGCTCCCATATTACATCTGCAAGGGCAGCACCGGAAAGGATTGAAACAAGCAGGGCGCAAAGGAATATTCTAAGAATATGTTTTTGGGAAGATTTTGCTTTCATAGATTGAGTCCTCCTAAATCAGTTTTAATATCAGCAGACCTAAAAAATAAGATACAAAGTTGGCAGTAAATGACAAAACAAACGGACGTTTTATTTTTTTTGAGCAGTATTTGTAGCTGAAGCCTTCAATTATAATGACCATGGTCTCAAGAATAAGCACCAAAGCAACGGGAGAAAAATTTGTGTTGAGCCGTATCAAATTGTGCGTGAGCACTACCGGCGGATTGGTTAGGAAGTTGACCAATACCACAAGCATTATGTCGTGAACGCCCCTTACCCCGCAAATGGTGCAGAAGGTCAGTTCTATGGCTATAGTCAATGCAAGAGAAATAAGCAAGGTGGTAATTATATCAGTTCCCATGTTTTGCCACCTGTCTTGTTTTCTTAAGTCCAAAGCAAAGCAGCAGGCATGACACCAAGCTTGCCGCGGCAAAGCCCCACGGCAGACGCAGTGAAAATGGGAGACCCAGCACAACAGGCAAAATACCGATGAAAAGACCAAAGGTCAATAATCCGAACCCAAAGCCTTTGGCATGCGGCAAAAGACGTGTTACAGCTCCTAGAGTGATTGGCATGGACATGTTAAAGAAGAAAACGGATAAAACACCGCAAAATGGCGTTTTATACAGAAAAAACAACAGAGCGCTGGCTAAAAGAGAAATAAGAGTAACGGGAATTGCACCGACTCTGTCTGCGAGAATACCGCCGCTCGCCTTTCCTAGTGCGAGAGCAAACACCAAGGAAAGAGCCCAGAAGCTTTCCGTCTTCCATGGAAACGTCAAGGTCATGCCTACATATGAGCGCAAGCATACCACTATAAAAAGACAAATCAGCATTAATATTGCAATTCCGCTTATATGTTGGAGGGAAAACGATGGACTGTCATTCCGGCAGGTGCATCTTTGTGCAGGAATAAGCCAAAGAATGAATGCACCGGTGACAACCAATAAGAAAATCGGAAACAAAGTAGAAGCTGCAAGCGTTTTACCTGCCATAGTTCCTATGTAAAGTCCTACAGCACCGGGAGAAACGAAAATGCCCAATTCGGAAAAGCGATCGCCGCAGTTACAGAGAATGTCACGTCCTGCGCCAATGTGGAACAGACCGTTACCCATTCCTGCAAGCACGCAGAGAACAAGCGGAGAACTGCCGAAAAATGCGGATATCGCAACCGCAAAGCAGCCAAAGGCTGCAAAGATGTGGTTTTTGCCTGTTGTATCAGCAACGAGTCCCATGGGCATCTGCATGGCGAAAGCAAAAAAGTTATATATAAGCAGGTACATGGCCAATTGCCCAACGTCTTGCAGCTTGCTGAAAATAAAAAATGCGCACGAAAAATCTACTGCGAAGTGTGCAACAGAATACAACGCGGTAGCTTTTGCATACCTTCTCAAGACCTTTTCCTCCGTATTTTTTTTATTTTAAGACGACCAAATTCGTAGTATGTTCCATTTATTTCTTAAAATGGAAGAATAAATTATTTTTATATATTTGTTTGCTTTTTACGAGCAAGCATAAACTGAGTAATTGAGCCTGCAACCCAAATCAAGGCGATGAAAAGAGCGCAATGCATGAAAAATTCCGCAGGCAGAATATTGATAATTTCATCAGTGATTGGATCAAACAGCCAAGTGTCACCGTTGAAAAATATTTTATGAAAAAGGACAAATGCTCTGTCAAAGTCAACAAGTAAAAACGCACAGAACAAAGCCGGAATTGCAAGAGTTACAGCTCCGGAGGTTTTTAAATGATATGCAGATACCTTTTTTCTTTTTAAGAATGCAAGGAGAAGCAAAAACAAGCCGGACATAGCACCGAGAAAATATACAGCGTTGAAAATCGGCTTGCAGTCATAAAAATGAGAGGCACCTTGCTCCGAGTATTTTAAAGACGGCAGGTCAAAATCGCTGCTGCTAAAGGGAGACAGAAAATCCATGACTGTATTATAATTTGCAAGTATTTCCTCGCGGGGAAGTCCGGTGTTTTCCGAGATGTTCAATGCTTTAATATCAATGGTGTATGGGAAATCGGTTATATGTATTATCCCAAGTCCAAACGCAGTTAAAAAAAGCAACACCATTATCCCTAAAAAAAGTCCGCTTAAAAGGGAAGAAATCCTGTTTTCTTTCATCGCTGCCTCCATTTAATGCATAGCATATTTTGAACGCTCGTCCTTGAAGATGTTGCCGCCGTGACAGTCAATTGTAACTGTGAGCGGTAGCTTTGAGACTGTGAGTTGCTTAACCGACTCGCAGCCAAGCTCAGGAAAAGCAATTTCCTGAGCAGCTACGATATGGCTTGCCATAAGAGCGCCAGCTCCGCCCACCGCACAGAAATATACAGCTTTGTTTCTGACGATTGCGCTACATACCTCATCACCGCGCTCGCCCTTACCAATAATACCGGCAAGACCAAAGTCAAGGAGGCGGGGGGTGAATTTATCCATGCGACTAGAGGTTGTGGGACCGCATGAACCAACTGGTCTTCCGTTTTGTGCAGGGGTTGGACCAGTATAGTAAATTACCGTATCACGTAGCTCAAAGGGCAGCGCTTCTCCCCTATCCATAAGCTCAAAAATGCGCTTATGTGCTGCATCTCTCGCAGTATAAACTGTTCCTGTAAGCAGAATTCTATCGCCGGCTCTCAGCCTCTTTATGTCCTTTCTTAGGTTCTCGACCTGTAATTCAATCATTTGGCTCCCTCAATTCTCAATTAAGCTTCAGCACATTGTAACATAAAAAACGGACAGCGTAAACGCTGTCCGTAATATTTTCATTTAAAACTCTAAAATCGCTTATGCCTTGAGAGCTGCCTTTGCCTGCTCGGTGAGAGCTGTGAAAGCAGCGGGGTCATGAATAGCGGTTTCAGAGAGCATCTTGCGGTTCATATCAATACCGGCAAGCTTAAGACCGTGCATGAAGGTTGAATAGTTCATGCCGTTCATCTTGCAGCCTGCACTTATACGGGTAATCCAAAGCTTGCGGAAATCTCTTTTCTTCTGCTTACGGCCAACGTATGCATAGGTGAGAGATTTCATAACAGCCTGATTGGCCATTTTGTAGTGGTTGGATTTTGCACCCCAATAGCCCTTAGCCATGCCAAGAACTTTATTTCTTCTTTTGCGCGTCATTGTAGCGCCTTTAATTCTAGCCATTTAAGAGGTCCTCCTTATTTATAGGGAATCATGCGCTTTATCGCAGACTCGTTGGTTACATCGGCATAAGTGCCCTGACGGAGGCGTCTTTTGCTCTTAGTGGTCTTTCCGTGACCGTTGAGTAGGTGGGATTTGTAAGCGTGTGCGCGCTTTACTTTACCGGATTTGGTAACATTAAATCTCTTTTTTGCACCGCTGTGTGTCTTAAGCTTTGGCATAACGGTTTCTCCTTTTTGTAATTATGATTACTTGGTATTTGAGGAGGTCTTGGGAGACAGGAACATAGCCATGTTTCGTCCCTCAAGCTTTGGCTCCTTGTCAAGAGTTGCAATTTCGGCGCA
This sequence comes from uncultured Oscillospiraceae bacterium, assembly GCA_964485265.1. Lineage (GTDB taxonomy): Bacteria > Bacillota > Clostridia > Oscillospirales > Oscillospiraceae > UBA2658. The sequence goes on along the minus strand of CAZAIU010000025.1, from coordinate 19,900 downwards.
CTTTTCGGCAAAGTCCTTGAGAAGAATCTCACCAAGGTTGGTGTGAGCCATCTCTCTTCCTCTGAAACGAACAGCTACCTTAACGCGATCTCCGTCTTTAAGAAATTTCTGTGCGTTTTTCAGCTTAACGTTGAAGTCATTTTCGCCAATGCTCGGCGACATACGAATTTCTTTGACCTCAACAATATGTTGGTTTTTCTTTGCTTCCTTATCCTTCTTAGCCTGTTCAAAACGGAATTTGCCGTAGTCCATAATCTTGCAAACGGGAGGATTGGAGCCGGGAGCGATTTTTACCAGATCGAGATCTTTTTCAATGGCGATATCCATGGCAGCCTGTACGGACATTATGCCCAACTGTTCGCCCGTATCGCTGATAAGACGCACTTCCTTGTCGAGGATATCCTCATTGATCTGATGAGCCAAGTTTGCGATATTAAAACACCTCCAAGCGTTATGACGGGGCAATGCCCCCAAAATAGTAAATGCGGATGCAAAGGCATCCGCATAAAATAAACACAACTATAGCACAGGGCTAAATGAAGTTTATTGACCCAGCACGCCACTGCGGCAGGGTGAGGACGGATACCAAACCGAACCTACTTTATTTAACTCCATGAGTTTAACACGAAAAAGCCATGCTGTCAAGTGAAATTTTTGAAATGCATTTGAGTTTGAAATTAATTAGAAGAAACTTACAAGAAACAAGCTAAAACGTCATCAACAATTGAATCTTGCAAAAAACATATGTTACGATAGAATAAATACAAAGCAAAACATAATGCGAGTCTGTAGTTAACCACTGTATACATCACGTTATAAATCAATATAAAAACACTTCCGGAATAACTGTTACATTACGTACGGACAAACTTCAGCAGAGAGGGGCAAAAATAGCATGTCAAGTTGGAACAGGAGATTATTTACTTTTTATCAATACAAAATTCGACTCACAAGGTCGTAATTGGGTATATGGACAGATACAAAGCTCCCATCCATTCTATAGTGAGAAGTTTTGGCTGCTTTATGACTCAAATTACATGACCATAAGCTATTAACATAAGTGTGTTTTATTCCCGGTGGAGCTTATATAACAAAGCTCCACCGGGGTGCGCAAGGTGAAATATTATGAAAAAGCTTGCTTTATTTTTAGCTGTTACCGCCTTACTTGCAGAATTTTCAGCTTGCTCCAATGGATTTTCCGGCAACGATAACACATCCGCCAGTGTGCCGACAGAACTTGTTTTAGCTACCGACTCGCATTCCACAATAACAGCTTCCATGGTTAGAAGCTTTAATGATAGCAACGATAGTTACTCAATAAAGACCGTATACTATGGTACTACTAAGGATAAAACCATTGATACACTCAGAACAGAGATAATTGCAGGAAATGCCCCGGACATATATGCGTTTTCTCAAGGCTTCCTTTCTGATGTGAGTATACCCATTTATGAAGATCTACTGCCTTACTTAGATGCAGACGCTCAGTATGGCAGT
>CAZAIU010000025.1:0-18303 GCA_964485265.1 uncultured Oscillospiraceae bacterium | reverse complement strand
ACCCATTTATGAAGATCTACTGCCTTACTTAGATGCAGACGCTCAGTATGGCAGTGATACTTTGGTGCCGGGACTTAATAAGGTTTTGACGCAGGATGGCAGTCTGTATTGTATACCCAGTGAATTTTTGATCACATCCTTTACTGCTCGCAAAAGCGTCGTTGGAGAAAAAACTGCCATTACTATGGAAGAAGCAAATACTTATGCAAACGCTATGGGCTCCGGTACAACCATTTTTCCGTCTTGGATGATGCGTGAGAATGTACTTGCATATATTGTTAACTTTTCTATATCAAAATTCGTTGACTCCTCAACAGGTCAATGTGATTTTCTTGACCCGGAATTCATCCAGCTACTTGAGCAATGCAAAAGTCATCCATACTCGCCAAATGTTGACTATTCTGATAGTTCAAGCTTGCTCCAAAATGCGATCTTGCAGACTACTGATTCCTTTGGCAGCTTGCGCAATATGTACGGCACGGATTACTGCTTTGTCGGTTTCCCAACAGACGATGGAAACGGCAGTGAATTCCAAATAGGTCTGAGGTTTTCAATTTCTGCTAATAGTGAACATAAGACTAAAGCGTGGGAGTTTGTGCGCCGCGCCATGAGCGAAGAATGTCAGCGGGAGACTGAGTATTTTCCCTCGACACAATCGGAGCTAGAAAGGCGGATTAATATCGCTTTGGAAGGCGACCCTACTGTCACTCGGATAAAGCTGGAGCCTGCGGAAGCAGATAAGCTTATAAACTTGATTAACTCAACAACACTGTTGTCTGATTACGTAAATAGCGATATTTTCTATATTGTCTCCGACGAAGCTTCCGGATACTTTTCGGGGCAAAAGGACATTGACGAAACAGTCAGCCTGATCCAAAATCGTGTGAGCCTGTATATGGCGGAAAAAGGATGAACGGTTAATGCCTTTAGTTTATATACAGCACCTTCACTTGAAAAATTAACGTCGCTCTAGTATACTGGAAGCAGGTCAAAACCTGTTCGGAGGATGCTATGAGCGACGTTTTATTTAACTGCCGAAGCGAGCTTGACAAGCTGCCCTTTGGAGCAGTTGCTGCGGGAAAAAAAATAAGGTTTGGCATAAGGCTTGCAGAAGAACTGCTTCCCGAGTCTGTTTTCCTTGTGGTTGTTTGCGATTTTAACAGCGAAGTACGCCGTTTCCCCTTAAAGCTTGTGTGGAGCAAGGATGGCTATGCCCGATATGAGGGTAGCGCAAGCCTTGAGACTTATGGACTGTATTGGTTTTATTTCGTGTTCACCGAAAATGGCACAGAGCACAACATTGAAAAAACCGACAATGGAGCTGCTGTGACTGACTCGCCACCCCAATGTTGGCAGCTTTCGGTTTACAGCTCTGACTATACTACTCCCCAATGGATAAAGGGCGGGGTGTTTTATCACATATTTGTTGACCGTTTTTACAGGCTCGCCCCGATGCCGGTGAAAAACGATGCTGTCAGTCGGGAGGATTGGGGCGGTATCCCCTGCTATATACCCAATGATCAAGGCGAAATTTTAAACAACGATTTTTTCGGCGGAAACCTTGACGGTATAAGGGCAAAGCTTCCCTATCTGCGTGAGCTTGGAGTTAGTTGCTTATATCTCAGTCCCATTTTTGAAGCCCAGTCAAACCACAAGTACGATACCGGTGACTATATGCGCATTGACCCCTCCTTCGGAGACGATGACAGCTTCAAGCGCCTGTGCAGTGAGGCAAGAGAAAAAGGCATTCATGTAATTTTAGACGGTGTGTTTAATCACACAGGCTCTAATTCGCGTTATTTTAACCGAAACGGGTGCTATGACGAGCTTGGTGCTTACCAGTCAAAGCAGTCAAGGTATTATAACTGGTACAGCTTTACCGAATACCCCGATGAATACGACTCATGGTGGGGTATAAAAACTCTACCCACAGTTCAAAAGGAAAACGAAGGATTTTCCAACCTTGTTTTCGGGGAAAACGGTGTGCTGGGAAAGTGGATGTCTCTTGGCGCGGACGGCTGGAGACTTGATGTTGCTGACGAGCTTGCTGACAGCTTCTTGACGCACTTGCGTGAAGCCGTGAAGCGGAAAAATCCCGATGCACTGATTATCGGCGAGGTGTGGGAGGATGCCTCCAACAAGGTGTCTTATGGCAAACGCAGGCATTATTTTGAAGGAAATCAGCTTGACAGTGTGATGAACTATCCCTTTAAAAACGCTATAACCGAATACATTATGGGCGGCAGTGCCGAAGCCATTCGTGAAACGGTGGAAACCATTTATGAAAACTATCCGAAGCCTGCCCTTGACTGTCTCATGAACATCTTGGGGACTCACGATACGCCCAGAATACTTACTGTTTTGGGCGGGGAAAGCTTTGCAACAAGAGATGATAGAGCAAAAGCACAGCTTTACGGCGATAAGCTTGAGATAGCAAAGTCTCGCCTGATGCTAGCAAGCGTTCTTCAATTCACCCTGCCGGGAGTGCCATGCATTTATTACGGTGATGAGGCACTCTTGCAGGGCTATGAGGACCCGTTTAACCGACGCTGCTACCCATGGGGTAACAAGGATGCTGAGCTAATTGGATGGTATAAACAACTTTCAAACCTAAGGCAAGGTCACAGTGTGTATGCCGGTGGAAAATACAGGACACTTGTTGCCGAAAACGGTGTTTTTGCATTCATTCGCTTTATGGTTGAAGATAAGGTGATGACTCTTATAAATCTGGGTGAAAAGGATGTAGCTGTGGACGTGACACAGGAGGAGAGCATCCTCTTGCAGCGGCTCTGCGTGAAAAATGAAAACAGCCTCCGCGTTTTAAACGGGGGCTGTGCTGTGGTTAAGCTTTAGATTTCGTGCTCGGCGTTGGTTTCGCAGTAAATGCAGCGATACACTCCCTTTTCTCTGTCAGACAACTGGAAAATGTGCGGAAGCTCCTGCTCTATCGACGTGATACAGCGGGGGTTTTTGCATTTAATAACCCCGCTTACCCGCTCAGGAAGAGCAAGGTGGCTCTTTTCAACGATTTCACCGTTCTTAACAATGTTAACTGTAATTCCGGGGTCAATGTAGCCGAGAACATCAAGATTAATGTCGATAACGGAGTCAATTTTAATTATATCCTTGCGCCCGCCCTTTTTGCTTACGGCATTTTTGATTATTGCAACAGAGCAGTCAAGCTTTGACAGCTCAAGAATATCGTAAATCTCCATGCTTCTGCCGGCGCTGATATGGTCGAGCACAATGCCGTTTTTAATCGAATCAATGGTCATATTAAGTAAGCCTCCTTCAAACATCATTCAATCCCCAATAGCTTTAGAATAAGTGCCATACGTATGTATTTTCCGTTTCTTACCTGTTCAAAGTAGCAGGCTCTTTTGTCGTTGTCCACAGCGCGCTCTATTTCGTTAACTCTGGGCAGCGGGTGCATAATGCAAAGGTCTTTTTTGGCGTTTTCAAGCTTGTCTGTCGTAAGTATGAAAACGTCCTTCAAACGCAGGTAATCCGCCTCATTGAAAAATCTCTCGCGCTGCACGCGGGTCATATAGAGTATGTCAATATTTGGCATCTCATCCCAGTTGTCTGTTTCAACAAATGGGATATTGTGATTTTTAAGCACATCGGTCTTTATGTAGCCGGGGACTCTAAGCTCATCGGGTGAGATAAGAACAAAGCTGTTGCCCTCATAGCGGGACATTGCCTGAATAAGAGAGTGCACTGTTCTGCCGAATTTCAGGTCTCCGCAGAAACCGACTCTGAGATTTGAAAGTCTGCCCTTCTCGCGGAATATGGTGAGCAGGTCTGTAAGTGTCTGTGTGGGGTGATTATGACCGCCGTCACCTGCGTTGATTACGGGAATATCCGCTGCCTGTGCCGCAACAAGAGGAGCACCCTCCTTTGGGTGACGCATTGCAATGATATCTGCATAGCAGCTTATGGTTTTTGCGGTGTCTGCAACGCTTTCGCCTTTTGCAGCAGAGCTGCTGCTTGCTTCTGAAAAGCCAAGCACACTTCCGCCAAGTTCAAGCATTGCAGCTTCAAAGCTCAGTCTTGTGCGAGTTGATGGTTCATAGAAAAGTGTTGCAAGCTTTTTGTGTTTACACTTTTCAAAGTAATCATCAGGGTTTGCAATGATGTCCATAGCTGTGTCAATCAATTGCTGGAGTTCGTCAATTGTCAGGTCAGTTATGCTGATTAAGTCTTTCATGCTCTACCTCCATTAATCCAGCTTTCGTCTGACGGGTTGTCGCGGAAAGCAAGTATACGTTTTATATCGGACTGCTCAATGACACCGTCATCTGCCGCTACTTGAGCCAATACGTCAAGGTTTGTCAGACTTATATTTTTAACGTTTGCTGCCGACAAGCGCTCTATGCCCTTTTTCATGCCATAGGTGAAGATGCTTACAATACCCAGAACCTCAGCGCCTGCGTCCCGTAGAACCTCAACAACCTCAATCGCGCTGCCTGCGGTGGAAATAAGGTCTTCAACCACAACGACCTTTTGACCCTTGGAGAGTTTGCCCTCAATCTGATTTTGCCTGCCGTGGTCTTTAGCGCCACCGCGAACGTAGCCCATGGGCAAATCCATAAGGTGACTGACGATGGCGGCGTGGGCAATGCCTGCCGTGCTTGTTCCCATAAGCACTTCACAGTCAGGGTACTCCGTTTTAATCACCTGAGCCAGACTATTTTCAATTTCAGTACGAACCTTCGGTTCTGAGAGTGTGAGACGATTGTCGCAGTAAATAGGCGCTTTAATTCCGCTTGCCCAGATAAATGGATCCTCAGGGCGAACGATAACCGCACCGATTGATAAAAGCGCCCGCGCAATATTTTTGTCCATGGTATTCAATCCTTTCTGATTTTGAAGCCGCAGGAAATCTTCCGGCGGTTGTTAACTTAAATTACTGACCCAAAAACTCCTTGCAGCAAAGTCTGTATGCACTGACGGGGTCACTTGCCTGAGTGATTGGCCTGCCCACAACTATATAATCACTGCCGATTTCACGAGCCCTTGCCGGTGTTGTTATGCGCACCTGATCATCAGCGGAGCTGTCTGAGAAACGAACGCCGGGAGTAACAGTTATAAAATTATTGCCGCAGTGCTGTTTAACTGTAGCTGCTTCAAGGGGTGAGCATACAATGCCGTCCAAGCCAGCTGCCTTCGTGTTCTCTGCATATTTTAAAACTGTTTCCTCCAAGCCTGCGTTAATCAGCAGCTCCTGCTGCATACACTCTTCGCTTGTGGAGGTAAGCTGTGTTACAGCTATAAGCAGAGGACGGCTGCCGTCGGGACGCACAAGTCCCTCAAGGGCGGAACTCATCATAGCTATGGTTCCGGAAGCGTGTACGTTGCACATATCAACATCAAGCGACGACAGCACAGACATGGATTTATTTACGGTGTTTGGTATGTCGTGGAGCTTTAAATCAAGAAAAATCTTGTGACCCCGAGCTTTTATTTCCCGAACAATAGAAGGACCCTCAGCGTAAAAAAGCTCCATTCCAATTTTCACAAAGGGCTTTTCGTCGATGAATTTGTCAAGAAAATTTAGAACCTCTTCCCTGCTGCTGAAGTCGCAGGCTATTATTACATCTTTTGCCATCAGTGTGCACCTCCGATAATTTCTTTTAAAGTGGATATGTTGTATTTGTCCATTACTTTAGGCAAATCCTCAATAATTTCCTTGCAGACGTAAGGATTTCTCAAATTTGCAGCGCCTACCTGCACGGCTGTTGCACCTGCCAGCATCATTTCTATGACATCCTCTGCGCAGGACACACCGCCCATACCCATGATGGGAATTTTGACTGCCTCGTAAACCTGATATACCATACGAACTGCTACGGGATATACAGCGCTGCCGGAAAAGCCGCCCATTTTGTTTGCAAGAACAGGCTTTTTTGTCTTGAGGTCAATTCTCATACCAAGCATTGTGTTAATAAGGCATATACCGTCAGCGCCCGCTTCTTCGCAGGCAAGTGCAATTTCTACTATGTCGGTCACATTAGGACTGAGCTTGATGTACACAGGCTTTTCCGTAACCTCTTTTACCGCACGCATTACCTCGGCTGCGCTTTCGGGACAAACCCCAAAAATCATGCCGCCGCCGTGCACGTTGGGACAGCTTACGTTCACTTCGATTATGCCTACCTGCTCCTGCTTGTCCATGGCTTTTGCACACTCAACAAACTCGTCAATTGAGAAGCCGTTGATGTTGGCAATAAGAGGCTTGTTAAAGGATTTTGCAAGTCTCGGAATTTCCTGTTCACACACTGCTTTAAGTCCGGGATTTTGCAAGCCGATGGAGTTTAAAATTCCGCTGGGAGATTCGGCAATCCGCGGTGTGGGGTTTCCGACACGCGGCTCCACGGTGGTTCCCTTGAAGGATATGCTGCCCAGTATGTTTAGGTCGTAAAGCTCTGCAAATTCAGCGCCGAAGCCAAAGGTTCCGCTTGCGGGGATGATTGGGTTTGAAAGCTCCAAACCGCTCAAGCTTACTTTTGTGTCTACCATATTATTTCCCCCTTTTCCAGCACCGGACCTTCCTTGCATATACGCTTTAAGCCATATTTTGTTTCACAGGTGCAGCCCATGCACGCACCGAAGCCACAGCCCATGCGCTTTTCAAAGCTGAACTGCCCGTCTGCATCAGAAGCACTGTAAACAGCTTTGAGCATAGGCTCGGGACCGCAGGAATATGTGTAGTCATAGCCGTGAAGCTGTGACATAGCATCTGTTACAAAGCCTTGAATACCGTGACTCCCGTCTGCAGTTGTTACAAAAACGTCTATGCCCAAGGCTTTAAAATCCTTTTCGTAAAACACTTCAGTTTTGGTGTTAAAGCCTAAGATTGCGGTTGGGCGCTTGCCTTGTGCAATCAGCCTTTTAGCAAGCAGATACATGGGGGGAACCCCCGCGCCGCCGCCAATCAGAAGAGGTGAAGTTTCGCATTTTGAAAGGTCATACCCATTGCCCAACCCGGTCAAAAGGTCAAGAGTCTCCCCTGCCTTCATTTTTGACATATATTCCGTTCCCTTGCCGACGACCTTGTATATTAGCGTGAGAACTCCGGCATCAAGGTCACATACAGATATTGGACGGCGCAGATAAAAGCCCTCAAGCTCAAGATTCACAAACTGCCCTGCCGCGGTTATTCCGTCCGTATCTCCCAGCAGAACCAATTTGTAAACGTCCTTTACTAAGCATTTGTTGCTTTCAATGGTGAAAACGCTTTTTTTCATTATAATCATCCATTCCGCCGCCTTGCGTAGGCACAAGTTTTAGTTAAACCGTTCATCTCATCACGCAAGGCAAAGGAATGATAAGATGATTATTTGATTTTATCTTGATGTTAGCGTGAAACTCCTTCAGCCTAAACCTTTCATCATTTATCTTTATAAACAGGTTTGCCTGATACCATGGTAAGCTTGCATTTGCCGAACACCCTGTCACCAACAAAGGGGCTTGACTTGCCCTTTGAGAAAAACTCCTCTGAGTTTATGGTATATTCCTCATTCAAATCGAAAACAGTCAAATCCGCAGGCTGACCCTTTTTTATAGGTGTGCCTATGCCAAAGCGCTTTGCGGGATTTACCTGCATCAGCTCTATGAGTCTTTCAAGGCTTATTTTTCCCGATCTGACTAATTTTGTATATAAAACCGGAAAGGTGGTTTCAAGTCCTACAATTCCATTTAAGCTGTCCAGAAGTCCGCCGGACTTTTCCTCGGCAAGGTGAGGCGCGTGGTCACTTGCGATTATTTCTATAGTTCCGTCTGCAATGCCCTCAAGAAGAGCTTTTTTGTCTTCGGCAGTACGCAGGGGTGGGTTCATACGGAAGCAGCCCTCATCTCGCAAATCCTCCTCGCACAGCGTTAGGTAATGGGCAGCGGTTTCACAGCTAACGGGAAGGCCCTGCGCCTTTGCTGCACGAACCAGTGCGACACTTTCCTTTGTGGAAACATGGCAAATGTGCAGGTCACATCCGGTTTTTCGCACAAGCTCAATGTCTCGTGCAACCTCGCGCCACTCACTTTCCGAGCTTATGCCGCGTATACCGAGCTTTTCGGCAAATTTTCCGTTGTGTATTGCGCGCCCCCCCAGAAGTGAGTTTACCTCGCAGTGAGCGGCTATTATTTTTCCTAACTCTTTCGCAGTTTTCATGGCATTTTCCATCATGTCACTGCTTTGAACGCCAACACCGTCATCTGAGAATGCGACCACATGGGGCGCTAGGGCATGCATATCCGAAAGCTCTCCCTGCCGCTCACCAACGGTTATGCTTCCGTATGGATGAACATGGACGAGAGCATTGCTGCTAATTATCTCCTGCTGAATTCTAAGGTTTTCAAGACAGTCAGGCACAGGATTCAAGTTCGGCATAGAGCAAACTGCGGTAAAACCTCCGTGTGCCGCCGCATGAGTACCGTCGGCAATTGTTTCTTTATAAAAAAATCCCGGCTCTCGTAGATGAACATGAACATCTATAAGACCCGGAAAAATGAAACAATTATTCATATCATAGGAAACTGCATCGAAAACAGAAGGGAAATTTGAAGAAATATCGGAAATGATACCGTCTTTTATAAATAAGTCAGCCTTAACAAAACCGTTATCAAGAAAAACGTTGGCATTGCGAATAAGGTAATTCACGGATCTGACCTCCTGTCTGCTTTAAATTTCAAGACATAATACCATGGGTTTTCAGCTGTGTCAACAGGTTTTGTGCCATTTTACAATTACGCCATATTTTGATACAGCGAATAAATATTTTTGGTCAATACGCAATATTTGGTACAAAGCAAGACAAAAGCTAAATTGCAGACAAATAGGTAAGCATGAAAAAAAGAAGCGTACCTTTTTAACTGTTTGTAAAAAAACAGCGGTCTGACAGCAGAATTTGCTGACGGACCGCTATTTATCATTAGCATATTAAATTTAACAGCTAACGTTATTTGGTTAGAGTAAATGACATGCTGCCCAGTGACCCTTATCGTACTCTTTGAATTCGGGCACCCTTTCCTTGCACTCTGGCTTGGCGTAGGGACAGCGGGTGTGGAAACGGCAGCCTGTGGGCGGATTCATGGGACTGGGAATGTCACCTTGAAGCACAATGCGCTCTCTTGACCTGCTGATATCGGGATCAGGTACAGGCACTGCGGAAAGCAGTGTTTTCGTGTAGGGGTGGAGCGGATGACGGTTAAGCTCATAGCTTTCGCCAAGCTCAACCATACTTCCAAGATACATAACGCCAATACGGTTTGAGATGTGGCGCACAACGGACAGGTCGTGTGCAATAAACAGATAGGTCAGCCCCAAATCGTTTTGCATATCCTCAAGCATATTAACTATCTGAGACTGGATGGAAACATCCAGTGCTGAAATAGGCTCATCGCAAACGATAAATTCGGGCTTAACAGCAAGTGCACGGGCAATGCCTACACGCTGCTGTTGACCGCCGGAGAATTCGTGGGGAAAACGGTTTGCGTGCTCGGTATTAAGACCAACCTGCGAAAGAAGAGTCTTTATCATATCTGTGCGCTCGGCCTTGCTTTTTGCAAGCTTGTGGATATCAATAGCTTCTCCGATTATTTCGCCAACTGTCATGCGAGGGTCAAGGGATGCAGACGGATCTTGGAAGATAATCTGCATTTTTCTGCGGTAAGGCAGCATATCTGCTGCAACCTTTTTGGATATTGTCATTACGGGCTTGCCGTCCTTGTTAAGAACAGGCTTACCTGTTTTTGTATCAAGCATGGGCACCTTTTCGCCGCCGCTGCTGAAAATGGTTTTGCCGTCATAGATGATTTTACCGGAGGTAGGCTCATACAAGCGTAGGATTGTACGTCCTAAGGTTGTTTTGCCGCAACCGGATTCACCGACAAGACCGAGGGTTTCTCCCTTTTTTATCGCAAAGGATACATTTTCAACTGCTTGTACGCCGGGTCCCTTAACACCGCTTACAGGGAAATATTTTTTAAGGTTCTTTATTTCAAGAAGTACCTTCTCATCCATTCTATTCGGCCTCCTTGCTATTCATTTGATCCTGCACTCTAAGCCAACAGGCGCTGCAGTGACCATCACCCATATCTACATACGGAGGCATCTTTTTAAGGCATATCTGCATGCAATGCTCACAACGAGGCGCAAACGGGCAGCCATCGGGAGGATTAAGCATGTCAACGGGGGTACCCTCTATAGGAATTAAACGTTCGTATTCCTGTGCGTCAACACGGGGCATGGAGCGCAAAAGACCTACGGTGTATGGATGAGAGGGATTATAAAAAATATCCTTTACGCTTCCCTGCTCAACTATGCGTCCGGCATACATAACAGATACCTTGTCGCAGATTTCTGCAACCACGCCCAGATTGTGAGTTATGAAAATAATGCCCATGTGTGTTTTCTTCTGAAGCTCCTTCATAAGCTCCAAAATCTGTGCCTGAATGGTAACATCAAGAGCAGTTGTAGGCTCGTCGGCTATGAGCAGCTGTGGGTGACAAATAAGACCCATTGCTATCATAACACGCTGGCGCATACCGCCGGAAAATTCATGGGGATATTGCTTCATGCGCTTTTCAACATTGTTTATGCCGACCATTTCAAGCATTTCCATTGCACGCTTTTTTGCTTCTGCAACGGAAATATCCTTGTTGTGGGCACGAAGCGCCTCCACAAGCTGGTTACCAACCGTATAAACGGGATTGAGAGAGGTCATGGGGTTTTGGAAAATCATTGAAACCTTATTCCCACGGAAATCAATCATTTCATCCTTGCTTTTGGCAAGGACATCCTCGCCCTCGAAGGTTATTGAGCCTCCGATTACTTTGCCGGGAGATTGAAGCAAGCCCATAATGGAGTATGCTTCAACACTTTTTCCGGAACCGGATTCACCGACAATTCCCATTACCTCGCCGTAATTTAAGTCGTAGCTTATGCCTCCGACTGCCTTTACTTCGCCTGCGGGAGTAAAGAAGGAGACTTTAAGGTCCTTGACCTCAAGCAGTTTTTTATTTTTTATATTTTTAGATGAGGCGGTGCTGATATTTGTATTGCTATTCAAAATTCAGTCCCCTCCTTTCTTATTTTTTAAGTCTCGGGTCAAGCGCGTCGCGCAGCCCATCGCCAAAGAGGTTAAATGCCAAAATCATCACACTTAAAAACAGTGCGGGGATAACAAGTCTGTATCCATAGGTTTCAACGCCCTTAAGTGCATCAGAAGCCATTGAGCCAAGGCTTGTCATGGGCGTGGATACACCAACACCCAAAAACGACATAAAGGATTCAAGGAAAATAGCTGACGGAATTTGCAGGCATGTAGTGACAACTATTTGTCCTATGCAGTTTGGCAGCAAGTGATGCTTAATTATACGTCCCGATTTTGCACCCAGTGCACGCACTGCCGTAACATACTCCTGCTCCTTTAGCTGGAGTATCTGACCGCGGATAATTCTTGCCATAGTGACCCAATAAAGAAGTCCGAAGGCGATAAACATCGAAATAAGGTTGGGACCCATTACGCCAACCAGATTTTGGAAGAACCCGCTGCCGCTGTTTTGGAAGTTGACCAAAACGGGTTTCAACGCTGTGGACAAAAGCAGAACAACGAGAATTTCCGGCACAGAGTAGATAAGCTCAACAATTCTCATCATTACGGCATCTACCTTACCGCCAAAAAAGCCGGAAATAGAGCCGTAGGTTGCACCTATAAGCAAAACAAGAAGTGCGGCGCATATACCGATTAGCATGGAAACTCGGGTTCCTATCATTAGACGAACCATGATGTCGCGGCCATTTCGGTCGGTACCGAAAACATGGGGGAAAACCTTTTCGCCGGCAGCCTTGCGTTCAAGCTCGGCTTTTGAATATCCAAAGGCCTTATAGCGAATTCCGTTTTCCTTTTTAAATTCGTCTACATCCAAACCGTTAACACTTACAGTTGCCTTTATCTTAGCGATTTCAATTGAAGATAATTCGCTGCCCTTTTCTTTTTCTGCTGCTGCAAGAGCAGCCTCAAGGCGTTCTTCGGTGCTGCCGGAAATGCTTTCCATCAAAATTTGATCTTCAAGAGAGTAGTGCCACGGATAAAGGTTTTCTGCACCATGGTTAAATTCATCATAACCATAGGGCACGAGCATAGGACCGACAAATGCAAATAGGATAAGAAAAATCAGTACACCTAAGGCAACCATGGCCACCCTGTTTTGCTTCATTCTCCGCCAAGCATCCTTCCAGTAGGAGGTGCTTTCCCTGTCGGGGATAAAGCCTTCCTTCTGCTCATCACTTGCCGAAGCAAAATCCTCCGGCTTTAAATTAAGAAGGTTTTCTATGTCAGGCTGCATTGAGCCGAATTTGACTTTTTTGATATTGTCTGACATGACTAGTTGCCCCCCTTCTCAAGTTTGATTCGTGGGTCAACAACCTTGTAAAGTACATCGGCAAGGAAATTCATAAATATGATGAATGCCGCAAGGAAGATGGTAGTACCCATAATCACCGGGTAGTCGCGGTTTTGGATGCTCAAAACAAAATAACGACCCAAGCCCGGAACAGAGAATACGGTTTCAACTACAAATCCACCGCAAAGTGTAAACGCGATTTGAGGTCCTAGGTATGTTATTACGGGAATAAGAGCATTGCGCAGTGCATGCTTAAATATAACTACAGAATTTTTAAGTCCCTTTGCGCGGGCGGTCTTGATGTAGTCTTGACCTAAAGAATCAAGCATCGAAGAACGTGCCTGCCTTGAAATGTAGCACATTGGATAAAGACCCAAAGCAAAGCATGGCAATACATAAGCTTTAGCTCCCAATGAAGCTTTAAAAATCGTTGGGAACAATGATGTATCGCTTCCGCCTAAGCCCGTTAGCAGCAACGATGCCACAACAAAGCTCGGCATTGAAATGCCGATTGTACATATTATGCGCAACAGGCTGTCTACCCATGTATTTCGTTTGTAAGCGGCTATGCAGCCTAAGGGCACGCCAACTATGATTGCCCATAGCAGCGCAAATACGCCGATTTTTGCCGATACGGGGAACATTTCCTTAATAATATCGAGAACCGGACGGTTCTTTTGCATTTTTAGAGAAACGCCCAGGTCTCCTTTAAGAAGGTTTTCAAAGTATTTTCCCAACTGAACAATTTTTGGTTGGTCAAGACCATACTTTTCGTTCAAGGCATCAATGGTTGCCTGTGAGGGCGCTTTTTCACTTAACCAAGGGGAACCGGGGATGCTGTTCATCAATAAAAAGGTTATGCAGGCGACCAGAAGCAGGGTAATTATCGCCATGCCTAACCTTTTTAAGGTGTATTTTGCCATATCTTCACTTCCTGTTTTTTTTTGCTAAACAAAATTTGCTCAGGATTGAATAAAAATTAGAAGGTAATGAATTTTTGTCGAATCCTGTCGCAAATAATATCTTTGCAATTTTATATCATTTTAACAAATGAGTCAAGGTAAAAAAGCAAACAACTTTCTTCCATTTCAACTTTTTTGAAATTTTTACAAGAAAAAAATGCATTTTTTTCTACATTTCACCTAGCTAAATCAATAATGTATTACTGATTTGCAGTAAAAATTGCGAAGCATATCATTAACACTGCCTGAATATGTTTTTGTGAGCAAGAATGCAAGCTCGCTGTTCCACGCTTATTGGACTAGCTAAAAACAAAATGATAATGGAGGTAAATATGCAGAACCGATTTACAGTAAACAGTGTTACACTATGCGGAAACCTTGAGGGCAAGCCTAAGTTTTCTCATTCAGGCGGGGACAGAAGTTTTTACACATTCAATTTAGCGGTTCCGAGACTGTCCGGAATTGAAGATAGAATCAATATTGTGTGTGATCAGTTACTTCTGTCCGCTGTAGAATTGCAAGAAAGGGGTATGCTGAAAGTCAAAGGTGAACTCCGCTCCTATAACAATAAGAGCGGAGTTGGAAACAGACTTATAATATTTGTGTACGCTCAAGAGCTGGAGCTTTGCGACGATGAACCGCAAAACGACATCTTCTTGTGTGGAACAATATGCAAAAAACCTAATCTGCGAACAACGCCGTTAGGACGGGATATTTGCGATTTGCTTATCGCCGTCAACCGGTCTTATGGACATTCCGACTACCTTCCCTGCATATGCTGGGGACAAAATGCGCTGGATTGCTCTCTATGGGAGGTAGGCGATGTCGTTGAGCTTGAGGGGAGAATTCAAAGCCGAGATTACATAAAAATCGTTGATGGAGTTGAAATTACAAAAACCGCATTTGAGGTTTCGGCAACAACGGCTGTAAAGCAACCTAAAGCTCTGAAGCAATGCTAGAAATTGAGTGTTGCAAAGTAATCATCAGGTGTTTCGGCTCGGCGAATCAGCTTAGCCTCGCCGCTTTCGGTATACAGCAGCTCGGCACTGCGAAGCTTGCCGTTGTAGTTGTAGCCCATTGAGTGTCCATGAGCGCCGGTATCATGTATAACTATGAAATCACCGTTATCAATGCGCGGGAGCCAACGGTCAATTGCAAATTTGTCGTTGTTTTCACAAAGACCGCCGACAATATCGTAGAGGTGATCCGCAGGTGCGTTTTCCTTACCCATAACAGTAATGTAATGGTAAGCGCCGTACATAGCGGGGCGCATAAGGTTGCAGGCGCATGCGTCAAGACCAACATAGTCCTTGTGAATATGCTTTTGATGGATTGCCGTTGTTACAAGACAACCGTAAGGAGCCAACATAAAGCGACCAAGCTCGGTATATAGAGCAACATCGCCCATTCCGGCGGGAACGAGAATCTGGTTATACACTTTTTGGACACGCTCGCCGATTGCCATAATGTCGGCAGGCTGCTGATCCTCACGGTAAGGTATTCCTATTCCGCCGGAGAGGTTTATAAAGCTTATATGCACGTCAAGCTCGTTCTTAAGCTCAACCGCCAAACGGAAAAGAACCGCTGCCAAGGTGGGATAATAGTCATTTGTGACAGTGTTGCTGGCAAGAAAAGCGTGTATGCCGAATTCCTTGACACCCTTCTCCTTTAGGAGCCTGTATGCCTGAAACATCTGTGGCTTAGTAAGACCGTATTTTGAATCACCCGGAGTGTCCATAATGGTGTTGGAAATTTCGAAGTTTCCGCCGGGATTATAGCGGCAGCATACCTTCTGAGGAATGTGACCAATGGTTTTTTCCAAAAAGTCAATGTGGGTGATATCGTCAAGGTTAATAATAGCACCAAGCTTGTCGGCAAGGACAAAATCTTCTGTAGGTGTTTCGTTTGAGGAAAACATAATGCTCTCCCCTGCTATACCGCAGCGTTCACACAGCATTAGCTCTGTGAGAGATGAGCAGTCCATTCCGCACCCTTCCTCGTGGAGAATTTGCATAATTGCCGGGTTGGGAGTGGCCTTAACGGCGAAGTATTCTTTAAAACCTTCGTTCCATGAAAAGGCCTTGTAAAGCTTTCGTGCGTTTTCACGTATTCCCTTTTCGTCATAAATATGGTAGGGCGTGGGAAAATCTTTGGAAAACTCTTTTAGCTGTTCAAGCGATACAAACGGCTTTTTCATTTTGATTTCTCCTTTAAGTATTATTATACTTTAATGTATTAACGCATGCTTTGCGTTAAAAATCAATATAACAGATTTTTTCTGTTTTTACAACTCGCAAAATGTCCCTAACCTTATTTATTTTCCAATGGTATTTTGTGTCTTTTGTCGTGCTCCGGTTATTTTCTCGCTTAAAATATCGAATTTTTGCTCAGTAATTTCAAAATGCACAAGCTTCAGAAGTTTTTCAACCAGCCAATCTGCCACAGTACACACTGAGTATATAGCAACTGCACCAGCAGCAATAATAAGAAATGTTATCGGCAAGCTACAATTAAGTGAAAACACAAAGCGCCCTGTCAGTATATACGTCCAAACCAAGGGATTGGTGTGAATAATATAAACGCCGAAAGATGTCCGTGAAAGCATTGAAATAAATCTATGGGATTGCTGAGTTTTGAATTCCAGCCGTCTGAAAAACATCAGCAAAGCTAAGGAGGCTGCTATGATAAACGGTGAGGTATATCCGATTATTCTATCATAGCTGAAAATCAGTTTTCCTGCCCAAGCAGCCAGTATGCATCCGGCAAAGATAAGCAGCAGCCAGTATTTATTAAAGCTTTCCTCAATGTTCAGCGCCCTAAAGCACGCTCCCAACACATACAAGCACATAAGCCATAAGAAGCAGTATCCACCATGCGTATAAAAAATATCAAGCGGTGAGATATTTCCCAGCACTGAAAACAGAAAAATTATACTCCCGGAAAGGACAAGAAGTTCTCTTTTGCCTGAGGCTGAAATCGCCTTGTTTATGTACGGAATAAAAAAGAAAAGAGCAAAATATGCGGTGAAATACCAGTATACATTGTGATATACAGGAAAAACAGCTTTTATCCAGATTTCCCGTGTGACTGTGTCCGGCAGCAGAAGCGCAAAAGCGGCTGTAACGAATAGACACTCAAGAACAACTCTTACCCATAAGGAAAACAGACGTGAATAGCGATGTCTTCCCTTTGACAGCACATATCCGCTGATAAGCCCGAAGCAGTTTACAGAGCACATGCAAATAGTCTCAAGCAGCCACACGCAATAGTAGCCGGCGCTTCCAACCTGAACGGCATTTAGCAGTCCTCCGGCTCCCAATATGTGCAGTGTTACAATCATCAGCATAGAAACGCTTTTTAGTAGGTCTATCCCATATTTTCTGGTATTCATAATGTCTCCGGTCAATTATAAGTATTTCTAAGTATTGAGTTTAATAATTTACGCTTTAGCATTATACAACATATTTCACTCTTTGGACAGAAATTTTTACAACCTTATAAAACGTAAAAAGAAGCCGCCCATAATGGACGGCTTCTTAATAAAATCACTGAAATTAGTCAGCGGTCTTTGTGCAGTACATGAAGTAGAAATATCCAAGGGGTGTGTAGTACATACCCTGAACGTCGTCTGCAAGCATGTAACGCTGTGTATAGAAGTAGATGGGAGCAAGGGCGTTGTCCTCTCCGATAATGAGGTCTTCAGCAATGTGGAACTGCTTCATACGCTCAGCGGGATCAGAGGTTGCCTTTGCTGCATCAATAGCTGCGTCATACTCAGGTCTTGAGTACTGAGCGTCATTGTTGCCGTTGTCGGTATACCACATGTCAAGGAAAGAGCAGGGATCGTTGTAGTCGGCAATCCAACCATTACGTGCGATCTGATAGTTACCGTCCTGACGAGTCTGGAGGAATACTGCCCATTCTTGGTTGTTAAGGGTAACATCAACGTTAAGAACGGTTTTCCACATCTGCTGGAGAGCTTCGCCGATAGCCTTGTGGTCATCGTTTGTGTTGTAAAGGTACTCAACTGCGGGGAAGCCTTCACCGTTGGGGAAGCCTGCCTCTGCAAGGAGTGCGCGAGCCTTTTCACAGTTTGCTTCGTAATCATCAGCAGCTACAGAGTAATAGTCACCGCCGACGGTACGGAAGTCATCGCTGGAGGGGCCTGCTGCATCGTTGATGCCTGAGGGAACAAATCCGGTTGCGGGTACTTCACCGGTCTGCTTAACCTTTTCTACAATGTAGTTACGGTCAATTGCAAGGGAGAATGCTTCGCGAACGCGTGCATCATCGAAGGGAGGATTCTCAACCTGGAAGCATGCATAGTATGTGCCGATGTAGTCAACGATGTTCAAATCACCGCTGGCAAGAAGACCCTGAACCTCATCGGTGGGAACTTCTTCTATGAACTGAAGGGTGTTGCTCTTGAATGCGGAATACATGGCGTTTGCATCATCCATGAGCTGGAATGTAATGGAGTCGGGGCCAAGCGCTTCAACGTTGTAATAGTTTGTATTCTGAACGCCCTTGATGTAGGAGTTGTGTACCCACTCGCTCATAACATAAGGACCGTTTCCGATGTATGTTGCGGGGTCAAATGTCCACTGGTCGCCGACAGACTCAATGATGTCCTGACGCACAGGGAAGGTAGCGGGGAATGCACAAACTTCTGAGAAATAGGGGCAGTCATATGAAAGGGTAACTACAAAGGTTTTATCATCGGGAGCGGAAACTCCAAGTGTAGAAGGATCGGCAAATTCAAGAACGTCAACTTCTTCACCTGCATCATTTGTTGTCTTCTCGCCGGTGGGAACGCCGTTTGCAACTTCACTGTAGCCCTTGACCATGTCGATCATGTAGTTGTAAGCAGCAGCGGTTTTGGGATTTGCAAGACGCTGCCAGCTATAAACAAAATCGTTGGCGGTTACAGGCTTGC
>CAZAIU010000024.1:35449-37049 GCA_964485265.1 uncultured Oscillospiraceae bacterium | reverse complement strand
TTTTTTGGTGGAGATGGGGGGAGTTGAACCCCCGTCCGAAAGCACTTTAACAGGAACTTCTCCGGGCGCAGACGGTTATTGCAGTGAACCAAATCACCTGTTTCCGTCACTAAAGGCAAGCCGTCACGCCTTAAGGTCAGGTAGCTTCATTATGCATGGTGCGCTCAAAGCTTTGCGCACTCACGGACGCTGCTAATCGACGCCCTGCTCCCGAACCGCAGCACTTTCGGGGAGGACGGTAGCCTTAAGCGGCTACGAGTTCAAAAGAATCGTTGTTCTTTAATTTATAAGATGCCCATTTTATGGATGGTAGGCGCATCCGCCCGCTACTCCTGCCTCCACACCCCCGTCGAAACCGGTACATCCCCATATGAGGTTTGTGTTGGCTTTTGTACCGCCAAGACACCCTGTTTTTCAAGATGTCTTGGCATTTTAAGAAAGGACTTCAATCTGTCCGTTTAATTTGACGAATAATTCAGCAAAAAGTTCCCTAGCACTTAACCGGTTCAGGGTAATCCACACCGAAGGTTTCTACTGTTACGTTCTTCATGCGCTGTGTTTTTAGGGGTCTGTCGCTTGCATCGCAATCAACCTCTGCAATCTTGTTTACAACATCCATACCTTCAATTATCTTGCCGAAACCGGCATACTGACCGTTAAGGTGTGATGCGGATTTGTGCATTACGAAGAACTGGCTTCCTCCTGAATTTGGCATCATTGTGCGAGCCATAGAAAGCACTCCCGGCTCATGCTTGAGATCATTTTTGAAGCCATTGCCTGTAAACTCGCCTTTGATGGAGTAGCCGGGACCGCCCATTCCTGTGCCGTCGGGGTCACCGCCTTGCAGCATAAATCCGGAAATTACACGGTGAAATATTACTCCGTTGTAAAATCCCTTTTTGATAAGAGAAATAAAGTTGTTAACAGTGTTGGGCGCGATGTCGGGATAAAGCTCTGCTTTCATTATATCGCCGTTTTCCATTTCAATTGTGACAATAGGGTTTGACATTTGTATTTATCCTTTCGGTAATTTATCTTCTTTCCTTCATGGTGCGCTCTATTTCACGGTCTGCCCCGCGCTTTGCTTCTGTCTGCCGTTTATCATACAGTTTTTTGCCTTGACAAAGACCAAGCTCAAGTTTCACGCGGCTGTCCTTAAAATATACTGAAAGCGGGATAAGGGTGAGACCCTCCTGCTGGACTCTTGCGGAAAGCTTGTTTATTTCCCGCTTATGCATGAGTAATCTGCGAGGCCGCATTGGGTCTCGGTTGAAAATGTTGCCCTTCTCGTAAGGGCTTATATGCATAGAGCGCACAAACAGCTCTCCGTCCTTTATAGTACAATAGGAGTCCTTGAGATTAAGCGTACCTGCACGAATTGACTTGACCTCGGTGCCGAAAAGCTCAATTCCCGCTTCAAAACGTTCTAGTACAAAATAGTCATGAAACGCCTTGCGGTTTTGCGCAGCTTGCTTAACTCCTGTTGCTTTAGGGGACATACACAGCCCTCCTTTCAGTGGCACTTCTCAGAAAATATATATCTTGTATTTAAAGCGGTGCAGCGATATATATATTTTGAGTTTTTTTATAATATCCTTGG
>CAZAIU010000024.1:6851-35349 GCA_964485265.1 uncultured Oscillospiraceae bacterium | reverse complement strand
TGGTATATGCAATTGAATCTGTATAATATCCTTGGGATATTATACCACATATGTCAAGTGCCGAAACGCATCCCTTATTATAAGCCTACGCATTCAAAAAGCGTGTCATAATTTCAGGTATGTAAAGCTTTATGGGAACAGCAAACACAAGGCATCTTACACCAAATGAAAACATTTCAATCTCTACCGAGCTCCACGGTTCCATAGCGCTGTCGCTCAGAACATTTATTACCCCCTGCCTTGCTGCTTCTTCACACCGTTCATCGCATTCTTCCAGTTCAATGACAAGCAGTTCCGGGGTTGTAATATGAATAATCATTTCCGCCTCCATTAATTTATTTTTACTCTCTCTCAATTTGCGCTGTAATGATATTGTACTACCTGCAAGCAGAATGCTCCAGTTAAAATAACTGGAAATATCGGAGCGCATATGTTATAATTGCTTTGTATGCATCAAGCTGGAATTTACTGACAATATTTCGCATAAGCAGCCTGTAAATGGTATAACCGTCTTATGCATACTGAAATATTGCTGACTCAATTTGTTTTACGGAACTCCAACTTTTTTAGTCTTTTCGTAAAGCAAATTAAGCTTAATAATAAGCAATGGAGGAAAACATGGATTATACCGAAACTCTGGTGAGGAATTTTAACAGCTACAAAGGTCTTATCACCAGTACAAAGCTAGACATGGTAGTGCTTCAAAACGGCGAGCACACCCTGCGGGAGGTCGTTGAGCATCCCGGAGGTGTAACAATCATACCGATTGATGATGAGGACTACGTATACTGTGTACGTCAATACCGCTATCCAATGGGCGAGCACCTTTTAGAGGTTCCTGCGGGAAAGCTGGAGATAAACGAAGCTCCGCTGGAGTGTGCAGTTCGTGAGCTGTCGGAGGAAACAGGCATATATGCCGACGAATATATAGATTTGGGGAAAATCTATCCTTCCCCCGGCTTTTGCAGAGAAACTCTTTACATCTATTTAGCTAGGGGACTTCACTTCGGCAACTCCCATCCGGATGAAAATGAATTTCTTGATGTGGAAAAGGTGCATATTGATGAGCTTGTTCGCCTTGTTATGTCCAATGAGCTCACAGATGCAAAAACAGTTATTGCAGTTTTAAAAGCAAAAAATATCATAAGCATCTAAATATAAATCTAGCATGAAAGGATCGGTAAAATATGCAGAGAACCGTTCTAATTGTTGATGACGAAAAATCTATTGTAGACATTCTCAAGTTTAATCTTGAAAAATCAGAATACAAAACCATCTGTGCCTATGACGGCAAGGAAGCGCTAAAGCTTGCAAGAGATAACAATCCTGACTTAATTCTTCTTGATGTAATGCTCCCATACATCGACGGCTTCGAGGTTTGCCGCACTCTCCGCAGCGAGGGCAGCAACATTCCAATTATAATGATAACCGCGCGCGAGGAGGAAACCGATAAGGTTTTCGGTCTCGAGCTAGGAGCAGACGATTACATAACAAAGCCATTTTCAGTCCGTGAGCTGCTTGCAAGAGTAAACACGAATATGCGCAGAGTAGCAACCACAGAAGCACCGCCTGCCGATGACTCGGGTGAGGTAATACGTTTCAAAGATATAGTCATTGACTTTGAACGGCACTCCGTATTTAAAAGCGGCAAGGGTCTTGAGCTTACGCAGCGGGAATACGAACTTATTAAATTTCTAGCGTCTCATCCCGGTAAGGTAATTTCACGCAAAGAGCTGATGAGTGAGGTTTGGCAATATGATTATTTCGGTGACCTGCGGGCAGTTGATGTTGCCGTGCGCCGTCTGCGTGAAAAGCTTGAGGATAATCCAGCAGAGCCGGTTTATGTTATGACTAAGCGCGGAGTTGGCTATTATTTCAGCGAAGAATAAAACAATTTTTATTAAATCATGCGGTTGAGTCCTGCCGCATGCCGGAGGTTTTCATGAACAAAAGCCTGTATACAAAGCTTGTTTTAATAATGCTGGTGCTGATAATGTCACTTATGGCAGTTGTCGGTGCTTTTCTTGTAAACGAAATTCGGGCTTTTTATCTTGAGGATTTTTATCAGCAAATGAAAACTGTTTTTGAAACTCCCGAGCTTGCAGTGCTGCTGTATTCAGCAGCAGACGGCACAAATGCGCCCTCCCGTATGGCTGACGTTTTAAAAACCTATTCAGGACAGCTTGGTATAGACTCAAGCAGTCGAAATTACTATATTCTCAATGGAGAAACCGGTGCTGTTTTGTTAGGCTCAGCCCCTGAAATGGATAATCTTTCAATCACTACTAATATTGTAACTGCCATTAACGGCAGTGAAGGCTATATGAGCAACCACAGTGCGTCATATATGGACGTTGCCCTGCCCTTTTCAGGCAAAACGGCAAAATACATAGTTTACATCAAAGACAACAAAAGCGATGTTCAAAGCCTTACGCAATCTATCTTGCAAATCATATCCGAGGCTCTGCTTGTAGGTCTGCTTATTTCCGTTCTGCTTAGCCTATTGCTTGCAAAAACTATGGTAACACCTATACAGAGTCTTACAAAAGCAGCAGAGCGCGTTGCCGCCGGAAACTTTTCACAAAAGCTTTCCTCTGATGCTCAGGACGAGATAGGTGTATTGACGCGCACCTTCAACGGCATGGCAAGTCAGCTTGAGAAAACTCTTGACGACTTAAAAAAATCAGAAGCTATGCGGCGAGAGTTTGTGGCAAACGTATCCCATGAGCTTCGCACCCCGATTACCAGCATACGCAGCTACGCTGAAACTCTTCAGGACAGTCACGGTATGTCTAATGAAACACAGGCGGAATTTCTCAGTGTTATTGTGAACGAAAGTGACCGCATGACTAAGATTGTGCAGGACCTTCTAACGCTTTCCCGCTTCGATGCCGGCAGCATAGAGTTCAGCTTCAGAAGGTTTTCAATTTTGAAATCCATTACCGATGTATTTAACGCCATGCAGCTTGAGGCCCAAAAGCGTCACCACCGCTTCACGATGAATTTGAAAACCGACTTGCCCGAAATCACCGGAGACCCTGCACGTATAGAACAGGTCTTGATTAACATGGTTTCAAACGCCATCAAATACACCCGTGACGGCGGCACAATAACCATAAGCGCTGGCAGGAAAGACGATGCAGTATGGGTAAGCGTAAGGGACAACGGCATAGGAATACCCGAGGAGGATGTTCCGAAGGTATTTGACCGTTTTTATCGCGTTGATAAAGCTCGCAGCCGCGAGTCCGGCGGAACCGGATTGGGTCTGTCAATTGCCAGCGAAATAGTAGCAAGGCATAACGGGAAGATTTCCCTTTCCAGCCGTTTGGGAAAAGGCACTATAATTACGATTTCCTTACCGGTGGAGGGTGCAAATGAAAAGTAAATTTCCCTCCAAAAAACTTATTGATAAAGGAAAAAACGTTCTGATATGCTTGCTGCTTGTGTCTGCTGTTTTTCTTATGTTCAAAGCTGTAGTGTTTGAGCCCGGCTCCGTCTTTGGACGCCTAAGCGCCATTTTCGGAGCTGAGACAGGCAGCAGCACAGGAACTTATGTTAAAAATGACTCTCTTGCAAACGCAGCCGAGCCCATGTATATACTCATCACCACAGAAGACGGGTCACACTACGCCTCAAAATACGACAACACAAATAAAACAAAGCTTTTTTCCCAGTTTTCTTCTGAATTAGGTGAAGCTTTAGGTTCTTCTGATGAGGCTGTCAAAATAACAGAAAACGAGTGGCATAATTCATTGAAGAAAACCGGTGTTTTTTTTGACTATTTGTATGCACAGCCGCTTTCTGCAATTGCCACCTTTCTGGGTACAGAGGTCAATGCCGACTTTTCCTCATACACTTCAAGAAGAATTTTCCTTGGCGGCAGTGAGAATGATTCTCTCTACTTGTATTTCATAAACGAAGCTGATAATTACTTTTATCGCTGTGCAACGGCTTTGAGCTTCTCCGCCTTATCAAGCGCAATTTCAGAATTACCTATAGGCAATTCGCATTTTGCTTTTGAAATGGGCGAAGAGTATGAAAAGCTTGACCCATACTTTATTTTCTCTGAGGAGAACAGTCAAATTCGTGCTGTCAGCGCTTCAAACCCTCTGAAGGACTTTCAGTCGGGAACCGCTCTTCTGGAGATATTCAACATGAACAGCCGCACCACTTCAGAATTACCTGAAGACGGCAAGTCAAAGGTTTATGTTGACGGCAGCAAGAGCTTAAGAATTGACGCGTCCGGTAAAGTCGTTTTCAGCGTTGTGGGAGTCAGCGGTTTAGAAATCCCCATAAAGAGAAACGAGCTTACAATCGATGACTGCATCAGTGCTGCATTTAGTATAGTACAAAGCACCGTTGGTGTTGTGTCCGGTGAAGGAAGCTTAGACCTTGCGGATATTTCCGGTCTAAGCTCACCTAATTCTTGTATCTTAAATTTCAGCTATAGTGTGGCGGGAATTCCGGTGAGCTTACCCGACAGCGCTTATGCAGTCAGTGTTCAAATAAGCGGCGGTTCAATTGTTAGAGTGGAAATGCAGTTTCGTCAGTATTCTTACACCGGAGAATACCTATATCCAATGCCGGAAAAAATGGTCACTGCAATTGCAAAGCAGGATGGCGGCGAGCCGATTTTAATGTACAATGACAGTATCAGTACAGTTACATGTTCATGGAAAACCAATTAGGTAATTGGAGAGAAAAATGGACAAATCTAAAATAAAAAGCTTCATAATTTTGCTGCTTGCTATTGTTAATATTTTTTTGCTCACAATAGTAATCACGAATGCAAGGGATGAAAGCATTGCACGGGATTATCGCAATGCAGCATTACGAAATGTTCTGAATACTAACGGTATTACCATGTCAGAGGACACTGTTTTACCGGAAAAAATGCTAAGCAGCATTTCCCTGTCCCGAGACTTGGAGAACGAAAGGCAACTTGTCTCAAAGCTTATAGGCAACTGCGAAATAATTGATAAGGGCGGAAACATCATCTTTTATAAGGGTGTTGACGGTCAGGCGATATTTCGCGGAACAGGTGCGTTTGAAATACTGTTAGAATCGGATATAATGCTTATGGGAAGCAATCCGATTAACACGTGCGAAGCCGCTTTAAAAAAGCTCGGCATAAAATATAGCAGCAAACCTGTAGAAATATTTTCCTCCAGCGGTAACACATCCGTTATAATGCAATGCGCTTGGAAGGGCACTCAAATATATAACGCCGAAATCCGTTTTGATTTTTCCGGCAACAGACTTCTTCTAATTTATGGTACACGTCCTCTTGATGTGGAAACCACTGTGCAGACATCGGACACATACCAAGACGCCGCTACCATACTTATGAACTTTCTCCAACATATCCGCGATACAGGCGAGGTATGCAGTGAAATAAAGAGCGTAGATTTGGGATATTTTTCTAGCGCAGTTGTATCCGGCAGCAGCAGTCTAAAGCCTATGTGGTGCATACAGACTGATTCTGGAAAATATTTTCTTGATGGACGCACAGGAAAACCGGAAAAATTGGAGTAGGTCTATCCTCCGCTATTTTTTGTTGTATTTTTGTTATCGTTGTGTTATAATTTACTAGCTTTATCCTTTTGGGATAATTATGCCGAAAACCGAACGGCTATAATAGCTTCGTTCGGGTATCATACAATACATAAAAACGTTTCTATATTTTCTCGTAACGGGAAGGTGTTTTACTTTGGATAAATATGTTATTAACGGCGGAAAACCGCTATATGGAGAGGTAGAAATAAGCGGTGCAAAAAATGCCGCTGTTGCCATCATTCCTGCTGCACTCATGGTTGACGGTATATGCAGAATTGAAAACATTCCTCAAATCAGCGATACCGATATGCTGCTCACCATTCTCAGTGAGATGGGTGCAAAGGTTCGCACAATAAACAAAACCACAGTGGAAATCGATTGCACAAACGTATGCAAAGAGGGTGCGCCCTATGATCTAATGCGTAAAATTCGCGCCTCCTACTACCTTATCGGTGCAATGCTGGGTAGGTTTGGTTCTGCCAAAACCACCATGCCCGGAGGCTGCAATTTTGGAGTTCGTCCTATTGACCAGCACATTAAGGGCATGACTGCCCTTGGTGCCGAGATTGAGGTTCGCGGCGGCTTTGTCTATGCCGAAACCTCCGAGGGCTACCTTACTGGCAACAAGATATATCTTGACAAGGTTTCCGTTGGTGCAACCATGAATATTATGATTGCCGCAACCCGTGCTAAAGGTAAAACAACAATCGAAAACGCTGCACGAGAGCCCCATATTGTAGACCTTGCGAACTTTCTTAACTCCATGGGAGCCGATGTTCGCGGTGCTGGTACTGACACCATAAAGGTTTATGGCGTGGACAAGCTCCACGGCGGAAGCTACACCATTATTCCCGACCAAATTGAAGCAGGCACTTATATGGCTGCCGTTGCTGCAGCAGGCGGCGAGGTAGCAATCAAAAATGTTATTCCAAAGCACCTTGACTGCATCAGCGCAAAGCTTCGGGAAATGGGTGTTGAAATTGACGAATACGCCGACTATGTGGTGGTTCGCCGTTTGAATAAGCTCACCCGCGCTAATGTTAAAACTCAGCCCTACCCCGGTTTTCCAACGGATATGCAGCCACAAATCAGTACCGTTCTTTGTCTGGCAGAGGGCACAAGCGTTATAACCGAAGGTGTTTGGGACAATCGCTACAAATATATATCAGAACTGAAAAAAATGGGTGCAGAGGTTCAGGTTGACGGAAAAACCGCAGTTATTGAGGGTGTTTTGTCACTGACCGGTGCTCCTGTTGTTGCCTGTGATCTCCGTGCAGGAGCAGCAGTTGTTATAGCAGGTCTTTGTGCCACAGGGACAACAACTGTGGAGGACGTTGTATATATCGAACGAGGCTATCAGGATTTGGTCGGCAAGCTAAACAGCTTAGGTGCAGACATCACCTGTATCACCGAGCCTGATGAACCAACAAAAGCTGAACCTGCAATAGTTTAACAATAAGGAACAATTTTATGCAAGTATACACCATAGCCAGCGGTTCCGGCGGAAACTGTACCCTGCTATGTGACGGCGATACATCAATTCTAATAGATGCGGGAATATCCGCAAAAAGAATTTGTGCCGCCCTCACTCAGCTTGGAAAAAGCCCAGACGAGCTGTCCGGAATTCTTATAACCCATGAGCACACAGATCATATTTCCGGTATGAAAACCTTTATCAAACACCACGAGGTTTCTGTATTTGCCCCCCGTACCGTTGCCAACCACCTTTGTTGGTCAGTTGCGGGGGTCGAAGACTTTATAACAGAGATTAAAATTGGCTGCGAGCAATCAATAAACGGTTTTTCCGTAGTCCCCTTTCGAACTCCGCATGACACACCGGAAAGCGTTGGATACAGGATATCCTCCGGCGACACAGTTTTTGGCTTTTGCACGGACTGCGGTCATGTTACAGATGAGGTATTGGAGGCAATGCGAGGTGTTGATGCCGCAGTAATCGAGGCAAACCACGACCTTGAAATGCTCAGGACAGGTTCCTATCCAGTCCCTCTTAAGCGCAGGATATTATCTGACAGCGGTCATCTTTCAAACGATTGCTGCGGTACTCTGGCTTTCGAGTTGGTCAAGAGCGGTGCGCAGCAGCTTATTCTGGGGCATTTAAGCCGAGAAAACAACACGCCTGCTCTTGCACTTGGCACTGTTTGCGATGTTCTAAGCCGTGAAGGCATAAATATTAAGCAAGATATAAGCATAGCCGTTGCCCCGGAAAAAGAAATTTTTGAGCTTAATGTCAAAGGAAAATGTCTATGCTAGGTGTAACACTTATTTGCGTTGGACGTATGAGGGAAAAGCATTACATAGCCGCTTTTGAGGAATACCAAAAACGGCTGACTCCGTTTTGTAAGTTTGAGCACATAGAGCTTGCTGAGGTTAAGCTTCCGCAGTCCCCGTCTCAGTCTGAAATAAATTCTGGGCTTTCAAAGGAAGCTGCTGAAATTATTCGTCATATTCCAGCAGGCACATACATTATAGCCATGTGTATCGAAGGTAAGCAGCGCTCAAGCGATGAATTAGCGGAGCTGTTTTCAAAATGTGCTGGTTCGGGTATAAGCCGAGTGTGTTTTATTATCGGCTCCTCCTTTGGACTTGATGAATCCATTAAAAAACTGTCAAACGAGCGCTTGTCCATGTCAAAAATGACCTTTCCTCATCATCTTGCAAGGGTTATGCTCACAGAGCAGATTTATCGCGCAACTATGATAAATGAGGGGAGCCGCTATCACAAATAACAGGAGGACTTGTTATGTGGTGTCCAAACTGCAAAACTGAATATAACGATGCTAATACTCACTGCACTGATTGCGGTGCTAAGCTTGTTTCTCGATTACCCAATGCATGCACGAAGGCCTCTTGGGGACGCTCCTTTCTAGGTGACACAATTAAGAAATGGCCCCTGCTCTCCGATAATGAGCCTGAAAAGCCTGCCTTTTTAAAGCATTGCAGCTCCGTAGATATGGAGGATGAAATGCTTATAAATATGCTGTCTGCATATGGAATACCTGCAATTAAGCAATATCCGCAAAACGGCGGGTTAGGAAAGATAGTTCTGGGAATGAGCGGAAGCGGAGCAGACATATACGTGCCGGAGTCCTTGCTTGCCGATGCGCTTGCACTGATGGAGGGAGTATCCGATGACTAATTTCATGGACGAATATCAGCACTGGCTGGACAGCCCGGCTCTTTCAGAAGGTGAGTGGAAAGAGCTTGACGACATTAAAAATGATGAGGAAGAAATTAAAAGCCGCTTTTTTGCGCAGCTTGAGTTCGGTACAGCAGGACTGCGGGGTATCATGGGTCTTGGCATCCGCCGCATGAACAAGCATGTTGTACGCCACGCAACACAAGCCTTTGCGTCCGTAATTCGTTCTGAGGGCGAAGCTGCAATGAAAAACGGAATCATAATTTGTTATGATTGTCGGGAAAACAGTGAATGTTTTGCCAAAACCGCAGCGTGTGTCATGGCTGCAAACGGCATCCATGTTCGCATTTTTGATGCTCTTCGTCCAACGCCGGAACTTAGCTTCGCAATAAGGAAGTTCGGAGCAACCGCCGGAATAAACATAACAGCGAGCCATAACCCCCGTGAATACAACGGCTACAAGGTTTATTGGTCTGACGGTGCGCAGCTTCCACCAGCGCACGCTGAGGCAATTGCAAAGGTTATGTCAGAGACCGACATATTCACTGCTGTTCGAAAAATGGATTACGGCGAGGCAGTTGCAGCAGGTCTTATTGAAACCATCGGAGCAAAAACCGATGAGGACTTTTTGGAAAAGGTACTTTCACAGTCTATTGACAACAGCGTTGTAAGCCGAGTTGCCGAAAACTTTAAAATCGTTTACACACCCTTTCACGGCTGCGGTTATAAGCTTGTTCCCGAAGCCCTGCGCCGTCTGGGAGTAAAGCACATCATCCCCGTTCCTCAGCAAATGGTCATTGACGGCTCCTTCCCTACCGTCAAAAGCCCAAACCCCGAGGAGCCCGCCGGCTTTTACCTTGCAATTGACATAGCAAAAAAAGAAAGCTGCGACCTTATCATTGGAACCGACCCCGATTCCGACCGAGTTGGAGTTATGGCTCGGGATGCAAGCGGAGAGTTTATTTCAATTTCTGGCAACCAAATGGGTGTTTTGCTTCTTGACTACATCATCAGCGCCCGTAAGCGCAAAGGTACCTTGCCGCAAAATGCGGCAGCTATAAAAACCATTGTGACCACGGAGATGGCAAGAGAGGTTGCCATTCAAAACGGCGTGCACATTGTTGATACCTTCACCGGCTTTAAGTTTATGGCAGAAAAGCTCGCCGAATTTCAGCGTGACAGCAGCTACGAGTATCTTCTAGCCTATGAGGAGAGCTACGGCTACATGATGGGCGACTATGTTCGAGACAAGGATGCTGTTACCGCTTCCATGATGATAGCTGAAATGGCTGCCTATTATCACGAGCAGGGCTTAACATTGGTTGCTGCGATGGAGCTGCTTTATGAAAAATACGGCTTTTTTGGTGAGAAAACTCTGAATCTCGTTATGCCCGGAATTGACGGTCTTCAAAAAATGAAGGCACTCATGGCCAGTCTAAGGGAAGCACCTCCTGCTGAGATATGCGGTGTCAAGGTCCTTCGCCAGCGTGATTACGAGAGCGGGAAAATCAGCGTACCCGGTTTGGGATATGTGGACAAAACAGAGATTTCCGGCTCAAATGTGTTGTACTTTGAGCTTGAAGACAACAGTTCCTTCATAATTCGTCCCTCCGGAACTGAGCCAAAGATTAAGGTTTATCTTTTAGTCAACGGTGAAAGCCGTGCCAAATGTGATGAGAAGCTTGGCAAATACGTTGAATTTGCGCAATCCTTGGGTAAGTAAGCATTTAATCAATTTAATCACATCTTTTTCCCGAGCAAGAAAACGGATTGCTCGTGAGAAAATATTGAAAATTTTATGTTCGACTCTTTTCACTTTTCTTCCAATGATCGTCAAGGTATTATAAAGAAAATATGTACACAAATGAGCCAATTGTTTCGTATATTTTAATAATTATTACGAAAATATTAAATAATTATTAATTATAGGTCACAATCTATTGACGCCGACGCATTTGAGTGCTATTATCAATTCGCGACACGGTGCTAAGCACCAAATTAATTTACATTGGAGGAAAAAATCAATGAAAAAAACTATTGCTGCTCTGCTTGCAGTCATGATGCTCACTACTGCTTTTGCCGGTTGTTCCAAGAAGAAGACCGAGCCTGAAGTAGTTCCCGAGACTGCACCTATTGAAGAGACCGCTCCTGTTAAGGAATCTGCACCTGTAGACGGTGCAACCACAGACGGAACCCAGACCCCCGCTGACGGTGAAGCAGTTCCCGCTGAATAATCATTTCGGTATTTAATAAAAAAACAAGGAGCATGCGTTTTTAATGCAGCTCCTTGTTTTTTATTGCTCTCAGTAGGTTTTTCCGGAAGTCTTGCGGTTTTCGGTAGTAGTATCTCTTTCCGCCATTTTGGGAACGGCTGACTCCATTTTGTCAACACCCTCTTTGACCTTTTCCTCAGTCTCGGTGATGATATTTGTGTGCTTAGCATTTGGGTTTTCACTTACATTGGGGCTTACTGTCACAACAGGTGTTGCTGTTGGCGCAATTGTAGGTGTAGGCTTCGTCTTAGTCGTGCATCCGCCGAAGAGGACCAATACTACTAAAAGTGCAAGAAAAAGAACTAGTGTTTTTTTCATTTTAAATACCTCCAAAATATTTCAGATGTATTATGCCTCTTTGTTACAGGAATATTAATCAAAAAGAAAAAAATATAACGTTCGGAAATTCTTGGCTGCAATTTTGCTTGCAGAGAGTGAATTGTATTGATTATTGCAATGGATATTGATATACTATAGTTGTTTATTGTTCGACAAATATATAATTTACGGAGGTTTTATTATGGCAGATTTAAAAGGCTCCAAAACTTATGAAAATCTCGCGACTGCATTTGCAGGCGAGTCAATGGCACGAAACAAATATGACTACTTTGCAAGCCGTGCAAAAAAGGACGGATATGAGCAGATTGCAGCGATCTTTGCTGAAACAGCCCTTAACGAAAAAGAGCACGCTAAGCTTTGGTACAAATACTTGAACGGCGGAGTTGACGATACCGTCACAAATCTTAAAAGCGCAGCAACTGGTGAAAATGAAGAATGGACCATTATGTACAAGGAATTCGCCGAGATTGCACGTCAGGAGGGCTTTGACGAAATTGCAGACCGCTTTGAGGGTGTTGCAAAAATTGAGGCAGAGCATGAGCAGCGTTATCTCAAGTTCCTTGAAAACATTGAAAAGGGTCTTGTTTTCACACGTGACGGCAAGCGCGTATGGTTCTGCCGCAACTGCGGACACCTCCATATTGGTGACGAGGCTCCCGAGATTTGCCCTGTATGCTCTCATCCCAGAGCATACTTTGAGCTGAAGAAAGAAAACTATTAAACATTCTTTCCGAATTTGTAGTTTTCGGAATTATGTCAACTCGCCTGACAGCAAGGCTTTCGACATATTTTGTCGGAAGCCTTGTGCCGCAGATATAGCAGCAGTTTGGAGGCAACCATATTGGAAAGAGAAAAAACCTGTACCTTTACAGGTCATCGTGAAAGCAAGCTCCCATGGCGAAGCAATGAGAGCGCATTGGAGTGTTTAAAGCTGAAGCAGCAAATTACCGATGCAGTTGAAGCAGTTTATCACTCCGGCATAAAGCACTTTATATGCGGCATGGCAACGGGCTGCGACATGTATTTTTGCGAAGCAGTGATTGAGTTGCGCAGTACTCATGAGGATATCACTCTTGAAGCCGCCATACCGTGGCAGCAGCAGTCAAACGGTTGGAGTAAGGCGCTTGTTGCCCGCTATAATCGCCTTGTTGAGGAGTGCGATTTTTATACTCTTGTCCAATCAGATTATACTCCCGACTGCTTTATGCGCAGAAATCACTATATGGTGGATAATGCCGGAATTCTTATCGCTGCCTACAGCGGCAGGCAGGGCGGTACCATGAGCACAATTTTATACGCAATGCGTCAGGGTGTTGAAATAATTGAAATTTCAATTGAATAACTGCATATATAAAAAGCTTTTCCCGAGTATAAAATTCGGGAAAAGCTTTTTTCTTTATTTCATTTGGCGCTTTCTTGCAAGATTTATCATACCGTCTTCCATGTCATTGAGGTTAGCCAGCATTTTACCTGCTCCATAGGCTGTACAGGTTAAGGCGTCATCAACAGCACTGACTCGAATGCCTGTTTTTGCGTATATGATTTTATCCATGCCTGCAATCAAGCTGCCGCCGCCTGTAAGGATGATTCCGTTTTGGTCAATATCCGCAACAAGCTCCGGCGGTGTGCGCTCCAAAACCATTTGTATTGCATCAAGGATAAGCTCCAACGGCTCTTGCAGGGCCTCAGCAACATCGTTTGTGTTAATGTCAACACTGCGGGGAAGCCCTGTCATAAGGCAGCGACCCTTGACCTCCTCGGTTTTAACTTCGTTTATCGGATATGCACAGCCAATGTTGATTTTCAGCTCCTCAGCGGTTTTCAGTCCGATAAGGATATTGTGCTTTCGGCGTATGTATTTGACAATGGCCTCGTCAAAAGCACCACCAGCGGTTTTAATAGACTCGCTTTCCACAACACCTCTCAAGGATACCACGGCAACCTCGGTTGTGCCGCCGCCTATATCAACGACCAAATGTCCGTCAGGCTTAGTAATATCTGCACCACTGCCAAGAGCAGCCGCAACAGAGGACTCAAGCAGATAGACCTTTCTTGCGCCAGCTTCTATGCCGGCATCAATGGTAGCACGTTCTTCAACACCGGAGATACTCTCCGGCACGCAAATAATTATGCGCGGCTTGAACAGACTAAAGGAGGTAATGCGGGAAATAAGCTCCTTTAGCATACGAACCGTCATGTCGTAGTCGGAAATAACACCTGAGGTAATGGGATAAATGGAAACAATATTGGCAGGTGTCCTTCCAAGCATTTTCTGGGCATCCTCTCCAACCTTGAGAAGTCTGCCTGTGTGCTTGTCCACAGCAACAACCATAGGCTCGCGCAAGGTTATTCCCTTTCCGCTAACGTAAACGATTATACTGGAGGTACCAAGGTCTATGGCTATGTCTCTTTCAAAAAAAAGCATTCAATTCACCTCAATGAAAAATTCCCGCAGCGTGCTTCCCACGCTTACGGCAGGCGTGTATCGTTGAAATGCAGGGGTCATCTGGTTCTTGCCAGTGTGCAGCATAAAACCTCGTCGGCGCCAGAAAATTTAAGAGTTTTTGCGCACTCGGATAAGGTTGAGCCGGTGGTAATTATATCATCAATCAGCAGAATTCTCCTGCCCCGGACTAACTCCTCATCCACAACACGGTAGACGCCGCTGATATTCGCTCTGCGGCGCTCTATCCCACCAACACCGGATTGGGCAGGAACATCGGTATGTTTAACGAGCAGTTCAACCGCAACATCCTCAAGCTTTAGGGCAGCAGACATTGCAAGCAGCATCGCTTGGTCATAGCCTCTTTTTTTCAAGCGCTTTTCGCTGAGAGGCACCCATGTAATAATATCATATTTTCCCTCAAGATTTTCGCGAATACAGTCGGAAATCAGCTCACCGTACAGCTTTGCATAGCCCTTTGCGTCATTAAATTTAAAACGCAAAACAGAGCTTCGAACCTCTTTCTCGTAGTAGAGCGGCGATACACAGGTGGTAAAAAACTCACCGCTTTGTGCTCCCCCATTCTCAGTGCGGCAGAGATTCTCCCTGCAATGCTTGCACATTCCATGCTCACGGGGCTTTAAAACCTTTCTGCAAAAGGCGCAGCGCGGCGGAAACATTAAATCCAAAAGGCTCGACATAAAATCCATGGCTCAAACATCCTTTCCCAACGTGCGGTGTAATAACCTCATTCCGTCAGTCTGGCGCGAAGTCCGCTGTATCTTCTTGTAACCTTGTGGTTGTCAATCATATGGTAAACTGTTGCATCATCACCGACTATTATAAGAAGCTCCTTAGCTCTCGTAACCGCCGTATAGAGGATGCTGCGGCTCATAAGCTGGGGCGCACCATCCAGAGCCAGCATTATTACAGCCCTGTATTCACTTCCTTGAGACTTGTGAACCGTCATTGCAAATGCGTGCTCAAGCTCCGGAAGCAAATCAAAGCCATAGGCTGCAACCTTATCGTCAAACAGAATGGTAAGATATTCGTTGTCCAAATCCACTGAAGCGATTATGCCTATATCACCATTGAATATCCCCGTTCCGTGCTGCGGCTTATCACCAATAGTCAGTCTTGGGATTACAGAGCCGTCTGCCTGCTGCTCAAGAGTAATCTCATTGGGCTTTGACCATATTATATCATAGTTATTTCTGATTTGCATTACTCTGTCTCCCACACGAAAGACAATTTCGCCAAATTTTTTCTCTTTTTTATTCTCCCCTACCGGATTTAGCACTCTTTGCAGCACTGAATTCAAATATGCTGTTCCCGTTTCTCCCCGCCTTGTGGGAGTAAGCACTTGAATGTCTATAGTGGGTATGCCCATTTTCTTCGGCAGACGCTCAGAGCATAGCTGAACAACAGTTTCAACAGCCATTGTGGGATTTACGCGGCGCAAAAAGAAAAAGTCGCTTTCAACTGTGTTTGACCGCAGCTCGGGGTAGTCTCCCCTATTTATTTTGTGAGCATTTGCAACAATTTGACTCATGGCAGTCTGACGAAATATCTCGGTAAGCCGTACTGTCTGCACCTTGTTGCTGCGGATAACATCTTGAAACACGTGCCCCGGCCCCACACTGGGAAGTTGATCTGCATCACCCACCATTACCAAGCGGCAGCCGGCAGGCATAGAGCAGAGGAGCGCCCGCAGAAGGCAGATATCCACCATTGAGCACTCATCTAAAATCACCGCGTCACAGTCCAGCGGCTCAGACTCGTCACGTCGGAAAATCAACTCGTCGCCCTGACCTGAAAAGCCTGCCTCAAGCAGCCTATGTACCGTGGCAGCCTCCTTGCCTGAAAGCTCACCCATTCGCTTTGCGGCACGTCCTGTGGGTGCCGTAAGAAGGGTTTTTAAGCCCATTTTTTCATAAAGTGATACTATCGCGCGAACTGTCGTGGTTTTTCCTGTTCCGGGGCCGCCGGTTAAAACCATAATTGAGCTTGTTGCTGCTATTTTAAGGGAAAATAACTGTAGGTCAGCATACTGAACATTCATTTCCTGCTCAATTTCTGAAATGAGCCGATCTAAATTCGAATTATTGCTTGGATGCTCTGCGCACATTTCCTTTATTCGCTGCGAGCAATATGTTTCCGCCTCGTAAAGTGACGCAAGGTAGCAGGCTTTCCTGTCTGCAACACTGCTTTGCACTAAATCACCGCTGTCGCAAAGCACCTCAAGCGCTTCCTCCACAGCCTGAGCTTCAACACCAATCAGCTCTGCCGTTGCCGCAACAAGTTTTTCAACTGGAATAAATGTGTGCCCATTGCGGGAGTTGTGTCTAAGCTCAAAAAGCGCTGCTGCTGCAACTCTTTCGGCACTGTCATCCTCAAATCCCATGCTCAGGGCAAGATTATCAGCCTCAGCAAAGCTTGCACCTATAAGCTCGCCTGCAATAATGTATGGATTTTCCTGCAAAAGCTCCAGCGCCTGCTCTCCGTATATACGGTATAGCCTTATTGCAATAATGGGGCGTACGGAATAGTTACTTAGAAACTCAATCAATCGGCGCAAGCCCACCTGTTTTTTAAATTCGTCCGAAATCTCAAGTGCCTTTTTGCTGCTTATACCCCGAATCTCTGCAAGTCTCTCCGGCTCGTTTTCTATAATTTGCAGGGTGCGGTCACCGAACTGTGTCACCAGCAGAGTTGCTGTTGCGGGACCAACACCCTTTATAGCTCTTGAGGACAGGTATTCAAAAATTGCCTCTGCTCCCACAGGCAGGCTTCGCTGCGCCCATTCCGCTTTGAATTGCTCGCCATGGACTGAGTGCTTTGTAAAGTCTCCCGTAACAATAAGATGCTCACCAGGGCTTGCAAAGGGCAGACAGCCCACCACCGTTATACTCTCTCCATCGGTGGTTTCAAGCTTAATAACGGTGTAACCGTTTTCCTCATTTTGATAGATAAGCGATTTCACCGTGCCTGCTATTTCTATGTAGTTAGTAGTCTCCCCCATTGTCGCAGCTCCATATGATGAAATTTTCAATCTGGTCAGGTGAACACACCTGTACAGCGTAGTCCTCAGTTGATAAAAGCCGTGCGGTTAAAGCAGCGTCTGCATCAAGCCCTTCATCAACAATGAGAATATCAGCATTCAATGTGCCGTTTTTCTTAAGCCACATAAGTCCCGAAACGGTTTGTTCAAGCTCCGGTGCGCTGCCCTTAACAGACACTACCACTGTTAGGCAGGTGTTCCTCCCGCCGATTATCGGTTTTAGCAGCCATCCCTTAAACGCCCACAAAAGAAAAACAAAACCAGAGCACAGAATAAGAACAGCCAAAAATTTTAACAGTTCCATTTTCTTCCCCTCCTTTTAGTTCATATTATGGAGAAGAAAATTTTTTGTTACGCAACCTAGTTTTCTAAATATTATCAGCTAAAAACCGAAGTAAACCCGTAGGTCAAGCCTGTAACCAAAAATCCGGCAATAATAACACCCAACGCAATTGCGGGTATGCTGCTTTTCAGTCTTATGTCCATAAGTGCCGCCACAAGGGCACCCGTCCATGCACCCGTGCCGGGCAGCGGAATAGCAACAAGGACAACCAATCCCAAGATTTGATACTTGTGTACCTTGTCCCACTTGCCCTCGGCTCTTGTTTCCAAGGAGGACACAAGCTTTTCAAGCCGTTCGCTTTTCACTCGAAGCCAAGAAAAAATTCTCCGAATAAAAATGATTATAAACGGTACGGGAACCATGTTGCCCAATATGCTTATAAGCATTGCCTGCCAGTGACCAAGTCCCATTGACACGCCTATTGGAATTGCGCCCCGCAACTCCACAACAGGAAGCATGGAAACAAGAAATGTCAGTAAAATTTGACCCAGCTCTGTTTCTTTTAAGGTATCGAATAATGACAATTTGTGTCCTCCGTATTATTGCAGTAGCTTTTTAAGAAAGCTGCCTGTATAGCTTTTTTCGCAGGCGGCACAGCCTTCCGGCGTGCCTGTGAAAATTATTTCTCCTCCCATATCACCGCCCTCTGGACCAAGGTCTATTATATGGTCAGCAGTTTTTATCACATCAAGATTATGCTCTATAACAATCACAGTGTTTCCCGCTTCAACCAAACGATTAAGAACCTTTATGAGCATATGCACATCCGCAACGTGAAGCCCTGTGGTTGGCTCATCAAGAATATACACTGTTTTTCCCGTACTTCTTTTGCAAAGCTCTGATGCCAGCTTTATTCGCTGTGCTTCTCCGCCGGACAGCGTAGTTGATGCCTGTCCAAGCTTAATATACCCCATGCCAACCTCACACAAGGTTTGCAGTTGATTGCGTATCTTAGGGAGGTTTTCAAAGAACTGGGCAGCCTCCTCGATGGTCATTTCCAGCACCTCGGAGATGTTTTTGCCCTTATACTTAACCTCAAGAGTTTCTCTGTTATATCGCTTGCCCTTGCACACCTCGCAGGGTACAAAAATATCCGGCAAAAAGTGCATCTCAATTTTAACCAGTCCGTCCCCTGCACATGCCTCGCAGCGTCCGCCCCGCACATTAAAGGAAAACCGTCCTGAGTTGTAGCCTCTCATTTTTGCGTCCTGCGTCTGGGAGAAAAGGTCGCGTATTTCATTAAAAACTCCTGTGTAGGTGGCAGGATTTGAACGAGGCGTCCTGCCGATTGGGCTTTGGTCAATATTGATCACCTTGTCCACATATTGAAGCCCCTCAATGGAGTCGTGCTCGCCCGGATTTGTTTTAGCACGGTTAAGGTCAGCAGCAAGCTTTTTATATAGGATTTCGTTAATCAAGGAAGATTTTCCGCTGCCCGACACGCCTGTAATGCAGGTTAGCACTCCAAGAGGTATTGATACGTCCAGATTTTTAAGGTTGTTTTGACGCGCGCCGCGGATAACAAGGCTGTTTCCGTTTCCTTCTCTTCTGGTTTCAGGCACAGGTATTTTCTTCTTACCGCTCAAATATTGACCGGTAATTGAATTTTCACAGGCACATATATCCTCCACAGAGCCAACGCAAACCACCTGCCCCCCATGCACTCCCGCACCGGGACCGATATCCACAACACAGTCAGCAGCTCTCATGGTGTCCTCATCATGTTCAACCACGATAAGGGTGTTGCCCAAATCACGAAGCTGCCTCAAGGTTGCCAAGAGCTTTTCGTTGTCCCTTTGGTGCAGTCCGATTGACGGCTCGTCCAAGATATAAAGAACCCCCATAAGTGACGAACCTATTTGGGTTGCAAGACGTATGCGCTGACTCTCTCCGCCGGAAAGACTGCCTGCACCGCGTGAAAGGGTAAGGTATTGCAGACCCACACTCTGCAAAAATCCCAGTCTTGATTTTATTTCCTTTAAAATTCGGTCAGCTATCATCATGTCCCGCTCTGAAAGCACGAGATTATCCGTAAATTTCAGCGCTTCCGACACAGACAGACTGCAAAACTCAGAAATGTTTATACCTCCCACAGTAACAGCAAGAGCCTCTTTTTTCAGTCTGCGTCCATTGCAGTCAGGGCAGAAAAATTCGCCCATACATTGCTCTATGTCACTGCGCATTCCCGCACTTTGAGTCTCGCGGTAACGGCGCTCAAGATTGTTTACAAGTCCCTCAAAGGGCTGGTTGAGCGTGCCCTTTCCTCTGGGCTGATCGTAATGGAGCGTGAGCGTTTCTCCCTTTGTGCCATAGAGGATAATTTCAATTACCTCCGGCGGAAGCTTTCCGATAGGCTCTGTTAACGAAAACTTATATTTCTTCGCAAGAGCTTCGAAGTACATACGGGAAATTCCATCGTTTCTCACATTGCCCCAGCCGCTTGCGGAAATTCCGCCGTCCAATATTGAAAGCTCTGGGTTTGGCAGAATAAGCTCAGGACGAATTCGAAGCTGAACGCCCAGACCACCGCAGCTTTCACAGGCACCGTAGGGATTATTGAAGGAAAACATTCGGGGCGTAAGCTCCTCAATGGATATCCCGCAGTCCTCGCAGGCATAGTTTTGGGAAAACATAAGCTCCCTGTTCTCGTCGGGGATATCCACCAAAACAATTCCGCCGGCAAGTGCCGCCGCTGTCTCAACGGAGTCCGTCATGCGCCGCAGTGCATCAGGCTTAACCGCCAATCTGTCCACAACTATTTCAATGTTATGTTTTTTGTTTTTGTCCAGCTTTATTTCCTCGTTTAGGTCATAAATGCTGCCGTCCGCGCGGACACGGGCATAGCCGCTTTTGCGCGCATCTTCAAAAACCTTTAAGTATTCGCCCTTTCTTGCCCG
Organism: uncultured Oscillospiraceae bacterium; assembly: GCA_964485265.1. GTDB lineage: Bacteria > Bacillota > Clostridia > Oscillospirales > Oscillospiraceae > UBA2658. Next base: position 15,280 of record CAZAIU010000024.1, on the reverse strand, counting down.
AATGACGGGCGCAAGAATCTGAATCCTTGTCCCTTCAGGAAAAAGCATTATTTGGTCAATTATCTGATCAATGGTCTGCTGCTTAATTTCCTTTCCGCATTTGGGGCAATGGGGTATTCCAACTCTCGCCCAAAGCAGACGCAAATAATCGTATATTTCCGTAACGGTTCCCACTGTTGAGCGGGGGTTGCGGGAGGTGGTTTTCTGGTCAATGGAGATTGCCGGAGAAAGTCCCTCGATATAGTCAACATCCGGCTTTTCCATCTGTCCCAAAAACATTCGGGCATAGGAGGACAGTGACTCCACATAGCGGCGCTGTCCCTCCGCGTAAATCGTGTCAAAGGCAAGGGAGGTTTTTCCGCTGCCGGACAGCCCCGTAAAAACCACAAGCTTTTCACGGGGAATCGTTAAATCTATATTTTTAAGGTTGTTTTCTCTGGCACCCTTAATTACTATGTTCTCATGCATATATCTAAACCTCTGATTATTTGCCCAAAAATCAATCTTCTAGTAAGCAGCTAAAAAACGGGCAGTGTAATTCCATAATGTATTATTATAACCTAAAATTATTAATAATTCAAGGTTTTGTGATATTCATATACCTTACACGTCATGGGGAATACGCAGCTCTCAGTGACGTTCTTTGTTTGACTTTGAAACTGCATGGGGTGAAAACCCGACCGACAACCGCAGAGTTCGACTCTCATCACCTTAAGAGCTGCTGCTCGGGGGTATGTATTACTTCGTTGCTTAATTGTTTGAGCATTCAGAAATAGGAGCATTATTCTAAAGAATTTACAATAATTCTCTTTTTTTCCTTGCAAGAGTGTACTACAATAATATAAACATTTCTCTTTTAAGTGGATGATATTTAAATGAACGTAACAGAAAGAATTGAGAAGAAAATTCTCTGGCTGTCCTTTGGCGCAGGCAGTGTTTTTGCAATCGGTGAGTTCTTAATGGCGATTTACAGCCAATCTCAATCAGTATTGATGGACGCAGCATATGACGCCTCAGAGCTGATAATCATTGGTCTGACACTGTTTTTAACGCCTCTGTTTCATAAGCCCGTTTCGGAAAAGCGTCCCTTTGGCTATTCGCAGGTGGAATCTATTTTTGTCATCATAAAGGGCTTCATGATGCTGTCGGTAACTTTAGGATTATCGGTTAGCAGCATTCAGCTTGCTTTATCGGGAGGAAACCATGTTGACGCCTCGCAAATTTCACTATTTCAGCTTGCCCTAGGAGCTGTGAGCCTGTGCATATTGCTGGTTATGATGCGGCTGAACCGCTCAATATCCTCGCCCACCATAACGGCTGAAATCTACGGCTGGAAGCTTGACGTTGCTTACAGTATCGGGATGTCCCTGGCATTTTTTGCTTCGACATTTTTTGAGGGAACAAAGCTTGAGGTTATTTCACCTTACTTTGACCAAATCATTGCGCTTTTGGTTGTTATATTCATGCTGCCGGAGGCAATCAGAATGCTTTGGCGTGCAATTAAGGATGTTTTCCTATTTTCTCCGGAAACTGAAACCATGGACGCAATTAAGGAAACCTGCGGAGATATTCTAAGTCAGTATAATTTTGAGCCTGTGTTTTTTGATGTTACCAGAACAGGCAGAAGAATTTGGGTGTCGGTATATTTTACAATTGCAGAGGAGGCTCTTTCAATTGAAAAGCTGCGCGAAGCCGATGAAAGGGTCAGCTCTGCGCTTTCGGAGCAAATTGAAAACTGCTACAGCGAGCTTGTATTGACAGCGTCCTCTGATTAAAACACAAATCCCTAGTCTGCGGCCTAAATTCCAAACTTTTATTTGAACGGCTTAATTAGTTGACTGCTTTAAGTTTACGTGATAAAACGACTTAATTTTATAATAGGAAGTGTCTGTTTGGATATTGTTCTGTAAGGAACACAACTAATTGCAAATAATAAAACGGAGCGGATGTGTTCGCTTCTGTTTGTTGTGCAGTTCTGTTCAATGCGGGATGATACCAAGCGGATTCCAATGCGGTTTTCGCAGGGTGTCGTTTAAAACGATGCCCTTTTTGCATTTGGTTGTGTTCCGACCTCTTTTCGTTTAAGAAACTCACAATTGAAAGGAATAACAACAATGAAATATAATAAAGCCGCTAAATATGACGACAAATTGATAAAAAATCTTATCATGGGGCCTAATCCCATAAAGCTGCTGGAGGAGCTTTATACTATACACCCCATTTCTCAAAGCGACACAGTGCTTGACTTAGGCTGCGGGCGGGGAATAACCTCTATCTATACAGCAAAGGAAACCGGCGCGAGGGTGTTTGCAGCGGATTTGTGGATTTCGCCTACTGAAAATGCGAGATGCTTTCAGTCACAGTGCTTGAGCTTTAATCAGATTATACCTATAAAAGCAGAGGCACACGCTCTCCCCTTTGCTGAGGAGTTTTTTTGATGTTGTGACTTGTGTGGACTCATATCACTACTTTGGCACTGACAAGGCGTATTTTGGCGAGCATTTACTTCCGCTGGTGAAAAAGGGCGGTTGGATTTTAATTGCAGTGCCCGGTCTTAAGCAGGATATCCACAGCCATATTCCTGAGGAAATGCTGTATTCGTGGAGTCCGGAGGATATAGAAACCCTTCACGATGCGAGCTACTGGCGTTCGGTCATTTCCGAAACTCAGGGTATTGAAATTGTGCATTTGGATGAGATGGAAAGCTTTGATGAATGCTGGAATGACTGGCTCGCATGCGACAACAGGTATGCAAGAGGTGACCACGCGGCAATGAGCGCCAGTGCGGGGCAATATATAAATTTCGTTTCAATTATTTTAAGACGCAAATAGGAAAAAGAGGGTGTCGGACAATTTGTCCGGCACCCTTTCCGCTTGCTACAGTCAAAAAGCTTTGTTTAAGCGTAAAATTGATGATTACCAATGGTTGTAACATATGAACAATTTTGAATTATCCATGAGCTTGTGGCAATGGTTGGATTAAGAAAATACAGGCTGTTTCCAGCAACTGAGGCACCGTCAAGGCAGAGCTTCGCAGCAAGTATGCTTTCCTCGGAGGGCGCGTTGTATATTGTACCGTTGGAGACTGGCTGGAATTGAGTTCCCCACTTGGCATCAAAAATAACATCGTAAATGGTATTTGGATACTGAGTGCTTGCAACGCGGTTTAAAATTACATTTCCAACTGCGATTTTGCCCTTTAACGACTCACCGCCGCTTTCTGAATTTATAATTCGTGAAAGCCAATATACAGAGTCGCTGTCGTAGTAAGCATCGCCCGAAGCTATGACTCCGCTTCCGCGGGTTACTGTTGCAGCTTGGGTTCTGCCGTCCCATGCAACAGACGCGTCAAAGGCTTTTGCAAGAGCTCTGATGGGTACAAGGGTTGTTCCGTTCACAAGTTTAACACCATCTGCTGCATACAGCATACGCCCGTTTGCCTGAATGTAGCAATCACCGGGGCGAGCTGTTATGATGAAATTTGGAGTCCTTACAACAGCTTGACCGTTCTCCCAGGAGACTGCTGCCTGCGCATTCATTGCTCTGCTGGTAGCACGAATGGGTACATATGTTGTGGAATTGTACATTGACACATTTTCGGTTAGATAGGAACTGTCAATTTGAAGTGAAACCGCTCCTGCACCCGAAACCAACGTTAAGCTTAGAATTGCCGCAATTATTGTTGTGGAGAATTTTTTCTTCATATGATCACTCCTTACTTTTTACCCTATTGTAACTATTTGTAACCAACATTTCAAGAAACAACATCTTCCAGTGCTTTTGAAGCAGCTCCCGATGCCCGCTGCTGTGACGTGTGCACAGGCTGTCAGCATATAATGACTAGGACGTGCCTCGAGAACGGGGCATAGCATTTTGAACACAAAGCTTGAGATGAGCACTATACAAGAGTTTAAAGTTAAGGAGGTGCAGGGCTCTGCTAAAGGGAATTGATGTTTCAGAGTATCAGGGTGTTATAGATTGGGATAGGGCAAAAAACGAAATTGACTTTGCAATTATCCGCGTGGGCTACGGAAGCAATAACGCCGACAAGCAGTTTGAGCGAAACATTTCGGAATGTAATCGACTTGGCATACCATGCGGCGTTTACTGGTTCAGCTATGCGCTGTCGGCTCAGAAGGCGGCAAATGAGGCAAAATACTGTCTTGCAGCGATAAAGCCATATAAGGTTGAATATCCTGTGTGCTTCGATTTTGAATATGACAGCGTTGAGTATGCGGAAAAATGCGGCGTTAACGTGACAAAGGAGCTTGCAAGCTCAATGGTAAGAGCATTTTGCGGAACGGTTGAAGGTGTTAAATATTACGCAATGAACTATTCTAATCCGGATTTTCTGAGCAGGTATTTTGATGTTGAAATACCTGAACGTTATGACTTATGGCTGGCATCTTGGAAAAGCAACCCAAATTTCAACGACCCGCCTAGGCAGTGCGGAATATGGCAATACGGAACAAGACCCATTTCCGGAATAATTGGAAATGTGGATGCAAATGTGAGCTACAAGGATTACAAGCAAATCATTGCGGAATGGGGATTGAATAATTTGTACAGCAGTCAGGGTCAGCCCTCAAACGTGCCCTCTGATTGGGCGGCAGCGGCTTGGGAATGGGCTAAAACCGAAGGTATTTTAGACGGAACAAATCCTCATGAGCCTATGACCCGGGAAATGGGTGCGACTATGCTAATGAGGTTTGCAGAAAAATATAATATAATTTAAAAGCATTTAATCAATCATGTTTATCCTGCATACAAAAACAGCAGCCTAACATGAACTACCCGTAAGCCCATTAGCCGGACATTACGGGTAGTTTTTTTAAGGCTGCCGCAACTGTGACTATTATCTAAAGCAAAGCGCTATGAGATAGCCATACGCATAGGTCTTGCCGGCAAGCTAAAAAAAATAAAATATTCATTCAAACGTATGTTCTAGTGATGAAAATAAAAAGTATCGGTTTTCTTGCTATATTTTTTTGCTTGTGGTAGAATTGCCCAAAGGATGTGAATAGAATGAAGCTTTCTCGAATTATCGACACAATTGTAATAGAAATGGTTAATGAATATTACGAAACCGGCAATTTATCCACCAGAAGCGATATTTTGATGGAAAGGCATCCTAATTGGAGACCCCACCTTGTCGCTGCGGCAATACGCTTATTGGATGACGAGGGTCTTATCACCCTTCGCTACAGCGATAATCCTCCTCAAGAATTTTCAATAGACATAAATGCAGTAAAAAAGTGTGACGAGTTTGTCCTTAGAGAAAAGGGCTATGAATTTGTACGAGAAATACGTCAATTGCTCTGGGCATAAGGATATTATATTGCTATACTTTTTATCTGTTTGAAATGATAAAAGTGCCATTTGGGAGATATGCAGGTACTTACTTAGGGGTTCTCGAGCTAAATCCTTCTTAAATATCGACCGAAAGGAAAGTCTCCTTGCACCGAGGCGCACAAAAAGTCACGCAAAAGTGCTACTGCTGCTCCATAATAAGCTCAAGCGAAGGGAGCTTTAATATGAACTGGATTTCGGGACTTCAAAACGCGATAGACTATATTGAGGACAACCTAACCTTTGAGCTAGACTACAATGAAATTGCGCGCAGAGCGTATTCCTCTCCCTATCATTTCCAAAGAGTGTTTTCAATACTTTGCGGATGTACTATAGGTGAGTATATACGCAGCAGGAGACTCACCCTTGCCGGAGGCGAGCTTGCCGCCGGAGAAACCAAGGTAATTGATGCCGCACTGAAATACGGCTATGATTCACCGGAAAGCTTCGCCAGAGCTTTTACAAGGTTTCACGGTGTCACCCCGTCACAGGCAAAGCGCGAAGGAACAAGCCTCAAGTCCTATTCAGCTCTCTCCGTTAAGCTTATTTTACAAGGAGGAAGCATAATGGATTACAGACTGGAAAAGAAGGATGCATTTCGTGTGGTGGTAAGAAAGAGGGACTTTACAACAAATTTGGAGCTTGCACAAGGTCAAATACCATCCTTTTGGGACGAGTGCAACAGTGACGGAACAATTGAAAAGCTATGCGAATGTATGGACGAAACCGGTGTATTCGGCAGGTCGATAGTTGGAATGTGCTTTGAAAACAAGACGGAAAACAACATGTTCCCCTATGCTATCGGTGCTGCATACAATGGCGGTGTGCTGCCATCTGGGCTGTGCCTCGAAACGGTTCCTGCGCATACATGGGCAATCTTTCAAAGCGAGGGAGCAATGCCGATGGCACTTCAAGATCTGATGAAAAGAATATACTCAGAATTTTTCCCCGCAAGCGACTATCAGCCCTGCGGAGGAATGGATATAGAGGTATATCCAAAGGGAGATTTAAGCTCTCCGAACTACAAATGTGAAATTTGGATTGCAGTAGAAAAAACAGCTTAAGTGTGATTTAAAAAAGACCGTCACGAGCTGTTATACTTCCCTAAAGCCAACCGTACAAAGCGTAAACACAGGGGGAGTATTTCAAAGGTCCCAGTCTAATAAGGTTTTTTTGATTTTTAAGGTTTGCCGTAGGATGATTTTCGTCCTACGGCTTTTCTTTTAAATTATGCTTCCTTTTGAATGAGTTAACAACTTCGGTTCCCAATTAACAATGTTACAGGCTTTGCCTTTACTGTGTTTTCTTGAGTCTGTTTACAACCCTCATGCACTTCACGGCAAATCTATCTGTTCGCTGCTTATGTGGGTGATACTTGCAGTTGTTCATAGATCTTTTAAATAGCCCCCCAAAAGCGTCCTAATTTAATTTTCCTCAACTTGGCGTAGCATAAATCAAACGCATGTTCAATTTTAAAGCAATGTGGTATACTGGATATAGAAAACAACCTCCTTCATTTTGTTAAATAGGTGCAGGACGATTAAATTTTATATTTTGTTTAATGGAGGACAGTGATTTATGTTTCCAATAATAGCTGCAACATTATTTTTGATTATAGCAATTATGACAGTTCTTGTTGCTTGCGGCTTGCCTTTGGGAGAGTTTACAATGGGCGGACAACACAAAATTCTGCCAAATAAGTTTAGAGTTATGGCAGTAGTTTCCGTTGCTGTTCAACTTTTTGCAATTATTATTGTATTGCAAGCTGGAGGGCTTATTTCACTATGGTTTTCTTCTAAGCTAACTAAAAATATTTGTTTCTTTTTTGCTGCCTACCTATCTTTGAACACCATTATAAACTTGAGTTCAAAAAGCAAGAAGGAAAAATATGTTATGACTCCACTTTCTCTTGTTACCGCAATATGTTTTTGGATAACGGCATTTTAGATGTAGCGTGGCTTATGCACACTGAGCCGGGAGTCAAAAAAAGTATGTTTCCTCCGAGGGTAACTAAATAATCTCATGAGAAAGCCAACCCACGAACATTTCACGGTTCGTGGGTTGGCAGTTTTGATTTTTCACAAGCATCCTTATTGAGGGGCGCTAAGCCAGTTACGACCTTTTGCTATTTATTGAACATCTTTCGATATCGTATATGAATGTTATGCCTGTGTTCTACATCAACCATCTGCGCTTTCTGCAAAAGTCTTAGAACAACTGTTGCGCACTCTGTACGGGTAATAGTGTCGTTTGGACGAAGAACTCCGTTGCTGCCGACAATGAGTCCGTTGGCAACATTAAAGTTTACCGCTTCCAGTGCCCAAGCGCTCACCTGCTCCAAATCAGTAAAGCCTTGAACAGACACGTTATCTGAGCTAAACTCCGTAAGCATTGCCGCACGCTGAATCATTACCATTGCTTCCTGACGGGTAACATTGGCATTTGGTTCAAATTTACCGTCACCCTTACCGTTTACAATGCCGTATTCACTGGCTGTGCCAACAGCGCCATAGAACCAGTCTGTGCTTAGAACATCATCAAATCTGCTCTCTCCGTTGGAGGGCAGTCCCAGTGCTCGCACGAGGATAGCAGAAAATTCCCCTCTGGTAATGCTTGCATCACCTTCAAAAACTCCTTCGTACTTGCCGCTCACGATTTTGCGGCTTGCCATCTCGTTTATGATAGACTCATACCACTTTCCCTTAGCATCCGCAAAGCTTACATCGTTTTCAATCAGTGCATAGGTGGAATTGGTACGGGAGTTAATCCGTGCGTAATATTTGCCGTCCTTGGTATAAACATAGGTGGGAACATGCCGTATTGTTCCGTCGGACTGCTTAACAACAGCCGTCGCCACCTGCTGCGCCTGTGCTGCTGTTATCTCCATAACCCTCTGTACGTATTTGTCAAACCTTATTATCTCAGCGCTTTTGCCGCCGTAGGATACGGTTACTGTGAAGCTGGTGGGCGTACCGATTACTGCCGCACCCGGAATAGTCATGCTGTGCTCCTTGGTAATGGACACGTTAACAGGAACCTTTGCCAAATCGGAAGCACCAAGTTCCTTCATAACAGCGCCG
>CAZAIU010000024.1:0-6751 GCA_964485265.1 uncultured Oscillospiraceae bacterium | reverse complement strand
GTTAACAGGAACCTTTGCCAAATCGGAAGCACCAAGTTCCTTCATAACAGCGCCGACATCTATTGTTCGTGATGCTGCCGCCGGTCATGGTGAAGCCCTTGCAGTCGCCGTCGGCATAGCTGCCGTCCTGTGCCGTCCAGTCGGCGAGGAGCGTGACGGTTACCTCGCCGCTTGCGCCCCCAACCGCCGCGTTCCAACCGGCTTCAAAGCTCTGGTAGGGCGTTGCAGCTCCACTGCCGATTTGAACCGTCATAACACCGCCCGTTGCCAGTGCCATTGTGGGCAGGAGCGTGAGCACCATGCATAGCGTTAAAAACACACTCACTAACTTCTTTTTCATTACTTATCTCCGTTTCTTTAACTTGCAAAAGCCAATCAGCCGAATGGATTAATTTCGGCTGTGGGCTTATAAAATCTTAACACAGTTAAACTGCCTTTGCTTATAGGTTCATATATTTTACCACAGCAAAAATCACATATTGTGCTTCTTTCACAAGACAGCCAAAACCCTGCACAAAATGCACTTTGATTAAAAAGCACCCGCCATAAGATTTCTTATAGCGGGTGCTCATGCTGGCATGTGTTACAAGTCTTCAAGCGCACATTATCACAATTTGACGGCATAAAACACTTCGCTGCCGCGCGGCTGTGCTGAATGCACATCTGAAAACGCACGTGCTTGTCAACTGATGCGACCGGATATCGTTGTAGAGCACCGGCGCGCTTTGACCTGTTGAGATTGCTGCTCACTGCAAATAAAGCAGAATTGCCTGATATTATTTCCCCTCAAACATGTAGTCAAAATACATCGCTCGAAGCTCGCGATAGCTGCCCCGCGCAATGGCAATTTTTTGCCCGCTTTGGAGTAAAATTTGTTTTGGCTCAATTGAGGCAATTGCCCGTTGATTTACGATGTAGCCTTTATACGGGCTGAAAAATTGTCTTGGAGACATCTTTCGTAGCTCCTCAAGCAAGCCGGAAAGCGAGCTTCGTATTTCCACGACCTCCGCCTGCTTCATGTAGATTGATTGCTTATGGGAATTACTCTCTATGTATTCAATATCGTTTATATCCAGAGCGCGCACATCGCCTGAGTCCGCTCTGACAACCATTTTTTTAACCTGTCCCTCTGAAATCCGCTCCACAGCCCTGTCCATTGCTTCAACAAACTCCGTCTGAGAGTAGGGCTTAACCAGATAGTGGGCAGCCTTGAGCGCAAACGCTTCAACAGCATATTCGATGCTTGTGGTAAAAAAGATTATCTCAGTTATGTCCTTTCGCTGTCTTATTTCACGCGCGGCCTCGGTTCCTGTGATACCCGGCATACAGATGTCAAGCAAAACAATGTCATAGCCGCCGGTAAACTCAATGCTTTCCAAAAAAATAAGAGGGTTGTTAAAGGTATCAAGCTTTATATCTTCTCCGCGCAATTCAAAATACCGCTCGGTACTCGCACGGATTGTATCAATTTGTTCCTGCATATCATCGCAGATTGCCACACGCAGCATAGGTGTCACCTCACGTTTGAGTAAAATTTTGTATATAGGTTTTGATGCCATGTTTCAATACATTATTATACTAGAATATTCCTCTTAATACAATCAGCTTTTTATAATAACGCTTAAGTTTTCCTCAAAAGTACATTAATTATATGTTATTGACATAAGTCATAAACAGAGCTATAATTTTATTATGATTGTCTCGGAAAATTTAATGGCGCACATTGCCGTTATGTTATTTTATTAATAACGCACCGAAAGAAAGGGGTATTATGGCAAGACCTTTTAAAAGCAGGCGTGTCTGTGAGCTGCCCTCAACCTCTGAATTTTTGCCTAGCAACAAGTCTAATTGCCAGCATGTGGAATTGGGCATTGACGAATATGAGGTCATTCGGCTTATCGATAGTCTCGGGCTGACCCAAAGCGAATGTGCGGCACAAATGAATGTTGCACGAACCACCGTTCAAGCGATTTACGATGCCGCCAGGAGAAAAATTGCGGATGCCTTGGTGAACGGAAAACGCCTTATAATTCAAGGGGGAAACTATCATCTTTGCCCCCAATCTCAAAAATGCTGTGGCAAGAACTGCCGCAGGCGGCAGTGCGGCGAGATCTGCTGTGAAAGCGGAGATACCCGCCGGAATGAGCTTTGTCCCCGCGTCAATAATGGCAGCAAGCAGGGCATCTAAGCGTATATAATAGGTTTTTTATGCACTTTAAACATACAAAAAACCGCCTCCAATTGCAGAAATCAACTGCACTCGGAGGCGGTTTTATTTTCATAAGCTTTGCGTGCGCCCGGCATTATGCAGGCCTTCCAAGCGTCATATCTAACACGGTTTCTTGCATGGGTATTTTCCCACAGCACACCTATTCTTCCACGCTGAAGCCCAGATCGTCAAGCAGCCTTACGGCAGCGGAGGCTTTGCTTTCCTCAACCTCCACTGTTTTGCCTGCAAGGTTCACCTTATACTCGATTTCTTCCTTTGCCAGTGCTTTAGATATGCGCTCAACACATTTTTCACAGTGCATATCCGATACTTTCATTGTTTTCATGCTTTCACCTCACTTCATTAGCTTGTGTATTGTTTTTACAAGGTCAGACACGACCTCATCGTCACCGCTGCGGATATCCTCCACCACGCAGGTTCGAATATGGTTTTCCAAAAGCTCCTTGTTAAAGGCGTTCAGCGCCGACTGCACGGCAGAAACCTGTGTAAGAATATCGGTGCAGTAGGCATCTTCAGAGAGCATTTTTTGCAGTCCCCTCACTTGCCCCTCAATACGCTTGAGCCTGTTTTGAAGCGCGTGCATTTCCTCCGGCTCTCTATGCTTTGTTTTATGGCAGCAGTCCTTCATAGCTTTTTTCCTTTCAGTCTCAGAGCGTTCGTAACGACAAACAGCGAGCTTAGGCTCATGGCAAGACCACCTATCATAGGAGACAGCAGCAGATGAAACGCAGGGTACAGCAAGCCCGCAGCTATGGGTATGCCAAGTGTGTTGTAGCAAAACGCCCAGAATAGATTTTGTTTTATATTCCGCACTGTCAGACGGCTAAGTCTAATCGACCTGTACACATCCATTAGCTCGGGTTTCATAAGAACAATATCTGCGCAGTCGATGGCGATATCGCTGCCGTTTCCTATGGCACAGCCCACATCCGATTGTGTAAGCGCGGGAGCATCGTTTATGCCGTCACCCACCATCATTACTGTCTCACCCTTGCTTTGATAGCTTTTGACCACCTCTGCCTTCTCCGTAGGAAGCACCTGTGCCACAATGTCGTCCACTCCGGCTGATTTCCCGATAAACTCCGCAGCAGCGTGGTTGTCTCCGGTAAGAAGAACGGTTTTCACTCCCAATTTGCGCAGTGCCGTCATCGTTTTTTCGGCATCGGGCTTTATTATGTCCGCAATTGCTATAAGCCCAAGCATCCGCTCATCACGAGCAGCCAGCACAACAGTTTTACCCTGTCCTTGAAGCTGCTCAAGCCTCTGAGCGTATTGCCTCGTAGATATGCCCTGTGCCTCCAAAAAAGCAGCGTTTCCGGCTAAAATGCGGCGACTATTTTTATCTTGCCCCATAAGCCCCCGCCCTGCAATGCTTTCAAATTTATCCACTGTATCAGATACATCTATGCCCCGTTCAGCGGCAGCCGCGCATATTGCTTTGGAAAGCGGATGGTCTGAAAGCTTCTCAAGCGCGCAAACAGCACGAAAAAGTTCGGTCTCGTCAGATGATGTAATATCCGTTACCGAGGGCTTTCCCTCGGTCACCGTACCTGTTTTATCAAAAATAGCGACGGATACCTTATGAGTTGTTTCCAAAGCCTCACCGCTGCGGACAAGTATACCTTTGGAGGCACCAAGTCCTGTGCCGACAATGATTGCAGTGGGCGTTGCAAGTCCCATTGCACACGGGCAGGCTATCACAAGCACACAGGTGAATATTTTAAGCGCAAACGAGAACTCTTCGCCCACAGCCATCCATATTATAGCCGAAAGCAGTGCAACAGCCATTACAATAGGGACAAACACACCAGCCACCTTGTCGGCAGCCTTGGATATCGGCGCTTTTTTACCTTGTGCGTCCTCTACAAACCGTATTATTTTCGAAAGGGTCGTGTCCTCACCAATGCGGGTTATTTTAACGTATAGCGCACCGTCAACGGACACACTTCCTCCGACCACCTCGCTGCCCTCATGCTTTTCCGCAGGCAAACTCTCGCCTGTGAGCATTGCCTCGTTTACACTGCCTTCGCCGGAGGTAACAACTCCGTCCATAGGAACACGTGCGCCCGGCTTTACAAGCACGGTGTCACCCACCTTCAGCATCTTTGCAGGCACTTGCCACTGACCGTTCTCGTCAACAAGCACTGCGGTGTCGGGAGCAAGCTCCATCAGCTTTGTAATTGAGTCCTTAGTCTTTTCCTTATTGCTGAATTCCAAATATTTTCCCACTGATACCAGTGCCACCACCACAGCGGCTGACTCGTAATAAAGGCTGTGTACATAGTGGGGATAATCGGTAATCAGAAAGGTCAGCGTCAGACTGTATAGGAAAGACGCTGTTGAGCTGAGAGCCACCAAGGTGTCCATATTAGGGTTTCCGTGAAGCAGTGAACCAAAGCCTCCGATAAAGAAGCGCCGTCCTATAAACAGCACAGGTATTGCTAGGAGCATTTGCAGCAGCGCGAAATTCATAGGGTGGGTACTTGCCGAAATAATGCTCGGAACCGGAATATTGGGAAAAAGCATGTGTCCCATGGACACCAACAAAAGTGCTCCTGCAAAGCAAACCGAGACAACAAGTGCATTCCTTTTGCTTAAAAGCTCCTTTTTCTGAGCTTTAGAGCTTTCCGATTTGTTTGCGGACAAGTCACGCAGAGAAGCTGTGAACCCCGCCTTTTCCACCTTTAATATTATCTGCTCAGGCGAGCATTTTTCTTCGTCATATGTAATTGTGAGGCGGTTCATGGGCAGATTTACTTCGCTTTTATCCACCCCCTGCAATTTTCTTGTAACCCGCTCAACAGCACTTGAGCAGGCAGCGCAGTGCATTCCGCCGATATCGTATATTTCCTCCTTCAAGGTGTCACCTCCTAATACCCCTGTAGGGTATCCACAATATATACCCTACAGGGGTATTTGTCAAGGAGATTTTTACAGTTTTTTAGATGGTTTAAACCGTACCGTACAATGCAAATATTAAAAGCCTTGCTTTTCCTTCATTGAAAAACAAGGCTGTCGAACAAGTGTTATCATATTTTCCGCATCTGATTTTAATATAGAGCCTTTACGTCAGAGATTGCCACAGAAGCTGTCCGTCATCAAACAGCACATGTAATCTCTGGGTGTCCTTAAGCCATGATAAATAAGAGCGGACAGTGCTCCCCACAAGCACATATTGCTCAAAGCTCATGGTAAGGCTGTATTCACGGAACAAATGCTGTAAAAGCGCTTCAAAGCCCATGGGCTGCTTGCATATTGTTATAATTTCTTCCGCGATTTGAAGTACCTTGTCAATATTAGCCTGAGCAAGAGGGGCAATATCGTCCGTTGCCTGTGAATGAGCAGGAACAAACACCGCCGCCTTTAACTCCTTAACCATTTTCAAGGTTTCAAGGTATGCGGCAACATCGTATATGAAGCTGATTTGATACTTTTCCAGTGTTTCCTCACTGGATAGACAATCGGCAAGATAAACCACATCATCCTTTGTGCGAAAGCCTGCCATGTCAAAGAAATGCCCTGGCAAGGAAAGCATGGAAAGTCCATCGGGAAGTTTATCTTCCTTGAGATATTCCGCATTGCTCTCCTGCGCCATTAAAAACTTGTGCCGTAAATCCTTTGGAGGAAAGCCGCCATATAAAAACGCAGGTTCAAGAATTGGGTTTCGCGTGAAGTCGCAGTCAATGCCGGGCGCAAAAATTTTGCAACCAGTTTGTCCTTGAAGATATTTGTTTCCGCCGATATGGTCTGCATTGGAATGAGTGTTATATATTGCTGTTAAATTCCAGTTGTTTTGTTCTAAAAGCTGACGGACCTTACGCCCTGCATCCTTGTCGTTGCCGCTGTCAATTAAGCACACATCTTTTTCATTCACCCTATAAACTCCAATTTTTGCCGGACTTTGAATATAATAGCTGCTTTCGCCCACCTGTATCAGCTCATACATTACTTCTTCCTCCTTTGGGAAATCCGTTGCTCGCTCGAATGGAGCTTTCATATGCTTTACTGCTTCTCGAACTGCCAATCCAGCTATATTTTTACTTGCTGCTTTTCTTGTGGTATCTATCGCTTTTTTAAACGCCGCCATAAATAAAAGATTTTATTCTTTTATGAGTCGCGTTCGTATCTACCGAAACTCTTCCGGAAGTTCCTCCAGGCTCATACTGTCAGGTACTTCTGTTGTCCCTTCCGCCTTTGCTGTTTCATAATACCAGCATTTAAATCTGACTGTATCCAAAGTATTTTGCAGCTCTGCCATCTGCTCTTCCACAACCTCCCTTTGCTTTTGAAACAAGGCAAGCCGCTCGTCAATGGACGCATCCCCTTACATGACAAGCGCAATAAATGTGCGTATGTCCTTAAACTGCATTCCGGTTTCCTTCTGGCAGCTGATGATTTTCAAAAACTCGTAATCGCTGTCCTTAAACACTCTCATTCCGACCTCGGATCTTTCCACAAAGGGAAGCAGGCAGCGCTCCGCTATACATGGAGCCCAGTAATCCGAACACTCTCCCCTGCATG
>CAZAIU010000023.1:0-38208 GCA_964485265.1 uncultured Oscillospiraceae bacterium | reverse complement strand
CACCAGCCTTCCAAGCTGGATACGTGGGTTCGATTCCCATCGCCCGCTCCAAAAAAGGAAGGCAATAATGATTTTTGGCTCACAAAGCCAGTAACCATGCGCCTTTCGGGGGCTTTCACTTGAAAAAGTGGAAGCCCTTTTTTCATAGATGTATCGGGGCAAAACCTTCAGTCAGACATGACTCGAACTCACAGGTCAGAATCGCCTGCGTAGCGCCCTTTTTATAACCCCCTCTCGGTCACCGAAAAACCATAAAACAGAAAACAAGAATCAGCGCCGTTTTATCCGAGCAGAAATGCCTGTGAAAAACGGCGCTATTTTTATATAAAAACCCCGCAAACCCTTGCAAATACTATGGCGCCCTTTTTTCTGTGGGCGAAATCTTCTCCTAAAAGCAGGCACAAAACCTCTTACTCAAAAAAGGGCGCTACTCACAACTAAATTAGAAACCGCCAAAGGGCGCTGATTGATCGACTGAATCCACAGCCGAAAGTCAGCGCCCTTTTTGCGTTTCCCAACAAAAATGAAACGAGGTAATCAATATGGACGAGAAATACTTTGCAGAGCTCTCCCGCATTTTGCGTAAGCACGGCATTGAAAGCGGCCCGGTGGAAAATGGACGGCTGGTGATCCAAATGGACGGTCAGCCTGTAGGCCGCATCGAACCGGGCGGTATGCGCTGCGTTGCACCGGGCGATTTGCTGACGGAGGATGCCTCCAAAGCATTCTATCGAGCAGCGCCCTTTGCTGAAATGGTAGCGGAATACATGGAGTCGCTCAAAAGGGCGCCAACACTCATTGCCGAAGGTCTGGATGCCGATTATCTCCTGCTTGCCGAGTTTAACGGCACAGTGCTGGCAGGCAAGGAAATGGAGGGCGGCTACGGAATGCAGTTCGTGACATGGGACTGGAACTACGACCACACCGCTGTGGAACAGGGGCACTACTATCACGACAAATATGAAGGCGCAAAGGCGGATTTTGCAGTGCGTTCTGGGCTGATTCAAAAAGGGTGCTACTTTTCCGAGGAACAGCTCACCGAAATGTACCGCTGTATGCACGACATGCTGGATGGAGAATACGAGCTCACCGACAACCAAGAAACGCTCATCTCCGACACCTGTGAGCAGATTGAAAAAATTGTCCCTGATTTACGGCAGCGAATCGCACAAACAGAGGAAGTTACCCACAATTTTGAGCAAACCATGTAAGCCCACCAAAAAGCGGCGGAGTCTACGGTCGTATGACCGAACAGGCTCCGCCGCTTTTTTCATTTCCGGGCAAAAGAAAGGATTGAGTACGATGACCAAATATTTCATGCACGACACACACTTGGCAGGGCTGGAGGCAGAGATGTTGCTGGCGCCCTTTTTTACACATCGAACCAGCGGGGTGATGATTTTGAGCCGATTCCACTATGACAAAAAGAGTACCAACTGCAAAGACTGCCTGTCCTATCACAAGGGCTGCACCGAAGCCGCCTGCCCTTGGCTGGCAGAACGGCTGGAGGCCGGGGCGGTATCCTATCGGGAGCTGCTGAAAATTTGCTTTGAGAATCTTCGCAGCAAGAGGATGAAAGCACGTCTGCGCCACCTCTCCTCCCGCTGTGGCTGGTTTTATGACAGCGCCCACAAAAGCCGATTCCAACTGGCGCAAGCGGCGCTGGGCGTGAACCTCTCCTCGATGCCGCCCACCTATGCCGCGGCGCTGTTCCTGCTGACCGCTGACCAGCAGCTCTGGCAATGCGCGGAAAAGGGCGCCACCTGCCACAGCTTCCAATTCGGGCAGATAAAGCTGCGAAACAGCTCCGCCGAAGCTTATGCCCTCTACCAAACGGCCAAGAGCCTTTACACTGGCGTGGAACGCATCACCATATCGGAGCTTGCTGATCCCGAAGTCATTGACGATGCGCTGTTTGCCACCATCGTGGGCGGCATCCTCATTGCCAAATTCGGCACGGATGTATTCAAAATTAAGAAATCGGAGGTGTGCTCATGAATGTGGTATTCAGTAACCCCGGCCATCCCGAATACGGCGTGGCAACCATTCCGTTCCCCATTCCCAAGGCAGACTACGGCAATTGCCTCTTCACTCTGACGGCACTGGACATTGGCAATGTACTGACCGCCGACTGTAAGGTGGAGGAAATCTCAGAGGACTCGCCGGTTTTTCAGCGCTTGGTGGGCAGTGCCGTCAATGTGGATGAGCTGGACTATCTGGTCAAGCGGATGGACAGCTTCGACAAGCGGGAGCTGGCACAGTTCCATGCGGTGGCAATCAGCCAAAACTTCCATGAAGTCAAGGATTTAATCAACCTTACCTTTTGCTGTCAGAATGTGCCCATTGTGCAGGATTTCACCGATTTACAAAAGGTCGGGCAGCATTGCTACATGGTCAAAAACGGCGGAGCAATGACGATGGAGGATGCGCAGAGCATCGACTTTAAAAAAGAAGCCCTCAAGCTCCTGCTGAATGAAGAAGGCAAGGTGACTCAATACGGCGTGATTTATGACGAGGGCTTTGCACTGGAGCAGCTCTACGAGGGGCGACGCTTTCCGCAGTACCGCTATGAGGATTGCGTGATGGAGGTGGAGGTTACCACAGCTAAGGAGATTGCGGAGAACATCACCCCAGTCTGCCACGCCCTACCCATGTCAGCCATGCAACTGGAACGCGCCATGCAGCGGGACGGCTTTGCCGATGGCGAGGAATTGGAGCTGCGATTCATGGAAAGCAATCTGCCTGTTGAGGTCGATGTCCTGCTGGATTTTGAAAGCGAATCCCTTGCAGACTTGAACGCCATGTGCCAAGCGGCGGCGGATTTCACGGCGGAGGATTACGCAAAGCTGGGCGCTGCCGCACGCTTTACGAAGCCTGCCACCGCAACCGCTTTGCAAAATCTGGCACAGCAGCTTGATTTGTTCGACTTCATCCCTGGCATTCAAACGCCCCAGGAATACGGTAAACACATGATCATGGAGTCCGGGCATTTTGAGTATGACGAGAATCTGGCAGGCTACTACAATTTTGAAAAGTACGGTGTGGAGCGCATGGAACAGGAGTACGGTGAGTTCAACGAGCGCGGCTATATCAGCTACCACGGCGCAGTCAGCATTCCCGAGCTTTTGGGAGGCGTGGACTGTGAGCGTATGGATATGACAATGGGAGGGATGGCATGAAGCAAAACCTACATATCCTTTGGCTGAAAGAGCACACAAATTCCTCGGTTCAGAGAATACTTGCAAATGCAAGCGATGAGCAGCTCCACAAGCTAAAGGACGCCCTGCATCCGCTGGACGCTATTGCCATGCATAAGCTGTGCGGTGTGGTGGATATTGAAATGATTGACTGCTTCGACCACATTCTGAATGCCGCTGGCAATGTCTCCAACTTTGAATTTTATCCTGATGTGACCACCGAGCGAGAGCTGGGGATTTATCTGGTGGAGAGCGGCACCATGGACTTTCCCGAAAATGTTCGTGACTACTTGGACTACGCACGAATTGGAATTGAATATCACGCCAACCACAGCGGTGCGTTTATTGATGCCGGATATGTCACCCGACAGCAGGCGTCAGCGCAGAGCTTCGGCATGCAAATGGTGTAACAATACCACACACGATAATGGAGGTAAAGCATGGGCGTAAACATCAGAGAAGAACGATTTGAATATGTGGAGCTATTCGGCAAACCGGCGCTGTTCACCAACTCTCGGATTGACCGCGGCACCGTGCCGGAGGGCTGGTATGCCTACGATCTGCGGGGCAGCGATCACGACCCCGGCGAGCCGGTGACGGTGGAACCCAAGGTTGGAGTCAACCACGCGGGAACCATCCTAGTCCACGAGCCGGTCGCCATTCCGAAAGCGGGCTGCCGTTCCCTAAAAGGGCGGCTGGACTTTCTTGGAGAACAGTACTCCCTGAAAGAATTTTGCGATGTGCGCAGCCTCAACTATCCGACTGACAACCGAAAATTTATGCTGCGCCCTGCCTCGCCCGATGAGGCGGGGCTTTTCTATTCCTCGGAGCAGAACGACACCGAGCTTTTCACGGTGGGGCATCTGCGCATGGATTTTGGACAAAAGGGCGGCGGGTTTTGGCACACATGGTGGGAGCACAACGGCGATGCACTGAATACTGCCGACTTTAGAACCGAGCTGAATGCATTCATGGAGGAAATGCGAAAAAGCGGTCCGTTGCAGAGCTTGCAGGAAATGCAAAGCTACTGCTATACCCACGGCGGCAGCATTGCGGTGGAAAGTTCTCATCACGGCTACGTGGCGGAATCAGAGCATTATCGTTTCTGCCTGCGCTGCACCCCCGTGCAAGGAGATTACAACGCATATCTGTATATTTACGACAAGCGCCAGCAGGAGCTGTTGATGGCGGCACCCAAAGAGGAACAAGGCATGAACATGACCATGGGATGAGAAAACGGCAAGATGAAAATCATCCTGCCGCCTCTTACTTCTCAAGCCCTTTAATCATGTCAAATACAAATGTGCGCTTGTCTGCCGGTTGCTTGCGAAGAATCGAAAGCATTTCTGCCTCCTGTAAATTTAGCTCCGAAGCCCGCAGCGTGGATTTAATGTCGGTTCTTCCGAGAATGTAATCCACCGAGCTGTCCAGCGCATCCGCCAGCTTTACCAGCATTTCCGCAGGTGGCACAGCCTTGCCGATTTCATAGCCGCTGATGGTCTCCTGCGATACATTCAGTTCTATGGCAAGGCGAAGCTGTGTCAGCCCTTTTGCTTCCCTAAGTTGTTTGAGTCGTTCCACAAATGCTCCTCCTTTCAAGTATGGATGATGTCAATACAAATTATATCCCTATTGTTTGACTGTAACAGTCAGGTTGTTTATACTATGTATGGATTATGTCCATATTACACATAAATATAATGACTGGAGGATGGGGCGTGAACAAAAAAATCATCAGAGAAAAAACCGTGTGCTTTACCGGACATCGGAGTGAAAAACTCCCCCGAGGCGAGGCGCTGGAGCTGCTGCGCAAGCGGCTGGAATTAGAAATTGAACGTGCGCTGCAAGACGGCTACGACACCTTTTTATTCGGTGGTGCCTACGGCTTCGACCTGATGGCGGCGGAGGAAGTGCTGGAGAAGAAAGTATTGGTCGATCTGCAAAACCCACGGCTGATTCGGCTGATTGCCGTCATCCCTTTTGAGGAACAGGCAGTGCGGTTTTCCGTTGCCGACCATGAACGGTACTATGAAATCATGCCGAAATGCGATGAGGTCATCACCTTGAACACCCATTACAGCAAAGAGTGCTATGCCCAGCGGAATCAGTATATGGTAGACCACAGCAGCCGAATCATCTGCTGCTGGAATCGGCAGGCGGTCAGCGGAACGGCACAGACAGTCCGCATGGCAGAAAGACAAAACCTTGAAATTATCAATCTATTATGAAGAAAGCAAAAGGCATTGCCGCCATGAAAAGCGGTAATGCCTTTTGCTATGGAGGTAGCCTATGAAACAGCATCCCAAATGGGTGGAGTTTTTGCGAGAGCAGTATCCCCCCGGTACCCGCATCAAGCTGCGGGAGATGAAAGACCCCTACGCACCCGTGCCGCCCGGCACCGAGGGAACGGTCAATTTTGTGGATGATGCCTGCGGCATCCACATGACCTGGGACAACGGCCGAACGCTGGCGCTCCTGCCTGACCAAGACCAATTCTCGGTCATTGCCGACCCCGAGCCGGAGCAACAGATGGGAGGCATGAAGTTTGAATAAGATTTTTGAAGTGGAAATTGGAAGGCCCGGTTCTATCGGGGCAATGACCGCCACGTCACTGAGCCTCCCTGCCACGCCTTTTGTGCTGGCAGATGCATTGGCTAAAGCGCACATCACCGATGAGCGCATCATCTACAGCACCGAGGTGCTGGACAGCAACTGTTCATATTTGCCAAGCCTCATTGCTGCCAGTGCAAATATCTATGAACTGAACTATCTTGCAAAGCGGTTGGCGGCACTGACTGAATGGGAGCTGGACTGCTTTGAGGGGCTGGTGGAGATGGATGCCGCGCGGGGCGCGGAGAGCATTCCTGTGGATCGGCTCATCAACTTCACCTACAGCTTGGAAAACTGCCAAATTGCCCACGAAGCTCACAATGACGAATCCCTCGGTGAATTTTATGTGGACAATGATATGGCAGATATTCCGGACAATCTGCCCGAAGCGGTCTACGAGCTACTGGACTATGAAGTTATCGGCAGAAAGGCAAGAATGGCGGAGGGCGGCGTGTTTACCGAACGAGGCTAAGCGACGCTTTCCGCTTCTACCTCGCAGGTATGGCGGTCAACGCGGTTTTGCTGCTCCGGCGGGGCGTTTAAGTCTACGTCGTGCAGCTTCGCATGGGCGATTTCGTGAATGGCGGTCTTTAGGGCGGGGACGTTACGCAACAATCAACTGCGTTTTCCGGCAAGGTTTGAAGCACCTGCAAGCTGTCGCCGCAATAGATTTTGTCCGTTTCTATCCTCATGCCGACACCTCGCCGGGTTTGGTCGTCATGACGCGGTACAGTTCCGTATCCTGCGGGAAACGGTCAATAAAGGGCAAAATCACGTTGCCGTAGAAAATAAGCCCCTCGCCCGCGTCGGAATGGGTTACATAGGTCATTTGCTGCTGCGAAATGTTAAGCT
This sequence comes from uncultured Oscillospiraceae bacterium, assembly GCA_964485265.1. Taxonomy (GTDB): domain Bacteria; phylum Bacillota; class Clostridia; order Oscillospirales; family Oscillospiraceae; genus UBA2658. Next base: position 31,549 of record CAZAIU010000023.1, on the reverse strand, counting down.
GCTTTGCAAGGATTTCCCTGTCGCCCTGTGCTTGGTTGAGCATATAGACAAAATCGCTGTTTTCAAAAACGTTTGAAACTTCTCTGCTCGTCAAAAGGTCTTTGACGTTCTGCGTGATACCTGTCGGAATACCGCCCCACTTCCTAAAACGCTTCCAAATCTCGACGCTGTATGCTGCGGTCTGTTCCTCTTTCAAGAGTAAATGAAATTCGTCGATGTAATACCGCGTCGCCTTGCCCTCGCTGCGGTTTACCGTTACTCTGTTCCATACTTGGTCTTGGACGATAAGCATACCGACTTTTTTAAGCTGCGTACCGAGTTCCTTAATATCAAAGCAGACAAGGCGATTATGAATGTCAACGTTTGTCCTGTGGTTAAAAATGTTCAAGCTGCCGTTTACATAGAGTTCCAATGCCGCCGCGATACGCTGCGCTTCCTTTTCCGGCTGCTTCTTGATCTCGTCGTAGAGGTCGCCCAAAATCGGCATATTCTCCGGCTTCGGGTCGGCAAGGTAGTTGCGGTACACGCTGATAACAGCGCGGTCAATCAAGGTCTTTTCGACAGCTTCCAGCCCGTTTTTACCTCCCATAATCAACTCACAAAAGGAAAGGATAAAATCGCTCTTTAAGGCTATGGGCGTGTCGCCCTCGCTGTAATTGAGGTTAATATCCATAGGGTTAATGTACTGCGTGCTGTTCTGCGAAACCTTGATAACCTGTCCTTTCAAACGTCCGACAAGGGGGTAATATTCGGCTTCGGGGTCGCAAATGATAATGTCGTCGGACGTGATAAGAAAAGCGTTTGTGATTTCGCGTTTTGCAGAAAAACTTTTGCCGCTGCCCGGTGTGCCGAGTATCAAGCCGTTGGGATTTTTCAGCTTCTTTCGGTCGCACAAAATCATGTTGTTGGAAAGGGCGTTTAAGCCGTAATACAATGCTTCGCCGCTTTGGAACAGCTCTTGCACCGTAAAGGGAACGAAAACGGCGGTGCTGCTGGTCGTCAAGCCGCGCTGGATATGGATAAGGTTTTCCCCCAACGGGATAGAGGACATAAGCCCCTGTTCCTGCCGGTAGTCAAGGCGGGTCAAAATGCAGTTGTATTTCTGCGCGATTGCCGCCGCTCCAAATACTTCGTTATCCAATTTCTGCTTGGTATCTGCAAGGTTTAAGACAAGCAGCGTAAGCAGAAACATTCTTTCGTTGCGGCTCTGCAAATCGCGGAGTAGGTTTTTTGCTTCCCCGCCGTAGGTGGCAAGGTCGGACGGAATAATATCCATGTCGTAGCCGCTGCGGATTGCTTTTTTCTGTTCCTCGATTTTCATACGGTCAAGGTCGGTAATCTTGCGCTTAATCGTCTTGATTGCTTCGTTGTGGTCGATACTCTGAATGTGCAGATTGACGATAATCCCGTTTTCCGCGTCCATGAAGTCGGCAAGCATACGGTCGGAGAGTTCCGGCGCGACGATCTGCAAAAAGGAAACTACGCCAAACTTGCCGCCCATTTGAAACATTCGCCCGTCGCCAAATCGGAAAGAGGACGGCGCGATAAAGTCTTTGACAGAAAGACCGCTTGCGGGTAGCCATTCCCACGCAAAGTTAAAGCGTTCCCCGTCCGGGTGGAAAATCCCATGCAGCACTTCAAGACGCTGTTTCCCGTCCAATACCCGCGCCGCCGCGCCGATCACCTTAAAATGGTTGAGGGTGTCCGTTTCAATGCGGGCAAGACGCGCCCGCGCCGATCTAATGTCCTTTGCTTCAACGGTAAAGGTGAGAAACTTGGTCTTGATAAGCCCGTTGTTTCCGCGTTCAAGCTGCGTCCTAAGCATTTCGGTGTATTCTGCTCTGATACTGTCGAAGTCATCATTCTGCGGCGCAATCGTGATACTGTTCTTGAAATCGTCCTTGTTCGCATGGCGGCTGATTAGGGAAAGCTGCACGCTGATAGAAGCGTCGAACGAGTTATACATATCGCAAAGGGCTTCAAAAATGGCGGTTTTGTCGTCCGGCTGCGCAAGCTGATAGTTGATGTCCTCAAACTCAATGCACTTGGAATACCGCCCGTTTGCAAGGCGGCAAATCCCGTCCTTATACATTCGCTCAAACGGTATGCTGTCCTGCGCCGTATGGGGCTTCCCGTCGCCCTTTGCCTGTCGGATAAGGGTATCTATCTGTTTTCTTTCCTGTCGGGAAAGTTTACGCTTTTCGTTTTGGGTGTTTTTCTTTTCCTTTGACAATCGCCCGTACCTCCTTATCTAATTGCTCTTGCCGCGCAAGGGCGGCATAAAAATTGTTGGTCTGATAAGGTCGCTCTTTGGGGCGAAGAAACTTCACTTCCACAAATTGCCGAATAATCACTTCCAGCGGTTGCCCGTTTTTCTCGTACATGGCAAGCAAAAACATAGGCAGCATGGCAAGCACCATGCACAATGCCGCTGTGGTTGTTCCAACGCTGTCTTTTACCAAAAAGAACAGCGGCAGTCCGATTGCTACCGCCGCGCTGAAACAAATTAGCTGTCGTTTCGTAAGGTTGAACATTACCTTGCTTTTGATTTTTGTTAAGTCCTTTGGGACGGTTACATACGCCATTTCAAACCTCCTTTCTGCCCGGAATGTAATCTTCAAAACGGGGGACAGCATAGAAAAGCCGTTTGTTATTTACCCACCGTTGCAAATGGCGGGTAACAGGCGGGGCGGTTGGACGCTCGTAAATCATCACATACGGGTCAAAGCCCATATGCCCCTTTGCTTTATGATACGCGGATAGCTTCATCAAGCAGAGGTTGGGGAAATTATGGCTGTCAACGTCGATTAAACCGATTTTCAAATCATAACTCACCCCCTTAATGTGCCGAAAAGACGCTCTTTGCAAGGCTTCCCGTTTTGAAAAGCGTAAAGCACAAGAGGACGGTATAGCCCATGCAAGCCCAGATCGCGCCGGAAATGTCGTCGGTCGCTGCGATTGTTTGTATCAACACCGCATAAATGCCGACACACACCAAGATCAGAAACGCCTGAAAACCAAGCGCAAGCAAAGATTTTAAGTAATTCTGTCCCATGCTGCCCCATTCGTGATTTACCATTGTTGCCATAGGGATAGGGGCAACGCTCGTTACAAGATATATTTCAATCATGCGCCCATACACCACAAGCATAATGCAGATTGACAGGGCTTTCATGGTAAGCCCTACAAAGAGGGATTGAAACCATAACCCCAAAAGACCGCCCACGCTCATAGCGTCGAGTTTTGCTTCAATGTCGGTAATGACGGTGGTAACGTCTATGCTTGTATCGGATATGATAACCCCCGCGCTCTGATTGACGACGCTCTGCGTAACGTCGAAAACTCCCATGACGATGTTCCAAGTGTTTGTTACCAGCAGCACCGCAACAAAGGTCTTAAAAATCCATTTGAAGAAAATCCAAGTGTCGAGATCGTGCAGATTGTTTTTTTCAATTACAAGCTGGATTAGTTCATAACACATGACAAAGGTAATGATAACGCCCGCAATCGGTACAATGACGTTTTCCGAAAGGCTGCGTATCATGTTGAATATGCCCGCGTTCCACCCGGCGGGGGTCGTGCCGACTTGTGTTGCGATTTCTCCAACCTCTGTATTTACGCTGTCAAACAAGCCGGAAAGGTTCGATAAAATCCCGTCTGTCAAAATGCCGCGAAACCAATCTTCAATCATCTGCCATATCAAAAGTTAATCCCTCCTTTCCCGCGCCCTCCCGTTTCCGAGAGGGCGCGGCGGGTGGTATTTGTTTTAGGCATTATCCAAAAAGTTGAGAAAGCAGGGGAACAAGGGTGCCGCCGATCAAAGCGACGCCGCCGCCCGCCATGAGCTGCTTCATGCCCTGGCTCTTTGCTCATGTGAGATAAAGAAGTAAAAGAAGTGTAAAAAATTTTGCCGTTCCCTGTCCGGCTGACTGCCGGACGGGTCGGGCTTTAGTCGGGCAGCTCTACCTTGCCGACAAAAGAGTAATAGATTTCGATTTCCTGTCTGCGGAGCTTCCCCCGGCGTTTCCCGTCCAGTGCTTCCGATTCGTGGATTACGATTTTCTCCACAAACTCCCGCAACAGGGTAGGGGTAAGTTCCTCAAAGCTGGTGTACTTGCGTACTACTTTCATAAACTTTTCAGCGTTTGCCGTGGCTTCCAGCGTCCTTGAAAGCTCGCCCTGCAGAACGGCGGCACGCTCTTTCAGTTCCTTTTGCTCGGCTTCGTAGTCTGCCGAAAGCTCCGTGAAACGCTCGTCCGATATGCGCCCGGTCACGCTGTCCTCATACAGCCGCTTGAAGATAGCGGAGAGTTCCGCAATCCTTTTTTCTGCCGCTTCCAGTTCTTTCTTCTTGGCTGCGTTCCGGCGTTTGCTCCCGTCCTCGTTCTGCTCGGTCAAGAGCTTCATAAACCGGGCTTCATGCTTGGCGGCGTACTGTGTGACTTTCCGCAAATTCTCGGTCACTCCCTCGGTCAAAAGGTCGGTGCGGATAAAGTGCGCCGTACAGTCGGCGGTACGTTTCTTGTAGCTGCCGCAGATATAGCAGTCCTGCCGCCGTTTGTCCGTCTGATACCTCTGCTGGTACATGACGCTGCCGCAATCGGCACAAAAGAGTATGCCGGAGAACAAGCCCACTTCATCATAGCGGTTGGGGCGTTTGCGCTGCTTGCGTAGCTCCTGCACACGCTCCCATGTGTCACGGTCTATGATGATTTCGTGGTGGTTCTCAAATACTGCCTGCTTGTCCTCGCTGTTGTAGATAATCTTGCTGTTTTTGTAGGATTGGGTGGTGGTCTTGAAGTTCACAAGGCAGCCCGTGTATTCCCGGTTTTCAAGGATATGCACCACGGTATTTGCCGCCCACTTGCACTCATAGCCGGGGTGGTAGCGGCGGGTTCTCCCTGTCCGGCGGTATTCCAGCGTTCCCGGCGTGGGGATTTCCTGCTCCGTAAGCATACGGGCTATCTTGGTCGGTCCGTTCCCGGCAAGGCATAAGCTGTAAATCTGCTTTACCACGGGTGCGGCTTCCTCGTCAATAATGAAATTTTCGTCCTCGTCCATGAGGTAGCCGTACACGGGCTTGCTTGTGACAGGCTTCCCGCTCATGCCTTTTGACCTCTTGACCGCTCTGATTTTCTTGCTCGTATCCCTCACCAGCCATTCGTTAAAAATGTTACGCAGAGGGGCAAAGTCATTGTCGCCCTGTGCGCTGTCAACGCCGTCATTGATTGCAATGAAACGGACGTTTTTCTGTGGGAAAATCATTTCCGTGTACATTCCCACTTGTAAGTAGTTTCGCCCTAATCTTGACATATCCTTTACAATGACCGTCCCCACAAGCCCCGCTTCAATGTCGGCAAGCATGGACTGGAAGCCGGGTCTTTGGAAATTTGCCCCGGAAAATCCGTCGTCCGTGTACCATTTGAGGTTGGTAAAGCCGTTCTGTTTGGCATAGGCTTCAAGAATCCGCTTTTGGTTGCTTATGGAATTGCTCTCGCCTTGCAGTTCGTCCTCATGGGATAATCTCGGATATAGGGCGGTAATAAGTGTTGTGGCAGTCTGTCTTGACATAAATTCCTCCGTTTCCGACAGCCAGCCCCACTATTCCGTAGGTCTATCATACCACATGGGGCGGCTGTCTGTACAGTCCTTTTTGCTACTTTATGTCGAAAAATATCACATTTTTTTATTAAGGTTTGTCGCACTATATGGCATGGGCGGCTGTTCCTCCTGCGGCAGCTTCCGCTTCCAGCACTTTCATCATTTTGTCGGCGGCGGTGGCGGTAGCGTCCTGTTTGAAGTAGCCGGAAACGACAAGCACGGTGTTCCCCCGGCGTACCTCGGTCACGCAGTCCGGACGGCGGGCAGTAGCGGCGGTGTTCCTGTTTGGGGTGTCGGTCATAGGCTCTCCTTTCCATTCATCAGCGTTTTCAGCCGTTCCATTTTCTCCTGCGCCGTGGCTTTTCTGAAATTCTCCCCGGTAAAGCAGACGGGGGAACACATTTCAAGCAGGCGGTCATAAATCCGGGCGTGGGGCGTGTCCTCCGGGTTCTGCAATTCTTCCAGCGTGAGGTTTGTCGTCACGATCAGCGGCTTATTGCTGCGGTATCGGCTGTCAACCACGTTGTAAACCTGTTCAAGCCCGTATTCCGTGCCGCGCTCCATGCCGAAATCGTCAAGGATAAGCAGGGGGAAGCGGCAAAGGCGGTCTATGTATTCGTTCCTGTCCTTGTAGCTGGCGGCAAGGTCGTTGAGGATAAGGGCAAAGTTTGTCATGCACACGGAAATCTCACGCTCCATAAGGGCATTGGCGATACACCCGGCAAAATAGCTTTTTCCCGCGCCGACTTTCCCCCATAAAAGGTAGCCGATATTCTCCGCTTCCATATCCTCCCAATGCGCCACATAGAAGTGCGCTTTATCCATTTGGGGGCATTTGCCGTTGTCGTTTTCAAACGTCCATTCCTGCATAGCCGGGTTGGTAAAGCCCATTCTTTTCAGCCGTCCGACTTCCTCCCGGTGCTTCTGTTCCCGGTCGGCGGCTTCCCGCTTTTCCCGGTCTGCCCGTTTGCAGTCACATTCTTTGGGGTGTCGGTCACGTCCGAAAAGCGTCTTTCCCTCCGCAAAATAGGCTTCTTTGGGCTGGCGGCATTTCCCGCAGTATAAAAGCCCGTCCTCCCCGGTGTAGTCCTCCGGCTCGGCTTCCTGTGCCGTGGCAAGCCGGAAAATGGCATTGTCATAGTCATACTCGCTCATAAAATAAAATCCTCCTGTTAATGGTCTTTTGGCACGCCCTGTTTACGGGGCGTTCTATCTCTGTTGTCAAAGGCTCTCGCCCTCCCGGTAGGAATAATCGGGTATCTTCTGCTTTGGTGCTTTCTTTGCTTCATCATCAGCCGCCCAGCGCCGGATAGTGGCGGCATGGTTCTTGTATTTCTTCCCGCTGGAAGCGATATAGCCGGATAAGCGGTCAATGTAATATTCCCATTTGCCGGGAAGCTCCGTTTGCAGTTCTGCAAGCTCCTTTTCTGACAGGAATACGTTTTTATATCTGCCAAAAGGGGCGCGGGTGGTCTGTCCGGGTTTTATCTCTCCCTCTCTCTTTATCTCTAACTCTATCTCTATCTCTTTCTCTTTCTCTATCTCTAACTCTAACTCTCTCTCTGGTGGACAAATGTCCGCGGCATATGGTGGACATTTGTCCGCCACGGCTTCCGGGAGTGCTGCCTGTTCCTGCAAAGCCCGCCTTGCGCGGCGTTTGCGCTCCCCCTCGGTAGAGGACTGACCGATTAAAAGCTCTATGTTGCTCATGTACAAAGCCCCGTTCTGCAAGGGTTCTACAAGCCCCAGTTTCATAAAAATCTGCAAGGCTCTTTCCACTGTGCCGACTTGCTGGCGGGTGATTGTGGCTATCATCTGTGCGGTGTAGGGGATATTCTCGTCAAGCTGGAGCTTTCCCCCGTTTTTCAGTGATTTTAGGTACAGCTTCAAGAGAATGTTTGAGTAGAGTACGCCGTCCTGCATACTTTCCAGCAGCACGATAGCGTCCTCGTCAAAATAGTTCTCTTTCAGCTTTAGGTAGTAATATTTGCGGTTGTCTGCCATTCGTTCCTCCTTTGGTCTGTTTTGGGGCTTCTGTCACGCTTTAGGACGCCTTTTTCATGGGTAAAGGATATAAATACCGTCTACCCGTTGAGGGCGGTCAAAAAAGCCTTGGTTTACGGGCTTCTTTCATAGCCTAAATGCGTAGAAAGGCGGTATCTTTTCCGCTGACGCTCCGATTCTTTCCGGCGGCGCACTTTTACGGTGCAGTCCGGGCAGTATTTCCCACGGTTTGACTTGGGGAGAAAATACCCGCCGCACTCGGTACAGCGTTTTCTGTCTGCCCGGTGCAAAAGGGCGGCTTCCAGCTTCCCGTCCAGCGGCAGCACGGCGGCAATGAACCAGCGGCAGAGAAGCGAATAGCTGATACTCTGCACACATACGCAAGGCTCGCCGTTATCCAGTAAGATACAGTTGCCGTTATCGTAATTACAGCACTCATGCACAAGCCGGCAAGCCGCCCGGTACTGTAAATAGTCCATGTATGGGTGTTTATCGTTCATTATCCCGCCCCTTTCCGCGCTCCGGCTCACGCCTTAAAATCTGCTCAATGTTACCCTTGACTGTCTGCAATTCCTTTGTTTTCTCCCGCTTTTCCCGGTACTCGTTGTAAAGCGTGTTTTTCTCCCTCATAAGCTGCTCAATCTCCGCTTGTAAGGTCTTGGAAGCTGGAAGTTTGGTAATGCCGTTTGCCTTAAAATACCGGGTGGCAGCTTCGGCTATCATAAAATCGCTTTCGTGCTGCTCCCGGTAGTTCTTGCGGGCTTTCTCTGTTTTCTGTGCTTTCAGCCCGTCACGGGCGGGCTTGGTCTTGATGTAGGCTAATAGCTGTTTCTGCAAGTCTTTTTTCTCCCGTAAAGTGCTTTCCACGGCTTTCAGTCCGGCGTGGACGCTGTTCAGTTCCGCACTGGCGGTAGCAAGGGCGGCTTCCAGTTCCTCCGGGGAAGAAAAGCCGGATTCCTCGTAAATGCTCATGGTCGCCGCCATTTGCTTTAGGTTGTGGACAGCCGCCCAGCGGTCATATCCTATGCCTTTGCCCTCGGCTCGTTTGGCTTCCCGGTCTACCATGCGCTGTACAGCTTCCCGTTGGGAAATGTCCTGTTTCGGGGCATTTATGACGGCTTTATTACGTTGTAAACGCTCCCTTATGCTGCGGGGGTGTTCCTCTTTGGGTGCGGGCGTTTCGGCGGCTCTGACGGCGTTCTGTGCGTTTATGGTGAGTGTTTCCAGTACGGCGGTGCGGTCAAAATCATCACCCAACTTCCGGGCGGTGACTGGCTTCGTCCTGTCCGGCGTGAGATACGATAACCTCCCCCGGCTCTCCTTGACGGTCACTCCCTGTTGCAGCAGCTTCCCGGAGAAGTCCTCAAAGGAAATGGCAGAGGAAAGGGCAGTGCGAATCGTGCGCCGTAACTTCTCTTTATCGGTTTCAAATTTTGTAAGTTTGGGCGGTTCTCCTGTGGCGGCATGGGAAGCGTTCTCTTTATCCAGTGCGGCTTGTTCTTTCCGTTTCGCCCAATACTCCCGCTCGGTAATGCGGTTCTTGCTCCCGTTCAATAAGTCAATCTGATAGAGGTTTTCCCGGTGGCACATCTCCATGACTTCCGCTTTGAAATATTCCATAGCTGCGTCCGTGCAGCGGTGCTTGCAGCCCTCCCTTGTGTCCGCTGGTCTTTCCATGTAGGGCAGTAGCGGCACTTCCGCAATCCGCAAAGAATTGATTACGATATGCACATGAATGTTGCCGCTGTGGTTATGCCCGTCCGGGTGGGTGCATACAAGGGCTTGGTGTCCGGGGAAATGTTCTCTACAAAACTGCTCGCCCAACTCCTGCGCCCGGTCTACGGTCAAGCCGTTGTCGGGTGCGTCACGGGGGTCAAAACTGATGATATAGTGGTGGCTCTTTACGTCCTCCCGTTTTTGGTTCTTGCCGTATTTCAGATTGGAGCGCATACACGCGATTGCAAAATCTTCATCACCGCAATTCAGAGAGGAAATGAGATAGCCTGTCCTCGGAACAATCTGCCCGTTTTCATCACGGGTGGGCTTCATGGTAAACTCGTCATGCTCAAAGGTTAGGTACTGTTCAGCCGCCCCGTAGTCGGCATTTTTAGAGCTGATATGTTTGAACGTTGCCAACGGCTTCACCTACTTTCTGCAAGACTTCAAACTTCAAGGCGGCAAGCTCCGCTATGGCGGCGCGTACCTCATTGGAGAGTGTGTTATAGGGTGCGCCGTACTCGTTCAGACAGCGGGCAATCTGATTCAAGTTGCCGCCGATTTTCCCGTACTCGGCTGTGAGCTTCCCAACAGCAGAAAGCAGTTCATCATTGACCGGGGAAACGGTAATGACCGGGCGTATGCGTGACTTAATCAGTGCCTGCCGGATATATTCGGACTGGCTCATTTGGCAGAGCGTGACACGCTCGGAAAACTCGGCGTATTCTTCCTCGGTCAAGCGTGTCTTGATTACCCGGTGGCGGTGGGGTGTGTTATATCTTTTCATGGTCGTAGACCTCCTTTCTTTTTGTAATGCTTTGCCCTTTCACTAATAGGAGAAAAACAGGGGCATAAGCGGAAGTGTTTTTTGAAAAATCCGAAAAAATTTTCCGGGGATTTTTCAAAGCGGCGCAAGCCGCAAAAGGCGGGCTTGGGGTGGCAACCCCAACAAGATTCCCGCAGGACAAAATGAGCCGATAGGCGAAATTTGGTACTGTGGTAGAATCTTGCTCTAAGAAAACGGCGTAAACTTCCCCTTCTACTCCTTACTACGCAGAGAAATGAAGATATGGCAAAGTTTTGGGAAACTTTTTGAGAAAACTTTTCGACAAAGCTGGAAAATCAGCACGTTTTTTGGCGCAAAAAAACAGGAAACCTTTTCTTGATTTCCTGTCATGGTATGTCGCTGTGGTGGGCGGCGGTTGTTCTGTTGTTATTCCCCGGAAGCAAACTTGTAGCCTATGCCTAAAACGGTCTTTATGTAGGTGGGCTTGCGGCTGTCCGGCTCTATCTTTTTCCGCAGGTTGTAAATCACGTTGGCAACACTTGAATGGCAAGTATCGCTTTCCATGTTCCAAACGGCTTCAAATATCTGTGTCCTTGTGAGGACAATGCCGGGATTGGAAGCAAGGAATACAAGGGCATTATATTCAAGACGTGTTAGATTGACTTCCTCCCCGTCTTGAAATACCCGGCGTTGGCTCTGCCTTATTTCCAATCCCGGAAAAGATAACACGGAAACGGGTGTAAGCTGCATGGGTTCAAGTCGCATATAATTAGATATTGCCGATATGATTTTGTCAATCGCTGTTTCCTCTTGTTCGTTAAGTGTCAGTAGTAGTAATTTTCCCATGTTCATTACCCCTTTTATCCGTTGAATTTAAACTATATTTTTCTGTCGTGTTTTTTGACAGTAAGCAACAAATATATATCATAGAGAGCGTAATGTCAATTTAATGTCATTAAGAGAATAGGTGGTCTGTCTAATTATTATCATTTTGTTCATTTGCGCCTACGCTGCGTTTGGCATTTTGGCAATTCAATATATTGTAAATTTATCTATATCAGCGGGCTAACCTCATTTTCACAAAATAAGCTAAGTTTGTGAAGTGCTCTTGTGCAGGCAACATATAAGAGGTTTTTATCATCTTCATCATGGTAGTTTTGGCTGTCTGCATCACAAATTAAGACAGCATCAAATTCTAATCCCTTTGACATATATACTGGTAAGATAAACACGCCTTGTAAATCTGATACGCTCCCATTTTTGATTAACTGAATATCAAGTTTGTGTTTAATTTTATTAAATAGATAGATTGAATTTTTTTCGGTTTTACAAATTAAGCATATCGACTGAAACCCTTTCTCCTGGCATAGATTTATTTCCTTAACAATTTCATCAATGAAGATTTCGGAATTATCAGCAATATATACTTTTGGGCTATCGCCATTCCGATTAAAACTTTTTATCTGTGAACTTTTTTCAATGAACTTTAAACTAAAATTTAAAATTTCATTCGTACAACGGAAACTTTTATCCAACATAATAAGAGAAGATTTTTTCTTGTTCAATATTTTTTGAATTTGTTCGTAGAAAGAAATATCTTCTTTTTTGGCAAGAGTCTGTTTCATATCTCCTAAAATAGTAAATTTGGCATTAGAAAATAGCAAATTAAATATTTCATATTGGAGAGGGTAGTAGTCCTGTGCTTCATCAATGACTACCTGCTTAATATTTTTATATTTATTTGTTCCGTATATTTTTAAATACAAATAAGCGATTGCTATTGCGTCATCATAATACAATCTGTCTGCTTCCAAATTTTCCCTAGTATATTCCCATATACTTTTTATGCCTTGTGACAGATTGCTATTTTGCAGCAGGCTATAAAAATAGGCTTCATTGCTAAATAATATTTTATATAATTCAACAATGTCAATTTTTATAAATTTCTGTATTTCCTGCTTGATTAGATTTTTTTCTTCTTTATGCCCCCGCCCTTTTCCTGTTCCAAATATTTGTTCTAAAATATAATCTTCTAATTGTTCTAATTTTATGCCTAATGGTGTTTCTGTTCTTCCTAATATTTTATCTTTTAGAATTTGCCTGCTTACAACGCATTTTCCCTCATAATAAACATCTTCAAATTCTATCCACTGGCGGGGTATATCAATGAGAAATTGGTCTAAAATTTCCCTAAAAAAACTTGACGTTTTAAATTCTATACTATTTCTTGAAATTTCCTTGTATTTTGAATTGACAATCAGGTTTTCTAAAAAATCATTTCTTGACTGAATTTTCCTGCCAATTAATAACGCACTAAGTATATCTTCAAACACGGAAGAAATAACATTATCTTCTCCCAATTCGGGCAATACATTTGAAATATATTGCTCGAATATAGAATTTGGGGAAATAATCATAATGTTATTTGCGGACAGCTTTGTTTGTAAACCTTGATACATAAGATAAGCAGCCCGGTGGAGAGCAATAGAGGTTTTTCCACTTCCCGCTACACCCTGTACCATTAGCAGGTCATTTTCCATATCTCTAATAACCACGTCCTGTTCATGCTGAATTGTTTCAACAATCGCTTTCATTTTAGCAGTAGTGTTTTGTGACAGTAATTGCCTTAAAAATTCATCAACAATCTGAACATCTGAATCAAAGAAATATTCCAGTTTTCCGTTTTTTATTTCATATTGGCGTTTCAAATTGAGTTCGCCTGTTACTCGTCCACATGGAGCGTCATAAAACGCTTCGCCGGTCATAAAACGATAGAAAATACTGGCAATCGGCGATCTCCAATCATAAACATACATCTCTTGATAGCTGTTTTTTCGTAGAGAAGAACGTCCAATGTATATTTTTTCAAATTCGTCCTCATCATCAAATTTAAAATCAATTCGGGCAAAATAGGGCGATTTAATCATCTTTTCTAACAGAAGTATTTTATGTTCTTCTTCTTCGTAATCTATAATTTTGTCTGTTACAGGATTGAAATATTGGCTTAATTCAACAAGTGCCTCGAAACCGTCCGATGTATACAGTGATGTAATACCGTGTTCTGTATTTTCACGCACATCTTTTTTGGCTTCGATAATTTCTGATTTCTTTTTGTCTGCCGCTTCTTTTGCCTGCTTTAATTGTTCCTCGGCTAAAGAGATTGTTTGTGCTAATCTTTTTTCTTCAAACGCTTTTTCTGTCTGATTATTCCCCATAATGATTATGACCTCCTTGAAAAATGAAAGAAAATTTTACTGAAACATTGCTAGGCTAGTTTAGCATGTGTCAGCTTATATAAACAGTCTTGTATTTATAAAATTTGTATGGTATTATTACAGTGGGAAGAAGTATGTTAGATATTTGATTTCTGCAAGCATATCAATTCTAATACGGACGTGTAATTAAAACAATAAAAAAATTGGGACAAAGCAGTTATACCACTATGTCCCAATTTGCTATTACTCCATATCTTCAGCAGACAGAAACACAAGCCCGACAAATTCTTCCTCAATCAGTTTCTTCAACTTTTCCACTGTGCTCTATGCAGGCTCCCGTATCTCCATTCCAACCTATAATCTCTTTCTGTAAAAGCAAATCTTGTTCTGTGAAAAAATGAGTTGGATTCCGTAGTAGTCGGCATTGTGCGTAATGTGTATAACTGACTGTATCATGGAATTGTGGGTAACTCTGTTTGCAGGACGTGGGAAAGCTGCACTTTAGCTTTTCCATGTGCTGTGAATAGAGTTATCCATGATTCCATAGCCTGTTATGCACATTTCCACAATGTTTGTCTTTTGGTCGTTGGTTCGGAAAAGAAAAGCCCTGTATGTTATTATATACAGAGCCATTCTAATCTTTTTTTATCCACTACATAGAGCGTTTCCTTTCTGCAAAATTCATTTTACAGAGTGATACCCGCCTTTTTTGCAAAGTAGTCTTTTCTCCCGGTAAGCTCTGACTGTTTTTCCTTTGGAAGATTGTTGAATAAATCATCATAAAGAACATCAGCTAACTGCATTTCTCTCGCAAGCAAAAATACATTTAGACTAAGCCATTCCTCCCAAAGCCCCTCAAATAAGCTGTTACTGTCTGTATAGGTGTCAAGCTCCTCAAAGCCATGTGACGCTGTATAGCATTGCAGTTTAACAAAGCCATACCTACCAACATCAACCAACAAAATATCTTCGTCCTCTATTTCGTACAGTTCCTCAAACACATCAATCACTTTGCGACACTTTTCCCGTTCTTCCTCTGTGATATATACTGTTTTTTCCATGCTCAATTACCTCTATCCTTTCAAATTGTGGAATACTGTTTTCAGTTTTCTTCTACTTCTGAACCACATATTTGAAATGCCATATATGCCATTTTATACGGAATAGAGGTTGGCTGTCTGCATTTATCAGTGTGTTACTTTATGGCACATGAGCATTTGCGCCCGGATTGTCGTTGCCGTAACCCTCCATGAGGTTAATGGCACCCCAAATGCCAAGACCTGCGCCAAGCGCGATAACCAAAGTCTGCAATACACCAACTGCGCTGTTGAAAAACTCCATATAAACCTCGCTTTCTGCCGCTGTGCGGCTCAAAAAAAGTTGTTGAAAATGAAAATGCCGCCGTTATTCCTCGGCGGCTGCGTCCTCGTCGGACAAATCTATTTCGTATATGTCAAAGGCTTCATCGGGCTTTACGATTGCCGGACGGGTAGACATATACCGTTCCACGTCAAAAGCGTTTCTTTTGTCGAAGTCGGAAAGGTATTTGTAGTTCGGGTGTTTCGTGATGTCGTATTTGTCGCTTAAAAAGGGACGCACACCGCGTAGCTGCAAAATACATTTCCCACCGTCCATAACTGCTATTTCGTCCTGTGTCATCAGCTCCTTTCCTAATTTTTGATAAGTAAGTCCATGAGAAACCTGCGTGCCGCGATTTTCGGAAGTATTGAAACTGTCGATTGTTTCCCGTCCCAAGTTATCCGAAATATCCTTTGCATTTTTCCCACGTCCTCCCAAAAACAAGGTGCTGTCGGCATTATCAAGTATGATTTCTGCCGCGTCCTTGTAAATGGCTTTTAGTTGGCTCTGCGATTGCAGAATGATAGAAGCGGACATTTCCCTGCTGCGAATGGTCGCAATTAACTTATCAAAGCGGGGTATCTGCCCGATGTTGGCAAATTCATCAAGCAAAAACCGGACATGAATAGGCAATTTGCCGTTGTATTCGTCGTCCGCTTTATCACAAAGCAAATTGAAAAGCTGCGATTGCAGAATAGCGATAACAAAATTAAAGGTGTCGTCGGTATCGCTCATTATGAGGAAAAGCGCGGTTTTCCTGTCGCCCAATGTATCAAGTTCCAATTCATCATAGGACATGAGTTCCCGGAGTTCCTCTATATCAAAAGGGGCAAGACGCGCACCGCAAGAAATAAGGATTGACTTTGCCGTTTTGCCCGCCGCCAATTTGTATTTTTTATATTGCTTCACCGCGAAATGGTCGGGGCTGCGTTCTTCTAAATCGGCAAAGAGCAGATCAACGGGGCTTTGGTATTCCTCGTCGTCCTCGCGTGCTTCGCTTGCATTGATAAGTTCAAGCAGCGTTGTAAAGTTCATTTCCTCGGCGGGGGCTTCATACCAAATGTAGCCGATCAACGCGCAATATAATAATCTCTCGGCTTTCACCCAAAAATCTTCCGCGCTTTTTTCTCCCTCGCCTTTGGTATTGACAATAAGGGTATTGACAACCTTTAACACGTCCTTTTCGCTGCGGATATACACAAAGGGGTTATATCGCATGGATTTCTTGAAGTTTATCGTATTCAGCACTTTTATCTTGTAGCCGCCGCGCTGCAAGAGCTTTCCGCACTCGATTAAGACGGTGCCTTTTGGGTCGGTCAAGACGTAGGAAGAATGAAGCTGCATTAAATTAGGCTTTACGAAAAACCTTGTCTTGCCGCTGCCGCTGCCGCCGATCACCACGACGTTTTTATTTCTCGCATATTTCGGCTGCTTCGGGCGGCTGTTCATGGTAAGGCGTTCGGTCTGCGTCAAAATGATGTTGTTCTGAAAATCCGGGTCGATGTAGGGCTTTATATCTTCGGCGTTGCCCCAACGTGCGCTGCCGTATTCTGCGCCCTTGCGGTATTTCTTTGCGTTTTTCCCTTTGACATAGACAATCAGACGGATAACCACCGCGCCGACAATGCCGATAAGCAAATCCAACGGGTGAACGCTCGGCAAGGCATTTGAAAACGCTTCGGAAAATCCCTGTGTGATATTGAGTATCTTTTCGGAAATATCCGCGCCGGGGGCAAGCCGCACCGCCTGTCCCACCTTATCAAAGAGATAGACAAAGAACACATAGGGGATATTCGGGATTATCAACTTTTTGTAGTTCATCTGCTTCATATCTCGCGCCCCCTGTCTATTTTCTTTACCTTGTCGCGGGCGGCGTTAAGCTGCTTCGCCTTGTCCTTTGCTGCGGCAAGGGCTTTGCGGATAGAGGGCTTTTTATCCCTGTTCAGCTTCTTTGCGGAAAACTCTTGAAACGCTGCGGTCATAACGTCCGCGTCCCTGCCTTTGAAAAACACAAGGTAACGGGTCTGTTCGCCCTTAACCTTTTTCAGCGAAAAATCTATGTTGTACTTCTTCGCGGTACTCTCAAAGGCTTTGATATTGCTGTCGGTGATCTCGATGTTGGAAACACCCGCATTTTGCTTCATAAGCTGCCGCATGGTCTGTTTCCCATGCGGGGCTTTGCTTTTCTGCTCCAAAAACTTCTTGATTGCTTTCTGCAACGCCTGTTCGGTAAGCCTTGCCGCGCCTTTTCCCACATTGACGGATAGGGCAATCGTTTTTTGGGTTACTTCCTCCTGCAAGGTATCAACTCCTTTCCCGGTAAACTGCGGCTATGCTCATTTGCTGCCGTAAAAGTCGTGATTGACAAGGGCGGTATAGTAGCTGTCAATGGTACTCGGTGCGTTGAACAGCACCGCTTTTAGATACTGCTTGATGTTGCGGATTTTGGTTGTGTTCTCCCTCATGCAGTCCAAAACAAACTCAACGTGGCTGCTATTCAGCTTCATAAACTTTGATTTGACAAGTTCGGCGGGGTAGTCGTCCCCGGCGATACGGATTGTCTTTCGGGCTGTGCAGACGGTTTCCAGCATGATTTCTACAATCTCGTCCAAACGGTCTTTATCCATTTTGGGGTCTTGAATGAGAATGTCATAGTCGATGTTGTCTTTGATGATTTCCCGATAAATCTCTATTGCGCTGTTTGTTTTCGCTTCCGTTCTTTTCCTTTCCGGCGGCGTAGCCGCTTCGTCCTGCTCATAAGGCAAGGGATTTAGGGAATGGAAAGGAATGGAATGGGTACTTGATAAATCAGTAATTGATTGTTCTTTACTTGATATATCTTTATTTAATTGCGTTGGATTTTCCAACGTAGGTTTTTCCAACGTAGGTTTTTCCAACGTTGGATTATCCAATGTTGGATTTTCCAATGTAGGTAAATCCGATGTAGGCGGCTGTTCGCTGCTGGTAGCTGCTTCCGGCTCTTTGGGCTGCGGCTGCTCGTATATGACATAATCCGCACCGCGCAAACGTCCTTTCTCGTCGCGTTCCCGGCTGCGGACGATATATCCGGCTTTTTCAAGTTCTTTGACCGCTTCGCGGATTGCGTCGATCTTCTCCCGGTTGATATGGGATAAGCCCGCAAGGGTATAATCCCAATCTTCGGGCAGCGAAAGCATTTGCGACAACAAGCCCTTTGCCTTTAAGGACAATTCCTTGTTTCGCAAGTGGTGGTTGCTCATAACGGTATATCCCGTATTTCGCTCCACTCTGAAAACTGCCATATTTCCTCACTTCCTCTCTTGGTATGCGTGGAC
The DNA here is from genome assembly GCA_964485265.1 of uncultured Oscillospiraceae bacterium. Taxonomy (GTDB): domain Bacteria; phylum Bacillota; class Clostridia; order Oscillospirales; family Oscillospiraceae; genus UBA2658. The sequence goes on along the minus strand of CAZAIU010000023.1, from coordinate 13,553 downwards.
AATTAGAAAGCCGTTTTCGGCTGTTTTGGTATTGCAATATGCCCTTTGCCGTTTTCGCGTCTGCAAAGCCGCATGGCACAAGGGCTTTTGCCCGTCTATTTGTCCATGCTGGCGTGCGTTTTCCGCGTCCTTTTGCCGGGGCAATAGGGACACTCTTTGAAAACGCAAAACTCATATTTCCACCCGGGGCGGTAGAAACGGCAAGTGCCGCAATCTTCATCATCTCCGGCACAACCGGATTGATAGCGGTCAAATCCCGGCTTCTGCTGCATGAGCAATTCAAACGCCCGCTGCTTGCCCTTTGTGAAATACATTCCGGCTGCACCTCCTTTCCTGCGGGCATAAAAAAACGGCGTTACTTTCTCCCCCAAAGGGGTTAAGGTAACGCCGTTTGTGTGCGTATTCAGTTTTTAACACATTCCCTGTCTATCCGCTGTCCGCAAAACCATTGATTTTATTAGCTTTTTGCCGCTATCGCTATCACACCTCATTATTTGCCGCTCCGGTAGAGACGACCGCACCGAAGAAATACTATCGGGTCCAACTTGGATCGTTTTCTGTTAAGGCGAATGCAGATGACATGCTCAACAAGGTCAAGGCAGCTGGCTTCTCCGATGCCTTTATTAAATACAGCGAATAACAATCAGTTTAATGCCTATCGAGAGATTCGTCTTTCGGTAGGCATTATTTTTTTTTGCTTTTTTCGTTCATTCGGCTGATTTCTGTCCTGGGACTGTTAGAGGGTGTTGATTGATATGTTCCCTCGGAAAGAGGTCGAGAGAATGAAATTAACAAAATTAGAAGCCGTTGAATCTATAAAGTATGAAGCAGAAAAGCCTACAGAGGCTTCACTTAAAAATGAGCACGATTATTTGGTGGCAGAAAAACTTACAAAAAAGCTCTTAGAAAAGGGTCTTATTAGCCAGAGTGAATTTGACAAGATCATGGCCAAAAACCGCGAAACTTTCTCTCCATTTTTAGCAGAGATTATGTCCTAAAAGACTTGATAAATAAGGCTTTTAGAGTGATGTATAGTACTGCGAGAAAGGAGGTTGAGACAATGAAACGGATAACAAAGATTGAAGCAAATGAGAAACTGCAGAAAGCACCTAAAAAACTGCGTGTTGCTGCCTATGCTCGTGTTTCAACAGATAGCCGCGAACAACTCGTCAGTTTGGATGCTCAAAGAAGTCACTATGAGACCTGCATTAAGAGCAATCCCGACTGGGAGTATGTTGGGCTTTACTATGATGAAGGTATATCAGGTACAAGCATGGCCAAGCGTGATGGGCTTATCAAAATGCTTGATGATTGTGAAGCCGGTAAGATTGACTTTATTATTATAAAATCCATCAGCCGCTTTGCAAGAAATACAACAGAGTGCCTTGAAGCGGTTAGAAAGCTTATAAAGCTAAAAGTGTTCATTTACTTTGAGAAAGAAAACATCAACACCGGCGATATGGAGAATGAACTGCTGCTTACGATTTTTAGCAGCTTGGCAGAAAGTGAGTCTATTTCCCTTTCGGAGAATGAAAAATGGTCCATCGAGAAGAGATTTCAAAACGGAACATACATTGTTGCCTCTCCGCCTTACGGGTACAAAAACGAAGATGGCTTGATGGTGATCAATGAAGATGAGGTTGATGTAGTAAGGTACATTTTTGCAGAATGTTTAGCTGGTAAAGGTGGTCATGTAATCGCTAGAGATCTTAATGATAAAGGAATCCCAACCAGGCGAAAAAGAGAATGGACCCCGGGCACAGTAAATGCGATCCTTCGAAATGAAAAGTACAAAGGTGATGTGCTTTTTCAAAAAACATTTACCGATGAGACTTTCGTTAGGCATATCAATAATGGTGAGAAGGCGCAGTACTACGTTACTGAGCATCACGAAGCGATAATCAGTGTTGAGGATTTTGAAGCGGCGCAGGCCATGATTGACCAGCGCTCCAAAGACATGAAAATCAAGCAAGGCGATGCAAAGTATCAAAACCGCTATCCCTTTTCTGGAAAAATTGTTTGCGGCGAATGTGGTGCTACATGGAAAAGGAGAACTCATAGCGAATCGAAAATAAAATATTACGCTTATGCTTGCAACACACATCTTAAGAAAAAAGACCAATGTAGCATGCAGTTTATACGCGAAAAGAGTTTTGAAGTGGCTTTTTTGAATATGATCAATAAGTTGGCATTTACTAAGAAGGTGTTGTTGCAGCCGCTACTTGCAAGTCTTAAAGCCATTAACCAGGAAGCAGCAATCGCCCGAATTAATAAGTTGGAAGCGGCTCTTGAGGCCAATTTCAACAAAAGGCAGCAGCTTATGAATTTATTTGCAAAGGAATATTTAGAACCAGCTGTTTTCAACGATCAGAATTCAGGTCTTCTTGCTGAGGCTAAAAATTTAAGTGATGAAAAAGAAGCCCTATATGCTTCGGTGAATCATGAGTACGAGCATGTTGAAGCTTTGAATAAACTCATCAAGTACGTCAACAGCTCAAGGATTTTTTCTGAATTTGATGTTGATGCATTTGAGGAGCATGTTGATTACATTATCGTTTTCAAAAGATATGAAATAGGTTTCGTATTAAAGTGTGGATTAACGCTGAGAGAAAGGTTGTGAGATTATGCCAATTCCATATGGGTACAAAATTGAGAAAGGCAAAGCTGTTATAGATGAAGCTCAAGCCGAGCAGGTTAGGATGATTTACAAAGGTTATCTTTCCGGCCTCGCCTACGTTGCTGCTGCAGAGGCCGCTGGGCTTACGCTTCTACATCCAGGTGTAAAGAAAATGCTACAAAATAAACGCTACCTTGGTGATAAATACTATCCTGCGATCATCGATCAGGAGACTTTTGATAGAGCTGAAGCAGAACGAATCAAACGTCAAAGAAGGCTTGGTAGAGTATTTGCGGATAAGCCGGTAGAGGAATGCAAGCCAGCGACAAAATTTACTATGCCGAAGGCAGGAAAGATATTCATTGACCCATTTAAGCAGGCGGAGTACATCTACAGCTTGATAGAAAGTGAGGTGGAGGTATGATCTCCTTAGCGAGTAATGTAACGGTTATTCCAGCAAAGAAAACCATCGGGACACAGAAAGCAACCGACAAAAAGCAGAAAACCAGAGTCGCAGCATACTGTCGTGTCAGTACTGACAGCGATGAGCAAGAAACCAGCTATGAAGCCCAGATCCAGCATTACACCTCATACATTGAAAGTCATCCGGATTGGGTACTAGCCGGAATTTATGCCGATGATGGCATCTCTGGAATGAATACGAAGAAGCGTGATGAGTTCCAGCGCATGATTAACGACTGCAATGACGGCAAGATAGATATGGTTATTACCAAGTCCATCAGCCGGTTTGCAAGGAATACGGTGGATTGCCTGAATTACACCAGAGCCCTTAAGAATAAGAACATTGGCGTCTATTTCGAGAAAGAAAATATTAATACGCTCGATACTAAGGGTGAAGTGCTCATGACAATTATGGCTTCTCTTGCACAGCAAGAAAGTGAGTCATTGTCGGCCAACGTTCGTCTGGGCTTGCAGTTCCGATACCAACAAGGAAAAGTTCAGGTCAATCACAACTGGTTCTTGGGATATACCAAAGATGCAGACGGTCACCTCATCATTGATCCAGAGCAAGCCGAAGTCGTGAAGCGCATTTATAGAGAGTACCTTTCCGGTAAGAGCTTCTTACAGATAAAAAGGTCTCTTGAGGCCGAAGGTATTCTAAACGGTGCGGGTAATGAAAAATGGCATGAAAGTAATATAAAGCAGATACTTACAAACGAGAAGTACATTGGAGACGCTTTACTTCAGAAAACTTATACGGTGGATATCCTTGAAAAGAAGCGTGAAGCTAATAAAGGTCAGGTTCCTAAGTATTATGTAGAGGACAGCCATGAAGCTATTATTCCAAAGGATATCTTCCTAAAGGTACAGGAGGAAATCGCAAGACGCGCAAATCTTACTAAAGGCACCACAAAGCGCAAACGAATCTATAGTGGCCGTTACGCTTTATCTGGAATAGTATTCTGCGCGCACTGCGGCGACATCTTCCGCAGAATTAAATGGAACAATCGTGGGTGTAAATCCACAGTTTGGCGCTGCGTCAGTAGGGTTGAAAAAGATGGTCCTGATTGCCCGGCAAGAACTGTTCACGAGGGACTGCTCCATGATGTAGTTATAAAGGCCATAAACGAAGCGTTCCGTGAAAAGGAAGCAATCCTGCCGCTTTTGCGAGAGAATATCGAGAATAGCCTTGAGGAAGTCACCTCAAATCAGATTACAGCGATTGATGAACAAATGAAGTCAATGCAGCAGGAACTAATGGCAACTGTTAATTCAAAGAATACCGGGGATGAGCTTGGTCTGGAGATTAGGAGGCTGCGCGATGAGAAGCAGGCCCTTCAAAATGAGCAGGCATCCCGACAGGATCTGAAAAAGCGAATTGATGAGTTGATGCGTTTTCTTAACGACCTGCCTTGTGAGCTGATTGATTATGAAGAAGATTATGTGAGGACTCTCCTGGAAAAGATAACGGTTTACGACGACCACATTATAGTTGAATTTAAGTCCGGAATTGAAATACAAATAGACAAAGAGATATAGAATATTGAGCCGCCGCCAATAGAGGGAACCAACACCCTTTGGCGGTTTTTCCACTTTTAAATGTTGATTATATCAATTCGTTATGTTATAATAATCGCTGACACAAATAAGAGTTTAGGAGGAACCGAAACTATGACAGCATCAATGCGTTTAAGATAAGCTGGCAATAAAAAAGGCAGAATCTATCCCGATGATAGGCTTTTTTGTTGTGCTTATTTATACGATATTGAGCATTCATTAGTTAAGGTGAGATTTAAACTATTTTACTATAGTTTTATTTAACTATGTCTTTTTAAAGAATGTTTCCATATTGTATGTTATGCAGACCAAAGCCACATTGTGGATTATGGCCTGCATTTTTTATTGCCTAGAATACTATTTAAAATAGAAATTCAAGCAAAAATAATATGCAGGAGATAATAAAGATGGAAAAATATATAAATTGGAAACTTAAGTTTTATACTATATGGGCAGGGCAGGCGGTTTCTTTAATCACTAGTGCCATCCTGCAAATGGCGATTATTTTTTACCTTACAGAAAAAACAGGATCTGCAATGGTCTTGTCTATGGCTTCACTAGTAGGTTTTTTACCCTATGCGGTCTTTGGACCAGCCATTGGTGTATTAGTGGATCGTCATGACAGGAAAAAGATAATGATAGGTGCTGATTTAATTATCGCAGCAGCTGGGGCAATGCTAGCTATTGTAGCATTGTATATGGAATTACCTGTATGGATGGTTATGGTAGTATTATTTATCCGCAGCATTGGAACGGCTTTTCATTCTCCAGCTCTCAATGCGGTTACGCCACTTTTAGTACCAGAAGAACAGCTTACGAAATGCGCAGGTTATAGTCAGTCTTTGCAGTCAATAAGCTATATTATTAGTCCGGCGGCTGCAGCATTGTTATACTCCGTTTGGGAATTGAATGCAATTATTGCCATCGATGTATTGGGCGCCGTGATTGCATCTATTACGGTAGCAATTGTAAGTATTCCCAAGCTGGACGATCCAGTGAAAAATTTGAAACCAAATTTCATAAGAGAAATGAAAGAAGGAATTGTCGAATTGAGACAAAACAAAGGCTTATTTGCCTTATTACTCTTAGGAACGCTATATACGTTTGTGTATATGCCAATTAATGCACTATTTCCTTTAATTAGCATGGAATACTTTAATGGAACACCTGTGCATATTTCCATTACCGAAATCGCTTTTGCATCTGGAATGCTAGTAGGCGGTCTACTATTAGGAAGGTTGGGGAACTTTGAAAAGCGTGTATTACTAATAACAGGTTCATTCTTTATAATGGGAGCCAGTTTAGCCGTTTCAGGATTACTTCCTCCAAGTGGATTTGTTATATTTGTAGCTTGCTGTGCAGTAATGGGGCTTTCGGTGCCATTTTATAGCGGTGTGCAAACAGCTCTTTTTCAGGAGAAGATTAAGCCTGAATATTTAGGACGTGTATTTTCTTTGACCGGAAGTATTATGTCATTTGCTATGCCAATTGGATTAATTCTTTCTGGATTCTTTGCTGATAGAATTGGTGTAAATCATTGGTTTTTACTATCAGGTATTTTAATTATTGGCATTGCTATAGTGTGCCCCATGATAACAGAGGTTAGAAAATTAGATTTAAAATAAAATAATATTGGAGGGATATTTATGTATCTTATTTTCATGTAATTCTTCCTGCTAAAATCGCAGGGTTTTCCCTGCGTACAAGCAAATGAAAGCATGCGATTATAGACAGGAGGAAATAAGATGGAATTGATATTAAAAGCTAAAGACATTCGTGTGGAATTCACAGGGCGAGATGTTTTAGATATAGATGAATTAGAAGTATATGATTATGACCGTATTGGTTTAGTAGGAGCAAATGGTGCAGGGAAAAGCACTTTACTCAGGGTGCTTTTAGGGGAATTAACTCCAGCAGGATGTAAAATGAATCGTCTGGGTGAACTTGCTTATATCCCTCAGTTGGACGAAGTAAGTTTGCAGGAGGAAAAAGATTTTGCACTTGTAGGCAAGCTGGGTGTTGAGCAATTAGATATACAGACCATGAGCGGTGGTGAAGAAACAAGACTTAAAATAGCACAGGCTTTATCAGCACAAGTACATGGTATTTTAGCCGATGAACCTACCAGTCATTTAGACCGTGAAGGAATTGATTTTCTAATTGGACAGCTAAAATATTTTACAGGTGCACTGTTAGTTATTAGCCATGACCGATATTTTCTTGATGAGGTAGTAGATAAAATATGGGAACTGAAAGATGGAAAAATCACTGAGTATTGGGGAAACTATTCTGATTTTCTTCGCCAGAAAGAGGAAGAACGCAAGAGCCAGGCAGCAGAATACGAACAATTTGTTGCGGAACGTGGCCGATTGGAAAGGGCTGCGGAGGAAAAGCGAAAACAGGCTCGTAAAATAGAACAGAAGGCAAAAGGTGCTTCAAAAAAACAAAACACTGAAGGCGGAGGACGTTTAGCTCATCAAAAATCAATAGGAAGTAAGGAAAAAAAGTTGCATAATGCCGCTAAATCCCTAGACCATAGGATTGCGGCCTTAGGAAATGTAGAAGCTCCAGAAGACATTCGCAGGATTCGTTTCAGGCAAAGTGATGCATTGGCACTCTACAATCCATATCCTATTGTCGGTACGGAAATTACTAAAATATTTGGGGATAAGATACTGTTTGAAAAAGCATCTTTTCATATTCCCCTAGGAGCAAAAGTGGCGCTAACTGGTGGCAATGGAACAGGAAAAACAACTTTAATCCAAATGATGTTAAACCATGAAGATGGAATTTCTATTTCACCTAAGGCAAAAATAGGTTACTTTGCACAAAATAGTTACAAGTACAACGGTAATCAGAAAGTCCTAGAGTTTATGCAGGAGGATTGTGATTACAATGTTTCAGAAATTCGTTCAGTTCTAGCATCAATGGGGCTTAAACAAAACGATATTGGAAAAAGCTTATCTGCTTTAAGCGGCGGAGAAATTATTAAATTGTTGCTGGCTAAAATGCTTATGGGTAGATATAACATCCTGCTAATGGATGAACCGAGCAACTTCCTTGACATACCAAGCTTAGAGGCTTTGGAAATATTAATGAAGGAGTATGCTGGAACTATAGTGTTTATCACACATGACAAACGGCTACTCGATAATGTGGCTGATGTGGTTTATGAAATTAGCGATAAGAAAATAAATCTGAAACATTAAATTTAAGGTAGTCGCCGGTCAATGTAGTCTATACTGGCTGGCGGCTCCATTGTTAAAAAGTATAAAGACTTTTTTTCTTTGGCAAGAATTAATGTATACTAAAATAATTTTAATAAGGAGTATTAAAATCAATGAGAGATATCGAAATAAAAGAGAATATACTATTTCAGATAGACATGTGCTGGCAACTTTATCTTTATCACACAGAGAATCTAAAGGAGACAGAGGCACTTTGGACATTCAGTCCCATGGGTCTGCAGATACGAAGGCAAGACGATGGATGGAGTATAGATTGGCCTGAAATCGAAAGTTACGAGATTGGACCGTCCAGTATTGCATGGATTATGTGGCATATTATATATTGGTGGCGCACTACGTTAGATTACAATTTTGGAGATGGTACCTTGAAAAAGGAAGACATTACTTGGCCTGGAAGTGTTGAAAAAGCAAAAGAAGAAATAAAAACTCTTCATGATAAATGGGTTGAAAAATTAATCAATATGTCGGATGCAGAATATCAATCACAGCAGTATGCAAAATGGCCACTTGAGGGTAGAAGCTTTGCTGATACTGCATTATGGTTAAATGGAGAATTGATGAAAAATGTAGCCGAAATAGGTTATGGACGATTTCTATATGCAGCTTGTAAAAAATAGAGATAGCGATAAATACGAGAATAATTTTTTTAAAGAAGGAGACTACCAATGAATAGTATAATAGAAAACATATTAACAAGAAGAAGCATACGAACTTTTAGAGAGACTCAGCTATCGGAGGAGGATTTAAATACCATTCTAACAGCGGGAAGCTATGCGCCTAACGGGATGGGAACACAGAGCTGGAAGTTTACAGCCATTCAAAAAACCAGTGTACTTGCAAAAGTGAATGAGGCTATTCGCCTAACCCTTATATCTATACCTGTTGTAGCAGAAACGCATCCTTATGTTGTGAGCCTTGTTGAAAAAGCGAAAGACGAGAGTTCAAATTTCCTGTATCATGCCCCCACCTTTATTATTGTTTCTAACTTAAAGGACAACGGAAACTCTATGCCGGATTCAGCATTAGCCATCGGGAATATGATGCTGGCAGCACACTCACTCGGTATTGGTTCCTGCTGGCTAAATCAGCTGCCAGGACTCACACACATGCCCTTAATCCGTGAGCTTTTGTCAGATCTTGATGTTCCCGTAAATCATATTGTTTACGGATCTGTCGTTATGGGTTATGCTGCAGAGGAGCCGAAACAGGCTGCCCCTCGTAAAAATGTCGTAAATATTATTCGTTGAGAACGAGATTGGAGGTTTAATATTGTTTATACGAGTAGTTCCGTATGACCCCTTTTGGGAAGTAGAGTATGAAAATGAATCACAGAAGATAAGTGGTATTTTGAAGGACGTATTGGTGGATATTTACCATATTGGCAGTACAGCAGTTAAAGGGTTACATGCTAAATCAATCATTGATATAATGCCCGTAGTGACAAATATTAGTTTAGTTGATAAGTATAATGAGGAATTTGTAGCCATTGGATATGAGTGTATGGGTGAGTTTGGTATTGAAGGACGGAGATATTTCCGCAAGGGTGGCGATAATAGAACACACCAGATTCATATTTTTGAGCAAAGCAATCACAAAGATATTAATAGGCATATAGCAGTAAGGGATTTTCTGCGTACACATCCTGACATCGCTTTAGAGTATGGTGAATTAAAGATGGAGCTGGCTAATCGATTCCCGGAGGATATTGAAGGCTACTGCGCTGGTAAGGATGCATTTGTAAAGCAACTAGAAAAGGATGCTTTGCGATGGTGGCAAACTGTCTGTTAGGAGGTTATTCTCAAAGGATTGCAAGAAGCAGTTGAGGATAATCCGTATAACTAACTATTACATATCATGCTGATTCGTATTGGTAGAATAACACGAATTAACAAAGGATATATTTGTAGTAGCAAGTGTATTTGTTTTATATTCTATGAACCTATTTGATTTACATAATTCTATGTGGTATAATGGACTTGCTTATAATATAGATGCTTGGATAGCAGGAGGTTGCAAGATGATGATGGCAGTTAAATTAGCCTTCTAAAATTAAAGAATAAAATTTTAGGAGGCTAATTTATGAAATTTAATTTGATAGATATTGAGGATTGGAATAGAAAGCCATACTTTGAGCATTATTTAAATGCGGTTAGGTGCACTTACAGTATGACTGCAAATATAGAGATAACTGGTTTACTGCGTGAAATTAAACTTAAGGGCCTGAAACTGTACCCTACGCTTATTTATATCATCACAACTGTGGTTAACCGTCACAAGGAGTTCCGCACCTGTTTTGATCAAAAAGGTAAGTTAGGATACTGGGATAGTATGAACCCAAGTTATACTGTCTTTCATAAGGATAACGAAACTTTTTCAAGTATTTGGACAGAGTATGACGAGAACTTCCCACGTTTTTACTATAATTACCTTGAGGATATTAGAAACTATAGCGACGTTTTGAATTTCATGCCTAAGACAGGTGAACCTGCTAATACAATTAATGTGTCCAGCATTCCTTGGGTGAATTTTACCGGATTCAACCTGAATATATACAATGATGCAACATATCTAATCCCTATTTTTACTTTGGGTAAGTATTTTCAGCAGGATAATAAAATTTTATTACCTATGTCTGTACAGGTGCATCATGCGGTTTGCGACGGTTACCATACAAGCAGATTTTTTAATGAGGCACAGGAATTAGCGTCAAATTATGAGACATGGTTAGGAGAAAAATAATATAAAAATTGCTTGTGCTTGGGAGCTATAAACAAAGATCGAAAAAGTTGTGAAGCTCGTGAGGAAGCAAAGCGACCGAAGAAGCAGATGTTCCACCTATGCAAGGACTTCCCGAGAAGACGAGTGACATCGAAGACCGATTGGAAGGAGTCTGAGCTTAGTGGAGTAATATATTCCTTATAAAAATCATTTCAAAGGATTAGAGAAATCTAATCCTTTTTCTTTGTATTTTTATACCAAAGCATATGAATTTACTGGCCGGGGTCAAATTGCAGGAATTGGAGAGGGCTGTTATGACAATTACGAATTTAATTTTTCATTTTGGTGATATTTATCCTGCATTAGTTTGGGTTGATGAAACTGCAGTTCTAGTTTACTCAGGATATCCTGGTCAACTTACTAAAATATAGAAAGCGATAAAAAAGGTAGGAATCCCATTTGATAAAATCAGTAGGATTATTCTTACCCACTAATTGCCGGTGATATGCTTTGGGTTGCGGATGGGTATCTTGTTCCTTCTCCTGAGCAGATTAATTTCGATCATAATACGTATCATCATTTTAATTAGTGGATATGTTCCCTAAAACCTTAAAACCGTTGATATGTTCCCTCATACCTCAAAAACGCTAAAAAACGGTTGACCTGTTTCCACTTACGTATGGTATCAAAATTTCGGAGGTAGACATCATTTGGGGCAACTCGGGCCACGTTGAGACGGTTGTCTTGATGTCACGCAAAGATAAATAAATAGGGTGTAAATAGCTTGAAATCAAAGGTTTCCAGGCTTTCGGTAACAATTACCGATTGATGGAAACCTTATTTTTTTATCGCTTCAAAAGCAGCCCCGGTTTAAAAGCATTGTTGGGTTGAGGCTATAGAAATGTTTTTTACCCCGCGAGACAAGGGAACTACTGTTTTTGGATAGGGTTGAAACTAGGGAACTGTTGTTAAATGAATGAAGTAAAAGGCAGTAGTCCTATTACAAAACTACTGCCTTCTACTATGTTATCTTCCTAAATCATCTCGGCTAATATGTTGTTGTAGAATTGTTCTCATACGCTTGATCATATCGTTAACCGATGACTGAGGCTTATTAATAAGGTTTGCGATTGTACGTTGTGATTTTCCGGATTACACATATAAGCCAACCAGCGCTTCTGAATGGGAGCGTCATTATAGAGAGATTTTTGATCAGATGACTGGATGCGAAACACCTCCCCCGAACGTAAGCGTTATGAATTTTTCTGTAGTTGGCAGAGGCTGTGCACGAAATCCAATCTCAGGGGATTTGATTTTTCGTAAGGATAAAATTTTGAGCTATGGCTTTTCAAAGGAAGAAAACATTAGAATTAGAGATAATCTTCCTAATAATTGCAATCTCCTCGTGTGCGATAGCTTTTCGGATCTGATTGCTTATAATGGCATCTATTGCTTTGTCAATCCGTATGCTTTAAGTGATGATGAACTGAAAATCATATTGGATTTCTATAATCAAAAGTTTTACTCGAAAGAGTTGTCGGTTTAAACTGACAACTCTTTTTTAATAGAAAAATATACTTGTAACCGGAACAACTGTTTGATAAAATGATGGTGTAAACCATTTAGTGAACAAAAATTGCGGAAAGGAGCTTGATATGGATATTGCATTCGGAGAATATGTTAGGCAAAAACGACTGGAACGCAAAATGACGCTCAGGGCATTTGCAAAGGAGGTTGGAATATCTGCTACTTTTATTTCTGGAATGGAAAATAACGAAAAGTCAGCTCCCTCCGATGAAGTGTTAAAAAGCATCTCAGAAGTTCTCACGCTGGACAAAGGTGAGATGGACAGGCTTTATGATTTAGCGGCTCAGACAAAAGCGTCTAATCCCTTACCACTTGACATTGCGGAAACGGTTCGTGAAAATGCTGTTGTTCGTATCGCCCTGCGTGTTGCTAAAGATTTAGATGCAACCGATGAAGAGTGGGAAGATTTTATGAGAAGATTAAAGGAAAACCGAGGTGAAGGAGGTCAGTAAATGCTTAAAAATTATAAGCCCAGGGCAATTGAAACTCTGGCACAAAACGCTCTTAAACATTATAATGAGGAGCTTGTATGCGGTGAGCCTTGTGAAATACCCATTGAGGAACTGATTGAATTTCACTTTGGAATTATTGTTCAGTACCGTAATCTTTCAAAAAATGGGGCGATTCATGGAATCACCGTATTTGAAGATAGTATTATTCCCGTCTACGATACAAGGTCAAGGAGATATGAGGCTGTCTACGCGAAGGCAGGAACTATCCTAATTGATAGTAGATTACTAACAGAAAACAAGATTAAGCGCTTACGCTTTACCTTGGCTCATGAAATTGGACACTGGATGATCCATCAAGACTATTACAAAGAAATAGACGAATTAGCAAGCAAAACTTCCTCCGACTCTGACATTCGGACTGAGCGAGAGGCCGATTCACTTGGCGCCGCTCTACTGATGCCGTATGGCAGAGTAAAAGTGGCGTTTTGTCGTTTAAAACCCAAATTAACAAAAGAAGCAACTGTTGCACAGATGGCGCAGCTGTTTAATGTATCGAATCAAGCAATGGAAATTCGCCTCAAGACCATTGGGCTAATATAGCCAAGGAACGAGGGGTGCGCATGGAACAAAAATCATCGACTAAAGCAAATGATAAAATGGTTGTCCGTTGTCCAATTTGTGAACTCAGAATTATGGATATTCAGTCGGGTAGCAAACCATTAAAACCAAATGCACTAGATATAGTGCTTGAACTGAAATGCAGTCGGTGTGGCAAGATAGTACAAGTTGTGCTGAGTAATGCCTAAAAAATAAATAATCTCTACTTTTAGTACAAGTGCCAATCCGACGATGTTTTTCATCGGAACGAGATATAGGCGTGACAAGTAGCTTTGATAGCTACTTTGTCATGCC
>CAZAIU010000022.1:0-38791 GCA_964485265.1 uncultured Oscillospiraceae bacterium | reverse complement strand
GCCAGGCTTGCGGCTGAAATGGTATGTGCTTGTAGGTGCTCTTGATTTCCCGTTTGCTTGCAAACCGGGCTGTGCCATGCTGACCGTCGCCAACGGTTTTGGACTTAATTCCGTTGAGAGTATAGAAGTGGGCAATCATAGAAAGACAGCCGATGACTATAAACATCACGGCGGCTACGGCAATTAGAATTATGAGTTTACTGTTCATAAGATGTTCCTTGTAGTTTTTTAGATAGTTGCTTGAAGGTGTATGTTTTACTTGAAAACGGCAATACTTGGTGATATAGTGATACTAACTGATACTACTATACATCAAAGAAGGAAAAGTAATGGATATTAAAGAGCTTGCAAAAATGATAAACGATAAGCTTTTTTTCGATTTGAAAAAGATGCAGTATAAATATTCCCCCGAAAGTGTTTCTGAAATGCTGGAAGCGCTGCGGGAGATGAGCTACACGCAATTACAGCTGAAGGATTTTGCAGGGCGGCCTTGCGCGTATATCGCGGCTCAAAGCCTTGTTTCCACAAGCGTAATGAAAAAGCTTTTGGCAGCAAACACATCCAAAGCATTATTTGGCCTGAAGGCCATGGAAGAAGAAATTGACTCGACCCTGCAAATTGAAAACATACAGTCAAGCAGGGAGAGTGTTTGCAAAATATTGCAGGGCTTTGCTCCTGATGGCGAGGAAGAAAACCGCATTTACGGCATGAAGAAGGGTCTGGATTTTATCAGTGACCCCGCAAATAAAATTACAGAAGAAAACCTGTATCACCTGTATATGCTGTCTGTGGGAGATTTTTTAGACGGTGATGATAAGCTTCCGGAGAATGAATTTTACAGAAACGATGTCGTTTTTGTTGTTGGGGATAAACCATATCACCAGGGGCTAAGTGCCAAACTTTTGACGGAATATATGGGAAATCTGGTTCACTTTGCAAATCAGAAGGACGACATTCCCGAGCTGGCAAAGGCATGTATGCTGCATTTTTACATTGCCTACCTGCACCCTTACTTTGATGGCAATGGCAGGACGGCCCGTCTGATGCACCTGTGGTATTTGGTGCAGCAAGGCTTTTCTTCCACGCTTTTCTATGCCTTTTCTAAGCATATTAACAATTCAAAAAACAAGTATTACGACAGCTTCACCGCTATTGAGGAAAATTATAAAATAAGCAAGCTGTTGGACATGACACCGTTTATTCGCTACTTCAACAAAAATGTTTACGACAAAATTGATACGGCAGGTAACGAAATGCCGATGCTGCAAATATTTGCACAGGCAATGCGTGAGGGCAAAATTACGCAGAAGGAGCGTGACTTGTGGAACTTTGTCCTCTCCGCCTATGGTGAAAGTCAATTCTCCACCAAGCAGTTGGAAAAGGATTTCGGCAATGCCGCTTATGCTACCATTCGGGGGTTCGTGCTGAAGTTTGAAAAAATGGGACTGCTGTCCTCTCAGCAGATGGGCAATCGGGTTAAGTATCAGGTGCACAATTAAACTTAATCAGGGTGGCGGTATTGGATCAAGGCATACTTTTTGCTAATCCTCGTTCCAGTCCTTGCCTGTGGGATGCTTATAGGAATCTCATGCGTTTTATAAAGTGTTGTGTAAATGAAAAAAAGCAAATATTGCGAAACCTAAACAAAACATATATTATTAACCTTTTTAAGTTAATTAGAAGCTTTCTGGGGTTAGAATTCTATAAACTTAATTACCAATATTAGAAACAAGGAGGGAATTATGGAAAACAATTTCATTGATACCAGCTTCTATAAGGAACTGGGTAATATCTCACACTTTCGACTTCACCCTGAATTAATACCATATGTTGGGGCACAATACAAAGTTAGCAGGTTGCTACTTGTGGGGGAAAGTCATTATATTGATTGCAATGGAGCAGCTTTACCACCTTCTATACTTGATGATTGGAACAATAGATGCACGGATGAAGTATTCAGGAACTGCGGCGTGGATCAAAAAAATACATAGACTGGTTTGACACGAGAGGTGTTGTACTTAATTTTATTTTTCATTATCGCAGCAGAGCGCATACAATGTTTTCCAACCCCGCTAAAGTGATTTGCCGTGTTGTAGGCACAGAAAAAATTCCTACCTATTCTGCAGCTATAAACTGTACTGCATTTATGAATTATTATCAACGCCCCAGTCTTTTTTACGGTAAAACGATTAACGTTACCGATGAGGATAAGGATTGTGCAAAACGGACATTTTATGAGGTTGTAAAAGTGATTGCCCCACAATTAATTGTATTTTGTTCTAGAAAAGCGTTTAATGACTTTGGGGAAAGTGAGGTCGTGGTCGGCAATATACGTATTCCCGTAAAATGCACAGATCATCCCACCTGCCCACATTGGAACAGCAGGGGAGAAAGCTTTTTTCAACAAATAATTACAGAACATGTTCCGATGGCCGATGTTAAGCCTATGCAAGACGAACAGGTATGGCTTTTAAAAGAAATTTTTAATGAGTTCTATATGCAGTTAGGCGTTCGCAATATTTTGTTTTTTAAATGTTCGGATGACTTTATTTCAGACTTCTATAAGAAGAATAC
The DNA here is from genome assembly GCA_964485265.1 of uncultured Oscillospiraceae bacterium. Taxonomy (GTDB): domain Bacteria; phylum Bacillota; class Clostridia; order Oscillospirales; family Oscillospiraceae; genus UBA2658. The sequence goes on along the minus strand of CAZAIU010000022.1, from coordinate 36,217 downwards.
CAAGCCTCAAATTACATTGGAAAATGGTGCAAAAATTGAAATTGATTCAAGACCATACGTGAAATATGAAGATGGAAGCTGGGATTATTTGCCACTAGGTGGCCATTGCCAAATGGGAATACCTAATTTTCGTACAAATAAAGAAGATTACAGAAAACTATTTGAAGCGCAAGGACGAAATATATTCGTAAATAAAAGCATTGATTTAATCACTTCAAAATGTTAATAGGAGGAATTTGATATAGCAGTAATTTTTAGAGGGACGAAGCAATGTGCATTATGTAAGTATTAGGATGGAGAAAGGGTATTAAACCCCGCAAAAACCGAGGTGCGGTGTGCTCAGACCTCTGCCTTTGGAATCTGCGGTAATAAAGCAACGGGGACATCTTACGGTAAACGTACAAAAGCTGATTATGGATCATGTAATAAATTTGAAAGAATACCACAGATTAGGTAAAGATGGGTGCAAGTAAAGAAGTTTAATACATATATTATTTAATGATAATTTTATAGAGACATGCCAATTAAAAGGCAAGATTATTTAAAATTTGTTTTGGCTGATACAGCACTTTGGCAGCAAATTAATATTTAAACTATAATTAACAAATCCTCATTCCAGTCCTTGCCGGTGGGGATCTCAACTTCCACGGCGTAACCCTGCAGAGTAAGCTCCTTTCGCAGTCGCTCTGTGGCGGCGCAGCCGGCCTTGTCGTTATCCAAACAAAGGACCACGGTGCGAAGCTGGGGATAGGTTTCAAGCAGCCAAAACACTGCCTGACCCGACAAGCCGCAGAGTGCAACATGGCTGCTCTCGGTAAAACTTTCGGGGTGGAGCGTAAGGTAACTCATAAGGTCAATGGGCGACTCAAACACATTGAGCCGCCCATTTTTGCCTAAATGATGAAAGCTGTATTTCGCCTGACTGCCCTCGACATTGCAGCGAAAGTGGCCGCCAAGGCTGCGCTTATGAGCGTGTATCGCAACGCCGTTTTCGTCACAGCCCACAAAGACGGCGTTGTGATAGCCGCCGTTTTCAAGGCTCTCATAGAGCAAATGCTCGTGTACGAAAAACTGAACCACCTCCTGGGACAGCTTTCGGGTTTGTGTCAGGTAGGAAAACATCCGCCGCATGGTGGGGGCTTTGGGCGGCAGTTTAAAGGGCTTGGGATATTTTTCTTTAGGCAGAGCTTTGGGATAAGCAAAGCCGTTACCCGTTAGAAGTTTAACCGCCGACACGAAATCCAGCCCGTAGTGCTGCTCCACAAAGGAAATAGGGTAGCCCCCATGTCCGGTGGCGTGATCGTACCACCGGCTGCCCTGCACGGTAATGCTGTGGTTGGAGGTGAGCCTTAGTTCTCTTCCGGAGGGGAGAAGCTTTTCGCCACGGTATTTAAGAAACTCCGCAAGATCAACACTGTTGGCGGCTTCAATTTCCTCCGGGGTGACCTGCTCTTTTTTGCTCACAGCCTAATAGTCCTTTCCAATTTTACGATGAAAGACCGCCCTTTTTGCGGGGCGGTCTTTGTGGTTGCTGTACGTTTTCGGCAGTCGCTTAAACTTTATAGTGGTTACTTTCTTTCGCATATTGCTTCCTTTCTAAAATTCAAGGTGGTGGTCATCTTCTTTATGACCGAGGGCAATCTTCTTCTCACGGATTTTTCGAAGGAGCTTACTGTCGGCACGAAACTTCGTTGGTGAGTTTAAAGGTGTGAGATTATCTGCAAAAATACGGCTCATGTGGTGGAGCAGACGACCGACAGTGGCGGCGATGGTTGGAGAGGGGATAGCTGAAGAGGGGATAGCGGGGGAAGTAATAAGAACGGGAAGGTGTGCATCCTTCAATGGGTCGGAATTGGCCGGGTTTTCTATAATAGGCATTTCGTGCGATATCGGCGCTGCGTCCTTTTCACTGCACTGTTTTGGAGCTTGCGCCACATGTACCAAGCCCTCCGTTTCTTTAATGATTAGGTTTTTTAGCGACTTAAACTCCTGTTGTTGGGACAGCGGCAAGCGCTCTGAGGAGTCGTCAAAGTAGCTTTGCAGCACCTCGTTTCTCATCTCATACCACAGCTCATAGGCTTCTGCTACTTGAGGAATTTTTGAAAGCTCGTCCAAGATTTCGTCTACGATAGTCTTTGCGGCAGAGGGAAGGTAAGCATACACATGGCGGCCGGTAGTGTCTTGCAATCGTTTGGATAGTTCGGCGAAGAGCAGTTCCATTTTGGGGTTTTCGGTGTCAGCGTTCTGCATGTCCGTGAGGAGCTTTTGCAAAACTTTCTTTCCCTCGTTCTTCAAATAATCTCGCCGCTGGCTTTGCTGGGCATAAATTAAATTCATCTCGTCTGCGAAGATGTTTTTCACAAGCCCGGATTTAATTTTTGCGATACCCTCTTGTGTTAAGAATCCCTGCTTGGGATTGTCGGAATAGATAATCATGTGCACATGGGGATGGTGGCGCTCGTTGTGAAAGGCGGCGTACCAGTGGAAGTTTTCAAGGGGTATGCCCATACACTGTGCCATCTCAATAGAGTATTTTGAAAGAAAATCTTTCCAGCGCAATGCATTGTCAAAGCCGGTTCGGGCTGCATCTTCACGAGTGAGGGAGATAATGGGGATCCAAATGTTGCCCCTGTGATGTGCTATCTTCCCGGCGACCTTGGACAGAACAATTCTATCGTTGCCGGAAGTAAAAAGACCGTGGCCGTAAAGCTTTTCAGCCCTTGGCCGGTTGGCAATATAGTCCACGAAGTTTTCACGTTTTTGAATCTGGTCAAGGTTTTGTTCCAAGGCGGTTGTTATAAATTCGTCTGCGTTTTCAATGTTTGGCTTTGATAAGTACTCGCCATACTCCAAGAGGTCTTTGCAGTTGGGATACTCCTTTATAATCTCCAAAATAAAGTTCTCCTGCTTTTTTGAGGCCTTTTCCACTTTGCCGGAGACCTTCTCCACTCGCTCGCGGGTTGCAATGTAATTAACAAGGTGGGAGCGATGGGCTTCACCGGTTACACCTTTCAAGTAGGGCATGCGAAATATTACTCTTGGCATTTTTCGTCCTCGAAGTCAATGCCGTTCTGATAATGGACGGCATCTTCAAAAGAAATTCTGCCACGGTTTTGCTTCACATCACGGACGCATTTTCCACGGAGCTTTTTTATATCTTCGTCGCTCATATCCAGCTCATAGGCGATGAGATTCATCAGCATACTGACCTCCACGGCAAGACGAAACATGTTGCTTGCCTGCTTGTTTCCCGTCTCACGCATGGTACTTTCAATTGCGCCCATCAGCACCTTGGATAGAAAATCCGTGCTGTTTTTCGTGCAGAGATAGCCTATGTAAAAGTCCACCGCCTGCTCTATAAATTCTGTATGATTTCGCATGTCGTGGCTTTGCATAAGCATTTCCATTCGATCAATTAACTCTGGATAAAGCCACGCAACCACACGTTCTTTATTTTCAAATCTCATTAAAATTCCTCCTATTTTCACAACAGCACCTTGAACAGCACCAAAAAAAGCTTCACATTGCTTGGCTTTTGCTTGTTTACAGCACCTTGTACAGCAAAAATGCGTTTTTACAGCACCTTGGCAAACAAAGTTGCATGTTTTCAAACCCCGTATTTCCCTAAGCAAAAGCGGCGGGCACTGCCCGCCGCTGTGTTTGCAAGGAGCGTTTACAGCACCTTGCTTTATCCTGTACTTCGCAGCTCATCTTCGTCATGTTCCCATTTCGCCCTGTGTACGGAAGGCAAAATCTACACATTACAAAGACCGATCATTCCAAATGCAACCCCCCACTTGCGTTGGGCTTCGCATTTTGGGCATGGGACGGGGCGCACGGCGGCCCAAGCTTGGCTTAGACCCGTCCACGGGCGTAACCATGCCACGCCCTGCCCCACAGCGGCACACAGGGGCAACAAAGGGCTAAAGATTGGCACACAAGGCTACTGCCGCCGTCGTTACTTGGAACTGTCCTCGTTTTGCTCGGCCGTTTGCGTAAGATACTCTTGCACCGGCGCAGGAATGTGCTTTTGCCACAAGTTTTCAAGGGTGCGTTCAAGCTCCGCTTGCAAATTCAAATCCTTCTTGGCTAAAAAATAACTGATAGCATCTAACTTATCCTTGTCAAAGCTGATGGCCAGCGTTGCTTTCTTCATCTTACATTCCCCCCATGTGGTCAAAACCATAGACTTCAATGCGAGGCTCAAGCTCGGGTTCATTACCGGTGAAGGTGGGTGCTTCAGAGAAAATCTCACCATAATGCTTGAGCTGTTTGTCTGTGAGAGAGCAGAAGTCCCCCTCGCCGTCATCGCCGCAAATAAAAAATGGGCCGCAGATAATGTCTGCGCCCAGGCGGCGATTCGGCTCCATACCGTTGAGTTTTCCTTCTTCGTTTACCACTGCAATGCAGCCGTCGTCTAAGTAAACGCACTCGATGTAGCCTTCAACCTCCGACTGCAAGGAGTGAAGTTCGTTTGCAATTTCCTTAATTTCTGGAGGCTTTCCTGCCTCGATTTTTAGTACCTTAATCATGTTGTCCTTCATTTTTAGTCCTCGCTTTCATAGTTTATATATGGTATCTTGAGCCATGCCGTCCAGTTTCGGGCGGCAAGCTCGGTCTTAACCACGCCGTATTTCGTGCCCATTGCCTCGATTACCAGGCCGTTTCCAACGTACACGCCGATGTGCCCCTTGTGCCAAACCGCAAGCCCCGGCATGTCGGGCATGGTGTTCATGCTGCCCTTGACTGTCGCTGCTTGATACATTTGGTCGGCACTTAAATCCGGCATGCCGTTGGTGTTGTAGCCAACTTCAAGGCTGTCGGCATCAAGCCAACCGTAGCCTTTTATAAGTCCCACGCAGTCGGTCGTCCTGACGTGAAGCCAGTTTTCTTTGATGAAATCTTTGTGCTTGCCAACACCGTCAGGGTACTGACTGAGCTTGCTTTGGAACATACCATCGGTCAAAACCCAACCGCAGGTGCCCCAAACATAGCCCCAGCCATTCTCAAATGCCTGCTTAGCATAGGCGACAAGGTCATGGCTGTTCTTGGTGCTGATGTCAGAAAAACCACTCACATCAATCTGGATACCTTCGCCCTCACCACGAAGAATGTCGCCGGTAAAGCTGTCGCCTGCGCCGGAAATGTGGGTGAATACATCGGCAGCACTTTCTTTTTGCGTGGTGCTGATTGCTATGGGAAGATTGCCGTAGGCCGAGTCCATGGGCAGGGGAACGGCCACAGTGTAGGTGTTGCTTGCGATGTTTCCCTCGCTATCCGTGAAGCTCGTTGTGCGTTGTTCATAGTAAACGAAGCTATCCACAAAGCCTTGAATGTCAAGGCTGCCGGGACACTCCGAGCCGAAATACAGAGTATAAAAAATGGACTTGAGGCGGGTGCCGTCAAGTCCATTTCCGTTTTCCGTTATAGCGTTTACCCTTGCCACCTCACAGTCAATAATGGCAAAGGCTGCACGCATTTGTGTGATGTGCTCCTTGTATTCCGGCGGAGCATTTTCTGAAATTTCCTCGCCGTAGAAGCATAAATCTACTACGGCATTGTTGTGCTGTGAGGTGCCGGAAAGTAAGGCGCACAGCACCACGATGAATAAAACCAAGGGTGAAAGAATAGCCGCAACAACTTTTCCCAAACCGGTGTGAAGCTTCTTGTCGGTCAAAACCCTTGCGGCAATCTTAGCAATTGCCGCAGCAGATATGGCTGCCATAAAGTACACCTCCCAAAAAAAGAAGCACCTGCCGCAGCAGATGCTTCGTAAGATGAGTTTTTTTCGTTTGCGTTACATAGTCAAATTCCGATAGGGCTTTTGCCCGTGCTCAAGAAGCTGTGCCATGCTATAATCAAGGATTTTTTCCTTGCGTTCCCAAATCATCGTCTTAAAGAAGTCCTTTTGAATTGCCGAAATATCTTCCTCATTGTCAATGAACTCGGATATCTTGTCCATATCTATGCGCTTCAACATTCGGTCAAGAGCCTTTGTGCAGTCCTTATTTTCACCCGAGGATATGAATTCAATATAGGAAAGTTTTGTACCGTTTTCTTCAATTGCTGATTTTGGAAATGTATATATTCTCTTGTTTAATTCAGCTTCGTTTTTTAAAACACTGTCCATATCCTCCTCTAATAGCTGGGGATAAAGGCAGCTTCCGCAATCATATATGGGTGCAATTTCAGCACACTTTGCCTTCTCGTCAATAAGAATACCCCAATTCCCGTTATGCCTATCGAAGTTTCCGAGAAGGGCGTCTGCAATAAACATATCCCAGAAAAACTCTTTTAGTTCCTCTGGCGGTAGTATGCTTTGCTCTTCAATGGTATTTAAAATTGAAGGCAAATCTTTGCCGTATCCGTTTTGTTCGCTGTCCACACAGGTGTTTTTGAGATGTGCAAACTCCATTAGCCTTTTGCCGTCTGCTGTGAAATCCTTGCAGGCAACAACTTTCTTTTCTTTACCTCGGCTGTCGGTGTAAGTTCCAAGCAAGGTTTTTTGAGCGGTTATTCCAAGCATTTCAAATATATGACAAGCAATATATTCACTTACGCAACTGTTTGAATAGCTCATATCCTTGTTCTTGTTTGCCAGCGGCGGAAACTTCAGCATATAACTTTCGCCATTATACATGATGTTTATTTTATTGCCATTAGCTCCACCGTAGCCCTTAAACTTGTTTATTTCACAAGCTGTAAAATCTATCATTTGCTACCCCCAATCATTGGTAACCTAAGTATTTTCTTCTCAAATGCTGAGCCTGTTCTTCTGTAATACATCCTGCCCAGAAATCTGCATTTATAGAACCATAAAGATTGTCATACAAGCAGTCTAAATGGCTGACCTTGTCTTTCTCACCGGCGATTACAAGCTCAATTGCCTCCTGCAAGGAAGGCGTAAGTCCTTGTTCCAAGTAGTCTTTGTCCACGGGAGTTCCGTCTGTTGGATTGATTACATTGCCCTGCTCAAGCTTTATTACATCTTCCATACTCATTTCAAGCGCTTTTGCAAGCCTTGATACTGTTAGCACATTACAGTTTTCAAGCTTTGTTTTTCCGGAACAAATATCCGCAAGAGTCGCCCATGCCACTCCGCTTTTTTGAGATAAGCTATATCTGGATAAGCCTTTTTCTTTTAGTAGTTCCATAATAGTCATATTCATCACCCGTACTAAGTATATCGGCAAGGCGACAAGCAGTCAAGCAAATTTCATCTCCCACCCGCCGTTCCGAACAGCTTTTGCTTGTACTCTGGAGCGTGGACGGCGAGGTTGTAGCGCTCGTTGCCGCATTTGTAGAGACAGACTCCCTGTTGGGGGAACTTAATTAGGTTGTACTCCGACTGCTCCAACTGCAAAGCATCCATTAAAAATCTTGCGTCCACGCAGCCTGCGTTGAATAAAAACTGGTGTGCGGGAATGGAAAATAGGGGCTTGGTAAGCTCCGCAATGCCTGGGAGGGCGAAATCCTCAATGTTCTGGGAGCTTAAAATAACTGCCGATTCCTTTTTGCGAACCCGCTTCATAAAATTCCTGATGTACTCAATCACCGTCTTGTTGGTTAGAAAAATATACAGCTCGTCCAAGGCTGCAACGGTGTTTCCCACCGTCAGAAGTCGGTCGCTCATGTAGGAGAGCACGTTGAAAAGCAGAGCGTTTTTCACATTTAAACTCGCCTGCAACAGCCCCTTCACACCAAAGACGATAAATCTATCACTGGTAACATTGGTGTGGCCGTTGAAAAACTTGCTCTCTGCGCCCTCGCACATGGAGTGCAGGCCCAAGAGTATGTCCTGCAGCAAATCCTTGGGATACAAGGGGTTTTGCTGATTGTCGTAGTACTTATACTCTATCTCAATGAGGGCATAGAGGTCGGATAAAATGGGGTAGTCCGTAGACTTCAGCTTAGTAAAATCAGTGCTGTCGCTGATGTTCCACTTGGAATAGAGCTTTGAAAGCATAATTTCCAAGGTGTCAATGCGGCGGTCGTCAAAGTCCTTGTAGCTGCGGAAAAAGTCCTTTAGAAACGAGATGTGCTGGCTTAATTTCGTTGACTGCATAAAGGCACCGGGGATGCCTTTTTCGTTGCTTTCGCCACCATCTGTCCAGCTCTTTGGCTCAAGGGGATTTATAATATAATGACCGCTCATTAAATCCACGAAACAGCCGCCAAGATTTTCGCAAAGCTCGCAAAATTCGTGCTCAGGGTCAAGGACAATTACATTTTTTCCGCTTTCCAAAATGTTGCAGAGAATAAGCTTTAATAGATAGCTTTTGCCCTGTCCGGAATTGCCCAAAATGAGTATGTTGGCATTGGTTTTATCCTCGTCACGCTGATTGAAGTCCACGATAATGTTACTGCCGAACTTGTCCTTGCCCAGATAAAAACCATTGCTGTTGGTCTTTCCAGAGTAATTCATTGGATAGAGATTGGCAACGGAGCTTGCCGGGAGCACTCGTTCAAATTGGTTGCCGAAGGCGTTTCGGCCTGTGGGACTCACGGAGAGAAAGCCCTCCTGCTGCCGCAAAATAAGCCTATCCACATTGAGCTTTGAGCGTACAAGCTCGGTGAGCACCTCGGTTTGGAGCTGCTTTAGGCTGTCATAGTCGTTTGCGATAAGCTCAATATATACCGCACAGTGGAGGAGTGGTTCTCGATTTCGGTGGATTGTGCTGATGAGCGTTGCCACGTCCTGAAGGTTGTTTTGCGCCTCAATGGTTTCCTGCATATTGTCTGCGCTGGCGTTCATGCGGTTTTTGTTGGTTGCGTTGTGGATAATTTGCTTTTCCTCCAAGGGCGTTACCTGCCTTGCGTAGATGTGCAGGGTGATGCCATCTTTCTCGCCCAAATGCCGTAAAATTGCCTGCTCAGTGGTGCCGGTGGGGTATTCACGCAGGGCATAAACACAGCGGAAGGTGTTTCCGCAGATGTAGTGATCGGTGTTAAATTTGAAAACCGAAGGTGCAATCATGTCCGCAAAGGACTTGATTTGCGGCTCGGGAGCGGCACACTTTTTATTATTTTTCATAGTTCGGCATTATTCCTTTCGTGATTTAGACAAAAAAGCAAGCCCTCTCGAGCTTGCTCTTTTATATGAAGATTGATTTTTTGAGTTTGCAGTATAATATGGACGACCCTACCTTGGCTTCAATCTAGTGGTCATAGCCCATACTGTCAATGTTTTACCATTTTTCAAGCGTGTTCCAATGGATTGTAACAATAGTTGGATTCATCTTTTCGGTTACAATACCGTCAACAGCCACCGAAGCAATATAATCCTTAATCTGCTTCTCTTCGTCAGCGGTTAGTGTTTTATGTGCGCCTACCGCATCTAAATAGTACGTGTATGAATTTTCAAGCCTCTGCACGAAGGCGTAATCCGTTTTCTCATAGAAAAACTTAGGGCTATAGCCCGTTTGATACAAGTAGTCAAACATATAGGTCATACTCTTTTCCAAAAATCCAGCAAAATAACCATCATCGAGCTTGACACCAACAATATCATGGGCTTCCTGCATGATTGGTTGGTTGGGCCTTGTGAATACGCTTATTGCGCAAAATCTTCTGCTGGCCCGAATCATTTTTTCAAATGCCTTAAGGTCACAAATTGCGGGAGTTGTGTGTGCCATAACCAAGTCAAAACGATTTACGAGCCCCAGAGCTTCAAGATCCATATCTCGCCAGTCAGCTTGTTTAAGCGCGACATTTTTTATTTTATTTTGTTCCAATATTCTGCGACCATTACTTAGCATTCCGACAGAAATGTCGTATCCCACCGCGGAGTTTATTCTGCTTGCGATTGCGGTGGAATACACTCCGGTGCCGCAGCCTATGTCAAGCACATCATATCTTTTGTCCAGCATATTCTCATGGTCAAGGAGTCTTAGAAATCCACTGCCTTCAAAAGTCGGTACAGTTGTGTAAACGGAGTCGTCCGCCTGCGAATCCCATAAAGCTTTCGCATTATTAGGATCTCTCTGCGGTGCCTTCCACACCGCTTTTAATTCTTCGAGTGTCATAAGTTCCTCCGTAGTGTTTTTTGGTAATAATTATACGGCATTCTGATCAATGAAGCATGTTAGCTGTTGCGTTAAATAACACTATAACAATTGTATTATATCTACCATAGTTGCACTTTAAAAGCCCCCAGGGGGGATGTTTACGACAAAGAGCAATCATTGATGAAAAAATTCAGTATAATGCGAACGCATATTATTGGGTAATCAATCTGATAGGTTCATCCCCCCGGGGGGCTTACGTGTCCAATTGCTTGGTGTTATTATATAATGGATAATAAGAACAACAATAAATTAGAGGGTACATATATCAATATGATGGCTGTAAAAGAAATTCGCTACAAAAACAGAAAACAAACCATGATAATTTGCGCTCTATTATTTGCCCTTGTATCAATGTCATTTATCTGCCTTTTTGTTGGATCTTCAAATATGTCTATATCTGAATGTATAGAGGCTCTTGCAAAAAATAGTACCCCGGCAAATATACGAATTATTTGGAATATCAGAATTCCGCGAGTCTTGGCGGCGATTATTGCCGGGGCGGGACTATCAGTTTCCGGTTTGATTATGCAGACTACCCTGAACAATTCTATGGCATCGCCCTCTACCTTGGGAGTTTCCAATGCGGCGGTTTTCGGCGCAAACCTTTCGATTATAGCTTTTGCAGGCGGTTTTCTGTCAACAGGGAACAACGTTGCAAATTACGCAGTTGGAGCAAATCCCTACGCAACTAGTGTTATGGCCTTTATCTTTTCCACCATGTCAATTTTGCTTATACTAGGCCTTTGTAAATTCCGCGCTTTTTTACCAAATGTTGTTGTGCTGGCGGGAATTGCCATAGGCTCTGTTTGGACGGCGGCTACGACAATTTTGCAGTTTTATGCGACTGATGTTGGCATCTCTGCCGCTGTAATCTGGAATTTTGGTGACTTAGGAAGAGCGACGTATCGAACTGATGTTATTATGCTGGCGGTCGTGTTTTTGGGACTGCTCTTTTTTATGCTGATGTCATGGAAATATAACGCTCTTCTCAGCGGCGAGGCAACCGCCCAAAGTATGGGCATAAATGTTGGTTTGCTGCGTTTTGCTTCTATGCTGCTTGCATCGGTAATAACGGCCGTGTGCGTTTCCTTTTTGGGCGTTATAGGATTTGTTGGCATAATTTGTCCTCATGTGACAAAGAAACTGCTTGGTCAGGACCATAGGTTTTCTATTCCTGCATCGGCTATTAGCGGTAGCTTGCTACTGATTGTTGCCGATACGCTCTCAAGAAGCATAGGCAACGGCTCGGCTCTGCCTGTCGGAGCAATCACCTCGCTGCTGGGAGCGCCCTTCTTTGTCGCAATAATTTTTTCAAAGAGGGAGAATAGCCAATGCTGAATGTTGATAAGCTCACTTTCCGATACAGCAGACGCTCTACTCCTGTTCTTAATGGTGCAAGCATGGAACTGCAAGATGGAGAAATCGGTATTTTACTTGGAAAAAACGGCTCCGGAAAGACCACTTTATTTAAAAATATATTGGGAATAAATGCACCCCACAGCGGCTCTATTAAGTTCGACGGCGAAGAACTATTGAAAATGCCAAGAAAGAAAAGGGCAAGACGAATTGCCTATGTTCCTCAGGATATCCGTTTTGGAGCACTGAGCGTGTTCAACTCAATCCTGATGGGTAGGGTGTCGTATTTCGGGTTGAAGGCCAGCAAAAGCGATTATTCCGCAGTGGAGAAAATCATTTGCGATATGCAGCTTGAGCCCTTTGCCTCTAGAAATGTTGATGAGCTTTCCGGCGGAGAGCGACAAAAAATAGCGATTGCACGAGCCATGGCACAAGAACCCAAATTACTGATTTTTGACGAGCCAACGGGAAATCTGGACATTGCCAACGAACAATTGATTATTGAGGAAGCAAAAAAGCTGTCCCGAAATAAAGGCGTCGGCATATTAAGCTCACTGCATGATTTAAATCAGGCAATGTATTTCGGTGACAAATTCTTCTTTATAAAGGACGGATTCATTAAATACTCCGGCGGAAAAGATTGCATTAACGAAGAAGTAATAAAAGATGTTTTTGATATCAATGTCAGAATTGTTGATATAGATAATCGAAAAATTATTATTGGAGGAAACCATGATGAAAGCTAAAAAAATTGTGACTCTTTTTCTTGCAATCATGATGATTGTGTCTCTCGGAGCCTGCGGAAACTCAGATCAAAATGCAAATTCGCCCGAAACGCCCCCTGCAACCACCCCTGTCAACACCCCTGCGGAAGCTTCGGAAATTACTATTACCGACATGATTGGGCGGGAAGTGACCATAACCCCGGGCAGCTACAAAAGAGTTGTCTGCATCGGAGCCGGTGCACTGAGAATGTACAGCTATATAGGCGATACTTCTTTACTGTGTGGTGTGGAGGATATTGACAACACCACGCTGCAAGAAAGACCAAAAATGTTTGATTCTGTGGCAAGGCCTTATATGATAGCGTTCGGCGACGTTTTTTCCATCCTTGATTCCTGCGGTGCGGGCGGCCCCAACGCACAGGCTGCCGAGGCCGAAAAAATTCTCTCCTGCAATCCCGATATTGTTATTTCAGAATATGAGGATGTAGAGAAGGAAGACGCACTTCAGGAGCAGCTGGGTGTTCCGGTTGTTACGCTGAAAGCCGGTCCCGACGGCGTATTCGATGATGCATTCAAAAAAACCATGACCATGCTGGGCAAGATCTTTGAAAATCAAGAGAAAGCCGAAGCTCTTGTTTCCTTCGTTGAGACGCAAGCAGCTGAGATTTCTAAAAGAACGGCAGAAATTGCCGATACGGACAAACCCGGCGTTTATATCTGCGGCCTTGGCAACTGGGGCACAACTAACCATCTGATGACTGCGCAAAACTACATTTCCGCCAATATTGCCAATGTTAAAAACGTTGTAACCGACCTTGAAAAGGACGGCATTCAGGCTATTGAAAGCGAAAAGTATGTAGCTCTTGGCAAAGAGATGGACATCATAGTTATGGATGCCGCTGCGGTTAAAAACATCATTCCCCTCTATCAGGAAGACAAAACTATGTTTGATTCCTGCAAGGCATGGCAAGACGGTGAGGTGTATCTCCAAATGCCCTATAACGTATACTACACAAACTATGAAATAGCTTTGATAAATACTTGGTTTATGGCAAAGACCGCCTACCCCGACCTTTTCAAAGACATTGACATGACCGAAAAAACCAATGAAATTACGAAGATGTTCCTTGGTAGGGAGCTTGCAAAGGAGATTTTCGCATATCCCTCCAGTTTCGGCGGATATCAGAAGATTGACACTGTAACCTTCTTCGGTTAACATCGCAGTGTTTATTTATCGGTAAGATACATAATGAAAATAGTATGAATAAGTGGAGACAAGTATTATGGAAAGCTCAGACGTCATTAGTTTTTTCGATGCACTTGCCCCAGTATGGGATGCGGAAATGATCCGCAACGATGAAATAATAAATTTTATACTCGACTGTGGAGAAGTTTGTGCCGAAAAACGTGTGCTTGACGTTGCCTGTGGTACGGGGGTGCTTTTCCCGGACTATCTGAATCGAAGCGTGAAATGCGTTGTAGGTGTGGACATTTCACCGGAGATGGTAAAGATTGCAGCCAGAAAACATGACGATGAACGTGTTAAGGTTATTTGCGCTGATGTTCAGGACTTAGAATTTGATGAAAAATTTGACTGCATCATGATTTATAATGCTTTTCCGCACTTCACCGAACCGTCAAGGCTTTTTGCACATCTATCAAAATACATAGCACCGGAAGGACGCATTACCATCGCTCATGGCATGAGCCGCGCAAAGATTGACGCCCACCACCATGGCAATGCTAGCAAGGTTTCTGTGGGGCTCATGCATGAAGATGAACTTGCAGCGTTGATGGGACAATGGTACAAAATAGATACTATGATATCTGATGATCAAAAATATATTGTTTCCGGCGTAGTCAGCAAATAAAACGTGAAAGGCTTTTTTCCTTTAGATTTATCCTCAAAGGAGCTGCCACGATAATTAATTGTATGCCCCAATTATCCTCGGTGCGATTTGCTTGAAAGCGTGGAAAATAGCCATTGAGGAATTAAAAAAATAATACAGGAGTATTTTAAACAAAGAAAAGACAGATGTACTGGCAAAAGCAGTGCATCTGTTTTTGCATATTGAGAAAACCTACCCTTGACAAGCTGCTTTTTCTTTTCGTGTTGAGTAATCTGCTAGTTGCCACTGCGAGAATGTCATCAGCAACCAAAATATTGATGCAGGTTATGGCTTAACTATCTATTCACATATCCCCATCGTAATCCTGCAAAAAATCGCTGGTGACGTTCTGCTCAAAGTAGACGGACAAAATCCGCATGTAATCTGCTTTGCTAGCTCGCTTTACGATGAAGCCCTGGTCCTTTATGAGCTTTTCTATGCGGGAGAGGTAGGCGTAGACATCGCTGTCCTTTTGGCTTTTCAGCCGCAGCACAAACATAAATTCTCTCGCCGTTGCCATCTGCACCTGCATTTGGTCGAGGCTCAAAAGGTCTTGCTCCAATAGCTTACGCACCACAGAATTGTTTTCTTCTGCAATCCGGCTTTGCAAATAGTCCCGGTTAGCGTCAAAGTTTTCTTTGGAGCGCAGGCACATAATTTCAATCTCGGGCAAGCTTTTCATCACGTTGGTGAGACAAAAAATCTTGTTTGCCACGCTGCTTTCGGACAGCACCGAGATATTTATGGGCTTGATGAGAAAATACACTAGCTCGTCCTCCGGACGGCTCACGCTGTATGCTGTAATTTTATCAATGCCGATAAGGGCCTTTGTCGCCCGTTTTTTCCTTTTCTTATTCAAATTCCACACCTTCTTTTGCATTAGTTTTTGGAGTAGGCGAGAGCGCCCATTCGTAATATTGCTGTTTCATAATGAAAAAGGACACCGCATATCTTAGAAAATCTAAAATGCTGGTGTCCGAAAAGCGGATAGACAAAAAGCCGTAGACCACCGTAATGACAAAGGGAATAAGGGTGCCGAGCTTTGCAACCGCAAACACAGACAGCAAAAGAGCTATGCCCAAAATGCCAATGTCACGTAGCTCCCACAGCCAAAGGCTTGCCTTAGCTTTTAAGTCGTCGGGATATATGTACATTTAATTTCACCTCCTGCCTATTTCGGCGACACGGCTCTTACCACTGTCTTGGTGGTGTTTACGGCCGATTGCATGGTGTAGATTGCGCTTGAAAGGCTTGCTTTTGTTGAAGTGTCAAGGCCGAAGGCACCTGCAATTCTCGGCACTTCTCCCGCAGAAAGCATTAGGCCCAGACCTAGAAGAGCGTTGTCCCTGACCACCATCAGTCCTGCGGTAAGGATTGTTGCCTGCAAAAAGCCGGTGAGACAAAGAGCAATGACCTGCTTACACCACTGATAAAAACCGTCGGTGTAACCGCGGGGCACACTAAACATATAAAGGCTGCCCACGGCAATTTGAATAAGCAAAATTCCTCCTCGCTTGAGATTTGCAAAAAACACCTTGATTACGCTGTAGCCCATAAGTACGATTACAAAAAACATCATGGCCGGATTTGTGAGGGTGGACAGGCCTCCCAGCACACCGGTACTTACAGCTTCGCTCAGTTTAGGCTCGGTAACCAGACTTTTAATAATCTCATTTGCCATCTCGCCATAGCCTGTGCCGTAACCTGTGATGCCGGCGGAAAGGCTTGCTTGCAGGCTCACCGAAAGCTTGAAAAGCTCAACCGGAACAAGAGTGAAAAGGGAAACGGCCATAAAGCCCTTGATGGCATTAAGAGCGGTTCCTTTTATGCCGCTTCGACCATTTTGATACTCAATTCCTGTTTCAAATACCGATACCACGAGCCCCACAACAAATAGAGCCCAAGCAAGATATGAAAAGAATAAAATAATAGATTGCACCCAGCTCATTTCAAAAAGCTCAATTCCCATGCCACCCATGCGTGAAAAGAATTCGCCAAGAAAGCCCACCGCCTGACCGTATAGCCAATCGATGAACTGATCCATAACGTCGCCCATAATAAAGTCCCATATAAACAAGTAAAATCACCCCCTCTAAAGTTTTTATAAACAGCGAGAGCCTGAGAAATAATCTCAGGCTCTCGCTTGCTTTTAGTTTGATTTATTTTTGCTCCGGCTCATCTAAGGCTTTCTCAATAGCCTGTGATGAAGGCTTCCTGGGTCAGGTGCGCTTCATTCCTTCTCACTGCAAACCTTTTGGTGGCAAGGCGCATAGATTTTTGGTTTCCACGGCGTTTTATCTCCCCTCGTAGCTTTCTTGCGAAGAAGGCAAAGGACGAAAACTTAAACCACCCTCGCTTAAGTCTTCGTCCTTGAAATATATTGAGTTTTGGATTTCCATAGCCAGTTTGAAGCCGTAGGTAATGGCTTCAAGAGACGTTCGTTCACAAATCGCGTCCTTGGAGTCCAGTATCTTCAAAAGCAGCCTTTTTTGCTCCTTATCCAGCGCTGCCCTCATTTGCAGGCACAGGCTGTCGATTAGTTGGTTTTCATCGTTGCAGCTCGGTTCGTTGAAGAAGCATTGTCGCAGTCTGAGCATAATATTTTCCATTTGTTACCACCTCCTGACGTGACAATACCAAAGTTTAGACCTGATAGCTATTGAGCAAAGACAACAAGAAAAGCACGTAAAAGCGGTGGAATAAAAACAAGAGACGGTCAAATTTGTACTTGTCGAATAAAGTCGAACGATAAAAAGAACATAATTTGTTGGTTTTCGCCGCAGAGTGTGATAAAATAATGGGGCGTATTGGAATATACATACCTAATGCGCAGGGGGCGCGGGGGTTAGCAAATAGACGAAGTATATATGACATTTATTACATGTTGTTTATTCGACAAAAATTATGAAAAGAGGTGACTGTTATGGGAGGAAAAGAAGCATCGCGGGGTTTTTTATATCAAGCATTTGCGTCTGTTCTTGAAGCGTTATGCCAGAATAATTGGGATAAAATCTACATAGAACTTGATTCTGATAATGATAAAGTCGATATAGCATTAGCAGAGAATAATCGAATTTTTAAAAGCATTCAGGTAAAATCAACAATAAATACCTTTAGCAAAAACAAACTTCAAAAATGGTTGAAGGATCTAATTAATGATGATGTGGAGTCAACTGAATTCGAGCTGTTTTTAATAGGACAATGTGATAATGACGCTGTAACATTTATAAATTCAATAGATAAATATCAACAGAATAAATTGGATGAAAAAGCACAGATGTCATTAAAAGGATTTGATACAAGTGTTATACAAGGCAGAAAAATAGGTTTTACATGTATCCCTTTCGATGTTGAAACATTAGAAAAAATAGTTAGAGATTCTTTGTTCCGATATATTTCGTATAGTAATCAAATGATGACTTTTGACCAAATTAGCTTCATTGCTTCTGCTACTGTGAATGACCAAATGATTTCTTCAACACACGGTAATGGTATTGATAGAAAGACATTTGATGAGGAATTGGAAAAACGCATTCTTCTTGTCGCTGATAAATATTCTCCTAAAAGAATATCCATTGGCATTAAAAGCTTTACTCGTGGAGCAGTAGTCTTAGAAGATGCGACAAAATGTTTGTCATTAATAGACAAGTTCGAGGGGCGCAATATAAAAGATGGATATGATTGGAACAATGATATTTACGAAATGATGAAGGATTTTTTGCTTACAAATACCAACAACAATCACGCCTATCAAATATTTTTAGATACACATGCATCTTTGGCTTTTGCTGCGGGGAGAGTTCTCGATAGCAAATTAGGTATCAATGTCTTTCCAATACAAAAATCAACAGCCGACGGTACTGTATTGTGGGATGTAAGACTGTCATCGAAAAAGAACTATTCTAATTGGAATATTTCACACGAAATATTTGATGAAAACCAATATGATTCTGCATTAATACTTAATGTCACCCGCAACATTTACAAGGATGTGGTTGGATATATTAAAGAAAACAATCTATCAATTGGGCGTATCATAAGTTGTATGCCAAACGAAGTAGGTGCCACAAACTTTTCAATAGAAGATGGGAACCATGCAGCGGCTCTTGCCAATTCTGTTTATAACGCTATAGCTCAAAGGACTACTGTAGAACGACGAGCAAAATTACATATTTTTGCTTCTGCGCCAAACGCATTTATGTTTTTCTTAGGGCAAAATTCGTTGGGATTTGGAAAATGTGTTTTGTACGAATATGATTTTGAACAACGAGATTCTTGTTCTTACTCGCCATCAATAGCTTTTATAAATTAAAGGAGGATAATTCATGTCTACTGTACCATCATATTTTGTCGATTTTCTATCCAATATTCGTTTGTCTGATAATCAAGTGAATGACTTAAAAACAGGACATACCACATTAAGAAAAAGATTAGAAGCAGACGAAACTTTATCAAAAATTATTGTTAGCACTTTTTTGCAGGGAAGTTACCGCCGTTCCACAGCTGTGAAACCCAAAAACGGCAACAAATCAGATGTTGATGTTATTGTGGTGACAAAATTAGATTCTGAAGAATATACGCCTGAAGAAGCACTCAATTTATTTGTACCTTTTTTGGATAAGCACTACAAAGACAAATACAGAATTCAAGGCAGGTCAATAGGTATAAGTTTAAGCTATGTTGACTTGGATATTGTGCCTACTTCTGCTCCAAGTGAGAGTGAAACAGGAATATTGCAAGATAAGGCTATTGTTTCTGAATATACAATTGAAGATTTCCAGCAAAACCTGTTTACAAAATCATTTAATAGTACCTTGCTTGAAAGTGCTTATAACATATTTTGTCAATCAGATAGCGAACCCCAATGGAAGTCTGAACCTCTTCTAATTCCTGACCGTGAAGCTGAAGAATGGGATAAAACACATCCCCTTGAGCAAATTCGATGGACTGTTGAAAAAAACAAAAATTGTAATACCCACTATATAAATGTTGTCAAAGCGTTGAAGTGGTGGCGTAAAACACAATATCCTGACATTAAGCATCCTAAGAGCTATCCTTTAGAACATTTTATTGGTGATTGCTGCCCAGATGACATTAATAGTGTTGCTGAAGGTGTTGTACTGACATTGGAAAATATTGTTGCCCAATATCCTAATAAACCTTATTTAGCTGATAGAGGTGTTCCTGAACACGATGTTTTTGCAAGAATTACAGATGATGAATACTCTGATTTTTACGATGCAGTTTGTGGTGCGGCTAAAATAGCTCGTGAGGCGTTTGATTGTGAAAAACTATATAATAGCGTTTGCAAATGGAGAGAATTATTTGGAAACGAATTCCCATCTGCCCCAGAACCTAAAAATACTAATTCCTCAACAGGTTTTACTACTCGCACTGAAAAGTCAACAGCTATTCCAGAAGGAAGATTTGCATAAATGGAAGGAACACAAATTCTTGATAAATTAAAACAGGCCCGAAGAGCTTTGGATTCGTTATCACATGTCAAAATATTAGATGATTGGAAATTTGATAACGAATTAAAAATTTGGTTTTTGCATTTAGGAATATCAATTGGATATGAAACATCTTATTTTCCACAATTATCTCAGTGGTATGTTGTGGCAGAAGATAAATACCCCAAGGGGAAAATTAAGATATATCCTGATGTAGAAAACAGCATTACAGTGACATTATATCATCAGGCTAACAACGCTAAAATTGAAAAAAATGGTTTGTGGAGAAAAGGTGCATTGTGTCTGGATGTAAATACAATGCCGGCTTTTCAGCCAGAGCCATATAGAGTTGATGAACGATTGCTGTACCATGTAGAAAGGGCAATTAATTGGATTGAGTTAGCTGCAAAAAACAAATTAGTATCAGATGATGAGATGTTTGAATTGCCTGAATTTACTTTGAGTAATGTGCTGGAATTGCAATTTGCTTTTTCTGAAGATGCTGTCACTTTTTTGCAGTGGGAAAGTACTGATTGCAGATACGGAATCGCAGAATTAGATGTTTTTAAAAGTAAACCATTTGTGTATTATGTAAAGCGCTTTAAATCATTAAATGGCGATATCGAGCACTACACGCAATGGGGTAGCTATCTTTCAAAAACGAATATATCTCCGCCAATTAATGCTCCGTGGATTCTATTGAAGCATCCTCCAGTAATTAATGAGTGGCAAGCACCAGAAACTTTGGGTGATTTAATAGATGCTTGTAATAGTCAACACATTGACGTTATGAATGTGTTGAAAAATGTTCTTTCAAAGATTCGAGACGGAAGACGCCATCTACTTTTACTTGGCTTTCCCATTCCGAAAAATTTTGGTGGTGAGCCTGAAATTATTTTTTGGAAGGCATTTTATTTACCAGTTGTATCATATGGAAAAAAGACAGCAAAGGGCTTTAGGACTAATCAGCAAGGCTGGTGGCTGCGTGACAAAAGTGAAGTTTTAACCCGAAAAACAAAGATAGATTGGATTATTTCAGAAAATTGGAATCAACAAGAAATATCACAGAGGGGCAAAATGAACAACTCTTTACTTAGAAAAAATATGTTGATTGTTGGAGCAGGTTGTATCGGTGCATCAGTAGCAGAAATATTTGTACGGGCAGGAGTATATAACCTTACTATTGTAGACTCTGATATATTTGAAGTTGGGAATTTATCTCGCCATGTTTTAAATTTAGGCAATATTGGAGATCTGAAAGAGCAATCCTTGAGCAGTCATCTTAATTCCTTAAATCCACATACAAATGTTAAGGTTATAAACGATACCCTGAAAATTGATGAAGAACATAACACCAATATTGACATAGACAAATTTGATTTGATTATTGATTGCACAGGAGAGAACGGCGTTCTTGATATTTTTCAAGCAGTTAATTTTAGAAGAAATCATATTATTGCTTCAATATCGGTAGGTTTAGGAGCAAAGCGTTTATATATAGCAATAATGAATGGAAAAACTTTTCATTTTACTTCTTTTTATGAATTGATCTCGCCATATTTACAAACTGAAAGAGATACATTTGATAATTACAACTTTCCAAGGAACGGAATTGGGTGTTGGCACCCAACCTTTCCTGGAAGAAGTGATGATGTTTGGCTTGCAGCTGCAACCGCAGTAAAAGCAATCGAAAACTATGCAATTACAAAATCGAGAAAAACCATTTCAATGGTTTATGAACAAAGAGAAAACGACGGCATTTTCGAAGGTTATATGATGGTGGGAAAAAAAGAAGATGGCTAATGTGCTTTTTCAAGATGAAAGTCAAATATTCAATATTAATTTATATGAAGATGCCTATAAACATATGCTTTGTTATTGTACCAAATCCAACCCATATGAAACTGGAGGAGTTCTCATTGGAAATTACTCCTCAAATCATGCCACAGCTAATATTTTGCAGATAACGCCACCGCCAAGGTGCTCTACCCATAAAAAATATAGTTTTCATAGGAGTTCAACTGGACTAAAAGAATTTTTAGACTCAATGTGGGATCAAGGCCAATATTATTTGGGAGAATGGCATTATCATCCGAATGCATCCGCCGTCCCAAGCCATACTGATTTGAAACAAATGCTTTCTCTATCTAATAACACTAAGTTAAAATGCCCTGAACCCATATTAATAATTATTGGCGGTAACAGTAAAGATTGGAAGATTTCCACCAGTATATTTTCTGATGGAAGGTGCGTGTGTTTAGAACATGTAAAATAGTCAAACTTCAAATTATGTTTAATAAACCAATTATAACGAAGGGATAAACTATGAATTCTTACAGACTTTTTGCGTCAACATACGAAAGCGTAGAAATTATGTTTGCTTCGAAAACAAGAGACGAAGCACTCGAGGTACATAACAATTCAATCCTAGTTACTGTTCAAGAAGACACTATAGACGATGCATTAGGTAAGTTCACATCGTCAGTAGAATTCACTGAGTTTATTTATGGAAAATCGCAAGTATATTATTACTACCTTGATAAATTTGGCAAACCAAATTCAATTAGTGAAATAAAAGAATCAAATTTTTTAACTGAACATCATGGCTAAGGGGTTGGCGTTGGCGGCAACATGAAGCGATTGTCATCAACATGGGTATGGATTTCGGCTTTAGCAATGCTTTCATGACAAGAATTTTCTGCAGCGAACGAATGTCTACATGCCCATACTTATACATAAGGGTTGCTGCCCTATGGCGAAGTTTATGCGTGGACAAGCCGTTTGGATCAATACATTAAGCCACTATATGCTTCTTAACAACATTTTGAATTGAACGCGTGGTAAGCCGATTATGATTCCTGGAGATGAGTAGCGCATTATTATCTACCTGCATCATCTGACGGATCGGTAGCCATTTTGATAAGCGTTGCTTGACCGCCGGAGTCATATAGATTTTTCGTTTTTTGTTTCCTTTTCTGATGACTGTCAGCACATTGCAATCAACCTGATTAACATTGAGCGCAGCCAATTCAGATAGGCGCAAGCACAATTCAAAAAGATTGTTATAATACAGTTGTCACATGCAGAGCTAGAGCTGGACTCAATCAGAAGCCTCACAGATTCCTCCAAAGTCAACAGCGGACAATTCGATTTGGGAGCTTTGGCGTTTCCAACTCTTCAGCAATATTATTATTAATCACATTAGCTTTTGATTTCAGATACTTCAGGACTGCCGAATCGATACTATCTTTCTGCACCGTGTGCCAGGTGAGTTGTGAAGTGTTTCCTGATGATAAGCGATAAAGCTGTACATATAAGATAGTTGAATCGATCGGATAAAGTCAGCATCGGCAAATAGAAATCCGGTTTCGACAATATGCCTTTGATCTGCTATATAGCAGAAGAATTGCAGCAAATCCATTCTATACTCAAGAATCATATTCTGGCTACGGCCTATAATGGTCAGAAGATAGGCAAGGTACAGCTCAAGGATAGGACATGTTTTATCAGACTGCATATTATCACCCCTATGCGAAGTATCGCCATGAAGGACGCTTTGCATACGGGTGATAGCAATTTGTTACAGTTCGACGATTGCAATTAGAGAGCGCGGATAGGGGAAAATAATAATGAAACAAGAAGAAATCTTTAAGAAAATACAGCGTTCTGTCGCAGATGTCCCTTTAATGTTGGTGGGGAGCGGAGCTTCTGCAGCACATGATCTGCCCGGGATGCAACTGCTTGGAAAGTATATTCTTGCTGAATTATCAGGGAAATACTCCGAATATCCAAGTTGGATACAGTTTGATGAAAATATAAGTAGCGGTCTTGACTTAGAAACCGCCTTAGCTGATATAGTCTTTTGTCCTGAGATTGTAGACGATATACAAAGAGTTACATGGGAACTTATCTCAAAGTCAGATTTAGATCTCTTCTATCGTATTGTTTTCAATCAAGAACAAATTCCCCTTTCGAGGCTAATAAGAAAGTTTTATCAACCGCACCCGCAGTGTGTAAATATAATAACAACTAATTATGATAGAGTTATTGAGTATGCCTGTGATGTTGGCCAAATTCCAATATACACTGGATTTGAAGGGCATTTTATTAAACATTATACTGGAAGTTTTGCAAATAGAAACGGGGTCAATTTGGTAAAGGTTCATGGCTCTTTAGACTTTTTCAAAGATTCTCATGAAAGCGCCCTATCTCTACCGATTCAACGGGCTATTCCAACCGGATTAAAGGCAGATATAATTACTCCCGGCATTTCAAAGTATCAGGCTGTATTGAGGGGAACGGAACGACAACTGTTAAATAAATGTGACCAGCTTATTCAGCAAGCGCGATCTTACATATGTATCGGGTACGGCTTTAATGATGAGCAAATTCAAGAAAATATAGTATCTGCAATTAGAACGGGAAAACCCATTGTTAATGTAACAAGAGCGGTAAGTGAGAAAGCTGCTCATTTGTTGGCGAATAATGCAACAAACTATATTTCGATTCAGAGGGGACAAGATCCAGGCACTACGGAATTTTGTGTTAATCGAGAAATAACCGTGCTCGAGGGGGAGTACTGGACAATTAATGGCCTACTAAAAATTATTGATTAGGGGTGAACAATATGGGAATTTTTAACTTTAATTTAATGAAACCTTTTGGGACAATCCAAAGTGTGGATACATCAACCATAGTAGTAAGAATTACAGATGAAGATCAGCTTTCAAAGCTTCAGGTTAATCACCTTATTGCGATTCGTGCTTCAAAAGCAGGGCAGACCCTTATAGGCATGGTTAGTAAGATTATGCGAAAATACGGCGATGAAGCTGATCTTGCAGAAGGAGAAGACATATCTTCAAGCGATATAGTAAAAGCAACCTTAATTGGAACTCTTCTCGATAGAGATGGCGAAAAGGCCAATGTTTTTAAAAGGACATTGGAATCTGTACCAGAAATTGATTCTGATTGTTTTATTATGGCAGACGATGGTTTAACCGCATTTATGTCCGCAATTTCCGGAGCGGATTCTGTAATAGAGAATCCTTTATGCATTGGGAAATACACTATAAACAATGGTGCTAAAGCGTGGATTGATGGAAACAGACTTTTTCAGCGACACGCAGTCATTGTAGGAAGCACAGGATCAGGAAAGTCTTATACCGTTGCAACACTGATAGAAAAAATTGCAGGTCTTAAATCGTGTAATGCTGTTTTATTTGATATACATGGTGAATATGAGCCAATTACCGGAAATGGAATGCAGCACTATAAAATTGCAGGTCCTTCAGTTGCGCCGACAGGTAACACTATCTTTTTGCCGTATTGGCTGTTGAGCTATGAGGAAATGCTTGCTCTAATGTTAGATCGTTCTGACGCAAATGCGCCAAACCAAGCCATGGTTTTTAGCCAAACCGTCTTACAAGCCAAGCAAGATCTATTGAACGAGATAGGAGATACCACTTTACGGGATCAAATTACGATTGATAGCCCAGTTCCATATAAAATTGCGAATGTACTAGAAATGTTAAATGCTAAAAACACAGAAACAAAACTTGGAGCATCAGGAAGAACAGTTCAAGGTGATTTTTATGGTAAGCTATCGAGATTCATACAACGCCTTGATGCTAAAGTCAATGACAAAAGATTGAATTTCATGTTTTCAAATAATGCAGAGCTCCTGAGGTTTGATTACATGAATGATTTGTGCAAAAAATTGATGTCGCCTGCAAGCCAGGGAGGCGGAGTAAAAATCATTGATTTCTCAGAAGTACCTTCAGATATTCTGCCATTGATTGTTTCCCTAATTGCACGGGTGATTTTTTCTGTACAACAATGGATCGATAAAGCGGATTTAAATCCAATTGCAATCTTTTGCGATGAGGCACATTTGTATATTCCTGCTAATGCTCAGCAAGGAGTTGAAAGTTCAAGCTTACAAAGTTTTGAGAGAATAGCAAAAGAGGGCAGAAAGTATGGAGTTGGATTGGTTGTAATAAGTCAACGGCCATCCGAGGTAAATCGCACCGTTTTAAGTCAGAGTAGCAACTATATTGCAATGCGGCTAACAAATGCAGATGATCAAAATGTAATAAAAAAATTGCTGCCTGATAGTATAGGAAACTTTGCAGATCTTCTTCCTATATTGGATATTGGAGAAGCAATTGTTGTCGGAGATGCATGTTTATTACCAAGTAGAATTATCATTGATAGGCCTGGTAAAGTGCCAAATAGTGCTACAGTTAAGTTTTGGACTGAATGGTGTAAAGAAGCAGTTTCGGATAACATTGATAATGCAGTTGAGTCCTTACGTAAGCAATGCAAATAAAGCATATTATTCTAATTATGCGAGTTGCCCATTATGAGTAGCAAATTATCCGAACATGGGCACAAAAATGGAGCGACACAGCAGCAACTGGGTCGCCCTTGTTTGGATAATTCCATAGCACGAAACCGCGGATGGTTTGCTGCAGCTATGGGAAACGCATCCGCTCTCATTTCTTGAAATACTGTTGGTTGAGTGCCTGAAAAGCCCTGTGTGGCACGGAAATTATTCCAATCGGCCGCTTTATATGCTAAAATGGGTGCAGCAAAGCCAGCCTGCCCTCAGAGCAGACTTCAAAAAAACTTTGCAGTTTAACAGGCTGTCGGTGGGGCAAGTCCGGTTCGAAGCAGACTGCAGCACCCGCAGCTTGGGCATTGAGAGGGCTTTCTGCCGAGGATCTTTTGGATGAGGGCCTCAGTAGAGAGCTTTTCTCTTTTCACCAGCGACGTGCCTGTCTGCGCCTTACAGATGTGCAGTTTCTTCTGTTTACCGCGACTGGCGAGAAAGCCATAGTGCCGGATTTTCATGAAGCCTGACGGCAAAACGTGCATCAAAAACCGACGGATAAATTCTTCAGCTGAAAGGCTCATCACCTTCCAGCGGCTGCTGTCACGGTAATCACGCCACTTAAAACTGACCTGTCCATTTTCCGTGCTTAGGATGCGGTTGTTGGAAATTGCAACCCTATGCGTATAGCGACCCAGATACTCCACCACGCAGGCTGCATCTTTGAATGGCGGTTTGCAGTAGACCACCCATTCCTTGGAATAGCACTCGTTAAGCAGTGACGGTTCTATGTCCGGGAAGTGCTGTTTAAGCAGCGATAGAAACTTACCTCAAAATTTTCTGGACAGCGCCTTCACCGGCAAGAAAAATTTTTTTGAGACGGAATCCACCTGCCAAGCTTGGTGAGACCTCCTCCCGGTACAATGCAGTGAATGTGCGGATGAAAGCTGAGATTCTGTCCCCATGTGTGGAGAACTGCCGTATGTCCGGTAGCAGCACCCAGATACTTTTTGTCGGCGGATAGCTCCTGTGTTGTCTCTGCTGTGCAGCGAAAAAGTAGGTTATAGCAATCCAACTGGTTCCGGTAAATCCACAAGTTCAGTTCCTGGGGTACCGTGAAAACCACATGAAAATAGCCCACGTTGAGTAAATCGCCTTTTTGTGCGTCAATCCAGAGCTCCTTGGAAAGCATCTGGCATTTTGGGCAATGTCGGTTGCGACAGGAATTGTAGGACGGTCGTTGGTAGCCACACTCTGGGCAGGAATCCGTGTGACCTCCCAGCTTAGCAGTACGGCAATTCAGAATGGCATTCATTGTCTTGTGCTGCGGGAGAGACAGCCTATGGTCTCGTCGGTAATCCTCACCATGCTGCTCAAAGATGTCTTGTATTTCAAGCATTGGACGTCACCTTCGGTTTGCGACCTTGCTTTTTAGGCAATGCGTCCAACGGACTTTGAATTTGCTTGTTCATGTTGCCAATGTGAAGATGAAATGCAGTTGTCTGAATGAAGGTATGGCCCAGCAGCTCTTTGATCTGACAGACTTCAGCACCAGCTTCCAATAGATGCGTTGCAAAGCAATGCCGGAGAGTGTGCGTTGTAAAAGTATCCGGCAAGCCAGCTTTTTTACGGCAGTTATGAAAAGCGTTTTGCACCGAGCGCGGCGTCAAGACTTTTTGCCGCTGCATTCTGGGATAAAATAAGTATCCCTCCGGGTGATTGGGACGATACACTTTCCAATACTTCCGGAGCACCTCAAGATTGCGCTCTGAGAGCAGCGTGTATCTGTCTTTGCCACCTTTTCCATGATGGACGAAAATGCGCATCTGTTCACTGTCAATGTCCTGAACACGAAGATGGGCAATTTCAGACAGGCGAAGTCCTGCACCGTATGCAGTTTCAAACATTGCTTTGTCACGAAGGTTGTCCATACTGAAAAAGAAATGCGCGAGCTCGTTTTTGCTCATAAGCGCTGGAAACTCTCGATATTCACGCCGCCTGTGAATGAGCTGATAATTGAGGTTTCGACCCATAACTGCACCGAAGATAAACCGCAGAGCACTATTGCTGACATTTACAGATCCGGGGCTATGACCGGAATCCAGTAAATAGAGCAGATACTCACGGATTTCTATTTCGCTCATTTCTTCAATGGGGCGGTTATTGTAATACTTGAGGAACAACTTGAGGCGTCCAAGATACGATTCGACTGTTTTGGGTGATAATCCTCCCAACCGAATTTCATCGTAGGCACGAATAAAAACTTCTTCATTTGTCATGGAACCATCTCCTTAAAAGTGACGCTTCCATTGTAAAGGATAAATAGAAAACCTACCGCATCTGCAGCAGATCTTGTAGAAGGAAAGGTGTTCGGTCTTGTTACCACCGCGCCAGCGGTTTAGTGCTATGTTTATAATGAGATTTCTTTCATGGTTTTTTGCTCCTTGGTTTTCTAAAATAGGCAGTGATAAAAATGAACTTTGTTTTGAATTAATAATGTGCTGTAAGATAAATTTTCTTGAAGCGGAATGCAGCAGGGCAGTAATTACAAAGATTAAGGACAGAGAATTAGTCAGTCCAATAGGTGCTTGGCAAATGCCAAATTATAAAATGCATAGTGGGTGGTGATGGCTTGAAACGAGAAAATGTATTCGATTCAATTAACGGAAATTTCTTTCGGATTTTGACTGGACAGAATAAGCGGTTTTATGCTGACTGTCTGATTGAGATGCATGAGGTGTCCATCTTCACCGATGCGGCAGACTTCGATAGAGAACTGGTAAACCAAGTTATCAGTAACTGCATGGAATGGTATGCCGACACATTGGCGGAAGAGAATACTTCTGATGAAGATGACACGAATGCACTGTCGGGACAGGAAAAGATGGATACACGATGCCCTCCGACGAAAGACTCCGTATTTCGCAAGCTGTTGGCCTGCGGCTGGATTGATGCGGATTTTGACGACCAGACACATAGGCAGTTGGTATCGTTTACCGTACCTGCACTAACGATTGTACCAGAACTGAAACGTATGGCACAGCCGTCCCGCATCTCCCTTGGCGGTTACACACGGAATATCATTGAGAACCTAAAGGCTGTTATGACAGCACGTCACCCATATCAGGATGCCTTTATGCTCGCTCTAAATAACACCTATCAGTTCATGCAGGAGATGGCAAAAATCCGCATCTCCATAAAAAGCGAAGTCGAAATGATCTTGGGGTGTAAGAGCCTGGAGGAAATGACCTCCATGCTTTCTGCATATTTGGACAGCTATTTGGATGGCGATTACTATAAGCTTCAATTTGTGGAAAATCTGACAGCTGTGGAGCGCAAACAAATCACAGGTTTGCTTATGGACATTGAGAACAACGAAGAAGTGTTCCAGAAACTTATCGAAGGTGCAATGGACTATATGTCCATTGACAGCGAAGAAGACGCAAACCTGTTCATTCTCCGATCCGTGGAGACTGTTCGTTGTCGTCTCTGTGACGAGTATGAGCGCCAGTATCGTGAAATTCAGAAGAACCAAGCACGGTATGTCAATAATGCAGCTGGCCGTTTGCCAATGTTGATCGCTGACAAGAAAGACACTGACTCCACTATCAACCGTCTCGTGGGTGCAATTAATGAATGCGATGATGAGGTGTATAATGACCCTATGACACCTATTGAGTGGTTGAAGGGGCTGCATCAGCTTCTCCGTGCCCCTCGTGCAGATGAACTTGGAGAACTTTCCATGTACAAGCCGAGAACGCCCCCGATAGAGGACGTTGGCTTCATGAAGCCATTGCCACCTAAGGAAAAGAAAGAATTAAACGGAATTGATGTGGCCGACTGTATTCCGAAGTACTCGGCAAAGACGGTTAATCGTCGGCTGGATGTGTATATGGCGGGAAAGGACCAGCTCTCCGTGACAGATCTGCCTCTGAGCACGCAGGAAGACTTCTATGAAATGGTCAGCATGGTGTTGTTCAGCGATGACCCTGATTGTAACTATCAGGTTGAAATGGAGTCGGGACATATCGAAAAAGACGGCTACACTGCTTCCAAGTTCATTGTAAAGCGGAAAGCAAACAAGAGAAAGGCGGGTGACTTCCTTGGAGTTTGACCCATCTGTATTGATTTTAGAAAATGAAGACGCAGAAAAACGTGCAAAGGAAATTGCGGCAAAGCTGCTGGCATGCTGGGGTATCCCGAGAAGTAAGAGTCTTGAAACAAAACTGGACTACGACTTCATTGCCAACCACAAGGAGTACTTTGATACCGTTCTTAAGTTATGCGGGCATGGCGGGGTAACGCTCAGCACTGCGCGTGGCAGAGAAGTGGCCTATGTCACCGGGACAGACGAGACTAAAAATCGGCGGTTTCTAAAAGATGAATCCATTGTCATTCTCCGTCTTTTACAGGAGTATCTCCGTAGTCAGGGAAAGGCAACCTTGTCAAGTCGTGTGGAAGTGTTTGCACAGGACATTCTTGAAAACGTAAACGCTACTCGGCGCTTACGGATGGATTTGAAGGAGCTGCAAAGAATCCTGGATACTTTAGACGGATATAATTTTGTGCAGATGGATTTGCGGCGCAAGAATGAGTTCGGCAGTACCACAATCATCTCCATCCTGCCGACAATCGCCTGTATGTTGCCCTATGCATCTATTGAAAGCATCGATGCAAAGCTGGAGGATTATTCCAAGGAGACCACTCGGCGAAAGAGTGAGAACGGAGTGCCTGAGCAGATTGAATGTGACAATTCTGAAGGAATGGAGGATAGCTGATTATGGCAATTCGTATTGAAAAGTTCATGCCGTTAAACTGGCACTTCCTCGAAGATTGTGATCCGCTGCCATTTGGACGCTCCACATTCATCACAGGTGTCAACGCGTCCGGCAAATCTACGCTGATCGACGCTATGCGCCTGCTGTTTTTCGTGACAACCACAAAATTCAACAAAGCAAATGCCATTGCTGGTGATAAAAAGAGCCGCACTCTACTCTCCTATGTGTATGGGGCGGATTCCCTCCTTGCAGGGAGCGATCTGGATAGTGAGGAGACACACAGACGCTTTATGCGCCCTGGACCTACGGTGACGCATGTCGTTGCAGAACTCAGAGATGATGAGACAAATATACATACTGTTATCGGTGTAACGATTGAGGCAAAGGCAATCGGAACCAATAGCCAGCTTGAGCCTGTTTGGTGGTCTGTTGACAACGCAAAACTGGATGACCTCAAATTTACCGTGGATTTGAAAGACGGGCAGCGGCGCTTTGCTTCGCTTGAAGAAATCAAAAAAATGACGCCGACAGGTAGCGCCATTCGCACAAATAAGAATCAGCGAGAAGCAAAGCAGCGGTTCAGCATTATCTTTGGACTTACGGACAATCGTATGGGCGACGAAAAAGCGCTGGAAGCCTGGGCGAAGACGGAGGATGACGCCATTGCCTTTGACCCGAGAGGCATGAAAGACCTGGATCAATTCATCAAGGATAAGGTGTTGCCCAAGCGCGAGATTAAGACTTCAGAGTTTCTGGAGCTGCTGGAGCGGCATAAAGAGCTACAAAAGACTGCAGAAATCCTTGCAGACCAGTGTGAACGGGTCAAAACAATTGTGGATTTGGCAGATGAATACCACCAGCAGTCTACAAAACTTCGGTTCTTGGAAATCAAAATCAAACTGGCTAAAAATGCCTATCTTGATCAGGAAATTGCGAATAAGCAAGAAGTATGCGATGCCTACGATAAGGCGGTCCACGAAAAGGAAAAAGAACAGCGAGATCTGGAGGCGCAAAAAGAAACCCTATCCAAGACACTGGCTGAGCTGAAGGCTTCCATGCCAAATGAGGCGCTTGAACGTTTGGAGTCTTTGCAGGATATCTGTGATCAGGAAATCAAGGACTGCATGAAAAAGACCGATAAGCTTTCCGCAGTTCTTGTCACAGTACGCGCCTATGCCAATATGGTGAATAACCTGTTTGGGAGTCCGGTGGTGGATATGGCCTTTCTTCAACAGTATAAAGAACCACGGGAAAGACCGGAAGAATTTGAGGTAGCTCTGTTCCAGAAGCTAACCGAATCGCTGAAAAATGCGCAGGAACGTGTTGAGCAAAAGCTTTATGCAGCTTTAAATGAGCGGGAGATGCTGTATAAACAGATGAAAACACTGGAAGCCGAGATTGACGACTTGCAAAAGGGGCTCTCCTTTGCAGACAGTCAGAGTGCAAAACGCTTGAAAGAGGCTATCACCGCAGATTTTAAAGAAAATGGTATTCAGGACGAACCGAAATATCTGTGCGAACTGTTGGAATTGACGGATAAGACTTGGGCAGCGTCTGCCGAGGCCTTTGTGGGCTCGTACAGGTTTGCCATTATGGTGATGCCGGAGAATTATCTTAGAGCAGCAAATGTTTATAAGCGTATTTGCGCTGCGAACAGGGATATTTATGGCGTTACCTTGGTGGATACCACGTCTTTCCGCCATGACGAATATGAGGCAAGAGAGGGCTCCCTGGCAGCTCTGTTCACTTCGGAAAATCCGTATGCCCGCTCATACATTGCCTACTCCTACAACAATGTGACACTCGTCGATGATGCCGCCAATCCCCCGTCTAAGGACGGTACCTTTATTTCAAAAGATGGTATGCGTTATGCCCGCCGCGGCTTCAGTCGTATGCGGACGGTAAGGCCGGCTATCGGTGCAGAGACACGCAAGCTGCGGCTGGAGGAGTGTCGGAGCGAACTTGCGGGCAAAGAAGAAACATACCGACTGGTACAGAATGAGGAAGTTGCCTGTAGATCCATCAAGAGACTACAGAACCAGAATCAGAATATGGATGAGTTCTTTGCCAACGGTCGGATGCTGCTGGACGATTCCGGTAAGTTGCAGGGACTGCGTGAAAAGAAAACAAAACTGGTCAAGGAATTGAATAACCTAAAGTCTGCATCGGCTATGCAGCGGCTCCGTTCCGTTGAGGCTGACATCGGAAAGATCAAGGATCAACTTGAGACAGCGGGTAAGGCGCTGGTTGACCTCAATTCCTCTCGCAAAAATGAGGGAGAGGCATGTACGGCGCTACAAGAGGATTTGAACGCTGTCGAAGAGACGATTGCCTTATGGCGAGCAGATTATCCAGCAGATTTCGATACGGCAACATCGGAGCTTGAGGCGGAAAAAGCAGCCTCCCGTAAGGGTTCAAAGGGCTTTGCGGAAGGGCTTAGCGACGACTCCATTGAATTGAGGAGTTTGATTGAAAGGCTCAATCAAGAAATAAGCAGTAAGCAGAGAGATTATACAGCGGATTTCACTACGCCCTATCCTACAGAGGGCTATGTGTCCATGGACATCTATCGAGAGGCGTATAACACGATTAGCCGCAGTGAAATTCCAGACATCAAGTTCAAAGCGGAGAAGGCTGCCCGTCAGACGCGCGATAAGTTCGAGGAGAATATCATGCAGAGCCTCCGCGTTGCCATTGACGATGCAGACAGCATGCTTTCGGACATTAACCGATATATGTCCCGTATGTCATATAACGGAAATATCTTCTGGTTTACCAAGGCAGCGCCTGCAGACGGGCGACAGGATGAATTTGAAATGATTCGGGACAAGCATAACACCGGCACCGACGAAGGACAAGAAACCTTCGACTCTCTCGTCTTTAATGATGAATACGCCTCCAAGCGTGCACGTCTGTTCGAGGCTATAGAAAAAGGGGAAGAAACCAAGAACGGTGTGGATTTGCTCGACTATCGCTCGTACTGTAAGTTCGGCGTTTCCGTCGGGAAGGAAGGCGGTGATACTTCAAAGATCGGTAAGCTGGAAGCTATGGTCATCTCCGGCTCCGGCTCTGAGGTACAGGTTCCTTGCTATATCATCTTGACTGCCGCATTGGTTCAGAAATACAACAGAGCCAACCGGTTACGGGGCGAAATCAACGATTCCAAGGCGTTGCGTATCATCATGGTTGATGAGTGCTTTGACCGCATGGATGCTGCCAATGTGGGAAAAATGCTCCACTTTATCACAAAGGATATGGGCATACAAATCATTGCGTCAGCGCCTACCAATATGTTTCCAACCGTCGGGGTGCATATGGATGCTATCGTTTTCGTCAAAGGGGATTCTACTCGCCATTTGCGTGAATGCTATCCCTTCACTGCCCCTGCATTTGAGCAGCTGTTGGAATTTGCTGAGAGTAGTGAGACTGATGCGGGAGATGTAGTTGAGGAAAAGAATATTGGTATTAAAGAAATGGCGGAGGAGACCAGCTGATGGATTACATGCGTAAAATTGCGCTACACCTCGCCACGGCATATAATCGAAACGCCAACAGGGAATTCTACAGTGTTAGCACAAAGTCCATATATCCTGAATACTATACCGGCGAAAAAAACGGTGTGAAAGTATTGGATATCGAGGAGTTTCAGAAATTTGAGAATATCATCGAAGACGGCGTGGAATGTGGTGAATTTAGTGCTGTTAAAGATAAAAAGACCAGGGCGTACAAGACGATTAAATCAACAGGCGAACAGATTTCTATTTTAGCCAAACAGCAGAAACTCACACTTCTGACGGAATATGTTTCGCGGATGCAAGAAATTTTAAATGCACACCGGAATTCCACCTGCCCACAAGTGACGGAATGGATATCGCAGCAACTTCAGGACGAGAGTTTGGCGGGTGTAAGGGCGTGGTTTAAATACGACGTTGAGGAAGGCACCTCTGTGGCCGAAGATGGGCTCACAGTGCTCTTAAATGCATGCGAAGCCGTCTACGCCCTAAAAGACGATATTATGCTGCGAAACTTTTCATCAAACAACCATATGACCTCCAAGGGATTTGAAGGTGCCATGATGAGGCATGTCTGCGCCATAATGTCTCCAGAGCGGTTCGCAGATGATGTGGAGCCCGATGAAATCCTTAAGGGGCTGCACATTCTTCGCAATCCTGCAAGCGTATGGATTCGTGGACATGGCCGTATCCTATTTCAGAACGGTGATGAACTGACTTTGTCGGCATACACTACACCGTTTGCAATTACCCGATCACTTGTCGAAAAAATTAAAACGGTGGAAGCAAAGGCTCTGCTTACGATCGAAAATCTGACGACTTTTAATGATTACGCTCCATCGGGGGAGGAACTGGTGGCCTTTACCAGCGGCTATGCGAACTCACTGGTAGTATACTTTCTTCAAATTGTACACAGAGATTGTCCGCTGCAGTATACCAGGCATTTTGGAGACATCGACGCCTATGGCTTTGATATCCTGCGAAATCTCTCCAATCGTGTTGGAAAAAGGTTTGAATCCCATCACATGGATGTGGAGACTTACTTGAAGAATGAAGAACTGGCAATCCCCATGACAGATAGTAATAAGAAGTTATTTCCAAAGCTCATGATGGATTCATTTTTCAACGAGAACGAGAAACTTGTTTTCTCTTTTCTTATGGAGCAGGGAAAAACTTTGGAGCAAGAGAGTGTGCAGGAGAAACTCTGAACCTCTTACATATAACTTTTTTGCAACCCGACGCAATTCAGAGTATATAAATTTACAGCGGCCTTTGGGTATACCACAAATAAAAAATTGAATATCCTGTTTTCATACTGTTACACTTTTACAAACAATCCAACTGGGCAAATATCCTGAAATCCCGGCGTAGAAATGTACCAACAAGCTGCACCGGTGTATTCCCAACTTACCTCCAATGTGATATCATGCCAGCCATCAGGGAAAAGGGCCGTAAAACTACTACCGGTACGAATTCCATATCCGTTCAGCAGAAGTCTGGGGTGCGGATCATGCTCATTAGGATCAGGAAGTTGAAGCTGCTGTACATGAACAGCCAAATGATTTTTTATGGTCATAGACACATCCTCCGTGCTATAATAAATAAAAATGTGTGTAGCAATAATTTTTACCAGCGCTTGTATTATAAGCATAACCATTACGCGCTTTTCTATCTAAACAGTCGTCGAAACAAATTTTGGCTTGCTCTGACGACCTATATTAGACGTCTTTCATTTTCGCAAGTAAGGCACCGATCAGATCAAACGAAACCGCATGAAGGATCACAATCTTCGGCTAAATTTCTTTGCTTCACTTGGCTATATATTGCAGCGGTGAAATTGAAATAATTTTGTGCGCTGGATGCAAATGTACAAGCAAAATAGTGAGATTTCTGCATTCAATTTTAGATCTCGACTAATGTTTACACTTAGAGCTTGTTTACCAAACCCAGGGGTAACGTGAGAATTACCCCTGGGTAGACGTTACATTCCCAAAATAGTCCACACATAGAGAGGGGCGGTTAGGGTGAAGACTAGGCAGGTGAACAAAATAGCGGGGCCGGTCCATTCGAACT
This sequence comes from uncultured Oscillospiraceae bacterium, assembly GCA_964485265.1. Classification (GTDB taxonomy): domain Bacteria; phylum Bacillota; class Clostridia; order Oscillospirales; family Oscillospiraceae; genus UBA2658. Next base: position 33 of record CAZAIU010000022.1, on the reverse strand, counting down.
GGCCCTGACGTCTGTAATCAAAGTAAGCACAGC
>CAZAIU010000021.1:0-48350 GCA_964485265.1 uncultured Oscillospiraceae bacterium | reverse complement strand
CCGAGACTTTCCTGTACGGCGACAGCTCAATACAAAACATTATTCTTGAGGAGGCAATTGCATTTTTCGAGAATGCGAAAACCGCCGAAGAGGTGGCAGAGCTTATCCAAAGCCGTGTCAGCCTTTATCTTGCGGAAAAGGCAAATTAGAAAACAACCTGTAGTAGTCGCAAATAAAGAAAGGTGAATTATATGAAAAAAACTATTTCCATAATACTTTGCATAGCCATGATATGTTGTGTTTCTGCTTCTGCTCTTGCAGCCCCAAAAGAAAGTATTGAACCTATGAACTATGTGTACTGGTATATCAATACCAATGGTGTAAACTTACGCCCAGCACCAAATGCCACTACTAGTGGGGGACTTGTATATTTGGGTGATAGGTTTAATAATCTTGGCATAACAGACGGTTGGAGACATTGCCACATGACCTCAGGACAAAATGCAGGAAATAAAGGTTATGTTGCCGACCAATATTGTACACAATACATCGGAATCGAGTAGTACCCCGTCAACAAGGGAGACGTAATGAAGTAATATAAACAATTGACTACTACAGGTTTTTTGTTCATGCCAGGTTGTTGCACAGTTTGCAACACAACCAAAAACAGCTATCATAAACTGTTGACCATGTTTTGTTCATAACTAGAAAACATGGTCAACAGAATAGCTTCTAGTGAGGATAATAACAAAAAGGCCGGTTCATATATAATTCGCAATTTTAATTAATATTTATGTTGACATTTATCATATTAGCATATACTATAATATTGAACGGAGTTGATTCTTATGATACTTTTATCGACCAGCGAATATGAAATTTTAACGCTGATGTGGACCGAAAAACGAGGACTTACTGCTGTGGAAATTAACGAGCTTTCCGAAAACAAAACGTGGAAGCCCTCCTCAATACACCTCATCATAAACAGCATGCTGGAAAAAGGCGCAATCAAGGCTGATGGCATGATTCGTTCGGGAAAGGTGTACAGCCGCCTTTTTGTTCCCACCATTACACCGGAGGAGTATACTCTGGCGCAGGTAACAACAAGCGCATCCTTCTCCCACAACAAAAGCGCAATCTATACAAGCCTTTTCAGTGCACTTATAGACAGCGGCGATATAAATTCTGAGGATATAGCCAAGCTTGAAGCCATATTGAAGAACAAAAAAGGTAATAATTGATTTTTTATACTAATTTGTCATATTCCTTGTCTCCATGAGAAGCTTAAATATTGTTATTTGAGCTTCTCGAAGTCTTGAAAAAAGATGCAAAGAGAGATGATATATGGTTAGTTACTACTCTTTTTTTAGCGCAATATTGTGGTTTAATATCACATTGCTGATAGTGAGCATTTTTCGCAAGCAAACGATTTTTCTGGTTAGAAACAGCACGTCTGTTCTGCTTGTGGCCACAGTTCTTGCCATTGTCCGCATGTTTCTGCCGCTGGATTTTTCCTTTGCCTATGTTATAAGGTCATACACGGCGCTTCCGGCCTTGCGAAAATTTCTTCAGGCAGACATTTTGCCCGGCGAAGAATATCTAAAAATCAGTACCGCTTTGTGGTGTATATGGATTATGGGGGCGGCAATTGTTTTTGCCCTATGGTTTTCACAGTACAAAGAGGAAAGAAAGCTTTGCAAATACTATGAATCCGTCGAAAACCCGATGGTCGACAGCATTTGCGCCAAAATGAATCTGCGACATGCAAAGGTGATTGTATCTCCGGATGTAACGGTTCCCATGGTCATAGGCTTTTTTAAGGCACACATATATCTACCTGATATTGCCCTTAGCTACGGGCAGTGGGCGCTTGTAATCAACCATGAATATCAACACTTTAAGTCACACGACGCCTGGATAAAGCTATTTTACCTTATGCTTTCGGCTCTCTTTTGGTGGAATCCGGTGGTACATAAATTTCAAAGAGAGCTTGACCATCTTTTGGAGCTTCGCTGTGACGCAAAGGTATGCCAAGGGATGGATTGCGAGGGGAAAAAGCAGTATTTGCAGTCCGTTTTAGCTGTAATAAAACAAATCAGCCGCACGGAGCAAGCCCCTGTTCCGGTTTCTGCCATTCCTTTAGTAGATGCAAAAGCGGAAAGCTTTGCAGAACAGAGGTTTAAGGTTGTTCTTTGGAGCGGAGAACAAAAGAAGGTAACCCGTGTTTTACAATTCTGTTTTGTGCTTGCGATTTTCCTTTTGTCCTATCTTGTCATCATTCAGCCCGCAGGCTTTCCCAAGGGAGATAAAGCAGAAGGAGGCGTTAGGATAACACCTGAAAATGCCTACATACTGGTTCTTCCTAACGGGAAAATTCAGCTTTTTGCTGATGGCGAATATGCTTGGGATATAAACCAAGATATGCTTATTATAGAACCTTTTAAAGATTTAGAAATATGTTATAAGGAGAGATAAAAGTGAAAAAAATTATATCTTTTGTGGTAGTAATGATGCTTTGCCTTATAATTTCTGTTCCGACTTTTGCGGCACACACCGTTGACCCAATCCAAAGCTATAATAGTGACATAACCCCATTTGCAGAGGAGACAGAGTGGATTTACCGTTTTTATAACGGAGAGACGCAAAAGCGACTTTGGTCAATTACCTATGAGCGCTGGTTGACAGATTGGATGCCGTTGACTGCAGTAGTCTGAAAAGAATAAACCTGGTAAGTTTTACTGAGAAAATAAAAGTGCAGCTTTCTTTATTCTCTGTAATAACCTCCTTAAACTGTTCCCTTCTTGGGGGCGCGTGGTGAACTATGGCACAGGTCTCTAAATGGTTAAACTACCCCCTTGGCGGCAATCAAAAAGAATTATTTTTCAATCGTAAGCGAGTAGAGGTTTGTGGAGCGCCCACCGTTTTCTCTAAACCTCGCCTCTTTTGCGACTAAGCCGTGGCAGACTAAATCTGCCACGGCTCTTTTTACAGTGCTAACCGACATTGATGTATCCCTTGCAATGGTCTTAATCCCAGGGAAGCATGTTCCCTGACGGTTTGCCCTGTCCCAGAGGTACATGTAGACGCACTTCGCCCTTGGCGGCAAATCCGTATTGTAAAGCTCTCCAAATAGGCTCATTTTTTAGTTCTCCTTATCTTATTACGACGTTCTTACGCCAGCTTTCTTTGCTTCCTCATTCTTGCCTTGCTCAAACTCATCGCAATATTGCGTTCCGTGGTTTTGAACTCCACTCTTGGGCGTGGGCAAATTGTTTGCTTGCTCAATGTTCGCCGTAAGGACGGAAAGGTCAGCATAACGCACCGGTCGGTACGCTCTTTCAGGTACCGTGTACTCACCGTCAAATTTTATGCCCCAATCGAGAAAAAGTCTGAGCCTTGTGCGCATGGGATGAGTACCGGTTTTCATCACAATGAAGTGCCCTTTGGGGATAGATTTCAGCTCGTCAGCAGTCATGAGCGGGCGCTCCATCATCTGCAAACTTTGCGAGGGATCGTTCTTCCCACGACTAACGCTGCCACTCAAGACCGTTCGACTGCCAAGGGCACGGGAAAGCTGCTCCGCCGTTTCTGAGTTGGGGGCAAAACCGCCGAAAATGGTGTCCTGACAGTTGTCAACTATAATTTCACTACCCTCTTTTCCGTAATTCTTCTGGAGCTGTCCAAAGCTCTGAATGATGGGTACCATGGAAAGTCTGCGGCTTCGTGAAGCGGAAAATATAAGCTCCAAAGAGTCAATTGTGGGGAGCGTACCCAGCTCGTCGCAATAGAAGACCACACGATTTTTAAGCTTCCCGCCTGTCTCATCTGCAACTGCCAAAATCTCTCGATAGAGCTGCTGAATCATCAGGCTTACCATAAAATACTTTGTCATATCTTCCTCGGGAAGTACGATAAAAACTGCTGACTTTTGCTTGCAAAACCGCTCTGCATCTATTGCCGTTTCAAAGCATAAAATCTGCTCCATCTCAGTATCAAGGAAGGCATTAAGCCGAGAGAGCACGGTGGACATCACCGAAGCCATGGCTTGTTCGGAGCTGTTAAGAGCTGCTCCGGCAAGCCACTTTGCCTTATGCTCCGAGGGCAGGAGTTCCATCAACATCTGAAACTTGTTTTTACCCTTCGCCGTGGTGCTGGGAGCAAGCAAATCCTGAACCAGATTGAACACCGAAACGATGTGACGGCAGTCTCTAATATTGCCGTCTATGTCCTTGATTGGCGGCAAAAACTCTGCCACCAATAAAATAACCGCCGTGAGTAAGCCCTCGGCGGCGTCATAAAAGAATTGGTTTTGTCCGAAGTTTTCTCCACCTGCGTTGATGATGGTTTTGGAGATTATCTTTGCGTATTTCTCGGCTTTTGCCTTGGACACAATGTCCTTTTCACCTGCACGATAAAAATCCATATATTTGTTTACGAGGTGCAAGAGATTGTTGCCGTCCGAGCGTGTGGGATTGCGCAGGTCGATGACGGAAACCTTGTAGCCGTAGTGGTTTTTGGCGACGGCTCCGTAGTTGCGGTATAGGTCGCCCTTGGTGTCGGTGCAGAGAAAACTCATGCCGGCAGCACAAGCGTATTCCAGGTTAGGGTACAAGAAAAATGCGGTCTTACCCACACCGGAGGCACCAATCATAAGACAGTGGACATCGTCCGTGTCTACCAAGGCGGTGACAGCATTCTTCTTTCCAACACTTCCTAAAATTAGGCCCTGGTGGGCTGTGGGCGGGTTTATTCCCTTTCGCCATTGTTGCGGTCTAAAGGGAATGTGCTTATAGGTGCTTTTGATCTCCCGCTTTGTGGCAAAGCGAGCTGTGCCGTGTTGCCCGTCACCTACGGTTTTAGACTTGATGCTGCTGAGGGTGTAGCGGTGTGCCAATAACGAAAGACCGCCGATGACGATAAACATTAGGGCGGAAGCGGCAAGTAGAATTATGAGTTTACTGTTCATAAGATATTCCTTCTATATTTTTAGATAATTTCTTCAAAATGTATGTTTTACTTGAAAGCGGCAATACTTGATGATATACTGATACTAACTGATACTACTATACATCAAAGAAGGTGAAGCAATGGACATTAAAGAACTTGCAATAATGATGAACGACAAGCATTTTTGGGATTTAAAAAAGATGCAGCACAAATATTCACAGCAGAGTGTTTCCGAAATGCTGGAGGCACTTATGGAGATGAGCTTTAAAAAAATCCCGCTGAAGGATTTTGCAGGAAAGCAATGTGTCTATATTGCGGCTCAAAGCCTTATTTCTACGGGCGTTTTGAAAAAGCTATTGGCGGTAAACACGTCAAAGTCGTTGTTTGGTCTTAAGGCTATGGAAGAAGAAATTGACTCCACATTAAAAATTGAAAATATCCAATCCAACAGGGACAGTGTGAGAAAAATCTTGCAGGGCTTTGCTCCGGAAAATGAAGAAGAAAATCGCATTTTCGGCATGAAAAAGGGATTGGACTTTATTAGTGACCCCAAAAACAAAATTACAGAAGAAAACCTTCATCACCTATATATGCTGATGGTGGGAGATTATTTAGATGGCGGCGATAGGCTTCCGGAAGGTAGATTTTATCGGGACGACAGCGTTTTTGTTGTGGGAGACAAGCTGTACCATCAGGGAGCGAACATAAAACTACTGCCTGGATGTATGAAAAATCTTATTGAGTTTGCAAATCAAAAAGACGATATTCCAGAACCGGTAAAGGCCAGTATACTTCATTTTTATATGGCGTATCTCCACCCCTACTTTGACGGTAATGGCAGAACAGCTCGTATGCTGCATTTGTGGTATTTAGTGCAGCAAGGTTTTTCGTCTACACTTTTTTACGCATTTTCCAAACATATTAGCAATTCAAGAAATCTGTATTACGACAGCTTTACCCTTATAGAGGAAAATTATAAGATTAGCAAGGTGCTTGATATAACGCCTTTTATTCGGTACTTCAACGAAAATGTATACGAGCAAATTGAAATCGCAAGCGGCGAAGCTCCGGTGTTTCAGCTGTTTTCCGATGCCATGCGTGAGGGTAAAATTACCGAGAAAGAGCGTGATCTTTGGAACTTTGTGCTGTCTGCATATGGGGACGGTCAATTCTCTACAAAGCAGCTGGAAAAGGATTTTGGCAATGCGGCCTATGCCACAATCCGAAGTTTTGTGCTGAAGTTTGAAGAAATTGGCCTGCTCAGCTCTCAACAATTTGGCAATCGAGTTAAGTATCAGGTGCATAATTAGATTTTGAAAATGGGAATTTACGCATGATATGCCCTTTGCAAATCCTCGTTCCAGTCCTTGCCTGTGGGAACTTTAACTTCCACGGTATAGCCTTGCTCGGTAAGTGCCTTTTTCAACCGCTGGGTAGCGGCGCTGCCTGCTTCGTCGTTATCCAAACACAGGGTGACAGTACTCAAATAGGGATAGGTTTCAAGCAACCAAAAAATTGACTTTCCGCTTGTGCCGCAAAGAGCCACGGCGCTTTGCTCCGCAAGGTCACAGGGGTGCAGGCAGAAATACGATATCAAATCAATGGGCGACTCAAAAACGTAGAGCCGCCCATTTTTGCCTATATTATGAAAGCTGTATTTTGCCTGACTGCCTTCAACAGTACAGCGGAAGTGACCGCCGAGACTTCGGGTGTGAGCGTGTCGTGGTACCCCTCTTTCATCAGTACCCACAAAGACAGCGTTGTGGTAGCCGCCGTTTTCAAGGCTTTCATAGAGCAAGTGCTCGTGTACAAAAAACTGCACTACTTCTTGGCTGAGTTTTCGCTCTTTTATGAGGTATACAAAAAGCCTTCGCATTGTGGGTGCTTTGGGTGGCAGCTTAAAATGTTTTAGGGTATCCTCTTTCGGCGCTGCTCCATAGCAGTTAACACCGCTACCAACAAGGAACTTTACTGCAGACACAAAGTCCAAACCATAATGCTGTTCCACAAATGCAATAGGGTAACCACCTTGAGAGATGGCATGATCGTACCACTCATTACAACGAACAGTTATGCTGTGGTTCGAGGTAAGCCTATATTCTCTCCCGCTTTTAAGAAGCTTTTCACCATGTTGTTTGAGAAATTCAGCAAGATCTATGCTGTTAGCGCTTTCAATTTCAGCTGCGGTGACCTGCTCATTTTTGCTCACTGCTTAATAGTCCTTTCCTATTTTACGATGAAAGACCGCCCTTTTTACGGGGCGGTCTTTGAGTTTGCAGAACGTTTTTTGAAGCGGCTTAAACTTTTTTAAGCATACATTTCTTTTCATAAGATGTCCTTTCCTAAGTTTTAAGCTCATGGTCATCTGCCTTGTGACCCATTGCTATTTTCTTCTCGCGAATTTTTCGAAGCAGCTTGCTGTCGGCACGAAATGCTGTGGGTGAGTTTTGAGGTGTAAGATTATCTGCAAAAATTTTGCTCATATGATTGAGCAAGCGACGGACCGAAGCCGTGATTGTGGGATAGGGGAGAACTGATTGTGAGGTTGGCATTTGAGATGGCGATTTTTCTAAAGAGACAGCGTCAGCTCCGGCTTTTATGAAAGGCGCTTCCTGCAATATTACGTCTTCAATATCAGCGGTTTGGCTGTGTTCCGGTTCAGCTTGTGCCATATGCTTAAAGCCCTCTGCCTCGCTGATAATGAGGTTTTTCATCGACTTAAACTCTTTCTGCTGCGATAGCGGAAGCGAGTCGGGAATGTTATTCGTATAGCTTTTTAAGACCTCATTTCGCATTTCGTACCAAAGCTCATATGCACTTGCCACCTCGGGGATTTGTGAGAGCTCGTCCAGGATTTCGTCCACAATGGATTTCACCGTGGGTGGAAGATAACCGTAAACATGGCGACCACCCGTTGCCAGCAATTTTTCGGACAGCTCAGTCAAAAGCTGCCCAATTTTGGAGCTATTGGTGTCAGCGTTTTCCATGTCGGTAAGGAGCTTTTGCAAGACTTCCTTTCCCTTGCTCTTTAAAAAATCCCGCCGCTCACTTTGACGGGCATAAACCAAATTCATCTCGTCTGCAAAGATGTTTTTTACAAGTCCCGCCTTAATTTTCTCGATACCTGCTTGGGTTAAAAATCCCTGTTGAGGGTTCTTTGAAAAGATAATCATGTGGACGTGAGGGTGGTGCCGCTCGTTGTGGAACGCAGCATACCAACGAAAGTTTTCCGCGCTTATTTTCATATTCTCTGCCATGGTGATGGCGTATTGACTGAGAAAGTTTTTCCACGCTTCTGCATTATCAAAGCCGGTGCGGGCGGCATCTTCACGAGTGAGGGAGATAATGGGGATCCAAATATTGCCCTCGTGATGAGCGACTTCCTCAGCAACTTTGGAGAGAACAATATTTTCGCTGCCTGAGGTGAAAAGCCCGTGAGAGGACAGCTTTTGAACCCTTGGACGGTTGGCGAGGTAGTCAACGAAGTTTTCAAGCTTCTCCACTCGCTCACGAGTGGCAATGTAGTTTACAAGATGGGTGCGATGCCGTTCACTACTGCCACATTTGAGGTAAGGTATACGAAATATTACTCTTGGCATTATTATGCCTCGAATCCAATGCCGTTTTGAAAATGCACCGCATCTTCAAAGGAAATCCTGCTACGGTTTTTCTTCACGTCCTCCACGCACTTTCCACGAAGTTTTTTAATATCTTCGTCACTCATATCCAGCTCGTAAGCAAGAAGATTCATCATCATGCTCACCTCTACCGCAAGGCGAAATAGGTTGGTGGCTTGCTTGCTGCTGTTTTCGCTTATCGCCGCCTGCACCGCCGTTAGGAGCATAGGGTTCAAAAATGAGGTGTTTTTCTCGGTGGTAATATAACTCATATAGAATTTCACCGCTTTTTCTATGAACTCGTTTTGGCTTGCGCAGTTGTCTTGACTGTATAGCGCCTTAACCATATCTGTGGTTTTGCTCTCCATTCGAAGTGGAAATATATTTCGGTTTTTCTCCATAATTCCTCCTTATATCATGTTAGATGTTGCAATTTCCCTTGAAACGTCGTGCGTCTTTGGGCTTTGTGATACCACACCGGATATCAAAGCTCTACTTTGGATATCACGCAAAAGCCTTAAAAAAGCACGGCACTGCCGTGCTTTGTGACATTGGGTGATACCACCCTTTTATCCTGTACTTTATTCGAAACAAACTCCATATCCCTCGTTGTTTCTCATTTTAAATGTAAAACCTCTTGCGTTGGGCTTCGCATTTGTGGGAGTGGGACGGCGCACACAGGGGCCCAAGGTTGGCTTGAAACCGTCCACGGGCGTAACCATGCCACGCCCTGCCACAAAGCGGCTCACGGGGGCAACAAAGGGCTAATGCTCCGTCATAAGCCTATGTCACTTGGGCTTGCTCTCTGCTTGCTCGCTTGTATCCAAAAGATACTCTCGCACCGGTGCAGGAATGTGCTTTTGCCACAAGCTTTCAAGGGTGCGCTCAAGCTCTGCTTGCAGATCCAAATCCTTCTTGGCAAGAAAATAACTGATAGCGTCTAACTTATCCTTGTCAAAGCTAATGGAGACGCATGCCTTTTTCATCTTACATTCCCCCCATGCGGTCAAAACCATAGACTTCAACGCGTGGCTCAAGCTCCGGTTCGTTACCGGTAAAGGAGGGTATTTCAGAGAAAACTTCGCCGTAATGCTTGCGCTGTTTGTCGGTGAGAGAGCAGAAGTCTTCCTCTCCATCATCACCGCAAACAAAAAACGGGCCACAGATAATATCTGCGCCCAAGTAGCGGTTTGACGCCATGCCATTGAGTTTTCCTTCCTCATTAACAACTGCTATGCAGCCGTCAGATAAGTAAACACACTCAATATATCCGCCAACCTCCGCCTGCAAAGAATGAAGTTCATTTGAAATTTCTTTAGCCTGAGGCGGCTCACCCACCCCAATTTTTAAAACCTTAATCATGTTGTCCTTCATTTCAAGTCCTCACTTTCATAATTTATGTATGGTATCTTGAGCCATGCCGTCCAATTTCGGGCGGCAAGCTCTGTCTTAACGACTCCATATTTTGTGCCCATTGCCTCGATTACCAGACCGTTTCCAATGTAGACACCGATGTGCCCCTTGTGCCAAACCGCAAGACCGGGAGTGTCGGGCATGGTGCTCATGCTGCCCTTAACCACCGCCGCTTTGTACATTTGGTCTGCGGAAATGTCGGGCATACCGTTTGTGCCGTAGCCAATCTCTAAGGTGTCAGGATCCAGCCAGCCGTAGCCCTTTATGAGCCCTACACAGTCCGTTGTTCTGCCGTGAAGCCAGTTTCCTTTAATGAACGCCTTGTGCTTTCCAACGCCGTCGGGGTATTGATTGAGCTTGCTTTGAAACATGCTGTCTGTTAAAATCCAGCCGCAGGTACCCCAAACATATCCCCAGCCGTTCTCAAAGGCTTGCTCTGCGTAGGTAACAAGATCGTGGCTGTTTTTAGTTGATGGGTCTCTATACCTGCTAACATCAATTTCCGTACCATCGCCATCGCCACGCAAAATCTCACCTGAGAAGCTGTCGCCGGCTGAAGAAATGCGGGTGTAGACATCGGCGGCGCTGTCCCTTTGAACGGTGGTCACAGTGATCGGAAATCTTCCGTAAGCACTGTCAATGGGCAATGGAATTGCCACGGTGCAGCTCTCGATAAACTTTGTGCCGTCCTCCAGCACCTTGGTATAAGAGTGCTGTTCATACCGCACAAAGCTGTCCACAAAGCCTCGGATATCCAAGGCTTTGGGATTTTCAGTGCCAAAATAAAGGGTAAAGAAAATGGACTTGAGGCGTGTGCCGTCAAGTCCATTTCCGCTTTTAGTCATGGCGTTTACCCTCGCCACCTCACCGTCTACAATTGCAAACGCCAAACGCATTTCCTCAATATGCGCTCTGTATTCATCGGGGGCGTTATCGAAAATTTCGCCGCCGTAAAAGCATAAATCAACTACTGCATTGTTGTGAGCAGAGGTACCTGAAAGCAGAGCGCAGAGTACCACGACAAATAAAATTAAGGGCGAGAGAACTGCAATTAGCACATTTCCCACGCCCTTGCGAAGCTTTTTGTTTTGCAGAACTGTGGCGGCAAGCTTCGTAATTGCCGCTGCGGATATGGCCATATATTTGTTTACTCCTTTATATGTTACTTGACTTGTGCTATACTCAGCCTGAGGTGATTAAATTGACTTGTTTAACTGACGCACAGAGAAAAATTGCAGAACAGCTCCTTTTAACCATTAGAAACGGGGAAAAAACACCTATTACATATGGCGATTTAGCAAATAGAGTTGTACCCAAAGCTAACACAAGAGGAATGGGAAAACAGTTAGAGGCAATTTGCACACTCTGTTATGAACTGGAACTGCCTCTTATCACTGCAAAGGTTGTACAAAAAACAACAGGTTTGCCTGGAGACGGCTTTGGCGTTATGTTGGAACGATTCGGACGAAAGGTTGACCCATCTAAAACAACTTTCGAATTATTCCATGAAGAACTATATGCCATAAATAAATGTAAAGAGTGGGGCAAGTTAGCACAATACCTACATTTGAATATTGAATTTTAAAAAAAGCACCGTCTTTAGGCGGTGTTTTTTATCGCCCACCTGCGGTTCCGAACAGTTTTTCCTTATACTCCGGTGCGTGGACGGCGAGGTTGTAGCGCTCGTTACCGCATTTGTAGAGACAGACACCCTGCTGTGGATATTTAATAAGGTTAAATTCCGAAGGCTCCAGCGCAAGGGCATCCATCAAAAACCTTGCGTCCACTGAGCCTGCGTTAAATATAAACTGGTGTACGGGAATGGAAAAGAGGGGCTTTGTCAGCTCTGCAATGCCGGGGAGGGCAAAGTCCTCAATGTTCTGAGAGCTTAGAATAACCGCCGACTCCTTTTTGCGCACACGCTTCATAAAATTTCGTATATACTCTATCACCGTAGTGTTGGTTAGAAAAATGTATAGCTCGTCCAGTGCGGCAACAGTGTTTCCCGTGGTTAAGAGACGGTCACTCATATAGGAGAGAACATTGAAAAGAAGCGCATTTTTCACGTTTTTGGAGGCTTGGAGCAAGCCTTTTACACCGAACACGATGAACTTGTCTGTGGTGATGTTAGTGTGACCGTTGAAAAACTTGCTCTCCGCACCCTCGCACATAGAATGTAAGCCAAGAAGAATATCTTGCAAAATCTCCTTTGGGTACAAGGGGTTTTGCATATTGTCGTAGTATTTGTACTCCATTTCAATGAGTGAATAGAGGTCGGAGAGAATGGGGTAATCAGCAGGGGAAAGTTTTCCAAAGTCGGTGCTGTCGCTGATGTTCCATTTTGAGTAGAGCTTTGAGAGCATGATTTCCACGGTGTCGATGTGGCGGTCGTCAAAATCCTTGTAGTTGCGGAAAAAGTCCTTTAGGAAGGAGATATGCTGACTGAGTTTTGAGCCGTTTAAAAACGCTTGGGGGCAAATTCCGCTTTCAACGCAGGCTCCTGTGTTATAGTCAAAAGAAATTTCCGTGTGCGCATTGGAACCAGCGTCACGATGGTCGTCCCATGACTTTGGCTCAAGCGGGTTAATCATGTACTGACCGCTCATCAAATCCACGAAGCAGCCGCCCAAGTTTTCGCAGAGCTCGCAAAACTCATGCTCGGGGTCAAGGATAATTACACTTTTGCCGCTCTCACGGATATTGCACAAAATGAGCTTTAATAGATAGCTTTTTCCCTGTCCGCTGTTGCCCAAAATGAGGATATTTGCGTTGGTTTTATCCTCATCACGCTGATTGAAGTCAACGATAATATTGCTGCCGAACTTATCCTTGCCAAGATAAAAACCGTTGGTATTGGTTTTGCCGGAGTAGTTGAGAGGGAATAGGTTTGCAACAGAGCCTGCCGGCAGAACTCGCTCAAACTGGCTGCCAAGAGTGTTTTTGCCTGTGGGGCTTACGGATAAAAAGCCCTCCTGCTGGCGGAGAATCAGCCTTTCCACATTCATTTTGCTGCGCACAAGCTCGGTGAGCACCTCAGTTTGAAGCTGTTTTAGCTTGTCCATGTCGCTCGCAATCATCTCAATGTAAACGGCACAGTGGAGGAGCGGTTCTCGGTTTCTTTGCATGGAACTCAGCAATTCTGCCACATCTTGAAGATTGTTTTGGGCCTCGATGGTTTCTCGCATTCTGTCCGCCGAGGCGTTCATCTTGTTTTTGTTCTCTGCATTGTGGATAATTGCTTTTTCCTCCGTGGGTGTGACCTGACGGGTGTAGATGTGTACCACAACACCGTCCTTTTCGCCTAGACGGCTCAAAATTGCCTGCTCAGAGGTGACGGTAGGATATTCCCGAAGGGCAAAGACACTGCGGTAGGTGTTTCCGAAGATGTAGTGATCGGGGTAAAATTTTATCACCGACGGAGCTATCATGTCTGGAAAGGACTTGATCGGCTCGGTCGGTGATGTTTTCTTATTGTTGGGTTTATTCAAGGGTTTTAGACCTCCTTATTTAATTTTGTGCGCCAAGAAGCAAGCCCCAAAGAGCTTGCTTCTTGGCATATGTATTTTGCTTACTATATTACATATATGGACAGGGCGTTAGACACGCAGTTTTCAAAGCTGTCGGAGGCACCCCAATCAAAACGAAATAGCCCCTCACCGCCACCACCGGAGATAGAATGTACGTGGGTGCAACCACTCATGTTATCGATAATCACAGTTAAAGTCAGACGATTTCCGGCTCTATAATAATGCTTTTCATATACAGAAATCACGCACAAGCTACCATCCTGTCCGCTAACCGTATGGTCGTCAATTAATTTACCGGTTATGCTGCCATTCACAATAGCATGATTTATAACATTAGATGCCTCTTGTGGCGATAAGTTTACAGTTAGATCCAGTGCCATAAAATTACCTCCCTTATAAGACTATTATAAATGTAAATACATCTTTTGATTAGTCTACCATAATTTAATCACAAATGAAACAAAACTTATCTCAATAAAAACCTTTCTCCATCAAAGTCATCAAAGCTGTCGCTTGTGACGTTTTGCTCAAAGTAGACGGATAAAATCCGCATATAGTCAGCCTTCGTGGCACGACGAACGATAAAACCCTGATCTTTTATGAGCTTTTCAATGCGGGAGAGATAAGCGTAAATGTCGCTGTCATTTTTATTTTTCAGGCGAAGAAGGAAGATGAATTCTCGTGCCGTTGCCATCTCAAGCTGCATTTTATCAAGGCTCAAAAGGTCTTGCGTGAGCAGCTTTCGCAGCACAGGATTTACTTCTTCCTCTATACGGGTTTTAAGATAATCCTTGTTGCCGTCAAAGTTTTCCTTGGAGCTTAGGCAAAGAATTTCAAGTTCGCCAAGGCTCTTTATGACGTTTGAGAGGTCATTTATTTTCCCCGTAATGCTGCTTTCGGAAAGTACCAAGATGTTTGTGGGCTTGACGAGGAAATAGACGAGCTCGTCCTCTCTTCGCTTCACACTGTAAGTTGTTATTTCTTCTATACCCACCAAGGTTTTGGCGGGTTTTATCCTTTTTTGCATCTTCACATTCTCCATTCGTAATATTGCTGCTTAGTAATGAAAAAGGACACAGCATATCTTAGGAAATCCAAAATACTGGTGTCCGAAAAGCGGATAGATAAAAAGCCATAGACCGCCGTAATAACAAGTGGAATGAGCGTTCCCAGCTTTGCCACGGCAAACACCGAGAGCAAAAGTCCTATGCCCAAAATGCCGATATCTCGAAGCTCCCACAGCCACAGCGTTGCCTTTGCCTTTAGATTATCTGGGTAGATGTACATTTAATCACCGTCCATTATTATTTCGCTGCTACTGCTCTTACCACAGTTCTCGTAGTGTTAACTGCAGCTTGAGCGCCATAGACCACGCTTGAAAGATTGGCTTTGGTGCTTGTATCAAGGCCAAAGGCGCCTGCAATTCTTGGCACCTCTCCGGCTGAAAGCATAAGTCCCAAGCCCAAAAGAGCGTTGTCACGCACAACCATCAGTCCTGCGGTAAGGATTGTTGCCTGTAAAAAACCGGTGATGCAAAGAGCGATTACCTGCCTGCACCACTGATAAAATCCGTCGGTGTAACCCCTTGGTACGCTGAACATATAAAGGCTGCCCACCGCAATTTGAATTAGTAAAATGCCACCACGCTTGAGATTGGCAAAGAACACCTTGATTACGGAATATCCCATAAGAACAACAATGAAAAGCAGCATTGCCGGGTTTGTCAGGGTAGAGAGTCCTCCCAGTGCACCGGCACTTACGGCTTCACTTAGCTTGGGCTCGGTACCTAAGCTTTTTATTATGTCGTTTGCCATTTCGACAAAGCTTGTGCTGTAACCGGTGATGCCTGCGGCAAGGCTTGCCTGCAAGCTTACCGACAGTTTAAAGAGCTCAACAGGCACAAGGGTGAAAAGGCTGACCGCAAGAAAACCTTTAATGGCATTAAGGGCAGTTCCTTTTATGCCGCCTCCACCGTTTTGGTACTCAATTCCGGTTTCAAAAACAGATACCACCAGTCCGATAATATAGAGTGCCCACGCAAGGTAGGAGAAAAACAAAACGATGGATTGCACCCAAGCCATGTCAAAAAGTTCAATGCCCATTTCCCCCATGCGTGAGAAAAATTCTCCGAGAAATCCAACCAACTGGCCGTATAACCAGTCGACAAGTTGACTCATCACATCGCCCATAATAAAGTCCCAAATAAACAAAGTTGTCACCCCCTTAGTGTGTAGATAAAAGCGGGAGCCTAAGATTTCCTCTCAGGCTCCCGTTTGCGTTTTGGATTATTATTTTTATAGTTTGTCTCCCGTCTATGTTTTTGGACGCACTTACAGATAGCACGAAGGACGAGAACCTAAGCTTTCATCGCTTAAGTCGTCGTCCTTTAAATACATTGCGTTTTGGATCTCCGTGGCAAGTTTAAAGCCGGAGCAAAAGGCGTCAAGAGACGTTCTCTCGCAAATCGTGTCCTTTGCATCCAGTATTTTCAAAAGCCACCTTTTTTGCTTCTTGTTTAAAACAGACCTAAGCGTTTTGCACAGGTCGTCTATAAGCTGATTTTCCTCGTTACAGCTTGGTTCTTTAAAAAAGAATTGGCGTAGCGCAGCATAACATTTTCCGTTGGCTCAAACCTCCTACTGAGACAATACCGAAGTTTTTGCAAAATAGCTATTGAGCAAAGGCAACAAGGTTTTTGGCAAAGTCGGAGCAATGAACACATACGAGGCGAAGATTTGTACTTGTCGAATAAAGTGGGGCGAAAAAATTAGGATAATTTGTTGGTTTTCGCCGCAGAGTGTGTTAAAATATTGGGAGAATTTGTAATAAGCAATATGTGGGGTATAGCAATTAGGCGAAACCGACAATTCATATTTGAATTAGGAGAGAATTATGATACATTCCGATTATGCATGTTGGTCAATTGTCGAAGGAAAAAGCGGGCTTCTTATGTTTGCACAGTCATTTGAAGAACTGATGTCTCCCCATAGCCATGATTCGCATAAAGTTCCCGCACTGAACTTTCACTTTATCTGCCTTGAAATTCAAAATGTAATTAATCTTATCGAAAAAAACGTGTTAGACAGGGGCAACTTAATTCCACTTATCTCAGAGGTGCAGTCCCTTTTTGCACAAGATCCAATTGCCAAAAAATTATTTGGGAATGACTTTAGTGCCGTATTCTCCAAAAAAAATAGTGCGGGGGAATTTGACAAAAAACCAATTAAATCTGAAAATAGCAAAATAGATGATGACATTATTTCAAAATTAAAAGTCGGAATTAATTATATAATTGCTGAAATGGCCAGAAATAATCAATACTATACGCAGTTAGTTACAGAAGCAAAAAAACAAGTAATAAATTGTGGTGAAGATTTACTTCAGCTAGATAAATTATATGATTTGGCTCGAATTATTGCATCCGAATTAATTAATCTTGGGTTTAGCCAGGCATACATTTATAACTGTGTGAAACAGGTCTTTTTTTCCACATCTTCTGGTGTGGACTCCGTGGCTTCCCTTGATACTTTTTTTGACTGTTTTGAATTAAAAAAGAGAAAGTTTTGTGTGTACCTGCCACTTAACAGTTTTAAGCAAAAAACCGCATTTGAAGATTATAATGCGTTTGAGTTTGCAGAGAACATCTACGAAATGTTTAATCCGGCCATACCATACATATTAAAATATAGTTGCGAGGCAAAAGACCCTTATTCGGCAAGGGAACAGGTGCTTGACATAGCAAACTTTTGCTTGTCTGTAAACCAGTTCATTAAACATAATAAATTCGACTTTAATCCTAAATATTCCGATGTTGTTGATTTATCAACGCATGAGGTAACGTTTATAAAAAAGCTGGAATCTCCCATCGTTCGAGAATATCCAAACTGCGGAGAAATAAAGAAAGAGGAGCTTTTAAAAACATGTTTTGGGCTAAAAGCGAATGTTTTACAAGTTCTCCAATTACATTCTGCCGCTTTAATATCTAAAAACACTGATAATCAATTGATTAATCTTTGGACCGCTATTGAGGTAGTAGTTCCAATAGATCGTAAAGGTGGATTAAGCAGAATTAATCAAATATGTAACGCCCTTACTGCAGCACTCGGCAGGAATTATTTTTGTGTTCTTGTCAATCAGTTACTATCGGATATTAACGCAATATCAAGTGAAGCAATTACCAAAATTCTTGGAATTGACTATGAAGGAAGAAATGATACAAAACTTTTAGCAATACTAACCCTTCACAAATATCAAAGCATTTACGATGAAATTATAGATATCTTAAAAGATAATTCGCCTTTGTTAGCCTGTAGAATGAACCGCTACAAAACTCAATGGTCCAATACTGCCGAAGTAAAGCACGCATATCAGGCGCATGAAAAAAGGCTATCACAGCAAATCATGCGAATTTATCGCACAAGGAATATGCTCGTGCACGATGGAACATCATTGCCATACATGGAGTATGTCTTGCAAAATTTACATTATTACATTGACACTTTTGTTAGATTCCTGAACACTTACCACGCTATGGGATATCATTCTGTTCGTTCAATTACCGATGCTGCACAGTTCCAAGAACAGATTTACCTAAATTCACTCTCAACAAATATGCAACTTCAAGAGGACAATTTTTTAAGTTACATCCTTATGTCATAAATACCGGCAATATACTTATGGATTCGTATTAAGCAAATTGCCCATTATGTTTATAATAACTTGACGATTGGCGATAGTATGAGATATTCAATGTATAATCATAACAAAAAACAATAAAAGTTGGGACGGAGCGAGTATGAAGGAGCAGGACATAATACAGTTTGTGAAAAAAGTTACCGATACAGGTGCTTCTGCCGCATCTGCTGTCGGTGAGATTGTTACTAATGCGGCTGAGAAAGCACAAAACGTTATCACCTCCACTACAAAAAAGATTTCAGTTAAAATTGAAGAGCAAAAGGCTGTGGAGGCAAAAGAGCGGAAAGAAAAGTATAACGCTGCCATTGAACCTCTACTTGGGACGGCTGCTGAAACGCTTATTACTTCACTCGGCAACTCCCCAATCGACCTCACAGACATAAAAGTATCACAACTTCATAATCATTTTCCGATTCCCCGCGAGCAATATGTTTTCTGGGCAGACGCAGAGTTCGATTTAAGGCCGAGCGGAATTGCAGTTACTACTTCCGGGTTATATATTCGGACAAATGTCGGAGCTTTTGAAGGTAAAATAAAGTTCAGTGCAAATAAAAAAGGACATGGCGAAAATCAGTCCGAAGAAACCGATGAAATCAGCCAACATCATAACAAGTTTGATAACGGTAAATCTGTACTGCTGTTCTATAGTTGGGCAGATTTTAACCCAGCTTGGTTTACGGATGAATCCGAACTTGAGAATACTGCCCTTCTTGTGGAGCCGCAATGTTCAAAGCGCTTTATTGATGTATGTCGCGTATTAGTGCAAAAAGAAGATGCAAGTAGAGTTACAACCATTGATAATATCGATACCGATGCCACTGATTTCACAAGAAATATTCAAGCTGGTATCGTCACTGCGGCAGCAGTAGAATCGGCACAGACGGCCGTTTTTGTCGAGCATAAAGCAGCTATCAACACTCCCGCAGGACATGGTGAAATGGCTGAAGAAGCTATCACTATGCTTGATAATCTTCATGGCCTTCATGCAACTGTCGTTGGGAGAGATAACGTAAAAGATGGTGCAGACCGCTTAATCGACACAAGGATATTTATACAAACAAAATATTACAATTCGGCAAGAGGCTCACTTGAAGCTTGCTTTAACCCAGAAACAAAAAATTACCGATATATGCACGATGGTCAGCCAATGCAACTTGAAGTCCCTAAAGACCAGTACCAAAAAGTGCTTGAAGGATTTAAATTGAAGATAAAATACGGAAAAGTTCCGGGTGTAACTGACCCAGCAAAAGCTACGGATATTGTTCGACAGGGAAGGCTAACCTATACACAAGCCGTTAACCTAACCAAGCCGGGTACAATAGAATCGTTAACATATGATGCTCTTACCGGCACAGTCATGTGCAGTTGCGCTTTCGGTCTTACTTTCGTTACGACTCTGTTTCTTACATACAGAAAAACGGGTGATATCAAAGAAGCCATTCAAGCCGGAATGACATCTGGTTTGCAAGTATTCGGACTCTCCTTCATTCAACACATGATTGTATCACAGGTTGCGAGGACGAGCCTGGCAAACTCTCTTATGGCGCCGAGCCAATATGTAACAGCAAAACTAGGTTCGCAAGCATCCGCTACAATTGTAAATGGTATAAGATCGCTTTCTGGGAAAGGTGCTATTTATGGTGCGGCAGCTTCAAAACACTTAGCAAAGATTCTGCGCAGTAATGTATTAACGTCTGCGCTAACTTTTGTTGCGTTTTCGGTCCCTGAAACTTATAATGTATCTTCAAGAAAAATTTCAGGTGCCCAATATGCTAAAAACATGAGTTCACTTGCTGGCTCTATTATCGGCAGTGCTGGAGGAGCTGTTTGTTCCGGTGTAGTCGCAGCTAAAATCGCAGTAGCAGTGGGAACCGCTGTTGCTCCGGGCGTTGGAACCGTTGTAGGTATGGCAGGTGGTTTTATCGGCGGTGCTGCCGGTGCAGCAACTGTTAAAACGTTCGGAGATATTTTACACGAAAACGATATCGAAATTTACGGTCGATTATTCAACGCTTATGTTTCGGTCCTTATCAGTGAATACTTGCTTGACGAGGACGAGATTGACAAACTTGTCAAACGTTTAGATTTATTGAAGCCAAAAGTCTTTAAAACTCTCTTTGAGAACATTGCTAAAGCAAAGGAACAGGAAGCGGTTGTACGTGCGTTTCTTGAGCCCCACTACGAAGAAATTATTAAAGAGAGACCCGCTTTTGAATTACCAAATGCGGATAGTATTGCAGAAGTTATGGACGGTCTCATCGGATAAGGATAATATGTGTGGATTTTAACAAAGAACAATCTGAACTAGTAATAAACCGTACTAATCTGCGCTTACCGGTGTCTGTGTGGGACGTAAACCTACCATACGAAATAGCAATGAAATACACTGATGAATTAATAAAGTACGAAAAATAGTACCACATAAAGCGCAAAATTCAAGTTTTTGAACTTTCCATTATGTTTACACCCAGCACTTGTTTGCAACCCCATGGGTAATGTGTGAATTACCCATGGGGTTGTTGCTACATACCCAAAATCGTCCAGACATAGAGCGGGGCGGTTAGTGTAAACACCAGGCAGACGAATAAGATGGCGGGACCGGTCCACTCAAACTGACCTTGTTTTCGGTAGTCAAAGTATGCCATACCCATTTTCGTGAAGAAAAACACCGCCAAAATCATGTCAATCGCCGGAAACACGACCTTGTTTACAACCGACTTAATTTGTCCGGAGGCTTCGTTCCATGTGCCCTCGATTGCTCCTGCAACATCGCCCGTGCCTGCGGCAAAAGCCGGCACGGTTAAGGCTAAAATAAGGGCAAGTGTAATTGCAAAAATGAGCGGGAAGTTAGATTTTTTATACATATTCCACCAGCCCTATAACGGTAGCTCATTGTCGTCTGCCTGCTCTGCGAATTGCGACTTAGCCCTTGCCTCACTGTAAGCTGAAATCACCGCCTCGGTCATCTCATCACGAATTTCCTTGCTCAAAGGGTATACGCAGTCAATGTACTCGCCCTTGCGATTTCTCTGCTGCGGCATGGCAATGAAGTATCCGTGAGCACCGTCCAAAAGCCGCACACCACGAATTACTATTGAGTCCATAAAGCATACGGACGCCACGCCTAAAAGGTGGCCCTTGTCTTTAAAGGGAGTAAATTTTACCTGGTAATTTTCCATATTAAACCTCTGTTTCTATAAAAATTGCCCCTTGAATTGCTCCAAGGGGCTTTTCTTTTTTTATCTGTCGCCTGTAAAATCGTCGTCAAACATGGAGCCTTTCACGGTAAGCTTGCTTTGCTTTGTGGCTTTTATGACCTTTCCGTTACCGTCGGTGCCGTTGACTGTGAAGGTTACGGTGTAGCTGTCGTCTTTTGTCTCCACGGGAATATAAACACAGCGTTTTGCCGTGGGGCTTTGACTGTTAACAGAAAATTCAAAACTGCCGCTACCCATGTCCGCAAGGGCAATCGTCCTTGTGCCATTGCCAAAATCGTAGCTTGCGGTTACGCTTATCTTCGATACGTTGGCAGAGTCTATTTTGACATCTGCAAAGAAACCATAGCCGCTTTTGATGCTGCCACGTGAAAGATTGTTGCCCTTTTGGTCGGTGAGATCGGCACTTCCAATGCTTACGCTGCCGTCAGGAATAGAAGGGGACACGGAAGGCGGAATGTATGAGCCGCTGCTACCTCCTCCGCCAAGGGGAATGTACTCGCTGCCGTCTTTGCCACCGCTATAGTTTCCGCTTGAGTCGGCACGGGCACTCTCCGCCCTTAAATGGGCTTCGTCCATAGCCGCTTGAGCTGCGTCCTTCTCGGCCTGGGTATTGGCGTTCATGTAGTCATCTTGCGCCTTGGCGTAATCCTGCTTGGCTGATTCGACTGTTTCGTACTGTCCGGAGTTGAGGTATTTCTCATCGTATTCCGACCAGTATAAATCTTTCCCACTACCCGAATTGCCGCCAGAGGGAACATTGGGGACGTCAGGTATATCGGGAATACTGAAGTCAAAGTCGAAGTTGAAGTCAAAATCGAAATCAAAGTTAAAGTCGTTGACACCGCCAAAGCCAAAATCGGCAAAGGCGCTTCCCCAAAGGCTCAGAGAAATAATTAAGGCTAAGGTCAGTGACCTTAGCCTTGTGCTTCTTTTTGTCCATGTTCTCATTTTTCACCTCCAAGACTTCTCATGCCCACTGCCGCAAGCTTACCGGCAGTTGCCACAAGCTTCAGCTCCACATCGCACTCATAGTGTTCGCCGGCGGTTATCCCATTCATGCCGAACTTTTCAGCGAATTGCTCTACGTTTGCGTCCTCGGGCACGTCCATGGTGAGAATTCCTCGAACCATAATTGTGCCGTCAGCGCAGTGTCTGGAGGCGAAAGCGCAGCTTAGGTCTGTTTTAAGGCTTGCACCCAAGTCTTTTAGTTGAAGCTTCGTGCCTAAAACTGCCTCCTCCACTGCTATTTTAGCAAAGTCCACGGGTTCTTGTACGCCGAACTTAAAGGGCTTTTTTGTAAGAACACCCAAGTAGCTTTCTGCCTTGTAGCTTGAAATGTCCTCGAAAAATGAGCCCTTGGGTTTTATTAGTGCCCACTCGTTGGCGTTTGAAAATCCATAGTCACCTGTGCCTGCAAAGTAGGCGATTTGGGGATTGCGTTTTGTCCAGCTCTCGTTGGTATCGCCATAGGTTTTCTCGTTTTTTAAGGCTCTGTATGCCTCGAAGTCCAAATCCTCATAGCTGTGTAGACGGTCTATTTCCTCCGCCGTCAGCACATCGTCGTAAATCTGTGCGGTGTTAAAAAGGTCGCTGTAACCCACCCAAGCACCAAGACTTTCGGCAACGTAGCGTATTGGAACGAAGGTGCGGCTCTTTAAAAGCACTGCCTTTGTATCCATTGAGACTACTGTGGTTTTGCCATTTGCAGTGACTAAGATTTCACGCTCTCCAATGGTAACGTCCACCTTGGTACCGCCTTTCTCAACATGTGCGGTTGCCGTTTTCTCGTCCCATGTGACGGCGGCTCCCATCTTCTCCGTTACGAAGCGCAGGGGAACGAGGGTTCGGTTATCCTCGTCCACATAGGGCTGAGCATCGGGGAATGTGACTCCCTCGCCGTTGAATTTCACTGTAAATTCGTTGCTTCCGATGCTGTACTGCTCCTTTCCCGTAATGTCCGAGTACACGGGAATTTCTTTTGCCATAGCTACTGTGCTAAAGACAAGGCATAGGCATAAAATCATTGCTAAAAGTTTTGTTTTTCTCATGTTGTACCTCCTGTTTTTTAATAATATACGGCTAAAATTGCCGAATTAAATATTACGTATGCTACCGCCATGTAGCTACAAAGGGGTATGCTGCGATTTAACGGCTTTTTCTTTGCAATGCCGTATGCCACAGACAAAATTCCTGCAATCGCAAGGCTTATAGCCGTTTCAATAAGCCCCACAGTAAAGCTCATTGCACACAGAAGTTTGAAGTCTCCACCGGGGATTTGGGATTTTGTAAGCTTGCACATTAGTGAAAATACAGCTGCGGTTGCAGTCAAACACAAGATACCCGAAAGAAGCTTTAAGTCAAGTGAAAGACCGCAAAGCAAGATCACAATCGGCACAATGTCGGGAATTTCCCGCCTTTTGTAGTCTACAACACCCCCATAAACGAGCATGGTGTAAATGATTAGGGCTTTATCCATCGCCCACCTCGAAATTCACTGCTGAGACGGAAAACTTGAAACTCAAATCTTTAAAGCCGTATTTTGAAAACACGGTGGGAAAGGTTACCGTACCGGTTGCTTTCAAGCCGGGTGGCTCGCTCGTTGCCTCTATACTATTTAAATGAAGGGTATACTTCTCGTTTAAATCTTCTCTTGCAAAGCTCTCAAAATCCTTCTTTGCCTCATCGGAATTGAGCTTCAAAATCCCGTCCGCACGGTAGCTGTCGTCCATGTTTTTCTCAACGGCAGTGTTTGCGCTGCGCTGCAAAACGAAAAGCGCTGTGGAGTAGTTCTTTTGCACCGCACCCATTTCCATCACCAGCATGGTAAGCATGAGGAGAAAGAAGATTAGCCCAATAAAAATAATGGACGTTGCACCTTTGTGGTCATAAATAAGGCTTTTCATGTCTTCCAATACACCTCGCTCATGCCCCTTGCCCGAATTGTAATTGGCAGGGAAATCTCCACGGGGACATCGCCAATCTTCAGAATACTTATTTTGTAGCTTGCGGAAAAGCGCAGCGTGAAGGGGGTTCTAAGCTGGATCTTATTTCCCGAAAGGTACGCAGCATCAAGCTCAATTACTATGTTTTCAAGCTCCGGAGAAGCGGTTTCCAAAAGGAGCTTTTGAGCCTCTGCCTCGTCGTATTCGCCTTGGATTTCAATGCTGCGTACCAGCTTTTGGCACATGGTGCTTGCGCTGTAATACTGCAAGATGTAAACAAAAGCCGAGATGATTGTGGCAAATATTAAGATTAAAAGGGCGGTGGTGAGTAAAAAGCCCACCGCCTCACTGCCACTTTTATCGGCGATAAGCCGTTTGAATTTACTCACTACCAATCACTTCCTTACCAGTTTTCGCCCAGCTTGCTTGCCATGTCCTCAAACATTGAGGTGAAGAAACCGGGGAAGAATGCGTTGACTGCAACGATCAAAAGACCGATTATAACCACGGCAACAATAATCCCGCCGATGGTATTTGCGGCAAGGTCGCCTGTGGTGTCGGACAGGGTTTTTGTTACGCTGCAAAAGCGGTCATACAGTTTGCACTTGGCATTGTAAAATGCCTCGGAAATGCGGTTATTGATGTTCTTGAAAGTTTTCTTCATAATGAATTTTCTCCTTATAAAATTGAATTTAAGTTATCTATTACGTACACGACGAGTACATATAAAATCATTGCCACCGTAACCCCGATGGCAGGGTAGTAGGTCATGCGCATTTTTGAGGGGCGCAAATTAAGCTCGCGGCGAATATTTTCCTTTGCCTGGACCGCCATGCTGTCCGAAAGATAGGAAAGCGTTGCGCTTTGGTCTATGCCCATGGACATGTCACGAAGTGCGCTGCAAAGCCTAAAGCTTTCCGCAGTACCTATGCGGTTTTCAAAGTGCGAAAGTGCGTTCTGAAGATTGCCCGACTGCATTTCCGCAAGTAGAATGTCAAGCTCAGATCCAAGGCTCACCCCTGCCACCTTGCGGTAGCTTTGGATTACCCGCACAAGGTCACGATCGCTTTGAAGATTGCGGCATACGGTCCGAACGAAACGGGGCATTTCGGCTGCAATTTCCATGTCCTTTGCCTTAATCTTATCGGCAATTTTGTCTCGCAATTTGAGCATAAAAAAAGCAGTCACCAAGACTGCGAATATTATGCCAATGTAAAATTTTGTGAGTACAAAGAGCCAGAAAGTCAAGCCTCCGAGCAGGAGTATTAGGTGCTTTTTCGCCGTATACTCCCTCACCGTGTCGGGTAGTCCGGCTTTAGCAAGTTGCTTTTTAAGCGTTAGTTTAGTTGCCTCGTTCACATATACGATTTTGCTCATGGCTTTCACAAGCTGCGGCAGCGGAAACACGCTCCAAAGGTCTGATTTTGGTTTATACCAAGACTTCATTTTTGCAAACTTTCTATGCCCGACATAGGAATACTGCCGGCTTGCAATCGTATTTGCGATGATAAAAACACCTGCAAAGAGGAAGGCAAACACGCAGAGTTTTAATACAATCATAGGCATCACCCCTTACATTAAAATCGGTTTATTGAGCTTCAAAGCTCTCACAAGTGAGAACACAACTGCAATAATTAAAAGCACAAAAAACCCCTGCCCAATAAAGCTTGTTGTCAAGATTTCATAGGCAGAGGGCATGAGTACTTTGAAGATTAACGGTGCTGAAAAGATGAGGGCAAGCACCATGAAATACTCACGCCATACGGCATAAATTGCTGTGTCGGACTCCATTTGAGCCTGCGCCACGTCGTTCATGGCTTCCACTACGGACATGGTGACGTACTTTAGTGAACGGTCGTCCTGCGCCATAATGAGCACATCAATCCACTGACTGAAATAGGAATTGCAAACATGGTTTTCCAGCCTGCGAAGTGCGATTTTCGTGTTGCCGTCAATGTAGCGGCAGTAGGTTAGAAAATCTCGGAAGGGCTTTGGGTACTCCAAAAGCTCAATATTATCCTGAACAGATTTTAAAAAGTCCTCGGTAACGATGTAGCTGCTTGAAAGTATCATCATGGAACTGCGGAGCTTTTCTATCCTCGAGTTGCGGTTTTTTGTACGCAAAAAGCTGAGATAAATTAGCGGCGCAAAGCTGCCCAAAGCCCCAAGCAGCAGCATGAATACCAAGCTGTTAAAAATTGCTTTTCCCAAAAATACGCCTGCAAAAATACAGGCAACTGTCATCAGACGGTATATGTTCTCGGGCATTTCTGCCTGAACAATGAGTACCTTCCTTCTTCGGTTTAGTGCACGGATTTTCCTGCTCAAACTGTTTTTCGGCTTTCGCATAGCCTTCTTCTTGGCCTTTTCTGTTCTTGCTAAGACTAAGAATTTGTCGAAGTCCTCGTTTAGCCCCATCGTCATGACAATCACTGTTGCTAAGAGCATGAATACCGAAAGATAAATTAACGTTTCAATGGCTTACTCACCTCCTTTTTGCGCATCAGGAAAGAGCCGATTTAGCTCGTTTTCCTCAACGCCGTTGTCTTTCAATCGACGATATAGCTTATCTGAGATTGTCCCCACACGCTTGTGTTCGCCGTGAACTTTTACAATTTGTCCGTGCTCATCACGCTCATTTTCGTAAATTTCAAAACGGTAAAGCATTTGTCCTTGAAGCTTACCTTCTTGTACACCGCTTGCCTCGAAAATCTCCATGTACTTTCGACTGTTGTCTTTAAGCTGCTTTTTATACACCATGATAGGCCAAGCGCCTACGCACATTTCAAGGAGTTTTTCGTCGGGAAGTCCCGTGTTTGCAAAGTGGCACATGGATACAAGACGGCTGTATGCGTCATAGGCGTTGTCTGCGTGAAAGGCCGTTAAGATGGTATGTCCTGTTTGCCCTGCACTTGCCGCCTCATAAGCTGCGCCGTCACGAACTTCAGCAGGGACAATGAGCTTTGGGTGGTAGCGCAGAGCGTTTACGATGTGGTCACGCATGGAAATGGGGTTTGGGGCAGGCTTAGTGGTTGCGTAAATCACTCTTGCCGGTCGTTCGTGGAGATGGTCAAATCCGATTAAGTTCAGCTCACGGCTGTCCTCAATAATGTAAACACGGTTGTTGTAGTCGTCGTTGCTCTTTATGTACTCGTTGAGCAAGAAGGCTTGGTCGGTGGTCTTGCCGCTGCCTGTTCCACCGGCTAAACCTACGGAAATGCCGTTACAAAGACACAGGGACAAAAAGTCCAGCATGTCCGTGGAAACGCTGCCGCTATCCACCAATTGAACCTTTGAAATGCTGCTGCGACTTTGCTTTCTGATGGAGACCACAACACCACGCTCGGGCGGCACGGCAGGGGGAATCATGGCGGAAATTCTCGTGCCGTCCCCAATGTAGCTATCCACCTTAGGAGTCTGTGCGTCCAAAATCATGCCACCCATTCGCACCATGCGTTTAACAATGTCCAGTGCGGCGGTTGGCGTAGGAAAGGCATCTTTGCCATAGAGAAACTTGGTGCGGTCGGGGTAGATAATCTCCATGGTATCGTAGCCGTTTAGGTTAATTTCTTCCACCTCGTCGTCTTGAAGGTACTCGGTGAGAAGCCCAAGACCTGCCATATCGAGATAGATTTTCTCCACAAGTGCGTCCTGCTCGAAACTTGTGCCGACTAAGTTTTCCACGCAGTATTTAAGAATCAAGTCTTTGAGCATTTTTGCTCCGACTTTGCTGTCTAAGGCTGCGGCAAGCTCCTTTGAGTGCTTTTCGGCAATAACATTTCGCACCTTGTCCAATAGTGAAACATAGTCTAAATCCTCTTGCGTGCCTTTAGCGTTTTCTTTGCTTGCCTGCAAAATGGATAGATATTCGTAGGCTGTAATACTCAATTTTCAATTACCTCCTTAAGCTTTGAAATAGCTTTTTCATAGTTCTTGCTTTTTTGCTTGGGTACTCTATGGTGAGGCTTCTGCTGCAAAAAGTCGTACATTGCCTCGTAGTCAAAGGCATCGCTTGTTTCCATTCCCACAAAAATAGTTTTGCGGCGGATCGCCTGAATTGCTCGCTCCGACGCCCTTTGCCACATTGCGCCCTCAAAGCCACCGCCCATACAAAAAAGCACAGCTTCTCCAAGGCTCAGCGCCCATGCGGAAACAAGGTTGTTCATCTCGCTTGGACAGTCTGCGAGGACCACATCAAAGGTGGATTTAGAAAGCTCCAACATGGTTTGTACCTGTTTTGCGGAGTAGTTGTCGTCGAAAATATCGTGCTGACCGGGTGCTGCCAAGAGATAGAATAGATCGTCCTTGTGAAAGGCGCACAGCGTAATATTTCCGCTTCTGATGGCGGCTTGCAGGCTCTTTTCTTGTGGAATATTAACGCCCAAAATTGCCGAAAGTTCACTGTACGGCTCCGGAGAAATGAGAAGGACGCTTTTTCCGTCAGCAGTCAGTTTTTTAGATAGCTCAAGGGCGAGAGCGGTTTTGCCCACACCCTTGGAACCCCAAATTGGAAGCAGCATTTTAGTCACCTGCCTTTGCTAATGTGAGGTGAAAGTTCTCTGCCTTTTCAAGGGCGATGAGGGTTTTCGTCTGCTCCTCGTCCACCATAACAACTATGAAGCTCGGCTCATAGTCACCCTTGTCGTCGTCACCAACTTCGGGATTTTCAGAGTCTTTGTCCAAGTCGTTAAGGTTTTCCAGGTGCTTGTTTAAAACCTCTTTTACAAGGATACTTGTTAGTGCTTTCTTAGTGGTAATTGCGCTGTTTTCGTCCTCCACGGTGGTGTAAACGTCCACCAAATCGCCGGCTCGTAAAACGCCCACCAAGCCTGAAGCGGCGGAGGGCAGCTTGAGACTTAAAAGGACTTTCCCGTCCTCTATTACAGTTTCGTTTTTGTATTCATCTGGTTTAACAAGACGGTTTTTGGAGAGGTATTCCCCCTCAAAAATGGCGGTAGCTGCAACCATTCCAACCACTTGCTCGGCACTTTGAGCAATATTAGAGGGCAGCCCAAAGGCTCCAACCTCAATGGTTTTGAGCATATCTTTTGTAATCAAGCTGCCTTCTTCCACCGCTTGGTTTAGCACTATCACCTGCGTGGTTGAGAGCTCGTTTTCATAGAGCTTTGGTAATAGGACAAAAGAAAGCACAGCCGCCAACACGAGGCAAACTGCGCCTATAAATAATTTGTTTTTAGTTATTCCTTGCATTATTTCTCCCTTCACATAGACTGACCGCTCACGGGGCTAATATTGTTGCACTCAACGCTTTGCGCGTTTTCTAATTCACGGCGGTACATAGTAATGAAGCCGTCAAGAACGGCAGGGTGGCTTGTCACCTGAAACTCAAAGTTCCTGTTGTTTCCCTTAGTATCAGGAATGGAAAATCCCTTTGCCCATTCCTTATTTGCACGTGAAAACCTGCCGTCATAGGACAATTCCTGCAAGGTATTGGCGAGGACAAAGCTTACTCGGTCATAGCCGAACTCATCAACAAGCAAGGGCACAATATTTGCGTTTAGGTACATGCCATCGAAATTTTCTCGGATTGACTTCTCGATTGCTTTTGCGCAGCGTACATTTTCCTTAAATGAGGCTTGGTACAGCTCAAGCTCTCCCAGCCTTTTAGCTTGCAGTAGGCTGTGTGGGTAAAGATATATGTTTTTCTTATCTGACATCAATTGCACGCTCCGTTCTCAAAGCCTCGTCAAGCTCGGCAAGGCAGACGCCGGATGCAAAGAGCAACTCTAAAAGCTCATCAGGCACGTCGGAAATGTCATAATCATAATCCGCTTTATAAAGCGTGATGCTGCCATCGTCTTCATCGCCCGTTGCTTCAAGCTTAGCATTTAAGGGTATACCCGCTTCGTCACGAAGGTAGTCGGGAACAAAAATCCTGTTATTTGTGTCAAGGAGCTCCTTGCAAAGCTCACAGTCTTGAGCCCACTCCCCGGGGCAGCCATGAACTATGTCGCCGCAATTGTCACAAAAACCGCAAGCCTTTGCGAGCTTGACGGTTAAATCTGCACTTAGCTCGGCGAGCATTGAAATACAGTTAATAAGTTCCATTGCGGTAGATTTTGTGTTTCGGACAATGAGTAGCCCGGGGGAAAGGGCGGTTATAATTCCGTTTTCCACATCAAGGCTGCAGCGGTCAACAATTTCCTCGGGGAATGCGTCAAGGGGATTGGTTTTCGTTTTCATATTCAGTTACCTTTCTAATTAAAAAAATTAAACCGCTTTTAGCGGCTCGTGAATTAGCTTATATTCTCCATCGCTTGCGATGTTGAGCATGGGGAAGATGGTAAGCTGGTGACTCTTTTGCTTAATAAACGGTCGTGGGTCATAGTTGGTCATCACCACCTCCTCATAAACATCGCCCTCTTTGTGACTCATGGAGTTTGGACGGGTGGTGTAGAAGATATAGAAGTCTTTATAAAGTTCCAAAATCTCGGGAGCGTAGTTGTAGCTCACCATAACGAAGCCCTTTGCATTTTTTAGGGTAGAATGAAGCCGCTTGTGGTCGTCTTTTGTGAAGATTACTGCATAGAAGCCCTCGGCTTCAAAATATGGCGGATCACAGTAGATGAAGGCGTTTTCTCTGTCATACTGCTTAATTAGAGCCTCGAAATCCTTGTTTTCCACCGTCACCTCTGCAAAGGCACGAGCAAAATTCCATATGTCAACAAAAAAGCGGCGTATATCGCATTTCTTTCCGCCATAAGTGTCGCCGTTGGAATTGAAGCTATATCGAAGGAGCTTATAATAGTAAGCTGCTCGCTTTATGCAGGAGTTTCCTGCACGCTTGAAAAATAGCCGTTTGAGCTGTCTTGCGGTGAGCGGCTCAAACATGATCTCGGTGAGTGCCATCTCCTTTTTTAGGTCATCGTCTGTAAACTCCACCATGCTCACAAACTTCTTGAACACCTCAAAATCGTCACGGGAATTTAGCGTTAGAAAGCCAAGCTCCCGAATAAGCTCCAGCGGTCGCTCCCGTGAACAGCGCATGAGATTGACCAAATTGCCGTTAAAATCGTTATAAACTTTGAGGTTTACCTGTGGACAGTCAAGGTTCAGCGTCACCGTTCCACTACCACCAAATACGTCAATGCTCCGCTCGTAATTTGGCGGGGCAAGAAGGTTAATAAGCCACATGAGCTTTCCTTTGCCGCCAACCCAACTTATAATGCTTTTTGTAATATAATCACCTCGTTTCAGAGTATAAAAAAAGAGCGACTGTTTTCCGTTTTCACGGTTAACAATCGCCCTTGTTTTTTTACTTGCTTGTATCTGAGCCAGGTACGTTGCCATTAACATCTTTATTGTGAATGAGGTGAACGACTTTTTGTGATTTGGACGGCTCACCGTTAGGGGCAAGCCAGCCTGCACAAAAAGCAACACCGTCGTTGCATTACTCGATATTATGGAGGCATTTGGTGTACCTGTAATTAAGTTATAATTTAGCACCTGCCAGTATGGCTTGTGCTTTTTTCGATGTCACATCCCACCCAGCTCCAGTCTAAACGAAGGATGCTCGTTTTCGGGATAAATAGCGGCATCTCCACACGAGACTGCGCGACCCTTGGATTCGTCAGAAAGCTCGCTTGCACATTTGAGAAAACTCTTGGCCTGCTCAACCTGATGCTCATAATATATTCTATTTTCTTCGCTGTAGTCAGCCAACTCATCTGTGGAGTACATGTCAATTATTGCCTGAAGATTTTCTTCCACCTGCCCCAAAAAATCGCCCAGGTTGCCACCATTGGCCAGATGCGCATAGCAGTCAGAAATCATTTGCAGACGCTCTTCACTGTCTATGGTTTCGCCCGGACATCGGAAAAGGTTATCCCAGCTTTGAAAACTTAGGTGTTCTACCTTCATCGCCAACGTCCCAATGGGATCCTTTGGTACTTTGTGTTTGTAGGCCAGCGTGGATTCATCCAAATCATCTTCCAATGCCCAGTGTGCTGTGATGTCGGAGAGGGTCATTCTTGTCTTATAAAACATCTCCAGCTCGTCTCCGTTGTTTCTGACTGCCAAGTCTTTAAATACAAATATTTCGCCCTGAGCTGCTTTGTAACAGGCCAAGTCAAGCACATTGAAGGTATCCTCATCAATTGGCAGAAAAAATTCTCTTTCTTCCACTGCATACCCACACCTTTTGAGTTCATCGGCGAAGTCTTCTTGGCCTTTGTCGTAGATTAGATGTGCAACGCCAGAATAGCCGCCTTCCGGTGCTTCTGAACCGAAGACCCGAAAAAGCGTTTTTTGTAGGCCGGTCCATTCATTTGATTTAGACATGCATACAAATAAATAGCCCAGCTGGAGACATTCAATATGATGATGTTCATCCACGCTGTGATGGTTTGCTGTGATAAACTGCACTTTTATAGTGCTCACCCCTTTCTAATTGCTATGGTGTTTGCTGTAGTCGAATGGAATCGGCACAAAGTGATAAGCGTGTCACCACCTCCTTAAAATATAAAAAGCGCCGATGTTTACTGCTTTTGCAGTTACATCGGCGCTTCTTTCGGATTGTTATATTAATGTGCTTCTTGTTTCCCACTGGTGCTGGCCACATTCGCCACAATAGAAAAAAGGACTTGTAAGAAAACTTACAAGTCCTTTTTTGTGGTGGAGATAAGCGGGATCGAACCGCTGACCTCTTGAATGCCATTCAAGCGCTCTCCCAGCTGAGCTATACCCCCAAATCAAGTGCAACCCGAAAAGGGATTGCTAAAGTATGATAGCAGAATTATTCGAGCTTGTCAATATTTATTACTTAAGTTTTAAGGTTACTTCAAAAAAGAGCACAACTGCTTCTGTCGTGATTAAGTCGACAAATTTAGGCACTGCCACTGTGCGTCAAGACTACGCATATCCCCTGTTTTTGCTCATATATTCGCAGAAAATCAGGTAATAGTAATTGAAAGCTTGTTATTAGCAGGAGCATGAACTGCGTGCGTGTACGCTTGCGTTAAAGAGTCACAAAGCGTTCTGAGTTATGGGATAAGTCTGCAGAAGAACGCTATAATCGGCTTTTGTTACGTGCTAATGGGAGGAGAGCCCTATCCCTCCGCTCTTATTATCACGCTTTTTGAGGTCTATGGAAGGAAACCTCAAGGTGCGTGGAATAAGCTACACCATTACAATAATAGGTCCAATATGTTTGTGCCCTAAGTAGCTTAAATTAGTCCTTTACAATGACCGTGCCGCTCTCGCCGGTGATGGCCTTACCTGCATTTTCAAGGCTTGCAATGGTTCGAAAATCTGGTATAAGTTTTCCCATATCTAGTCGTTTTTGGACAGTCTGACCAAAGCATAAAAATCCGAACACCGTCGTTCCTATTGGAGATGGGTTCGGATTTTTTGTGTATCTATTACTTCGCACAAAATTATACAGCTTAAAAACGTCAGCACTATTTCCACACAAAAAACATCCCTTTTTTTATTCGGCACCAATACTGGCTATAGAAGGGAGTGTTATTGTAAATTGGATTTATTTTGATTTATCGTCTTCCACCAATTGTGTCACTGCATCTTTGCAGAACTCAATAAACTCACCGCAACGGTGAAGATCACCGTTCATTAGATCACAGCATCGCAGAGAACCGTACTTTTCCACAAATTTGTCCGTAAACACTTTAGTCATGGCTACGATTTTTTCTCCGGCCGCTTCATCGTTATACTCGCTGTGGTTGCAGTACATACCAAGGGAGTATACTGCGCCGACTACGGCACTGCAATTTTCACCTCGGTGCATTCCGCCGCCGAATCCTCCAAGCCCCGCCCTCGCCGATTTATCATCAAAGCCACAAACTTCACTGCAAAATGTTGCTACTATCTGGCCGCAGCTAAAGCCTGCCTTATACATTTCATACGCTTTTTTTGTGTCTGCCATAATATTCAACACCTTTTCCTTAAAATATTTTATGTGCTTTCAAAAAACTCTCGAAATAGTAATACACATATTTGCTTCAAGAACTACGTGCTCTATTTTATAGCTTCTATGCCGCAATCCTCCATAAGCTTCTCGTCATATAACAGCTCCCTTGGTGCGCCATCGGCAAAAAGCCTCCCTTTCTTCAAAATCACTGCCCTTGAGCAGGTTTCCACGGCGAAGCTAAGGTCGTGAGTTGCAATAAGCTTTGTGTGATGCAGTCTATCTAATACATTAATAAGATTTCTTCTCGCACGAGGGTCAAGAAAGGCTGTGGGCTCATCAAAAAGCATAGCGCCGGGCTCCATAGACAGCACTGTGGCAATAGCCGCCATACGCTTTTCGCCGCCGGACAGCTTTAAGGGTGAACGCTCCGCAAGGTGAGAAATGTCGAGAAGCTCCAACGTGTCCTTAACAAGACGGTCAATTTCCTCGTGGGATTTTCCGAAGTTGTGGGGGCCAAACGCAACATCTTCACGAATAATCGGCATAAACAGTTGGTCGTCTGGGTTTTGAAAAACCAGTCCCACACATTTGCGTACATCGTTTATGGTTTTTTTGCCGATTGCAAGGTCATCCACCGTCACTGTGCCGGAGGCGATAGGCAGCACCCCCACAAGGGTGAGCAGCAGCGACGTTTTTCCGGCTCCGTTTGCCCCAATTAGTGCAACATTTTCCCCGTCGTTCAGCTTGAGGTCAAGCCCATCCACGGCTCTGGTACCGTCTGGATAGGATACGCAAAGCTCAGAAATGTTTATCATTAAAGCCACCTGCCTATCACTTGGTTTATTATATCTGTTATATTGAACGCCCTAAATAAAATACAGGGCAGACAAACAATCAGCACAAACGCATAGTCTCCTGATGACCAGTGGGGAATGCTGTGCTCCCTTTCACTATTTCCGTATCCCCGGCATTTCATGGCGGCGTATATTCTCTCCGCACGGTCAAAGCTTCGGAGCAGGAGCTGTCCCACAAAAGACCCCATATGCTTCATTTCCAGTCCCTTCTGGTGGGTATGGCGAAGCTGATATGCCATGTACATGGACGAGGTTTCTTCAAGCAAGGTACCTATGTAGCGGTATGTCATTTCAAAAAGCAAAATAAATATCTCGGGTATATGAATTCTTCTTAATTGACCGGAAATATGGGCAAAGGGCGTAACTGCCACTAAAATAAGCACAGCGGTTACGCAGAGGAAGGTTCGGAACACAATGGCAAAGCAGGACAAAACGCCTTGGCTTACAGTCAATCTCCCCAAGGTAATTGCCGGCGCAGTATCAAAAATAATGTTTGACACTCCCGCAAGCACAACAAACGGAAGGGCAAGCAAAACACGTTTTGCAACCATATTCCACGGTATCTCTGCCAAGGCCATAATAATAAACGGGTAAAAAAGGTACGGAACCAATCTTCCGAAGGTGTAACGGTCGAAGGACACCACCGTAACTATGTAAATTAGCGTGGTTAAAATCTTTGCCCCCGGATGCAATTGATGTATTACCGTGTTCTTTCCCGATAACTGTTCAAGAGAATATATCTCTTGTATCTTACTTCTAATATCCGCCGTTTTGGTCACCCCCAAAATAACGCAAAATACACCTTCATATCATATTAAAATGCGCCGGTCATGTCAAGACCGGCGCACATATTATGCCTTTGTTGTATCCTTTTTCTTTTTTACCTTGGTTATAACAAAGCCCGCTGCGCCTGCCAATGCAAAGGTCATAAGACCACCCACTATTCCTGCAACAGTGGTTCCTGTGGAGGAGCCGTCCTCTCCGGCAGATGCATAATCATAGTCCGGCATGAAGGCCGTAGCCTCCTGTGCGGCGGCAGCTCCCGCAAGGAAATCGCCCTCGGTTTCCAGCTCGGCAGTTCCTGCAACCTTTTCCATTGCCCACTCAAGTCCGTCCGGATTGGATGAAGCAAGAAGAGATAAGCCTCCGCCGACCAGCAGTGCCAAAACCGCAAGAACCGCAACGACCTTTGTGGTCGAAACGCCTTCTCCTATGGACCCGCCCTGAAGGGCGCTGTCCATTATTTCTGGACGCATTTTGTATACGAAGCAAAGAACTGCACCTGTCACGATACCTTCAACAGCACCGATTGCAAGGTGAATGGGCTGCATCAATAGGACGAAGGTTTTGAATGGAAGCTCAGATATCCCCGAGGCCGTAGTCTCCAAAACGACTCCGAAGGCGCCCAATTGCAAACCGATAATTACGGACACGATAGACCATAGCATAATCTTTCCGTAAGAGGCGCTCTTTTTCAGCATGGGCTTGAAAAGAAGGGGATAAATAACCAGACACGGGAAAACGCCCATGTTGAAGATGTTGCAGCCCAAAGCCAAAAGTCCGCCGTCGGCAAAAAACAGGCACTGAATGATAAGTACAGCAGCTATGGTAAGAAACGCCGGAAAGCCTCCAAGGAGTCCGGCAAGAAGTATTCCGCCTCCGATGTGTCCGGAGGAGCCGGTTGCCGGAATGGTAAAGTTAATCATTTGTGCAGCGAATACAAAAGCGCCCGCCACCGCCATAATAGGAACCTTTTTTTCGCAGAGATCTTCTTTCTTGACCTTGGCAACGGAATATGCCATGGCGCCGACACTAACAGCACACATAACACTTCCAACTGCCGGGGACAAGAGCGCATCAGCCATATGCATAAAAAATACCTCCTATATTTTTGTGATTTTATTATAAGACCGCTATGCTGATGTACAAGCCCCCTGGGGGGATAGAAAAAGGAATAGTCATAAAATTATTAGTTATTTTTGAAATATCATCTTATAAATGTGAACCCCCCGGGGGGCTTGTGTGGCTATATGCACAAATGTTATACTCCTTTCGCAGGTTTTTCGACCATTTTTTCCGTTTGTAGAATTTTGAGAGATTTGAGAGGAGTAAAAATGAAATTTAAAAGAACTATTGCCTTTTTGCTGACAGCTGTGTTAGCACTAAGCCTTTTTGCAGGCTGTGGCAATACCCCACAAAGTGAAACTGATGACACTATACCAGAACCAACGCCTTCCGAGCCGGTAGAGGTAAGGACTTTACGTCTTGGAACCTTGTCCACCAACGATGTATTTAATGTGTTAACCTCATCAGGTGCATTCGGCACTATGATGTTTGCCGGATTTACCAGAGCTGCACTTGTCACAAAAGGTGCTGACGGTAATCCTTCCCCTTACTTTATGCAAACATGGAAGTTTGCTGATGATGGAATGTCCCTTGAATTTACATTTCCCTCTGGAGTAAAGTTTCATGACGGTACAGATGTAACGCCCGACGATGTAAAATTTACTATTGATTACTACTCTCAATATGTAAAGTACAGCGGCATGGTTGGACTTGTTACCGGCTGTGAATTGATTGACGACAATACCGCCGTTATGCGCTTCAGCGAACCCTGCGGTATAGGCTTCCTAAAGGCTATTATGGATTATGTGTTCATTATCCCCAAGCACATTTGGGAAAACGTTGACGGAGCAGAATTCAAAAAATATGCCGGCGAAGATGCCGCTATTGGCTGTGGTCCTTACAAGCTGATAGATGTGGACGAGGATGCGCAAATTTCTTATTATGAGGCCATGCCTGACTATTTTTACGGAGAAATAACTGTTCCTAAGGTGTCACTTCAGACCTACAATGATTTGGACGCTATCCTGATGGCAATGCAAAATGATGAAATAGATGCCTATTATCAGTACTCAACTCCTATGCCGGCATCAATGGCACCCGCAATCCTCAATGCAAACAATTTGGAGAGCGGACTTACAGATACAAGCGCTACATATCAAATTGCTTTCGGCGCAAACAAATACCCCTCCAATGATGTTGAATTTAGAAAAGCCATTGCTTATTCAGTTGATTGGGACATGATGGCAAATACTATAGCGGGAGATTATGCCTCTGTGGGTACTTGGGGTGCAGTACCACCAACAAGCGATGCCTTTGTCAAGTCAAGCCCCGTTCTTACCAAGGACATTGAAAAGGCAAAGGAAATTCTTGAGACAGCCGGATACAAGGACATTGACGGCGACGGCATTCGCGAGGATTCTAAGGGTAGTAAAATGGAAATAGCTGTAATGCCGCACTATTCTTCATCAACAATTGAACTGCGCATCCGCCTTTGCGAAGTGTTGGTGCGCGATCTGGCAGCTGTAGGTATTGCAGCAAAGGTGGAAGAGCAGGCTCTTGCCAACAACGAATACTCATGGCCACTTATTGAGTCAGGTGAATATGACCTTCTTGTGGGATATACCACCAGCGGCAAAGCTGATTATGAAACTGCATTTTTCTATTTCCTAGGCGATTATGATACTTCTTATGGTCACTTTAATATTCCCGAAATGAGTGAACAGGTAAAAATTCTTCTTGGCGCTACTACCGAAGAAGAATATCTTGGTGCGGCCGAACAGCTTCAAAAGCTCAACGAAAATTATGTAGTAGGGTTGCCCCTTGCATATTCAAAAGTTTTCTTCCCCTATAGCACAACACACTTTGAGGGTTGGGAATTCCGTGAAACCGAGGGAGCAATCCACAGCGGCACTTGGTTTGCTGTAAGGCAAAAATAATCCCAGGCAGCACTTTATAAAAGGGCAATCGTAAAGA
Source organism: uncultured Oscillospiraceae bacterium (assembly GCA_964485265.1). Taxonomy (GTDB): domain Bacteria; phylum Bacillota; class Clostridia; order Oscillospirales; family Oscillospiraceae; genus UBA2658. The sequence continues at coordinate 9,492 of CAZAIU010000021.1, read as the reverse complement.
CTGCCCTTTTATTCATATTTGCATATGGTAAGGAAAAACGCATATGACTCTAAAATACATAATAAAAAAAGCAATTGTTGCCGTGCTGTTGCTTTGCTTCATTTTATCTCTTAATTTCATTCTTGTAAGGCTGATGCCCGGAGACCCCTTGAAAAACATTCTTGGAGAAGAGGACTACTATCGCTTAAAAGATAGGAGTCCTGCACTGCTTGAGGAATTGAGAGCACACTACGGCTTAGATGGCAGCATGTGGGAGCAGTATAAAAGATATGTAGATGACACACTTCATTTTAACTTTGGCTACTCCTACAAAAACGACCTGCCAGTCACAAAAGAAATTGCGATGAACGCAAAATGGACACTTATTTTGCTAATTCCGACGTTGGTCATTGGGGCTATTATCGGAGGTTATCTTGGACTTGTCTCAGGTTGGAAACAGGGGGGGCTTATGGACAGGATACTAACGCCGCTGGCTCTTTTTTTAAAAACAATTCCAGGTAACTGTCTTGCAATTATCTTTTTAATGCTTTTTGCCTATAAGCTGAAGCTTTTTCCCATTGCGGGTATGGTCAGTGGCGGGCATTTGACAGGGATAGAGCGGATTTTGAGCATTTTACACCATATGGTTCTTCCGCTTAGCGTTCTTTTGCTTTTTCGCACTTCCTCAAACTTCTTGCTTATGAAGAGCACTGTTTCACAAATACGAAATGAGGAATACACTATAACCGCTTTTTCAAAGGGCCTAAGTGAAAGGGAAGTCCTGCAAAAGCACGTATTAAAAAATGCATTATCACCCTATATTACATCTCTTTGTATGCAAATGGGTGGCCTTTTAGGTGGCGCAACTTTCATTGAAATAGTCTTCTCATGGAGAGGAATGGGGCTTTTATATTACAACGCTATGAGTGTACGAGACTTCCCTGTTTTGCAGCTATGTTTTTTGATTTCCGGCGCATGCGTAATTGTGTTTAACCTTCTGGCCGATGTTTTTACCGTTATTATAGATCCTCGGGTAAAGGGGGATTCTCTCAATGAATGAAGCCCGGCAAAAATCTCGAATTCAAAAAATAGGTATTTATATTTTGTTCTTTATTGCTCTTATGGCAATTTTCGCCCCATTAATATCCCCTTACGACCCATTTGAATACGGAAAGGCATATTTGCCGCCAAGCTCCGAGCACTTTCTTGGAACCAATGACATGGGGCAGGATATCTTCAGTGAAATAATCTACGGTTCCAGGGTATCTCTTGCTGTAGGTATTTTCAGTTCTCTGGTCATTACAGTTGTGGGCTCAAGCCTTGGAATGCTCTCAGGATACTATCGAGGCAAGGTTGATTCCGTAATATCTGTTCTTATAAATATAACAATGTGCGTGCCGTCCCTGCCTTTGACCATTTTAATTGCTGCGTACATGGGGTCAGGCCTTAAAAATTTAATCATAGCTATTAGTATTACCGCATGGACGGGAACAGCAAGAATTGTAAGAACAAAAACCCTTGAGCTTCGGGAGATGCCGTTTGTTCAAATTGAAAAAAATTTGGGTGTAAAAGGCTTTCTTATTCTATTCCGCCACCTTTTGCCCAATTTGAAAGATATCCTTCTGATGCGCTCATCCCTTTCAGTTGCCTCTGCCATGCTTAGCGAGGCAGGTCTTAGCTTCCTGGGGTTAGGACTGCTTTCTCAAAAAAGCTGGGGATCAATACTTCACTACGCTTTTTTCAGAAGCGGGGTAATAAATGGCTATTGGTGGTGGGTATTCCCCCCTATCATTATGATTTCTGTAACCATTATGGGGTTTGTGTTTATCGGATATTATGGTGGTCACAAGCCCAAAAATCAAATAAAAGAAAGTGCAGTACGATGCTTGAAGTTAAAAACCTCAGTATAAGTTTTGGCGCCGATTCCCCCCCTGTAGTGGAGGATGTAAATTTATCAATTAAAGACGGAACAAAGACCGTGATTATCGGAGAAACCGGCAGCGGAAAAAGCGTGCTGCTTTTATCAATTTTACGTCTTTTGCCCGGAAATGCCAATATATGTGGCAGCGTTATTCTTGACGGCGAAGAGCTCCTTTCATTGGATATTAAAGCTATGTATTCTATTCGGGGCAGAAAAATCGGTTATGTGCCACAAAGCAGTGGGAACAGCTTAAATCCACTGCTTACAATAGGACAGCAGATGGACGAGGCAATGCGTATCAATAGTGAATTAAATCCGCATCAACGGAAACAAGCGATTATCAAACAGCTTCGTGAATTCAATCTTGGAAACGAAAGTAAAATTTATAATCTTTATCCTCACCAAATAAGTGGTGGAATGAAGCAGCGTGTACTTGTTGCCATGGGGCTGTGCACCAATGCGCACTATATTTTTGCCGATGAGCCCACCAAAGGAATTGACGCTTCACGGCTGGAGTTGATTTCAAGAGCGTTTAAAAACTTGGATGGCAGAACTCTTCTTTGTGTGACTCACGACTTAGCCTTTGCTGAGAGTATTGGAGATTATGCGACCGTAATGTACGCCGCCCAACAAGTAGAGCTATGCTCAGTAAAGGACCTTTTTTTCAATCCTCTTCACCCTTATACAAAGGCCATGCTGCAAGCACTTCCCAAAAACGGTGCAAAGGCGACAATGGGTTTTGCACCGCCGCATGAGGAATTCACTCATAAGGGCTGCCGGTTTTACGACCGCTGTTCAGACCGCTGCGAACAGTGTCTTGCCCCGCCGCCGATGGTTTCCATTGACGGCAGAAAGGTAAGGTGCTGGAAGTATGTTGATTGAGGCAAAAAATATAGAAATGAGATATTCCAATAGCACCTTCTCAAAAAGCGGAAAAACTGCTCTTCAAGATATTTCGCTGTCCATTGATAACAGAGAGATAGTCGGGCTGTTCGGCGAAAGCGGAAGCGGGAAAACAACTCTCGGTCACATTTTGGCGGGAATGCTGAAGCCAACTGGCGGACAAATATTTTATAAAAATGAATTAGCAGCATACCCGTATAAAGGAGAAATCAGGAAGAATATACAAGTGGTTTTTCAGCATCCCGAGGTATCTTTTAATCCCAAAATAACAATTGCAAAGAGCTTGGCGGAAACATACAAAATGCATGTTGGCAAGGGCTTTGAAGAACAATTGGCAGATGACATGAGCATGTTTGGGATATATAATGAGCATCTTGATAGATTTCCCAATGAGCTGAGCGGAGGAGAGCTTCAAAGAGCAACTTTAATGAGAATATTGGCGGTTCGCCCGGCTCTTGTGGTTCTTGATGAGGTAACAAGTATGCTTGATGTTATATCACAGGCACAGGTTATACAGCTACTAAGCGATTATCAAAAGAAGCACGAAGTTTCTTTTTTATTTATTTCTCATAATTACGAGCTTTGCAAGGCATTTTGCCATAGAATTTTGCACATCCAGGATGGAATGTTCCTAAATAAGTGAGGTGTCATCTTTGATAAAGAAAGATTTTAATGGGATTGATAAACTGGCTTTATCTTCAAATAAAATATGGAAAGAAGCTGTCGAAGCTTCGGATAACGAGGCGGCAAAGGGTATTGCACCGGAACGTACAGCACTGTTTTGGGACGAGGTGTCTACTCGTGAACAAAAGAAAAACAGCGAAGATACAAAGCGGATTGCGGATGTGCTATCCATGTTGAAGAGCAACAATGCGCTGGAAAATAATGGTCGCTGCCTTGACGTTGGGTGCGGGAAGGGGTTATTCTCTTTAGAGTTTGCCCAAGAAGGTATGATAGTGGATTGCTATGATTTGTCTCAGGGGATGCTTGACTATACCCAAGCGCTATTTGAAGAGAAAGGGCTAAAAAGGCCCGGAATCATAAGGGGCAACTGGCAGGAGGACGACTTAGCTTTGCAAGAATTAGATGGAAAGTACGACTTGGTTTTTTCATCCCTTAACCCTGCGGTAACAAGCCCGGAAACGTTGAATAAGATGACTTCTTGCAGCAAAAAGTGGTGCATGTACTTATATTCGGCTGGCGGATGGCATTCAGACGAGTATGAAGAATTAGATAAGATTGTTTTGGGGAAATCTATGACTGTCTCGGGTTTCAACGAAATTTGCTTCCCCTTTAACCACTTATACTGCAAGGGCTATTTTCCCATAGTTTCATACACTTCATCTGAATGGACCAATTCTATGTCTCCCGAAGCTGCTATTGACGCAATATGCAAGAGATACTCGAAACGAGTGGAATTGAGCAGTGTTAAGACAAAGGTAATAGAAAATTATGTTGCTGAACATATTACAGATGGGCAGTATGTTCAGCATATTGTTTGGAACCTGGGAATGCTATTGTGGCATGTTTGATAAATCTTAGTTTTATATCCCCCCGGGAGGCTTGCGGGGACGGTCATATAATGGTAAATTTATGATTAGGTAAAACTCATTTTTCTCCACCCTTGTTCTCCTTTTTAATGTGCGCATGGAGCAGTATTTCTAATACCGCTCTATGCGCACATTTTATTTAAAGCACTCTAAGGTTGCATTGTAGAGGCATTTTTAATATGTAAATCATTATTCTATTACTAACAACTAGCAAGACCACTTTATAGCAATAGACTTCTTATAAAGCTACGTAATGTTACAATAAGGTTACATTTATGCCAAAAACGTCTAAAATGCCTATAAGAAAAAACTTCTCGCATATAATCCAGGTAACCAGCCTTAAAACATGTGAACAAAAAGAAAAAGTCTGGACAAGCATGACGGCTTCATCATCAGCTCTGAGGGTGGAATCCTCGCAGATGTATTCACCACCACAAACAGCATGGAAGGCTTTTACTGTCTGCTTCAGAAGATCCGCAATTGTACCCAGGCTCAAGACAAAATAAAGGTAGGGCATGAGGCAACTGGGCATTACAGCTACAACCTTCTCGGGTTTCTTCTTGACAATGGTCTTCCCACCTATGTCTTGAACCCCTTGTACACCAATCTCTATCGAAAAGCCTAAGCCTTAGAAAGACTAAGACAGAACGGGTTGACGCACGAACGATTGCGGCTATGCTTTTATGTGGGCCTCAAGCCCTACACAGACACAGCCTACCACAACGAGGAGAAAGTCACTGACCTGATACCATTTTGACAAGGTGAAGGAACGCAGCAAGCTCAAGCAGTCTGTTGCCCACCTGGTCTACATTCTGTTCCCTGAGTTGGAGAAGTTGGTGCCAAACCTTCATTTAGACTCCATTTTATGCTCTGTTAGAGGCATTTCCCAGTGCAAAACAGATTGCCGGTGCACATCTGACACGGCTGAAAACACTCTTGCAGGATGCAACCAGAGGTCTTTATAGACGAGACATGGCTGTGGACCTCAGTGATACCGCAAGCAATTCTGTCGGCTCTGTCATGCCGGCAAAGTCGCTGGAGCTGCGGCATACCATCCAACTCATTCGGGTGCTGGATACAGAGATTGAGGAAATTGAAGCCTATATTCAAAGCATTATGAATGAACTGCATTCAACCATCACCACCATTCTCGGCATTGACACTCGGATGGGGGACACAATTCTTGCCTAAGTCGGCGATTTCTCTCGCTTTGATTCACCCGATAAGCTGCTGGCCTACGCCGGGCTTTTGCCGTATACTTACCAATCTGGGCAACTCAAAAATTGCTATACAGATATGGAAAAACGAGGCTCCGGATACCTTTGCTACGCCACACGCACCATAGGAGTCATCGGTGCTGGCATGGGACTTGTCTTTGCCATGATCCATGCGTTATGCTTCCAGAGAATGTATACCTGCTTTACGGTGCATATGCTCCATTGTCGGTGGCGTTTCTGCTGATTTATTATGTATACTGCTCTTCAGAATAAATGTTTTTCTCCTATCTACCCGGTAAGCGGTCCAACTTTTCGCCGCACCCCCTTACCAATATGCACCCGGATTAAAGGAAAAGGCATTGTCCGGCGAATTGGTATTTGAGGATTTTGTGCAGGCAAATAAAAAACAGCTGCGATATATGAAAAAATGACCACCGCCCAAATTGGGCGGTGGTCACCCTATGCGATGAGCAGAGGGATAAGGTTGAAAGTGGGGAGATGGGGATTGCGTAAATTTTAAGCAATCTTTCTTTACATATTGCTCTGCTTGCGATTGACCTCACGGCGAACATAATTGCCTATATTTGTAATACACATAAGGCTTGTAATTAAAAATGTTCCTGGAATAAGAATAATCCACCAAGCCCCCGTAAGAAGCGCCTTTTCCGAAAGAGAAAGCATACTGCCCCATGTGATTATTTCAATGGGCAAGCCTATTCCCATAAAGCTCAAGGTGGATTCCGCAACTATTGCACCACGAATATTCATGACGACCATAAACATAATTGAGGACACAAAATTTGGCGCAAGGTGCTTTCGCAGAATATGAAAAAATCTGCCCCCCATACAGCGAGAAGCTATGACATACTCACTGTTTCGTATCTGGCGAACCTCAGTACGGACTATTTTAGCCATACTCATCCAGTTTGTAAGACCAATTACCAGGGCAATTGATATAACATTAGGTTTTCCTAAAATTGCCTGTATAAACAGTACCATTAGCAGCGACGGAATACTCAGAAGAATTTCTGTAAAACGCATCATTATGGTATCAAGCCACATGGGAGCAAGTCCGCTGACTGCACCGTAAATTATGGCGATGACTGAGGTAATTGCAGTTGCCAATACACCAATAAGCAGGGACAGTCTGCCGCCATACCATATCATTGAGAAAATATCACGTCCAAGAGTATCCGTTCCGAATATAAATTCGCCATTTGGAGCGTGGGTGTAATTTACAAGGTCCATATAAGTCGGGTCTTTTGTCATAATCAGCTCAGCAAAAATGCATCCCAAGACGATTGACGCAAAAATCAACACCGAAAATACGGGCTTATCTTTGAAAAACTTGGCTTTCTTTAATGGCTGGGACTGCACAAGCTCCGGCTTTATGCCCACAAATGTATATGCTGGCTCATTCATGCTTTGCGCACCTCCGATGTTTCCACCACCTCTGTGGCTTTAATACGAGGGTCAATTTGTTCGTTTATTATCTGACCTAAAATATTGCACAATATTACCATTACACCGGTTATCATGCAAAGAAGCATGAGCAAATTATAGTCGTGGTACTTTGCACTCTCAAAGGATAAGCTTCCTATGCCGGGGTAGGAAAACACGGTTTCCACAATATAGGTTCCTCCCAAAACATGGGGTACGGAAATTGCCATTATACTAATATAAGAAGGCATGATGTTTCTGAGACAATGAGCAAACATTATTCTGCGCTTGGAAAGTCCTTTGGATTTTGCCAAAAGCACATAGTCCGCTCTGACTTCCTCTAAAAGTTTGTTGCGTATCATATAGGCATAATACCAAAGATGATTCATTATCACCACTACCATTGGCAGAATTAGGTGAACAATTCTATTTTCGATATTATTCTGCATTCCCATGGTATACGCTCCGCTACTTGGAAGTATTTTCCACATTACGCTAAAGAGTAAAATAAGCACCAGGGAAAACCAAAATTCCGGTATACAGCTTGTAAAGGTACCTACTTGACAGATTATCTTGTCAAGCCATTTCCCCTCGTGCCACGCACACAGCAGTCCTAAAAGCAGCGACAGCACAAATGTCAAAACAAAGCCAATTCCGCCAAGGATTAATGTGTTCATGATGCGTGAACTTATGACCTGAGTTACAGGCTGCTTATACTTAAACGAGATGCCAAAATCGCCCTGTGCAGCACCTTGAAGCCATCTTACATACTGAACGTAAATAGGCTCATTAAGTCCCAAACGATCCATTATTTGCTCTCGTTCCTCAGATGACATTCGTTCAACTCTGTCTCCGTAATAGGACACCAAAGGGTCGCCGGGAGCCAGACGGGATACATAAAACACAATGAGGGAGAGTAAAAAAATACTAAGCAAAAATATCCCTATCTTTTTGATAATATATATGGGAACATTCTTTTTCAGTTTCATTCTTCATCCTCCGTCGACAACACGAAATGCCCCTCCGATACTTCCATTAATTCGCCTACACAGCTAAATGACCTAACCTCAGGAATTTTGCGGTTCCTCTCTATTCTCGGGTCGGGTACAGGAATGGCCGAAAGAAGGCTTTTGGTATATGGATGAATTGGATTTGAAAAAAGCTCCTTTTTCTCTGCCATTTCCACGATACGTCCATGATACATGACCCCCACGCGGTCACAAAGATACTCCACCATGGAAAGGTCGTGGGCTATAAACAAGAAAGTAAAGCCGTGTTCCTCTTGTAGATGCTTAAAAAGGTTTATAATCTGCGCCTGAATAGAAACGTCCAGTGACGCAACAGGCTCGTCGGCAACAAGAAGCTCCGGATTCATCAGCAGTGCTCTTGCTATACTCACTCTCTGCCGCTGACCTCCGGATATTTCAGGCGGGTAGAGGTCTAAAAAACGGTGCTCCAAACCAACGTAGTCTAAATTCCACTTGAGATAAGCTTCAAGCTCCTTTGAGCTTCGGTACATTCCATTTATTTTCAGCGGCTCAGCCAAAATTCTTCGCACCGACATTCTCTGATTAAGCGAAGAATTGGAGTCCTGAAAAATGATTTGACGTTCTTTTTGCAATTCCTTTTTATGCTCACGGAGCTGCTTTTTATCGCACAGATTTATGCCTTTAAAGAACATCTCACCTTCTGTTGGCTGATAGATGTTCATAATACATCTAGCCAGTGTGGATTTTCCCGAACCTGATTCGCCCACAAGACCGAGTATCTCACCTTTTTTAATATCAAGGCTAACATTATTCACAGCCTTGATTATGGAAGATTTGGACAATCTAAAAAGATGGCTCAGATTTTTAATTTCCACAAGTTTTTCTTTAGGCATATGCGCCTCCATTTATGGGAGATTTTACTCTTGGGGCTTTTTCGTCCAAAAGCCATGTTGCCGCATAGTGGGTATCACTGATTTTGAACATAGGCGGATGCTTCTGATAGTCTATTTCCATAGCGTACTGGTTTCTAACAGCAAAAGCATCTCCCTCAGGTGGATTAATCAGCGACGGCGGTGTACCCGGTATGGTATACAGCCTGTCTTTTTCTCGTGAGAAAGCCGGCAAGGACTGTAAAAGCCCCCAAGTGTATGGGTGTCGTGAGTCATAGAATATATCCTCCGCCGTGCCTAATTCCACAATCTTTCCGGCATACATCACAGCAACCCTGTCCGCAACATGGGCAACAACCCCTAAATCATGGGTCACGAACACCGTTGATGTGCCCAACTTTTTCTGAACCTCAATAAGAAGATCCAGTATCTGCGCTTGAATAGTGACATCAAGAGCCGTTGTAGGTTCATCAGCGAAAAGTATACGTGGATTGGCGGCAAGGGCAATTGCCATCACGCTCCTCTGTCGCATACCGCCGGAAAAATTATAGGGATAAAGCTTTGAACGTTCTGCTGCCCGCTCTATCCCCACAAGTTCCATAA
>CAZAIU010000020.1:0-49624 GCA_964485265.1 uncultured Oscillospiraceae bacterium | reverse complement strand
AATTAGATTTCTGCTTTTTATATATATTCTTAACTTTAATCAAAGCTGAAGCCGTACTATTTGCAAGTGAATTTTTGGGGCCAACAACACCTTCCTGAATCCGGTATGCACAGGTTTGCCAAATGAAAGTCACCATGGCTGCAATACCAACAGACCTTGGCTGCCGCTCCGTTCTTGGGGGAGAACGCAGGACAGCTCTGATAGGGCCAGACGCTTCCATTGGTTCTTGGTGCGTCCAACGGAAAATCTTCTAATATTTGAGTGCATACATGTTCTGTCATTTGCGCTGCCTCCTTGAAAAAGCTTTAACATATTTTTACTTATAATAGCATGTGAATTTGAGCTTTTGCGGCAGCGGACATGAAACAGCCTTATTTGTGCGCAAAGCTGCATTCTCAACTAAAATAACTCATAATATGTGGCGGAATTTATTTTTGAAGCTTCTCGATAATAAGCGAGGAGGTTGTTACAGTTACCAATGAGTAGGCAATATACTTCAAAGGAATGTAGGTAAGAGAAAGTGCCAGTACAATAAAATCCGTAATAAAATACGCCTTTCCTATGCTTACGCGCGTAAGCTTTGAAATAACTAAGCCCAGTGCGTCATCACCGCCTGAGGCACCGCCCTCTCTGACAACGATACCCACGCCTATACCAACAAAAAGACCGCCGAGCAAACTTGCGGTAAGCGGGTACATACTAAGGCTTGGAAGTATATAGCCCAGCTGCTCGTGTACGCTGTAAAACACAAAAAATGCAGAGCTTGCGACCAATGCGTTTTTAAGAAAGCTTTTGCCAAACAATTTGTAGGCCGCAGCATAGCACAATATATCCATGCAAGGCCCTGAAATCCCGGGAGATATGCCAAACCAATGCTGAAAAAGCAAGGTTAAGCCCAGCACACCGCCTTCTGTTATTTGGCTTTGGCTGTGCACATTATAAAGACCAAAGGTTAAAATAGCCACGCCTAACAGCAGCAATCCGTAATGTCGCATGCCTCCAAAGATTTTCGTTGTTCTATCCATGAAAACACCTCCTTTTCTTGACATAAACAAGTCTAATGGGTATAGTAACTATACTGTCAAGAACATTTTTAGGAGTTGCATTTATGGACATGCGGTTTACAGTGGGCGAAATTGCAAAAATGAATGGAATTACAAAGCAAATGCTGATCTTTTATGACCGAGAGGGAGTATTTTGCCCCAAATATGTTGATCCAAGTAACGGCTACCGTTACTACACCGCAGACCAACTGGAGGTCCTTGACAGCATTCTGATATTGCGCGAGACAGGAATGTCTCTGAGGGAAATCAAAGCTCATTTTAATTCAAGAAACGGGCTGCAAACCTTGGAAACTCTAAAAGAACAATTGAGCGCTGTCAAAGAAAAGATAAGCTGGTGGAACACCATTCAAGAAAGATTGCAATTTAAAATTGACAGCTTAGAGTCCTACTATTCTGGACAGCCAATCGGGTTTGTTATTGAATGTCAAAACGAATACCTATCTGTTGCTCCTGTGGGAGGCGCGCAGGGGCTTTTGGACCTGGATATAGCATTAAAAGAGTTGCTTCAGACTGCCACAAAGGGCGGATATCCGCACTTTTACCAAATAGGCGGCATGGTTTCTCTGAAAAACCTGCTTCAAGGCAATTTCTTCATCTACGAATATGGATTTTTACCACTGTATCATCTATGCGCTTCGGGAAACATACAGATAAAACCAGCGGGAATGTATGCCTGTGTCCACCATCATGGACCCTACAAGGAGATAGGCATGACCTATAAAGCTATGCTTGAAGAAATTGAGCGCAGAGGCTATCGTCCGTGCAGCGGCTCCTATGAATTCTGCGTGCTTGACAGCCTTACATCCAACGACCCCAATGAATATATTACCGAAGTCCATATTAGGGTTGAAAAAGTGGAATAGAGCGGAAAGTAAATATAAAAAACAAAGCTTGACAGATTTAAACTAGCATTGTTAAAAGTAAAAATGAATTAAATAGCGTTAGGGACGGTTGCCTGCATGGCAGCCGTCCCTTTGACTTATCAGATTTGAGAGCCGATTTCTTTGTTTTGAACTAAATTAAGTGTATTACAAAACACTTATGCCTTTTAAACGGACTGCTTAAGGAAAGGTGGTCTGTTTATTTTTGCTTTTTCGGTTAAATCATTAAAAAAATCAACTATAAAGCTCTTGAAGTGGGACGCGTTTCTTCCGTCAATTGCAAGCTTGTTGTAGCTTAGTCCGTAATAGCCTACCACATCCGGAATTTCGATCCTTGCAACATTCTCCCACAGAGCGGGGTAATCCATCATTATAACCTCGGTTACAAAGGCATAGCCCATACCGCTTTGAACAGCCTGCGTTATAACGTTCAGATTATCTGATTCGCAAAGTATTTTTGGGTAGTAGTGGTATTCGTCAAAAATCGGCTGAAGGCGATTGCGCATTCCGCTGCCCTTAGGCATGGTTATCAGCTTTTCATTTCTCAAGTCGTCTATTGTTACCGACTTCTGACCGAGAAGCGGATGTCCCGGCGGCAACAAAATGCAGCCCAGAGCTGAAAAAACATCAATTGTCTCAACGACATCTGATACTCCGTCAGTAGGCAGAGGAGGACTGCTCAATGCAAATTGCGCTTCTCCGCTAATAAGTGCGTCTAGCATTTCGTTGGTTTTTACCTGCAATATAGAAAGAGAATAGTCAGGACTTATGTCATTAAATGCGTGAATAAGGTGTGTTGAAAAGGACTCGGTGTTTGACATAAGAGTTATCGTCTGCTCTTTGCGGTCAAACAGATAGTCCATTTCATCGTGCAGAAGCTCCATGCCAGCAAGCATTTTTTTGGCGTGCTTGTAGAATACCTCGCCGTTTGAGTTGAGCTTAATACGTCTGCCGGTTTTGTCAAAAAGTTCACCGCCTACCTCTGCTTCGATTTGGTGTATTACCCTTGTGAGATATGGTTGGGCAATATTAAGTTTTTCTGCGGCTCTTGTAACGTGTTCAAGCTCCGCAGTGGTGCAAAAATATCGCAAGTCCTTTAATTCCATGGTGACCTCCCAGAATTGATACCAAAAAGGCATTAAAACTGTAATACGCTTTGGTATGAGATGAAGATTAATAAAGGTGTTTAGTACTGGATAACAGAATGTTTTACGGAATGTACAATAATTTGTATAATAAGTACATAGAAAACGCAGCAACTAAAAATAATTGATACTTCTTAAAGTATATATTCTTGGGAAAGTAACGTCAAGTAAAATAAAGAAATGAAGTTGACCAAACAAATTGCCGCATTGAAAACGCAAGCAAAGAGCATGTTATGAGCTGAGAAACTTTTGCATATAAAACGGCAAAGGGTTAGAAGTGAACCATTTGCCGTTTAATAACTATATACACGTTTTTACACGAAAAACCATGAGAAAGCTTAGCATGGTGTATTGGGTTTCTGCACTTTTTGTGTCAAATTACTCATAGGTAAATTTCTTTAAAATCGCAATAACCTCATCCTTTTTTAGTGTCTTGCCGTAGGAAACTACCTTTCCGTTTACAACAAGTGCAGGCGTTGTCATTACACCGTATGACGCGATTTCTGCAAAATCAGTTACATGGACAATTTTTGTATCCATGCCTAAAGCTCTAAGAGCTTCCAATACTGATGCCTCCAGTGAGTTGCATTTTGCGCAGCCACTGCCAAGAACCTTAATTTCAGCGGCAGTGTTTACGCATGCTGCATTAACTGCTTTTTCGATGACGTGGTCGGTACAGCAAGGGGTAGAATTGCTTTTTTCTTTCTTTTTTACAAAGAGCTTCATGAGCTTTCCTCCTAAATTAGAATGCTTTGAAATGCGTTAAATAGATAGCCGACAATGATTATTCCAATGGTGCAGATGCCGACGAAAATGCACAGAAGCTTAGGCTTAATTGCTTTTCTGAGCATAATCATTGACGGCAGGGAAAGCGTAGTTACGGCCATCATAAAGGCAAGAATTGTGCCGAGCTGAGCACCCTTGTAAAGCAGGGCCTCAGCAATGGGAATTGTGCCAAAGATATCCGCGTACATGGGAACACCGATAAGCGTTGCAAGCAAAACTCCAAATGGATTACGGCTTCCCAGCACTGTTTCAACCCAATGCTCAGGAATCCAGTTGTGGATTATAGCGCCGATGCCCACGCCAACCAAAATATACGGAAGCACCTTCTTGAAGGTTGCTGTCATTTGCTCCGTTGCATATTGAAGTCTATCTTTTTGAGACAGTGTTGGGCTATCAATATCTGACATATCAGCCTTTCGTATAAATTCCTCAACATACTGCTCCATTTGCAGTTTTTCAATAAGTGTGCCGCCGATTACCGCAATTGCAAGACCAACAATGACATATGTAATGGCAACCTTAGTTCCGAAAACACTCATTAATAAAATTAAGCTGCCTAAATCCACCATGGGAGAGGAAATCAGAAAGGAAAAGGTCACGCCTAATGGAAGCCCTGCACTGGTAAAGCCGATGAACAGTGGAATTGAAGAACAGGAACAAAAAGGTGTGACTGTCCCAAGCAGTGCGGCTATGCAGTTAGCCCAAACGCCGTGAAACCGTCCCATAATTTTTTTGCTTCGCTCCGGGGGGAAGTAGCTCTGAACATATGAAATAATGAAAATCAGCAAACACAAAAGTATTATAATCTTAAATGTGTCATATAGAAAAAACTGAATACTTCCGCCAAGACGACTTGCTATGTCTATGTCCAGTGCCGACAGCAATTTGCCAATCAAATCACTGAGCCATTTCATTCCAAGGATTTGGTTTTGTATAAAGCTCCACAGCACTATTCATCCCACCTGCCCTTCTCACCGCAGCAGGAAAGACCCTCGATAAACTGCTTGAACGAGAACAAAACTTCGGTGTTGATTGTGTAGTGACTCCATTTTCCCTCCTTGCGCGCATCCACAAGACCGCATTCGCAGAGAATTTTCATATGATGAGAAAGAGTAGGTTGAGTAATTTCAAATTTTTCAAGCAGCTTACATGCGCATTTTTCACCGCCGGACAGCATTTGGACAATTTGCAGACGATTGAAATCGCTGAGTGCCTTGCAAATCAGCGCTGCGTCAATTGCATTCATAGAAACACCTCACATTGATAATCATCTATGAGTTATTATATGCAACACATAGATGGTTGTCAATATGTTTGCGCGTTGGATAAAAACTTCTTATCACTGAAATCGGTGTCCGTAGGAGATGAATACTCAGTAAAGAAAAACCATATCATTGTAGTACCGCTGCTTTGGTATCATCTTTTTTAAAATACTCCGATGAAAACAAAGGATAAAATAGCTTTAAAGGTGAAAAAATGTAAAGCTATAGACAGACTCCCTTAGCAGGGGAGAACTTATTTATTGGGAGGCTTCCCCATGGAAAGACAGATCTTGAACTTTCGTTTTAATGATCCCAATACACCCCTCGAAACGGCGCAGCTTGTGTATAGAGTTTTTTTGAAGGCGGGCAAGCGCAGACTGGACAGAGCAATCTTACAGGTGCAGGCTTCAACGGATTTGTCAGGTGACTGCACCAGCAAGACGTAAATTGAAGTTTTATAAACTGAAATATATTATTAGGCAGGAGCAAGGTTTTTTGACCGCGCTTCTGCTGTTTGAATTTGTGCTTTTTCTAGGTGTTCTCATCATACAGATGTAATAGATTATTTTTATTTTGGTGTGAGGAAATGCTCTATGAATATTGCTGCGTACTGCCGCGTTTCAACCGATAAGACAGATCAATTAAACAGTCTTGAAACTCAAAAGAGGTTTTTCTCTGAGTTTACCGAAAAAAAAGGGTACAGCTTAGTGAAGCTTTATGCTGACGAGGGGATTTCGGGAACAAGCATTAAAAACCGCAGGCAGTTTCTTCAGCTTATGAGGGATGCTGAAAAAGGGCTGTTTGATATGGTGGTTGTTAAGGATATATCCCGATTTGCCAGAAACACAGTTGATTTTTTACAGAGCATTAGGGCGCTTAAAGCACTGGGTATAGAGACAACATTTTTAACGGCAAACATGAGCGTTTTGGGAAACAGCGAGTTTGTTTTGACAATTTTTGGTGCATTGGCACAAGAGGAATCCGCAAACACTTCAAAAAGAATTAAGTTCGGAAAGCGCATGAATGCGGAAAAGGGGAGAGTTCCAAACATAGTTTTTGGCTATAATAAAATTCCCGGTGATTATTTCAGTCTTGAAATAAACGCCGAGGAAGCTGATACAATAAGAAAGATATTTTCATGGTACATTGATGACGGTTACGGCGGAGCAAAAATTGCCGGTATGCTCAACGAACATGGCATTAACACAAAACGGGGCTGTAATTGGAGTCAAAACGCGGTTTGCCGTATACTCACAAACGAGCTCTACACAGGCAAAGTTATAAACGGCAAGCAGGAAATTGCGGATTTCCTTACAGGCACACGTACCAACAGGGATGAGAGTGACTGGTTCGTGACAGATAATCCGGAGCTTAAAATTGTTGATAATGAGGTGTTTGAACGTGCAGGCAGAATTATGCGAGAGCGCGGACAAAGCTTCAAGGCGGACAAGGCGCGCCAAAGTAATCAACACCTATTTTCAACGCTCATCAAATGCAAGGCGTGCGGATACTCCTTT
Source organism: uncultured Oscillospiraceae bacterium (assembly GCA_964485265.1). Classification (GTDB taxonomy): domain Bacteria; phylum Bacillota; class Clostridia; order Oscillospirales; family Oscillospiraceae; genus UBA2658. The sequence continues at coordinate 42,969 of CAZAIU010000020.1, read as the reverse complement.
CGCCGAATGGTCCGCACATACAAAAAAACATATGTTCGATGGGTTTGCAGCGGACACAATGGAAGCACGGTAGACTGCTGCAATGGATCGACAATAGACGAGGAGGTACTAATTAAGCAGCTGGACAGCTATTTTGTTCAGATATTGAAAAATAAAAAAAACGTAACAGAAAGTATGTTAAGGGAATACAAAAGATTATTCAGCGAAGAGAATGAAAAAGAGTGCTGCGGACAGGAACTGACGGACAGGCTTTCAGCACTTAAAAAGAAACGCCAAAAGTATGTTGATATGTATAAGGATGATATAATCAGCCGCAAGGAAATGAACGATGCTGTCGGCGGAATAATGCTAGAAATTCAAGAAGCTGAAAAGGCTGTTAAACTGTCCGATTATAACATTACCCAGGGAGCGCAGCTTGAAAATCTTATAAATCAAACTTTCGATTCTATAGAAAGCTTTGTCTCCGTGTGTGAGTTGACGAACGCAGAGCTTAAATCAATTATCAAAAAAATTGAGGTGGACGGCATGGGAAATGTTGATGTTATTTTAAGAGCTGTTGGAGAGCAGGGCTGCGAGGAAGACGTTCGAATTAGCAACAACCGTACATAAGGACCTAACTGAGAGACTTTGCTATGCTAACAGACCGCTATACCTGCAGGTTAAAGAATTGCTGGAGTACAACAAGGCACAGCGGCACATAAGAGGCGGCATAGCAACCAGAAAGAAATACAAGGGAGAATAATGGAAAAAGACCGTGTTCAATTTGAACACGGTCTTTTATATTTTCGGTAATCTTGTTTTGCGAGTAGGTCTGTAAGCCGGATTCTGTCGTGAACAACCATCTATCTAGGCGCATTGTTGCCAATACGCTCAAGCCACCTCCTGAGGACGGCCGGGCAAGCCTATTGTCCTCCCACGGTGTTGCTCCGGATAGAGTTTACAGCGACGGTCACTTCCGCGCCGTCGGGTGAGCTCTTACCTCGCCTTTCCACCCTTACCCGGTTTCGAGACCGAAACGCAGGCGGTATATCTCTGTTGCACTTTTCCTGAAGTCGCCTTCGGCGGGCGTTACCCGTTATCCTTGCCCTATGGAGCCCGGACTTTCCTCACGCACAGGCTTTCGCCTTGTGCCCGCGGTCATTCAACCTACTCGCAAAGATAAATTTTACAACTAATTTTGTATATTGTCAAATAAAAATATACATTTAACATAAAGTTTGACTAAAGCGAAGACTTTACTTCACAAATCAGCTAAAGTGGGATATACTAGCTAAAAATAATTTGTTCTACAAGGGGGCGTGAGCATGGAAAAGAAGGCAATTAGCATTAGTACATCAGAAGCATACCGCTACCTTGGGGGCAAGGGAACTCCGGACGAAAAAACGGAGTTGGAGCTTAAAAATGCAGGAAAAATGGTTCTTAATTGTGCGTCACCCAGAGTGATAAAAAGAAGCTTTCGCATAGATGACAACAGCGGTCTTGCTGTTGCGGGTACGCCCATGCTGCTTGAAGGAAAATCTATTGCGGCGCTGCTGAATAGCTGTAAAGACTGTGTACTGTTTTGCACAACAATCGGGAACGAAATAGAAGCACTATTACGAAAATGGCAAATTAAGAATATCGCTTTTGCGGCGATGCTTGATGCCTGCGCAAGCTCTGCGGTGGAAAGTCTATGCGAGCTCGTTGAAAGAGAAATATATGATGAGTACAAAGCACAGGAACTATATCTTACAGACAGGTTCAGCCCCGGCTACGGTGATTTCCCCTTATCAGTACAGCGCGAATTTTGTGCTGTACTGGACACACCCAGAAAAATAGGCGTATGTGTGAATGAAAGCGGAATTATGATACCGAGAAAAAGTGTTACTGCGATTATTGGGATATCTGAACATCCTCAAAAGCATATGAATACCGGATGCGCCGACTGCCGCCAAAGTGACGGCTGTAAATTCAGAGAAAGTGGGTTAACTTGCTATGGACAAGCTGTTTGAGAAAGAATTTGTCATATTGGATGGAGCAATGGGAACTATGCTACAAGTGGCAGGGCTGCCGCTAGGCAGCTTGCCGGAACTGTTCACCCTTGAACATCCCGATATTCTTGAAAATATCCACAGAGCTTACATCGAAGCAGGCAGCAGCATTTCATATACAAACACTTTCAGTTCAAATGCTCATAAGCTTTACGGCAGCGGACACAGCGTTGAAGAGGTGATATCCGCATCAGTAGACGTTGCGAAAAAGGCTGCGGGGGATAAGGCTGCTGTTGCACTTGATATAGGACCAATTGGCGAGCTTCTGGAGCCTACGGGCACACTCTCTGTCAGCGAGGCGTATGAGCTTTTTAAGGAAATGCTTGTGGCAGGAGAAAAGGCTGGGGCAGACTTAGCTGCTTTTGAAACTTTTACAGATCTAGCAGAGCTGCGTATTGCTGTTTTGGCTGCAAAGGAAAATACGTCTCTCCCCATATTTGCAACTATGAGTTTTGAAGAGGGAGGACGCACCTTTACAGGCTGCCTTGCCGAGTGCTTTGCGGAAACTATGACAGGGCTTGGAGTTGACGCTTTGGGTGTGAACTGCTCCCTTGGACCGAAACAGCTTATGCCTGTTATACGGCGGATTGCAGGCGTAACAGACCTGCCGCTTATTGTTAAGGCTAACGCCGGTCTGCCCGATGCCCATGACGGACATTATAATATGACGGCGCTGCAGTTTGCGAAGGAAATGAGCGAGTGTGCCGAAATAGGCGTAAAGTTTGTAGGCGGCTGCTGCGGCACAAATCCTGAATTTATTTCTGAGCTTAGCAGAGCTTTTAAAAACAAAAAACGTCAGTCTCACATCGCGGACGGAGAAACAAGACTGTGCAGTGCTACCTACATGGTTACAGTCAATCAGCCGCGAATTATCGGGGAAAGGATTAATCCCACCGGTAAAAAAAGGTTTCAGCAGGCGCTGCGGGAAAATGACCTTGATTATGTACTGTCACAGGCAATTGCACAAGCGGAAGCAGGGGCTGACATTCTAGATGTGAACATGGGCGTTCCCGGACTTGATGAAAAGGCACTGATGGAGCGCTGCGTAACTAGACTACAGGAAGCGACTGATTTGCCGCTTCAAATCGATTCAAACGATCCGCAGGTGCTTGAAGTCGGCTTGCGGGCTTTTTGCGGCAAGGCAATAGTAAATTCAGTAAACGGCGAGGCAGATAAATTAGAAAAGGTTCTCCCGCTTGTGAAAAAATACGGCGCTGCGGTAATAGGGCTTACCATGGATGAACACGGCATACCCGAAACTGCCGAAGAACGGTTTGAAATTGCACAGCAAATTTTAAACGTATGCACCGCCTATGGAATTTCACAAAAAGACGTATTTATTGATTGCCTCTGTCTGACGGTTTCGGCAAATCAGTCTTCTGCAAAGGAAACGCTAAAGGCGGTGCGCATGGTTAAGGAGCGTTTGGGACTGCACACAGTTCTGGGCGTTTCAAATATATCCTTTGGTCTGCCTAACAGAGAGCTTATTAACAGCAGCTTTTTAACTATGGCAATGGAAAAAGGTCTTGATTTACCGATTATAAACCCGAATGTCAGTGCTATGATTGATGCAGTTTCAGCGTATAAGCTGCTGCGCGGTTTTGACTCGGGGTGTCAAGGCTTTATTGAACGCTACGGCACAGCGGAGAGCGCACCCCGGCAGACGGTTGCTGTTAGGTACGGAGAGCGTGATATTTTGTCAGCAATTTCCAAGGGAATAAAATCCGATGCACGGGAGATTACCAAAGAGCTTTTGGCAGAAAATCAGGAACTTGAGATAATTAACGAACTGCTTATTCCGGCTTTAGATACAGTTGGCGAGCGCTATGAAAAGGGCGAGATATATCTTCCGCAGCTCATGCGCGCGGCAGAAGCTGCCTGTGAGGCGTTTGAAGTTATAAAGCAAAGCATTATCAAAAAAGGCGATGCGGCAGTAAGCAAGGGGAAGATAATTCTTGCCACTGTTAAGGGTGATATACATGATATCGGCAAAAACATCGTTAAAACCATTTTGTCAAATTACGGCTATCAGGTAATAGACCTTGGTCGTGATGTTTCTCCAGAAAAGGTGGTTGAAGCGGCAGTGTGTGAAAATGTGCACCTTGTTGGACTTAGCGCACTTATGACCACCACGCTGCCCTCCATGGCGGATACTATTTCCGCTTTAAAAAACAGCGGACATGACTGCAAAACTTTTGTTGGCGGTGCGGTGCTTACTGCCGAATATGCAAAGGAAATCGGTGCGGACTACTATTCAAAGGACGCAAAGCAAGCGGTGGACATTGCAAAAGAAGTTTTGGGATAGGGGACTGAATATGAATTTTTGGGATAAGCTCAAAAGCGAAACCTTGCTTTTTGACGGCGCAATGGGAACCTACTATGCGCAGCTATACGGTCATGAGTCGGAATTCTGCGAGCTTGCAAACCTTCAATACCCTGACAGAGTGGAGGGAATACACAGAGCTTACATTTTGGCAGGCTGTGATGCAATTAAAACCAATACCTTCGGAGCTAATACCGACAGCTTGGACTGCGATGAGGAAACGCTGTTTTCGGTTATAGATGCAGGTTATTTTCTGGCAAAAAAGGCTGCTGACGGCACAGATACTGCCGTGTTTGCTGATATAGGACCAATCCCCCACGCTGAAAACAGAGACGAAAACGAGCTGTACCTTAGAATTATAGGTCGCTTTTTAGAGCTGGGCACTGAAAACTTTTTACTTGAAACCTTTTCCTCCCCGGAAGCACCGAAGCTTGCAGCGGCATACATAAAAAAGCAAAACCCAGCGGCAATGGTTATCTGCTCCTTTGCTGTAGCTCCCGATGGATTTACGCGAGGGGGCGTTTCCATTTCTCAGATTTGCTCCGCTGTTGAAAACGACTGCAATATTGACGCGTTTGGTCTTAATTGCATATGCGGTCCAAATCACATGCTAAAGCTTGCTGCGGAAATTTCAGATTATAAAAAGCTTTTGTCTGTTATGCCAAATGCAGGGTATCCAACCACGGTTGGAAACCGCACATACTTTGAAAACAACTCGGACTACTATGCAAGGGGATTGCTTGAGCTAGCTGAGACGGGTGTGAAAATTGTTGGAGGCTGTTGCGGAACTACGCCTGAGCACATTTTGAAGACCCGTGCCCTACTGGAGGAGAAGGGAAATCGAAGGCACCGATATACAGTGGTAACAAAGCCTGCAACGGCAATTGAGACTGCTGAAAACAGGCTTTGGAATAAGCTTGAAAATGGGGAAAAGGTCTTTGCCGTTGAATTGGATCCGCCGGCTAATTCGGATATACGAGCATTTATGGAGGGCGCTCGCGCCCTTAGAAATGCAGGTGCGGACGCAATAACAATTGCTGACTGTCCTGTTTCACGTGCAAGGGCAGACAGCAGCCTGCTTGCGGTAAAGCTGAAAAGAGAGCTTGATATTGACCCAATACCTCACATGACCTGCCGTGACAGAAACATAATTGCAACGAAAGCGCTTTTGCTGGGGTTGAACATTGAGGGAGTAAACAATGTTCTTGTTGTAACAGGCGATCCTGTTCCGTCAGCAGAGCGCAGTATTATAAAGAGCGTTTTTAATTTTAACTCTGTGGTTCTCACAAGCTTTATTAAGCAGCTTGGTGAGGAGCTTTGCAGAGGCAGCTTCCGCGTTTTCGGAGCACTCAATCTTAATGCGGTCAACTTTGACATTCAGCTTCGCCACGCAAAGGATAAGCTGTCCGGCGGGCTTGACGGTTTTCTTACACAGCCTGTACATTCGGAAAGGGCACTTGAAAACCTGAAAATTGCAAGAAAAGAACTGTCAGGCAAGCTGATTGGCGGCGTTATGCCCATCGTATCTCACAGAAATGCCTGCTTCATGAACAGTGAAATTGCCGGAATATCAGTGTGTGATGAGATAGTGAAAAAGTATGAGGGGCTTGACAAGAAGCAGGCAGGAGAGCTTGCGGTGTCTTTAACAACAGACATTGCAAAAAGCATGTATGACTACATAGACGGCTACTATATGATCACACCATTTTTAAGAACCGACCTTATTTGCCGTATTATGGATAACCTTAAATAGAACAAAGCTCCGCCGAAAGGCGGAGCTTTGTTCTATTTATTCTTGAGGCACAAGCTTGCAAACTATGGCTTTTTCAATTCTGTGAGCCTTAATTTGAGTGACCCTTATGTGCAGGTTACAGGCGTCCAATTCGATTTCTGCCCCGTCATCGGGAACAGAGCCGTATGAACCGAAAACAAGACCACCAAAGGTTTCATATTCATCAATGGGAAGTGAAATCTCAAGCTTTTCGGCAACGTCATCAAGTGATGCGGTTCCACGGATTTTCCACGTACCGGAGTCTATCATTTCAATCTCCTCCGGCTCTTCGCTGAAAATGGAGTTATCATCCAAATCACCCACAAGAAGCTCCAAAAGGTCATTCATTGTAACGATGCCCAGCATTCCGCCATACTCGTCCAAAACAACTGCAAAATGATTGCGTTCTGCTTTCATTTGCCGGAAGAGAACATCTGCATAAACTCCTTCGGGCACAAAGTACGCAGGTCTGAGCGCCGACATAAGTATGCTCTCCTTGCTTTTGTCAGACAGAAGCAGAAAGTCACGAACGTTCAGCACACCCACAACGTTATCAACGGTTTCATCGCAAACAGGGTAGTGGGAGTGGTGACTTTCCCGTATGGTGCTTTCCCATTCCTCTGGAGACTCATCAGCCCATAATATGGAGACATCTGTGCGGTGCGTTGCAATCTCGCCAACTGTCATATCGTCGAATTCAAATATTTTTTGGATGAACTCTCTTTCGTCCACATCAATTACGCCCTTGTCCCTGCCTGCATCTACCATGAGCAGAATTTCTTCCTCACTTACGTCATCCTCCTCAGCGTTGGGGTCAATTCCGAACAGACGCAAAATACCGTTTGTCGAAGCAGTAAGTAAGGATACAATGGGGGAGAAAAATCTGGATATAAATGTAATAAGACCCGAAAGACCCAAAGCAAGAGCTTCTGCCTTTTTCATAGCAATGCGCTTTGGAACCAATTCTCCAAATACAAGAGTGAAGTATGATAGGATAAGAGTTATGATTATTACTGAAATGGTATCAAGTGTTGCAACAGGAATTTTTACTCCCAAGCCTATGAGCCAACCAACAAGGCGCTCGGAAAAGTTGTCGGCAGCAAATGCGCTTCCTAAAAAGCCGGATAGAGTAATTGCAACCTGAATGGTAGCTAAAAATCGTGCGGGCTGGCAGGTGAGACGGGCTAGACGCACTGCACGCCTGTTGCCGTCTGCGGCAAGTCGTGCAAGCTTTGCGTCGTTTACTGAAAGAACAGCAATTTCAGCACAGGCAAAAACGGCATTTAAGCAAATTAAAATAAGCTGAAGCAGAAGTTGCCAAAATATTGGGTCCAAGATGAATCCTCCTAATAATACATATAAAATTTGAACAAGTATAACATGATGAAAACATAAAGTCTATCAATTATTTGTGAATTCGTTCATGTGAAAACTATTATTTCATGAGCTGTTGAAAAATAGTTTAAATATATTCTATGATTTTTCTCTTTGATAAAGCACTCAATACCGCATATCGACAATAATTAGTGAACAGTTCTGTAGATAATACTATATCTGCAATTAATTATGAATTTTTTGCTAATTTTTTCTTGCAAACAGCGATTTAATGCGCTATAATACATAACGTGATTGCTCGCGGACATTTGTCCATGTATTGCGGACAATACATAAAAGCAAACAATAGTTTGCGAATAATACGGAGGATAAGAAATGAAAAAGTATTTAGCTCTTGCACTTGCTTGCTTGATGATTTTCGCTGCTTTTGCAGGCTGCACAGCAAAGGCACCGGAAGCATCCGCAGAACCCGGAACCGAAGCACCTTCATCCGGCAACCCTGTTGTTAAAATCGGCGTATTTGAGCCTGCATCCGGCGAAAACGGTGCCGGCGGCAAGCAGGAGGCACTCGGCGTACAGTACGCAAACGAGAAGTGCCCCACAGTAGAAATCGGTGGCGTAACCTATGATGTTCAGCTCGTAAGCGCTGACAACGAGTCCGCAAACGATAAGGCACCTTCCGCTGCGTCCACTCTGGTATCTGCCGGTGTTTCCATCGTTCTCGGCTCCTACGGCTCCGGTGTTTCCATTGCTGGTGGTCCTACATTTGAAGCTGCAAACATCCCCGTTCTCGGTATAACCTGCACAAATCAGCTTGTAACCGAAGGCAACAAGTATTATTTCCGCATTTGCTTCATTGACCCGTTCCAAGGCACAATCCTAGGAAACTACGCCTCCAGCGAGCTGGGTGCTAAGAAGGCTTACTGCCTGTCTCAGCTTGGCGATGACTATTCTACCAACCTTGTCCAGTGCTTCTATGACGCTTTCACAGCAGCAGGCGGTGAGTGTGTTAAGGACACATATCCCAAGGATAACTCTGACTTCACATCTTACATAGCAAATGCCAAAAATCAGGGCTGCGAAGTGTTCTTCGCTCCTGTTTCAACAGCTTCTGCTCAGCTTATCATTGACCAGGCAGTTTCTCAGGGACTCAAAATGCCCATACTTGCAGGCGACACTTGGGACTCAAATGTAATTCTCCAAGCGGCAAAGGGTAAGGATGTTGATGTCACCGTAACAACCTTCTATGCACAGAATACCGTTCCCGAATTTGACAACGGCTTCAAGGAGTGGGTCAAGGCCGACTCCACACGCCTTGCAAATAACGGCGGCGACGACACAGTTGCAGCAGTTTCCGCAATGGGCTATGACGCATATTTCTTTGCACTTGAGGCTTTGAAGAATGCAGGCAGCGTAGATTCCGCTAAAGTTATGGATGTAATGTGGAAAACAGAAATTGACGGCGTTTCCGGACACATTGCCCTTGACCAGACCAATGGCGATGCCATTATTAACACTGCATATGTAAAGCATTGTGACAATGAAAATGGCGTTTGGGTTGACTTGCCCGCCATTACCATTGGCTAATAAAAAATAGAACCTCGCGGCGGGGGTCACACCGGCCCCCGCCGCCTTGTGGTTTTCTAATTCGAAAATTGGGCTGCCTCAAAAGGGAGCGCGGGCCGCTTTTTTTTGAGGCAGCCTCAATGGAGGCAGATAAAGCAACAGAAGGCACGAACAAATCTACTTGAATTTTGCCCGCTTATACGAGCAGCCGCAAACGGCACATGATGACCATTCCTTTGGCCATTCTGTGACTTGACCTATACGAAAGGAATGGTCATAAAAATGATAGATTTTCTGCACAATAATTTATCCTATATACTATCGGGTATCTCGGTAGGAGGACAATATGCGCTTATTGCTATAGGCTACACAATGGTCTATGGCATTCTGCGTCTTATAAACTTTGCTCACGGAGATGTGTTTATGTGGGCTGGACTTATGATGGTGTTTATTTCAACATGGGTACCGTTTTACATTGCAATACCATTGGTGTTGGTTTTAACTGTGGTTTTAGGCTTTGTTATTGAGCGTGTTGCCTATAAGCCCCTGCGCAGCGCCCCCCGTATGTCCGTTATGATAAGTGCTATTGGTGTTTCATATCTTCTGCAAAACGCCGCGCTTTATTTTACTGGCGGACTGCCGAAGGTCTATCCTGCTATCCCTTGGCTGTCAAAAAACATCGTTATTTGGGATGCACCCACAAAGATGGTCACTGTTATCACACCTATACTAACTATAGTTCTTGTTATAGTACTTGTACTTTTCATAAAGTACACGAAAATCGGCATGGCAATGCGAGCTGTATCAAAAGACTTTGAAACAAGCCGCCTTATGGGAATTAAGGTTAATACCGTTATCAGCTTTACTTTCATTATCGGCTCTCTGCTTGCCGCAATCGGGTCTATGCTTTACTTTACAAACTACGCATCTGTGCAGCCAACTTCCGGCGCTATGCCCGGACTCAAGTGCTTTGTTGCAGCAGTATTCGGAGGAATAGGAAGCATACCTGGCGCTGTCGTCGGTGCGTTTATCATCGGCATATGTGAAAATATCATCAAAGGCGGAACCCAAATATTCGGCTATGCAACCGACTGGACAACCTTCTCTGATGCGTTTACTTTCGTCCTGCTCATAATTATCCTTCTTGTTAAGCCCACCGGTCTGTTTGGCGAGAAGTCAACGGATAAGGTTTGAGGAGGTAAACTATGCAAAAGAAAAATAAAATGGACCTGTGGCTAATAATGGCGTTTATTGCCGCAGTCTACATTGCCGTTTTGACACTTGAAAAAACCTTAAGCCCCAACCTTATATTCTTTACAGTTTTAAAAAAAGCCGCCATATATTCCTTGGTTGCTGTGTCTATGAACCTGCTCAATGGCTTCACGGGTCTTTTTTCCCTTGGGCAGGCAGGCTTTATGCTCATCGGTGCCTACACCTATGCCGTCTTAACAATGCCCACTGAGGTTAAGCTGTCAAAAAGCGTATTTGTCTACTTCGACTGCGCAATAAAATTTGACACAGGCATTATTCTCGGGATAATTGCAGCCGGAATTGTTGCTGCAATCTTGGCAGCGTTAATAGGCTTGCCCGTACTAAAGCTTAAGTCAGACTATTTGGCAATTGCGACACTTGGCTTTGCGGAAATTATTAGAGCTGTGTGTCAGTGGTCGGGTCTCGGACCTGTTACAAACGGAGCAAACCCGATGCGCAGCTATCTTGATCTTACAGACGTGAAAATACCTTTCACGGATATTCCTGTGCCTCCTACTTTCTTTGTGTTTATAATAGCAGGAGTCTGTATAGCGCTGATTATGCTGCTTATCAACTCATCCTACGGTCGTGCCTTCAAAGCAATCCGTGATGATGAGATAGCCGCTGAGGCTATGGGCATTAATCTTCTAAAGCATAAGGAAATGAGCTTTGTTATCAGCTCGTTTTTCGCGGGTGTGTCGGGCGCTTTGCTTGCTATGTACCAGTACACTGTTCAAGCGTCAGCATTTACCAGCGCAATGACATATGAGATACTTCTTATAGTTGTTATTGGCGGCATAGGCTCAATTTCTGGCTCTGTTGTTGCAAGCTTTATCTATATAACTTTGTCGGAGTGGTGGCTTCGCGGCTTGGATTCGGGCAGCTTCCTTGGAATAACCTCTGCAACGGTGTTCCGGCAGGGTTTCCGTAAGCTTGTTTTTTCAATAATAATCATGGTAATTGTGCTGTTCTTTTCAAGGGGAATTATGGGCGACAAGGAAATTTCATTCACCAGACCGTTTGAGAAGCTAAAGCTAAAGAAAAAAGCAAAAGGGGAGGTGAATGCTGATGCCGGAAAAAAATAAGCAGAACATCCTTAAAATGAAGGATGTTACAATGCAATTCGGCGGTGTTGTTGCAGTCAATAACCTCTCGTTGGAGGTTAATAAGGGTGAAATAGTAGCTTTGATTGGACCAAATGGTGCAGGTAAGACCACGGCATTCAACTGTATTACAGGAGTTTATGAGCCTACTAACGGTATGGTTTCTTATAAAGACAAGGTAATCGTTGCAAACCATCCCAGGGGGAAAATGAAAAAGCAATATGCCGGAGAAAATGCTGGTGTTTATAGCCGTCAAAAAACTATCGACCCGACTCCTGACCAAATCACAAGGCTGGGTATTGCGCGTACCTTCCAGAATATACGCCTGTGGCATAGCATGAGCGTTTTTGATAACGTTCTCACGGCAAAGCATATGAGAGCAAAGCAAAACGTTTTCTCCGCAACTCTTCGCATCAGTCATTCTGAGGAGGAGCGTATGCGTGCGGAAACAATGGCGCTTCTCGAAGAGCAAAATCTTGCGCAGTATGCAAATGACCTTGCAACCAGCCTGCCCTATGGTTTGCAGCGAAGACTTGAAATTGCACGCGCATTGGCTACTGAGCCGGAGCTTTTGCTGCTTGACGAGCCTGCTGCGGGAATGAATCCACAGGAGACGCAGGAACTGGGCGAATTTATTGTTGAAATCAAAAACAAATACGGTCTTACTATTTTTATGATTGAGCATCATATGGATTTGGTTATGCAGTTTTCCGACCGCATATATGTTATCGACTTTGGTAAACTCATCTGCGACGGAACACCTGAATACGTACAAGCGGATACCCGCGTGATTGATGCATATCTGGGGGTGGCAGAATGAGCGAGACAATTCTCAGCATTAAAGATTTGCGAGTAAACTACGGCGGCATTGAGGCGGTTAAAGGTGTTTCATTTGATGTACCTAAAGGCGACATAGTAACATTGATTGGAGCAAACGGTGCCGGTAAAAGCTCAACACTTCGCTCAATTGCCGGTCTTGTAACGCCGTCGTCCGGTAAGATTTTTTTTGAGGGCAAGGACATTACCGGCAAGGATTCTGTTGACATAGTAAAAAGCGGAGTTACACTTGTTCCGGAGGGAAGACGAATTTTTTCGGATCTTACCGTAAAAGAAAATCTTAAAATTGGTGCATATCTGCGTAAAGATGATATCAACGAAGATTTACAGTGGGTCTACAGCCTTTTTCCGCGCCTGCGTGAGCGTTCGTGGCAACCTGGAGGGACTTTGTCCGGAGGCGAGCAGCAGATGCTTGCGGTAGGACGTGCGCTTATGAGCCGCCCTAAGCTGCTTATGATGGATGAGCCGTCCTTGGGACTGGCTCCGCTGATTGTGCGCGATATTTTCTCTATTATCAAGGAAATCAATAAGCGCGGAGTAACGATTCTCCTTATAGAACAAAACGCCAATATGGCACTGCACACTGCCAACACAGGCTATGTTATGGAAACAGGTCAGATTACATTGTCCGGCAAGGGCAAGGAGCTGCTTGAAAACGAAGCTGTCAAAAAAGCCTATCTAGGAAAATAAGCGAATATAAGCACGCACTGCTTGTCAGCAGTGCGTGCTGCTTTTTTTATAAGTCAAAATTGGTCCTTAAAAATCTGTGCAGAATAATAAACGGTCGTCAGAGCAATTTGCAATAAACAGCAAAAACAACAGATAAAGTTTTCACGTAAATACAACATGAATTTTTGCAGCACTTTATGTGGAAACCGATTAGGCTCATATAGAGAACTCTCGAGCTAAATATCGAGCTGAATTCACTTTGTAATGACTTTTAAAAAAGACAAAAAGTCCTGTAACCATTGAGATTACAGGACTTTTTTGGTGGAGACTAATGGGCTCGAACCATCGACCTCATGCGTGTGAAGCATGCGCTCTAGCCAGCTGAGCTAAGCCTCCATAGAAGAAATGGGAAGCGCCAGCGCTTCCCAAAACTGTGGTGACCCGTACGGGACTCGAACCCATGTTACCGCCGTGAAAGGGCGGTGTCTTAACCACTTGACCAACGGGCCATATACTTGGGAGCGCTGCTGCACTCCCATTTTGGTAGCGGCGACTGGATTTGAACCGGTGACACCCCGGGTATGAACCGAGTGCTCTAGCCAGCTGAGCTACGCCGCCATTTGTTACGAACTTCAAAAAACTTAAGTTTTTTTCGGAACGGGCAAGAGTTATTATACTAAATAACCCTTAATGTGTCAATACCATTTTTTGATTTTTTTTGATTTTCCGACATATTTTTTCAGTAGGCGAAAAGTGGTTGAAAACACAGGCTTTTTTAATAAAACAGTATCTGTTATATTAAAATATTAGCATAACGGCACTGTGTACCATTAAAACTGTAGAGACAGTTTTAATAATAAATGCTTTGGGCAACATGGAATTATCTGATTAGTCACCCAAAGCATTAAAAAGCTATTTATTTTCTTGCCAAAGCTTTTTCAATCCCAACTATTACGCCGTTTGCGTCGACACCGTATTTTGCAAGAAGCTCCTTGTATGGTGCGCTTTCTGTGAAGGTGTCTTGAATTCCCACGAACTCGGTGGGAACGCCTGCACCGGCGTGTGCAAGAACCTCGGAAACAGCACTGCCCAAACCGCCATATATATTATGCTCTTCGGCTGTGACGATTGCGCCGGTTTCCTCTGCACATTTCATTACTAGCTCCTTGTCAACTGGCTTTATGCTGTACATATCGACAACTCTAACAGAAATGCCTTTCTGTTCAAGCTGTTGCGCTGCTTCAATGGCTTTGTGAACCAGTAGACCGCAGGCAATTACTGTTACATCGGTGCCATCACGTACAATGGAGCCTTTTCCGCACTCGAATTTTGAGCTTTCATCGTACAAATCCGGATAAACGTCACGGGAAAGACGAAGATAAACTGGACCCTGCTTTTCTGCTGCGTAGGTTGTTGCCCAACGGGTGCTTGCAGCATCGGAGGGAACAATAACTGTCATGTTAGGAAGGCTTCGCATAACAGCTATATCCTCAGTGGCGTGATGTGTTGTGCCGTCAAAGGCATCAGACATGCCACAATACGCTCCGCCGAATTTAACGTTTAGATTACCGTAGCAAACCTGCGCACGAGTTGAAATAAGACCTATAGTGGTTAGAAAAACCGTAAAGGTGTTGACGAAAGGAATTTTGCCGGTTGTGGACAAACCGGCGGCGGTTGCCACCATGTTGCTTTCGGCTATACCCATGTTAAAGAAGCGCTCAGGGTGTGCTTTGCCGAAAATCCCGCTTTTGGTAGAACCTGAAAGGTCAGCGTCCAACACAACGATGTCTTTGTTGGTTTCGGCAAGCTCTGCCAACACGCTGCCGTAAACCTCTCTGATTGATTTAGACATTACTTCTCACCTCCGAGTTCTTCAATAGCCTGTGCAAGCTCTGCGTCTGCAACAGCCTTTCCGTGCCACGCCGCTTTGCCTTCCATGAATGATACGCCCTTACCCTTTACGGTATCTGCAATTACAACTGTGGGGCCTTCGGTATGGGTTTTTGCTGCTTCAAAGGCATTGTACAATGCTGCGATGCCATGACCGTCACAGCGGATGACATTCCAACCGAAAGCACGCCATTTACCTTCAAGGTCACGCAGGGGCATTACTTCGTCAGTTGTACCGTCAAGCTGAACCTTGTTTGAATCAACAACGGCGGTTAGGTTGTTGAGCTTGAATTTGGGTGCAGACATAGCTGCTTCCCAAACAGCACCCTCGTTAAGTTCACCGTCACCCAGAACTGCAAAAACTCTTGCAGAACTGTTGTTGAGCTTAAGTCCCAATGCCATGCCCTGTGCTGCAGAAAGACCTATTCCCAGAGGCCCGGAGGACATTTCAACGCCCGGAGTATGAATTGATGGGTGCCCTTGAAGCTGACTGTTGATGCGGCGAAGGGTGGTCATGCTGCCGGCAGGTAAAAATCCCTTTTCTATAAGGTTGCGATAAAGCATGGGAGCCGCGTGTCCCTTACATAAAACAAGACGGTCACGGTTGGGGTCGTCTTGTTTGGATGCATCCACATTCATAATTTCTTGATACAGCAGGGTTAGAATTTCGCATACGGACAATGAGCCGCCGGGATGACCGGACTGAATACTGTGGACAGACTTCAGTACGTCAATGCGAAACACACGGCAAAGCTCATTAAGCTCGTCAATGCGTTCTTGAGTCAATGACATTTTTTGTTCCTCCGTTACAATAGCTATTTTATCTGACAGGGCAGCGAAGACAAAAGCAATTTGCCTTACGACTACAGTATATCTTGCATTGCAGTATATACCAATAAGCCTGAGAAAACAAGTGTTTGTACAGATGCGGCCCCTTTATGGGCGAGATAATAAGACGTAAAACCTAATTTGCCATGACTTTATGAGACAGTTTCTCCTTTTAGTAACAGCAATATGTAAGTATATGTAAATAATAGACGAAAAGAGTGTTATAGATGTGTCAAAATGTATTATTATTGTGTAATTCAGCTTGCTTAGTGAGACATTCTGTGGTATAATTTTATTAAGAAATATAGTGTGATTTTGGATTTTAGAAAAACCCATATAAAAACATTTTAATTGAGCTTGAGTTTTTAACTTACTGTTTTTAGTCAAGTAATCGTGAATATGTCAGTATAAATGACGCTCACAAATTGTAATTTTTGATTTTAACATTTGTTGTCGTTAGAAAGGAACAGTTTTTATTATGCGCAAACAGCAGAATCTTGAAAACTGGATAAGCCTGCATGAGGGCAGCGTATCCGAGGAGTATTTGGATAAGAACATTGCAAACTCATGGAAACGCAGTGAAGCCTTTAATATCGACTATTCAAGAGCACTTCCCAAGGAGTTGACCTCAGGTGAGCTTGAAAGAACCAAAAAGACCTACAAGCGTCTTACAATATGCTCGGACTGGGCCGTGAACTACCTTATTGAAAACAGTGTTGACACAGATATGCGTGTGCTGCTTTTTAACAAGGACGGTGTTTTGCTCCGAATTTACGGAAATTCGGGACAGGAGGATTGGCTGACCGAATGTGGCATCAAATGCGGTGCAAAGTGGTCTGAGGAAAGCATCGGCACAAACCCGTTTTCTCTTGGCGCGAGACTCAAGCAATACTATGACATGGAGGGCTGCTACAACTATTCACGTTTTTTGGTTGACGGCTCATATTATTATTCACCGATTTTTCTTAACGAAGGAGATTTGTTTGGCAGCATAGTGATAGCAATACCCGTTGAAAAGGCCGATCCGTTTTTGCGTTCGGTTGTAATGACCCTTGCCAGAACCATAGAACTGGACATGTTCCTGTTTCAGAGCATCGACATCTTCGTTAACGGGGATGAGGATTCAGGTTCTGTTTTTCTCCGCCAGAACAAGGGCAGATATGAGGTTGTTATCATCAACGACCAGGTTTTTAAAATTCTCGGCTTGAATAAAACAGATTCTTACCACCTGTCATTGGATGAGCTGATTCTGCCCATGCCTGACAACAGGGAATTTTGGAACATTATTAACACAAAAAAATGTGTTGACGATAAGTCAATGCAGCTTGTGGTAAAAACCGGAAAGGTGTATGTTAATATCAGCACCTCTACATATAAGGAAAACCAATTTCACCCTGACGGCATTACTATTTCCTTCAGCACCAATAACAAGGCCGGAAAGCTTGCTCCTAAATATACAGATAATAACGCGAGATTTTCTTTTAATGACATTATAGGCGAAAACGAGCTTATGATGGAAACTGTTAAGCGCAGCAAAATTGCTGCATTGTCTGACAGTAACATCCTTATCCAAGGCGAAAGCGGAGTTGGTAAGGATGTTTTCGCGCAGGCTATTCATAACTCAAGCAAAAGAAGTCATAAGCCCTTTGTTGCAATAAACTGTGCTGCATTCTCAAAGGAGCTTATCGCCAGTGAGCTTTTCGGCTATGAAAGCGGTGCTTTCACAGGTGCAAAACGGGAAGGATCTGTGGGCAAATTTGAAATTGCAAACCACGGAACCTTGTTTTTAGACGAAATCGGTGACATGCCCATGGAGGTGCAGTCTGTTCTGTTGCGTGTACTTGAAGAAAAAACTTTCCGAAAGGTCGGCGGAAACAAGCTTATAGAGGTTGATGTTCGTATAATTGCCGCTACAAACAAAAACCTAAAGGAACTGATTGAACAAAGGCTTTTCCGTGAGGATTTGTTTTATCGCTTGAGTATAATTCGAATTAACATCCCGCCGCTTAAAAACAGGGGGGGGGACGTGTTTCTGTTTGCTGACTATTTTATAAAAAAACTCTGCACCCGCATGGGAAAGCCGGATATACGGCTTTCAAAAAGTGCGTTGGAGTTTTTGGGACGATACTCATGGCCCGGAAATATACGTGAGCTTCAGAATCTGCTTGAGGGTATCATAAGCACTCATGAGGAAACCTTAATCGGCGAAAAGGAAATACATAGCTACCTTGGTGACTATTTCATGGAAAATGCAGTTGATGAGCAGCCTCCTATGAGCGTGCCCTTTGATATTTACGGCATGGATGAAAAGGAAAAATTTGAGATGGCACTGAGAAAGTGCCGCAACAATAAAACAAAGGCTGCTGAGTATCTTGGACTTTCCAGAAGCACCTTTTATCGAAGAATGCAGGAATTCGGTATGTCCTGACGGAATTTATCACTCTACCGAATGCGTTAATTATGAAAGGCTTTCTCAGCGCTTAAAGAAAAAAGTATATAGCATTACGCCGCTTGCGGCTATGATATAAGGCTGAATAATTAAAATTTATTTGTTTTTGAAAGGAAATTAATATGGACAAGGTAAGAATATTTGAAATCAAAAAGAGCGTGTATGAGAACAACGACCTACAGGCAGACAAGCTCAGAGCGAGACTTAAGGGCGAGAAGACCTGCCTTATGAACTTGATGTCCTCTCCCGGCTCGGGCAAAACTACCACAGTTCTGCGCATTATTGAGCAGCTTCGCGACCAATTCAGAATCGGCGTTATGGAAGCAGACATTGACTCCGCAGTTGACGCTGAAACAATTGCTGCAACAGGCGTTAAAGCTATACAGCTTCACACAGGCGGAATGTGCCACCTTGATGCAGGAATGACAGAAAGCGGAATTGATGCCATGGGTACATCAGATGTTGATTTTGCTATCCTTGAAAACGTCGGCAACCTTGTTTGCCCTGCTGAATTCGACACAGGTGCCTCCTTTGAGATTATGCTTCTGTCCGTTCCTGAAGGCGATGATAAGCCTCTCAAGTATCCGCTTATGTTCTCAAAGGTGGATGCGCTTGTAATTAACAAGATTGACGTTAAGCCCTACTTTAACTTTGACTCCGATGCAGTGCGTGAGCGAGTTACAAAACTCAACCCCGATATCAAGCTGTTTGAAATCTCCGCAAAGACCGGTGAAGGCGTTCCCGCACTTACTGATTGGATTGCAGCAAAAATCAACGACTGGAACGCATAATTATTAAAAAAGCAAAAACCTCCTGCAAGGGAGGTTTTTGCGGCTTGATTGGAAAAGAGGAGAGCAAAATGCAGTTTGAAAGATTGTTTCAGCCAATAAAAATCGGCAAGCTTGAAATAAAAAACCGCATAGTTATGCCGGCAATTCACCTTATGTACAACATGGATGGGTATGCCAACGAGAAATTCAACGAGTTTTACTGGAGACGTGCTCAGGGCGGAGCAGGGCTGGTTATTGTAGGCGGCTGCCGATTTGACGAATATGGCGGCTCCCCAGGAATGATGAGCCTGCAAACCGACGATTTTATCTCAGGATATAAGGAATTTACAGACGGTATGCACGAGCGCGGAGCTCGTGTGGGAGTTCAGCTTTATCATGCGGGTGCATATGCACATCAGATTGCAAATGACGGCAGGGAAGCACTTGCCCCGTCGGCGGTGTTCAGCAGATTTACAAAGGAAATGCCAATGGAAGCAACTATAGAGCAGTTGCATGAAATAATCCGAAAGTGGGCACTTGCTGCCGAAAGAGCAAAAAAGGCGGGGTTTGACACAGTTGAGATTTCAGCATCGGCAGGCTATTTAATTTGCCAGTTCCTTTCACCAAAAACAAATCTGCGCACAGACGAATACGGCGGTTCATGGGAAAATCGCACGCGATTTGCAAGAGAAGTAGTAGCGGCAGTTCGTGAAGCAGTGGGTACGGATTATCCCATTTGCATTCGAATTGCAGGAAACGACTTCGTTCCGCAGTCCAACACAAACGAGGATGCAGTAGCATTTGCCAAAATGATGGAGCAAGCGGGTGTTGACATGATAAATGTCACAGGCGGTTGGCACGAAACGGTTATTCCGCAGCTAACAGGTGATGTGGCGCGGGGCGGCTTTACATATCTTGCTTCTGCTGTCAAGGCTGCTGTTTCCATACCTGTTGCAGCGAGCAACCGCATCAATGACCCTGCTCTTGCCGAGAAAATTCTAGCAACAGGCGAGGCAGATATAGTAAGCGTTGGGCGTCCGTTTATTGCTGAACCTGACTGGGCGAAAAAGGCACTTGAGGGACGGGCGGAAACAATTCGCCGCTGTGTTGCCTGCAACCAAGGCTGCCTTGCAAAGACCTTTTTTGCAATGCCTGTTGAGTGCCTTGTAAACGGAGAGGTCGGCAGAGAATCTGAAAAGAAGGATAGCACGGAAACTTGTCCAAAGAAAATACTTGTAGTCGGCGCAGGTCCTGCGGGATGTGAGCTTGCGGTATGTGCTGCCCAAAAGGGACATGAGGTCACGGTTTGGGAAAAGGAAGATCGGATTGGCGGACAGGTTCATTTGGCTGCGGCTGTGCCTTCAAAGCGTGAATTTGAAAACCTTGTGGACTACCATAGGGTGATGATGAAAGAAACAGGCGTTGAGCTTGTTTTAAACAAGCCTGCAATTTCCGAGGAAATAAAATCAGCCGGTTTTGATGCTGTTGTGGTTGCTTCAGGCAGCACACCGAAGGAAATTTCTTTTCCTGCGTGCAACGGAATTAATGTTTGTACTGCCTCCGATATTCTGAACGGAAAGGTAGTTGCAGGCAAAAATGTTTTGGTTATCGGTGGCGGTGCTGTTGGCTGCGAGTGTGCTCAGTACATGGCACGCGAGGCAGCACAGACACCTGAACAGGTCTATTTCATGCTGTCCCAAAGAAGCGAAAGCGTTGAAAAGGTTCTGTCACTCCTTGACAAATGTGACCGAAGCATCACTGTAATAGACATGCAGAAAATCGGCTTAGGTTTTGAGCAGGGCACTGCATGGCCTCTTTTTAAGGAGCTTGACAGATTTGGCGTTAAACGATATCCCTTTGCAAAGCTTATTTCTGTTGATGAGAGCGGAGTTTTTGTTGAAGCAGTTGAGCAAAAGACCCGTGAACAGAAGGCGAGGGAACGAGAAACTGGTGTTGCTGAGCCCGAAAAGCTTATTGATTTAAAGTTCCCATGCGATACAATAGTCATTGCTGTTGGTTCTGTACCCAACGTAGCTTTGTATGATGAGCTAAAGGAGTTGGGCGTAAATGTATATAACATAGGCGACAGCGTTCAGCCGGGAAAAATATCCGATGCAATAGCACAAGCAACACAGCTTGCTGAAGAGCTGTAATCAGCTGTAATAAGCTCACTGTCATGTGCCTGCTTCTTTGGGCGCATGACAGTGGGATAAAAAGACAAAGGAGTTGACAAGCAAAAGTTAACAATGTATAATCAAAAACATGCGATTAAACACCGTAATTCATTTGCTACTGTGGCTCAATGGCAGAGCATCTCACTCGTAATGAGAAGGTTGTCAGTTCGATTCTGACCAGTAGCTCCACAATTGTCAGGCTGAAATAAATGCAGATTGTATATATTTCAGTCTGTTTTTTTATGCGATGCTGATAACAAGAATTATTCGTATGCTCCCACAGATTTTCTGTGTTAATTATAGATATTACAATTGAAAAGGAGTTGTTCATTATGATGGTTAAAAACGACCGAAGCTACACAAACAGGAGGGCGTCTGTGAATTAACCCTCCCCGAATTTTGGAGGATATTTATGAACAATATTGCCTTAAAGAAAATTGATGAAGCTAATTTCATGGATTGTTTTAACTTAAAATTAGCAGCAGGACAAGAGAAGTATGTTTCGCATCCTATTCGCAGCCTTGCACAGGCTTATGTTTATTACAGCCAATGTGTGCCATTTGGTATTTATGCGGATGATAAAATGGTCGGGTATGTGATGGTTATCTATGATTATGATGAAGAAGTGTATAATATTTGGCACATGATGATAGATAAAGATTCTCAGAGAAATGGGTATGGTAAACGTGCATTGCGATGCGTTCTCAGCTACATTTCCACAAAACCTTTCGGAGCCTCAAAAACAGTTCTAATTACTTGTAATCCTAGCAATGAAGTTGCATATAATTTATATAAACAAACTGGATTTGTTGAAACCGGCAGAAGTGATGAGGATGAATTGGAACTAGGTGTGGATGTATAGAAACGAGTACACTTTCTACTATAATTATAATTTTCACTGCATACTTTTTCATAGTGACATGGTAAAAGGGATAGGCTTAAGCCTATCCCTTTTAATATCTTTAAAACCCACAAAACTTTTGATAATAGCATAGTAATGTTCTGATGTTGAAGAAAAACAGGAGCTTAGAGCTTCTCTCTCAGCTTCTTCAAATCCAGGGGTGCAAGCTTGCTTTCGTTTTGCAGCTTCATGGAAATTGCCTTTGCAGGACACTTAGTTGCACAGGCCTCGCAGCCCATACATGTGGTATTATCCACTAAAATGGTTTTATCTTCATTTTGGGTAATTGCCATAAAGTTGCAGTTTCCTACGCACTGACCGCATTTTACGCATTTTTCTGTGTCAATTTCAGCAACATAACCGCTGCCGCCAAACATGGGCGCATTTATATAGTTTTGGGCTACAAGGGCTGTGCAGCAGCAGGAACAGCAGTTACAGATGTGGTACATGCGTCCTGCTGCGGCATCCTTGAAGAACGCAGCGTGAACATCTCCGCGCTCATGGGCTTTCTTGAGAATGTCCAGTGCCTCCTCCTGTGTGATACGGCGCGGATGCATTTCTGGAACGCGCTCGGCTACCCAGTCCACCCACGGGTTACCGATAAGTATGCAAACGTCACGGGGGTAGCAGCCCTTTTCACCGCGCAGTGTGCGGCAAACACAATCAATAACTGCAATGTTTTCCGGGTTTTCAATCAATATGCGCCTTGCGTGCTCATATGGAATAATTGATTTTGGCAATTCGCCCAAATCCAAATCCTCTTCAAGCTGAAAGAATTGCTGAGCATCCTCCAGACGCAGTACCTTTGCATGATAAACGTTTGTTTCCGGGTCGGCTGCTCCTGCTCCTGTGTGGTTTACGACGGTTTTAATTAGCTCGTCTACTTGATCATACATTTCACCTATAGGCTTATTATTCTCCATTGGCTCAGCTAAAAACTTATTTATGCCGTCGCGCATGTGATAAATGTAAAGGGGAATGTACTTGAAATAAAGCTGTGCGTGTAATAGCTGAGCAAGGCCCTCTTCGGTTCGGGGGAAAGCCTTTGTGAGAGCCTTTTGTGTGCTTTTAAGTGCATCAGACATATGCTTCACTCCTTAGTAATTTGTATAAATTTTATTTACCAACTGTTCAATATAAAAATATCATATTGAATGATAAGAGTCAACCCAAGATTGAACAAATGGACAACAAAAAATCGTCACAAAATTTGTCAAAATCAACTGAGCTTGATATTATTTTTAAATCTGATGACGCATAATGAAAAGACCGCGACGGAGCTTGTCCGCCGCGGTAAATGTATTTATTAAAACTGTCTCGGACAGTTTTAATGGCGCAAAGCGCCGTTATATTATTTTTTAATAAAACAGAACTGTTTTATTTCTTAGGCTCCCAGTAGCATCTTTTGGGGGAAACAATTTTCTCTTCTTTTTTAAGCTCTGACATGGCCTTGTCAACAAGCTTTCTGTCAATACCGGATACCTCGGCAATCTGACCGGCGCTCATGGCTTGCCCTGATTTTTCCATCGCTTCGAGGACTTTCTCTTTATCGCTCATAATAAGCCTCCTGTTTAAGTTAATTTACATATTTCCTGCTCTGTAATCTACCTAAGCGGCAATACAGAGCATTTCACGTTTTATCGTCAAATATTCAAAACCTGTTGGCTTGCAGCTTCGTTTAAAATATCCGCTATTGTTATTGACTCAAAAAATTGATCAATTAGTCTGTCAAGCTTAGTCCACATAGGCAGGGTACAGCATTCGGAAGACCTTTGACAGGTGCATTCACCGCTGTCGATGCAGGAAACGGGAGAAAGCGAGCCTTCTGTAAGCTTAAGGATACTGCCAACTGTGTATTCCTCGGGGTGGCGGTTGAGCTTGTAACCGCCACCCTTGCCGTGCAGGGAATCCACGAAGCCTGCCTTTGACAGAACAACCATTATACTCTCAAGGTATTTTTGGGAGATTTCCTGCCGCTCGGCAATGTCCTTTAATGGAATATAAGAGCCGTCCTCGTGCTGAGAGAGGTCGACCATTACTCGCAGAGCGTATCTGCCCTTGGTAGAAACCATCATAAAATTAAACCTCCGTGTTACACCTGTGGGGGAATGGGTGCCTGTTCTATACCGCTTACCGTAGGCAGTATAACACAGGCTTGGATTTATGTGAAGCTGATAATTGTTCTATAAGCTACTCGCTGCAATGCTCGCAGGTCTCGCAGTTGGGAAATTGAGCAGGGTCATATTCAATTCCATTTTTGTCATAATAGTCCTTGAGGGCAACCTTTATTGCCTCTTCTGCAAGAACTGAACAGTGCATTTTATGTGCGGGGAGACCATCCAATGCTTCTGCAACAGCCTTGTTCGTAAGTGACATCGCGTCTGAAACGGGCTTGCCCTTAATCAGCTCTGTTGCCATTGAGCTTGACGCAATTGCAGAGCCGCAGCCAAAGGTTTCAAATTTAACATCGCTTATGATGTCGTCCTGAATTTTAAGATATATCTTCATAATATCACCGCATTTTGCGTTGCCGACCTCTCCGACACCATCTGCATCTTCAATAATGCCAACATTACGGGGGTGAGTAAAATGATCCATTACCTTTTCACTGTATAACATAGCTTCTCCGTCCTTCCTTAAGATCCCGCCATACGGGGGACATGTTTCGCAGGTATTCGACTACCTCCGGTACTACTTTTATCATGTGGTCAATCTCTTCATCGGTGTTATATTCGCAAAGAGAGAGTCTCAGCGAGCCGTGTGCAATCTCGTGGGGTCTTCCAATGGCGAGCAGCACGTGGCTGGGGTCGAGGGAGCCGGAGGTGCAGGCTGAGCCGGAGGAAGCGCACACGCCCTTCATGTCAAGCAGCAGGAGCAGTGATTCACCCTCAATTCCTTCAAAGCACATATTGAAGTTTCCGGGCAAACGGTTTTTGCTGTCACCGTTTAAAATTGAATGAGGGATTTTTGAAAGCTCCGTTATCAGTTTGTCCCTCATTCTAGTGAGCTTTTCGGCATTTTCGTCAATATGGAGACATGCTTCTTCGAAAGCTGCCGCCATTGACATAATTGCAGGAATATTCTCTGTACCGCCTCGCTTGCCGCGTTCCTGAGCTCCGCCTTCAATTATGTTTGCAAGAACAATATTTTTCCGAGCATACAGCGCACCGACACCCTTTGGTCCATGAAATTTGTGCGCCGACAGCGACAGCATGTCTATGTTTTGATCTTTGACGTTTATATGCATGTGACCTGCCGCTTGAACAGCATCTGTATGGAAAAGCACGCCTTTTTCCTTGCATACAGCACCGATTTCGGAGATAGGCTCAATAGTACCAATTTCATTGTTTGCATACATAATCGTTACTAGGCAGGTGTCCTCACGAATGGCATCTGCAACCTCTTGAGGGGAGACAATACCATTCTCATGCACATCCAGAAGGGTTACTTCAAAGCCCTCTCTTTCAAGCTTCTTCAGAGTATGTAGAACTGCGTGGTGCTCAAAAGCTGTGGAAACTATGTGCTTTTTCCCGTTAAGTCTGCCCAGTCTTGCAGCGGAAACGATTGCCTGATTATCAGCCTCGCTGCCGCCGGAGGTGAAGAAAATCTCTCGCGGCTCACAGCCCAAGTATTTTGCCATCGTTTCTCGAGCTGCCGTTAGTGACTCGGCCGCCTCCTGTCCTATAGAGTGAAGACTGGAGGGGTTGCCGTAGTTGTTTTCTAAGTAAGGAAGCATTGCATTAATTGCGGTTTTGCTCATGCAGGTTGTTGCGGCATTGTCTGCGTAAACTTTCATATAATCACACTCCAAATCATTCTGCTTTTTATATAAATTTAATTACCTTCAATGACCGGCGCTGCCCAAGCGCCGGTGGAGGAGACACATAACCCACCTATCTTGTAGGTTGGTATGATTATAACACCTATTACCTACCACGTCAATAGGTATAAAAGAAATTTTAATAATTTGGAGCGATTATCAAGTATAATTATGGCAAAAATAAAAACGGCACGCCCTTTTATAACAGGACATGCCGTTTTGATATTTACTAATAGGCTTGCTTCAGCAAGTGCATTGCCGCCAGCTTAAGAAGTAATGAGTTTGATTCATATTTAGAATTATCCGCCGCAGCACATGGGAAAGAAGCCGACCTGCGACTCCTCTTTAAAAACTGCCTTTCTAATTGAAAGAACCTTTTCATCGTCCACCACAATAAGAGAGGACTTAGCAGCCTTTTTTGCGGATGCTCCGTATTGCCTGCCGATAATGGAAAGAAGCTCTGACAGATTTTTGGCGGAAATATCCTCGTCAGCCTTTCCTGTCAGCTTTCGAAGGTCTCCGTAGTATTTCACGTGTGCCATTTTTATGACCATTCCTTTCACTTCGCTCAAGTTACAAAAGACCATAAATGGTCATAAAAATGTACGCATGAGCGGCGGATCCGCGCAAGCGAGAGCCAATCGCATATTAAGATAAGTTTAAATTCATTCAAACTTTACACCTTATTTGTGACGGTAATGCCGAGCTTTTTGAGCTTTTTCGGAGTGGGAATGCCGTTTTCGTCCCAGCCGCGAACCTTATAATACCGCGGCAACATTTTATCCAAGGGAACGACGGTGTCGGGCTTTTCAGAGTCCTGGGGTATTTTTGTGAGCCTGTCACATAGCTTGTCGTCCTCTGAGGTCAGTCCCTCCCGAAGATTGAACAAACGCTCGGTGTTGTATGCTCGGTCGCCTATTTGAAGAAATCTGCCGGAGGTTATGGGAAGTCCCGTAGCAAGCTTTAGTGCCTCTGAATGAGGGAACAGATACATTGAGTTAAAGGGAATAAGCCCGGGCATAAGTTTCCAGATACCGCCCAAAATCGGACGGGCAGCTATGAAAATCTTGCTCACCATTCTTGTGACTGGGTGGGCAGGACCAAGTCTGAACAAAAATGCTGGAACAACTGCTTGCGCTGTGAACAGGCAGAAGCCTGCGGCGGAAACAGCCTCCATCATGTTTTGGAAAAAGACGTTAAGTTCGGCTTTTCCTTTTGGAGTTTGCGTGTCAACAGATATTACGCCAACAGTTTCGATAAGCGCCATGTAGCCGCCGTTTAGGTGGCAGCCGCCGCGGTTAGAGGTTGCATAGCCAAGACCCATACCAACCGAGCGCCGAGGCTCGTATGCTGCAAGCTCTAAGCCCTTTGCGTGGACAGCAAATTCCTCGCCGCCATATTTTTCGGACAAAAGCTTACTGCCGAGTCCCAGCTCTGCACCTTCGTCAATCCCGTAGGCGATGTTGTGTATTGCTTCAAGAACGCCCTCTTTTGAGCCGAAATGCAGACCGAAGTCAGCCAGTCCCTTTTCCTGAAGCTCCATTGCAAAGGCGAGGGTGCCGCCCAAGGAAATGGAATCCATGCCAAGAATGTCTGCTTCATAGTTAACAGTGTTTATCCAGTCTAAATCATCGTTTTCTATGTTGGAGCCAAAAAGACCGACGGTTTCAAACTCAGGTCCTTTGACCTCCTTGCCGCGAACCATTACGCGGCGCTCACAGCGGATGGGGCAGCTCACGCAGCCGCTGTTTCTGGTTAGAAGTGTCTCGGAAAGAGTTTCACCTGTAATTTTAGAATAGTTTTCAAACTGACCCTTGCTGAAATTCTTCGTGGGCAAGGCATGAGCGGAGTTTGCATTATTAAGCAGGCCCACCGAGCCATAGCGAGGCAGAGAGTTGCCGGTCATCGGGTGATTTTTAAGAAAGTTTATCCACTTTTTATTGTGCTTATCGAACTTTTCCTTGTCGTGCACTTCAACACGCTTTGTACCAAAAGCAACAATTGCCTTAATGTTCTTCACACCCAAAACAGCACCGGCTCCGCACCGTCCTGCAACGCGTTCGCCGGAAACTGCACAAGCGTAATGAACAAGATTTTCACCCGCAGGACCAATAACAAGCTTTCCCCAGTGTGAATTGAATTCTTCCTGAACCTTTTCAGCATCAAGTCCCCATAAATGCTGTGCTTCTTTAATGGTAATGTCACCATCAAGTATTTCAATGTATGAGGGCTTTTCAGCACCGCCTAAAAGGATAATCCCGTCATAGCCTGCGGCTTTGAGCATGATGCCGAATTGACCGCCGCAGTTGCTTGATGCAATGCCGCCTGTCATAACATTTTTAAAGGTGATGTTAAAGCGGCTCGAGGAGGGAGCTCCGGTGCCGTTCATGGGACTTGTGTTAATAATAATAACGTTATCTGCCGAAAGCGGGTCAGTGCCGACCGGTAAAAGGTCAAAAAGCAACCTTGCGCCCAACGCCTTGCCGCCTATATAGTTCTGAAACAGCTCCGCTGAAATTGGATAATCCCGCACCTCGCCGGAACGAAGGTCGATAACGGCATACTTTGGTAGTATCATTGTTCATCACCGGCTTTCATTGTAATAGCATGTAAAGGACAGAAGGACTCGCAGATGCCGCAGCCGACACACAGCTTTTCGTTTGCAAGCTGTGCAAAAACATCAATATCGCCCTTGAACTTCGGCATGGAAATCTCAAGTGCGTCACGTCCGCAGGAATTGACACAAATTGAGCACGCACTGCAAAGGTCTGAGTCAATTACAGGCTTTTTCCACTTTGCCTTGGGAGTTATTTCAGCAACCTCACCCTTCGAGTTTAAAATAGCAGACTTGCTGCAAACATTGCCGCAAACACCGCAGTCAACACAGCGCTTAGGATTGATTACATGCTTTTCCTTCAGCTTGCCGACTATTGCTCCCACAGGGCAGTTTTTTGCACACAGAGTGCAGCCGATACATGCTTCGGTGATAAAATGTGCCATCATTAATTCTCCTAATATGTATGAACTAATTGAGCTTAAGACAGTCTTAAAATACTATTGTGTTGTATTCCTGAGTAAGTAGGTCAACCACAAGAAGCTTGCTTTTTAGGGTTACCGTCCTGCCGACAAGGAGCTTAACAGCTTCTGATACCTGTATGGAAGCAGCCAAAGCAGGAGTGAAGGAAAGACTGGGTGTGTCTGGCGTATCATCATGTGCGGGATAAATGATATCAAAGAAACCTGTTCCCGGCAAAATCACACCGATTTGCGCCCTCCAGCCGGAAATTGCTCCATGGATAAGAGGTATGCCCAAGGAAGAACATTTATTCTCAAGAATACGGCGGGAAGCTATGCTGTCTAATGCGTCGATTATAAGGTCGTGACCACGCAGAATACCTTCAGCGTTTTCACTAGTAATATACACCGAATGGATGCCTATTTGCAAGGATGAATTTATACATTTTACTCGCTTTGCGGCTGCTTGAGACTTAAAAAGCCCAATGCTTGACTCATCAGACAAAAGCTGTCTGTTTAGGTTTGAAATATCAAAGCAATCACCGTCAACAACGGTTAGCTTACCGATTCCCACTCTTGCAAGAAGCTCAATTGCATATCCGCCGATACCGCCGCAGCCTACAACGCAAACGCTTTTGCTTTGCAAAGAGGATATTTCCTCTGCGGTCAGCGCTCCGAGGTTATTTGAATATCGTTCTTCCATTTTGCAAAGCTCCTTTCAATGTGGTGCGGCAGTTAGCGGCAGGCGGATTGACTTTTTCCAGAGTCGAAGTCTTCAGCAGCTTTTGAAGCTGGCTCAGTGCGAAGCCTGTTTATTGTATGAATCATCTGATCCTTATCCCAAATCACGGGAACGGGATAGACAGGGTTTGCTTCCTTTTGAGCCCACTCCACCATTTGAGGAATATCCTTGTCCTTAATAAAATCAAACTTATCGGCAATATTCATGTAGCTGTTCATTTCGCGGATGGCGGTAATGAAAGCGCGTGCCTTTACTCCGTCGTCCTCACCTGTAATACCTACGATATCCGCCAAGCGTGCAAGCTTTGGGTAAACCGCTTCACCGTAATCCTCCAAAACATAGGGTAGAATAACGGCGTTTGCAAGACCATGAGGTGTACCGTAAAGACCGCCGAGAGTATGAGCAATTGCGTGAACGTTTCCAACGCAGGCGCGGCTGAAGGCTGCACCTGCAAAATAAGAAGCCAAAAGCATATTGCTGCGAGCCTCTATGTTGCTGCCGTCATCATAAGCAAGCTTTAGATTCTTGAAAACGAGCTTAACGGCTTTCTCAGCCAGACGGTCTGTATACTTCGGTGCAAAACGGTTGGTATACGCTTCAACAGCGTGGGTCAGCGCATCCATGCCGGTGGTTGAGGTGATATGAGGCGGCAGGCCAACAGTCAGCTCGGGGTCAAGTATGGCAAAGTGGGGGACAAGACAGGGGTCTTGTATGGCGTATTTGTGGTGCGTTGTGTAATTTGTAACAACGGCAGCAACTGTAGTTTCTGAACCTGTGCCCGCAGTGGTAGGGACGGCAAAAATTGTTGGTATTTTTTTGTGAACCTTTAGAGTTCCTCCCAACTGCTGTATGCTGCGGTTGGGCCTTGTTACTCTTGCTGCTGCCGCCTTTGCACAGTCCATGGAGGAGCCGCCGCCAAAGGCAATAAAGGCTTGGCAGCTATTTTCGCGGTATGCATGGAACGCTGATTCTATACATTCAATAGAGGGGTTGACCCGCGCGCCGTCGTAGAGAACATATTTGAGGTCCGCCTCGTCACTTGCAGCCAAAAGACTGTCAAGCAGCCCGATTTTGTGAAGAACATCGTCTGTTACGATTAGAACATTGTCTATACCCTTGGACTTTATAAACGCAGGCAAGCGCTTTACGCTTCCGGCACCATCCATAATGTCCGGACTTCTGCGGGGAATAATGTATTGAGCTAAATTGAACCAGAATTGAAAAAAACGAAACCAAGCTTTTTTTATTGACCACATAAAATTTAATCTCCCTTTTTTGATAAAATAAGCCATGAATTTAAAACTTGCTAGCTAAGGGCATAAGTCTTTGTTGCAGTTTTAACAATATACAATACATATGTATTATGAATTATTACACATACATTTCAATGTGTCAATATTTGTTCCCAAAATTAAGACTTGCATGGTATGCTTTTTTGTTGTAAAATAAATACAGTTTAAAATTGGAGAAGAAAAATGGAAAAAACCAGCGCAAAAATAGTGCTTTTTGATGCTGCAATGGACTTGTTTCGCAAAGATGGGTACGACAATGTCTCAATACAGCAAATTTGCAAGGCTGCAAATGTAACACGCAATGCTTTTTACTACTACTTTGAGTCAAAAGAATCGCTTTTATGTTCATATTTTGAAAACATCCCCAGTTTCACCGAGAAACTTTTAGCGGCACTTTTTGCCCTACCTAACGATTGGGAAAAGCTTTGGTATTTATTCGAGGCGCACCTAAGGCTCATCGAAAGCGAGGGACTCAGCATTTGCCGTGCTTTTCTTAAAATAAATATGAACGGCAGCGGTGATTTGCTCACTAAATATTATCTAAGTGAGTCGGTTTGCCTTCCGCTTATAAAAAGCTGTCAGGCTTCAGGACTGATAAAAAACCAAACCGAGCCTAGCAAGCTTAACTATCTTGCTACCCGATTGCTTTCGGGAATTCTCCTTACGTGGTGCTGCAAAAACGGCAGCTTTGACCTTATTTCAGACTCAAAAGACGCTTTCACCGTCTTGATGTCACCGTCAATACAACAGTGACTGCAATTTTGTGCTTTATTTGCTTATACAGATAAGTAATTTGGCAATATGAAAGGAGAAAACATCATGAAAAAGCAATTTCGAGCATTTCTTGGCATCATTGTTGTTCTGACCATGCTGCTTAGCTTTGCAGCATGTGAAAAAAGGGTCTCACCGGGAATACCGACAGTGACACCAACAGCGACAACAGAGGAAACACCGAAGGCGGTTGAAAATCCGACAATCCGGCTGTCTACCACTACATCGGTTAACGACTCAGGACTTCTTCCGTATCTACAGCCCGAATTTGAAGCAGACACCGGCTACAAGCTTGAAATTACATCCGCTGGCACCGGCGCTGCCATCGAAAAGGGACGCACAGGCGACGCTGATGCTCTTCTCGTGCATGCTAAGGCTTCAGAGGAAACCTTCATTGAGGAGGGCTTTGCCGCTGAGCGTATACCCTTTATGTACAATTACTTTGTTATTGTCGGACCCGCTGATGACCCTGCCGGCGTGCGCGGCTGCACTAACGCAAGCGAAGCTTTTAAGAAAATTTCTGAGGGCGGCTTCAACTTTATCTCCAGAGGCGACGATTCCGGCACACACAAGGCTGAACTGAAAATTTGGGAAGCAGCAGGAATTACTCCCAACGGAGAAACCAACAAATGGTATATAAGCGCAGGCGCAGGCATGGGAGACTGCCTGAATATGGCAAATGAGCAGCAGTGCTATGTTCTAACTGATAAAGCTACCTACCTTTCTCGACAGGATAATTTGGAAATACTCCTTGAGAAGTCTGACGAGATGAAGAATACATATTCAATGCTCGTTATCAGCCCCGACAAGTGGCAGGATACCAATCAAGCCGGAGCACAGGCGTTTGTTGACTGGATGCTAAGCGATAAGGCATCTGAACTGATTAACGCCTACGGTATTGAGGAATATGGTCAGCAGCTCTTCTTCACCATTGACGATTAGTAAAAAGACTGATAAAATTAGTAGCGAGTAAAGAAGTGCTGCTGTCACAAATTTAACTAAACACAGCCGTATCGCGGCTGGAATAATAGGGTAAAGGCGGCGATGACCTCGCCGCCTTTTTTGAAAGCTTATGGAGAATTTTAAGGAAATTATCTCGCTGCTTTTGCAGCCGAACAGCGAATTGAGACAAATAATTGGCGTAACCTTATATATGGCGTTTTTCTCCACAACAATTTCTGCTTGTTTAGGACTTCCCCTTGGCATGCTGATAGGCAGCAGAAAATTCTGGGGCAGGGGCGCAGTTGTGCGCGTGCTTAACACGCTTATGGGCTTGCCTCCTGTGGTTGCGGGACTTCTGGTGTTCTTTCTTCTTTCACGCTCGGGACCGTTGGGGCAGTTCAAGCTGCTGTATTCCGTAACTGCAATGGTAGTTGCACAGGTTTTACTGATTACGCCGGTGGTTGCAGGGCTTTCCTCCTCCATTGTGTCTGACTGTGCACCCCGCATAAGGGAAACGGCAGTTGGTATGGGAATGGGCAGGGGGAGAGAATTTAAATGCCTGCTGTATGAGTGCAGAGGCCAGTTTTTATCCGTTGTGCTTACAGGCTTCGGCCGATCTATTGCGGAGGTTGGCGCCGTTTCCCTTGTTGGCGGAAATGTGCAGTATAAAACCCGTGTTATGACTACAGCAATAATGCTTGAAACCAACAAAGGAAATTTTGAGTTTGCTGTTGCACTGGGAGTTGTGCTGCTGCTTATATCATTTATAATAAATTCAATGGCGTTGTCTCTCAGACAGCGTAAAAGACACGCAGGGAAGGTAAGAATAACAAATGGAGCCGATGGTGCAAATTGTTAAGCTAAAAAAATACTATAGCTCACGTCTTGTGCTGGATATACCAGAGCTTACCTTTGAAAAAGGCAAACGCTATGCACTTATCGGCGCAAACGGCAGCGGAAAAAGCACCCTACTGCGCATTTTAGCAGGAGTAATTACGGAATACGACGGTGCTGTATCCGTACATACAGGCAGCGTTGGGTTCATGCCACAAAAGCCGTATGCCTTTGGCTTCTCTGTCAGAAATAATGTGGAGCTTGCGGTAAAAGACAAAAGGCTTGCTAAAAAAAATGCCCGAAAAGCTTTAGAAATCACAGGCTTGTCTCATATGCTGTCACAGAGAGGTAATGCTCTCTCCGGCGGGGAAACTCAGCGTATGGCGGCTGCACGCATCCTTGCCGATGACCGTGAGCTGATTCTTTTAGATGAGCCCACTGCCGCAATGGATATTGAAGGCGGCGAAAAAATTGGTCTGGCACTGCTGGAATATGCAGAAAATAAAGGCTGTACAATGGTGTTTTCAACTCATGCGCCAACGGAGGCGGCAATGCTTGCCCAAGAGGTAATACTACTTAGTAACGGACGTATTGCCGAGCAGGGAAGTGTGCAGCAGGTGTTGTACAATCCCGAGAGCGAGGACGCAAGAAAGTTTCTTTCGCATTGGAGGCTATGATGTTAAAGGTTAAAACTCTTATTGAGGCACAGAAAATATTATGCGAACGTTTTTTAGTCTGCACGGAAAGTGAAACAGTTGAACATTCAAAAGCCTTTGGACGCATTGTCTTTGAAGACATAATAAGCCGTGAGTTTGTGCCGAATTTTCACCGCTCAACTGTAGACGGCTATGCGGTTTGTGCTAGGGACACCTTTGGTTGCTCGGAGACTATTCCAGCTATTTTAAGACTAAAGGGGGAGGTGCAAATGGGGTGTGGAGCACAGCTTACTATTTCTAACGGCGAGTGCGCTTATGTACCCACTGGAGGAGAAATTCCCCAAGGTGCGGATGCAATGGTTATGTTGGAATACGCAGAGGACTATGGGGACGATACTATTGCAATCCAAAAGCCGGCAGCTCCCGGGATGTGCATGATATTTCGGGGAGACGATGTTTCAGAGGGGCAGTGCGTTTTTAAAAGAGGACACAGGCTTAAGGATAAGGACATTGGAGCCTTAGCTGCTTTGGGTTGTGATAAAATATCGGTGTTTCGCTGCCCGAAAGTTGCTGTTTTTTCTACAGGAGATGAAATTGCAGAGGTTTCTACAAGAAGCCTTGCAATGGGTCAAATGCGGGATGTTAACGGTCCAATGCTTGAAGCAGCCGTTAAAGCAATAGGCGGTGTGGTATGCAGCCGGAAAATTTTGCCGGATGACCCCGAAGTGCTTAAAAACACCATAACTGATGCTGTTAAAAATGCCGACATGGTACTTATTTCCGGAGGCAGCTCAGTTGGCATAAAGGATGCTATGGAGACTGTTCTGTCAGAAATGGGAGAGATGATGTTTCACGGGCTTGCTCTCAAGCCAGGTAAACCGACTCTTGCTGCCGAGGTGAACGGCAAACCTGTTATCGGACTGCCCGGACATCCTGTTGCAGCGTATTTTGTGTTTTTGCTTCTTGTAAGACCTCTGCTTTTAAAGATGATGGATAGTGCCGTTTCTGACCGATGTGTTAATTTGAAGTGCTCCTTTGCAATTCCTTCAAATCATGGTCGCGAGGAATGTGTGGCGGTTAGTATCCAAGACGATACCGCCATGCCTATTATGGGAAAATCAGGACTAATAACAACATTATCTCGAGCCGACGGATACATTATTATTCCCAGAGACACAGAGGGGGTTGCGCAAGGGGATTTCGTAAAGGTAATTTTGTTTTGATTTTAAAGCTAAACGACGGATAGAAACGGAGTCGGTATGAAATACGAGTATCTTACCAATATACCTTTGGAGCAGGCGAAAAGCGACTATATAGCCTTTCTTCGGAATAACGGTATGGCAGGACGGGAAGAAACCGTGCCTGTCGGTGACACTCTTGGACGCATTACTGCCCATGCTGTTTATGCAAAAATATGCTCGCCTCATTATAATGCCTCTGCAATGGATGGGATAGCTTTAAAGGCTGTTGTTACCTTCGGAGCGTCAGAGACAACGCCTGTCACACTGGCGGAAAAGGATTTTGTGAGGATAGACACAGGTGATCCTCTGCCTGAGGGCTGTGATGCCGTGGTTATGATAGAGGATGTTGTTCAGACAGAAAACGGAGTTAAGCTGTATGCCTCCGCAGCGCCATGGCAGCATATACGCCAAATCGGTGAGGACATATGTGCCGGGGATATGGTATTGCCGTCATATACAGAAATAACTCCTGCGGCGATGGGTGCGATGCTTGCAGGCGGAGTGCTTGCGGTTTGCGTAATGGCAAGACCGATAGTTGGTATTCTTCCAACAGGGGATGAAATCGTAGCTCCGTCTGTTGCCCCAAAGCCGGGGGAGATAATGGAGTTTAACTCAACGATTTTTTCAGCCATGCTTACCCAGTGGGGAGCACAGCCAAGAGTGCTGCCTATTGTTAAAGACAATCCTGAATACATCCGAACAGCGATAATAAGCGCACTTGAGGAATGTGACTGTTTGCTCATTGGAGCCGGAACAAGCGCGGGTCGTGATGACAACACTCCAGAAATTTTAAAGCAGCTTGGACAAGTACTGTACCACGGCATAGCGATAAAGCCCGGGAAGCCTGCTGTTCTTGCTCGTGTGGGGTCAAAGCCGGTTTTGGGTGTTCCGGGGTATCCGGTTAGCGGAATTATGGTGTTAGAGGAGCTGTTTAAGCCAGTAATATTTGAGCTTCTAAAAAAGACTGAGGACAATATAACGCAGATGGAAGCGGCAATAAGCAAAAGAGTGAATTCCTCCCTTAAATACCGTGAATTCGTTCGCGTTCGCTTGAGTGCGAATGAGCATGGCTTTACTGCTGTGCCGCTTAACCGCGGGGCAGGAGTTGTCACAAGCTTCGTTAAAGCCGACGGCATTGTGGAAATACCCCAGGACTCAGAGGGGACAGAGGCGGGGGAGACTGTAAGCGTCCGCCTGCTGAAGCCAATTTCAGACATACGAAGAACGCTTTCAATTGTCGGCAGCCACGACCCGCTTCTTGACGAGGCGGCGGATATTCTGCGCAGGCAAAATTCCAAGCTTTCTGTTGCGTCCTCACATATTGGAAGCATGGGAGGAATTATGGCAGTTAAGCGGGGAGAAGCAATGCTTGCAGGGGTTCACCTGCTTGATACAGAAACAGGGGAGTACAACAAAAGCTATGTACGGCAGTACTTTCCTAAGGACGATGCAGTGCTGCTTCGCTGTGTTGACAGGGTGCAGGGTATTATGACCGCTAAGGGCAATCCTCACAAAATAAAGGAATTTAAGGACATTGCAAACCTGAGTTATGTAAACCGCCAAGGCGGCTCGGGCACACGCATATTGTGCGACCACCTAATAAGCCAAAACGGACTTGAACGTGAAAGCATTAACGGCTATACCCGTGAGGAGCTGACCCATACTGCTGTTGCAGCTCAGATTGCTTCGGGAACTGCCGAAGCGGGACTGGGTATATATTCTGCCGC
This sequence comes from uncultured Oscillospiraceae bacterium, assembly GCA_964485265.1. GTDB lineage: Bacteria > Bacillota > Clostridia > Oscillospirales > Oscillospiraceae > UBA2658. The sequence goes on along the minus strand of CAZAIU010000020.1, from coordinate 6,032 downwards.
AAAGCTGTACGGACTTGATTTTATACCAATCTGCAACGAGGAGTATGATTTGCTTCTGCTGCGCAAAAGTCTTGACAATCTGCTAGTAGTAAATTTCCTTGAGGTGCTTAAATCCGAGGTCTTCCGCAGACGCCTTGATGAATTGGGCGGCTATTCCTTGGATAACCCGGGAAATATAATAAAACTCAATTAATAGCCTACTGTCGAGACAGCTTTAACAAAACACAACAGCATCGGTCTGCTATGGTTTCTGACCGATGCTGTTTATTTAAAGCATGTTTTGCTGCAAAGCCTAATATCATTATCTAAGCAGGATAGTATAAAAGACTGTCCTAAATAATGCTAGGTTTGCGGGTGAGAACGCTTGTTAATTATTCAAATTGCCGCTCTTGCGGTTACCCTTAACCTTGAAATTGCAATTGTTTGCCTAAATCTCGGCGCACAAGTACATGAAAAGCGCAAAATGCTTTGGCTGACCGTTTTCTTTGCTGTAATGCACGTAATAGTTGCGTCGGCAGGTTATTTTGTGGGTGATCTGCTTAGCGGTTTTTTCGGAACGCTCAGCAAATATTTGAGCACTGCTCTTTTAGTTGGAGTCGGACTTAGAATCCTCATAGCATCGTTTACCGGCGAAAACAAAAGCCTTTCACAAACTAATACACTTCTAATACTGCTGGGGGCAGCAATAGAGGATTTTGCAGCGGGAGTAAGTGTTGGACTGGGAACCTTTGGCGGTGCGCTGCTGAAGCTTATTCTGCTGCTGTTTGCTGTTTCGATTCCAATAAATCTTCTGGCATTAAAGATTGGCAGAAGCCTAAAGCGAAGGATTAACAAGTCAATGGACTATATAACAGGGCTGCTTTTAATTGCAATCGGCATTTTGAATTTATTTGAATTTTCCTAGTTAGCTGTAGGATACCTTTTGAATGAATTGAGCAATAGGCATACCACCCCACACGTGAATGCGCTTTAGCTCATAGGTATTGTCTCCGTAATGGACTCTGCCTTCATTCGTTGTAAAGCTCATTGTATAGCCCAACTTAGGTAGTAATGACAGAGTTGTCTTGTTATACATTCCGTAAGGGAAACAAAAAGCGGATATATTAATACCTAGCTTGCTTTCCAAATCACTTTTTGATTTTCTTAATTCGTTTTCTTGTGCAGTGCTGTCAAGCTTTGATAAATTTTTGTGATCTAGTGTATGACTTCCGATAGAATTGCCCTTACTTTGCAAATCCTTTAGCTGATCCCAGTCAATGTTATACGAGTTGACCTTGTCGGATACAACAAAAAAAGTTGCTCTGAAATCATATTGATCCATAACCGGCCAAGCCACCGCATAATTGTCGCTGTATCCGTCATCGAAGCTTATCATTATAGGTCTTTCCGGGAGCACAGCTTCGCCTGCTAACGCTCTTGAGAAATCCTCAAGGTTTACGGTGCTGTATCCATTTTCATATAACCACTTCATTTGCTGCTCAAACTCCTGCGGAGACACGCAGATTGAACGGTCGTATTTTGTGCTTATTGAATGGTACATAAGCACTGGAATTCCCTCCTCGGGAATTTCAAATGCAGTCTGTTCTCTGGACGGAGTATCTTTTTCTAAAGACTCATTTGTTGCCATGGAAATTGTTGGGCAGCAAAGCATAGATGCAAGAACTAATATGGTAATTAACTTTTTCATATCGCACCTCCATGCAGCTATTGTTTCTAAATTATCTGTAAATAAACTGGAATTGCATGGCATGACAGTGTTGCGGATTTAATAAAATACAGAAAAAACTTATGGGCATAATGTTTCATACCTGCTTGTGGAGTTACGATATATTTATTATTGTGTGAAGCGTGTACAATAGTCGCCTTGCGATTTTTGTATATATAATGCTCACGGCTACACAGTATGGATACAAAAAACATTACAGAAGAAACAAAAAGGTATAATCGATGAAATTAAATCGTGATTTTTATATTAGAGATACAATAACAGTTGCAAAAGAGCTGATTGGAAAAATACTTGTCCATAATACTGACGACGGCATTATCAAGGGACGCATTGTTGAGACTGAGGCCTATATTGGCTCAATCGATAAGGCTTCCCATGCTTATAATAACAGACGCACCTCAAGAACTGAAATAATGTTCGGAATTGGTGGGTTTTCGTACGTGTTCTTAATTTACGGAATGTATAACTGCATGAATATTGTGACTAATGAAATCGGCCGCGGCGAAGCTGTTCTAATAAGAGCTCTTGAGCCGCTGGAAGGCATAGACCTTATGATAGAAAGAAGAAAAACGGAAAATCTGAAAAACCTTTGCAGCGGACCGGGAAAGCTGTGTCAGGCAATGGCAATTGACAGAAGCTGCAACGGTCTTGACTTGTGCGGAGACAAGCTGTATTTAGAAAGCGATGACAAAAGCCTAGAGCCTTTTGATATTATTGCAACTAAGCGAATAAATATTGATTATTCTGAGGAAGCAAGGGACTTCCTTTGGCGATTTGTAGTACAAAGCAATATGCGGAAAAAATGAATTTAAACAAAAAGAACAGACCATGAAGCCAAATGACTTCATGGTCTGTTCTTTTTGTGTGGTTTTTGATTTAGCTTTGATAGAGTCCAAGGCTGCTGCCATCAAATGCAAAGGAGCAGGTGATGCTGCCTGTAACAGCGGAGAAGTCAACTGAATTAATAGAGTACTCTGTCCCGTCTACAATAACTTTAAAATCAAAAAGATAATCGCTGGTGCTTACGGGGAAAACAACCTGGAAGCTTCCTGCGTTTGCAACGGCTTCGGATATAAGGTTGCTGCCCCATTCTTTATCCTTTGAGGAGGTTGAGTAGAAGTCTGTTATAGGTTTGCCGGATGCGTTTTTAAAGGTAACAGTTACATCGCGTGTCGGCTCCTCAACTGTGGGCTTCGTCCGAGACATTTTGGGGATATTATTTTCAATGTACAGATACAGGGTTGCACCGCTTGTAGGCAGTGATCCGAAGTCCATCTCGGCAAATTCAAATTTTCCGCCGCTGAAGTTTGCAAGCATATCAAACTTTGTATCATATGCAGTCATGGGGAAGTCGATTTTAACGGAGCCGTTATTTGCAAGACTTCCGGAGAGAAGATTGGAGCCCCAGTCCTCATCCAAGGAGGATGAGGCAAACATAGAAGTTAAGCTCTTGCCAGTCATGTTTACAAACGTAACGGGGACAGTGATCAGGGGATAAATCGTAGCGGAGCTGTTTTGCAGAACTATTGTTCCTCCGTCAGCAGTTGCGTTTGCAAAGGACAGACCGCGGAAGTCTCCGGTTGTACCATCAGAGTATTTAACCATAATGTCATACTTGGTGGACTTGTTGAAGCTGATCTCAAAGGGAACTGTATAGCCTTTTTCAATGTAACCGCCGCTGATGAGATTTGAGCCCCAGTCGGTGGTGTTGCTGGTTGTCATATACAGCTCGGTTATACGCTTGCCGGTGAGGTTAACAATGTCAAACTCGCCCTTGATAGTGGGTAGCGTAGCGGCGGTAACAGTAACCTTGCAGGTCGCGGTCTTGCCGTTGTGTGTTTTAACAGTTATGGTAGCGGTGCCGGACTTAAGACCTGTAACAGCGCCGGAACTGCCAACGCTAGCAACTGTAGGAGCACTGCTGCTCCAAGTTAGGCTGATTTTGCTGTTTGTTGGGGCAAGCTTTGCTGTAAGGTCATACTTTTCGCCAACGGCGAGTGAAAGAGTGGTTTTGTCAAGCGTTACGCTGGTGGGATCAACCTTGTCGCCTACCATGCCGCTGGGTGTGGGAGCTGCCTTGTCACCGGTGCCATCAATTCTCACCATGCGCATAGAGGTGGAGAATGAGCCGGTTTTTGCATAGAAGGCGGAATCAAATTTCGTGTAGAATGCGTAATTTCCTACAACAGAGATGTTATATGCTAAATTGCTGCCGGTTAGAAGCTTGGAGTCTGCTCCTGTGGTGACGTTCTGAACATATAGCTTGCCGTTGGTGCGGTTGCTTTCGCTTCCTCCGCAGAAATACAGCTTACCCCCCGCCATAACGGTGGAGCCGGTGTACCAGTTGCGGAGCTTGGAAAGTCCTGTACCGTCAGGCTTGATGGAGTAATATTTACGTCCGTCATTGCCGTTAGCAAAATAGAACCTTCCGTTATAGTAGGTGCTTGAATCGCAGCTTAGATTAGTGATTGCATCGTATCTTGTGAAGTCGTTTGCGCTAATCCAATATAGCTTGTTGCCATCGCCTTCTACCTCGACAACTATGTAGTCATTGAATAAATAGAATTCGCCGCAGGCAATTTCAGTAACGGTGTCATAGCTTGTGCCGTCAATTCTAACACGGCAGAGCTTATTTCCGTCGCTTCTATTGATGAAATAAATCCAGCCGTTTTCAGCAACCTGCATGTACACAGGCCACACACCGGATTTAACTGTGGACTTTGATGTGCCGTCAAGACTGATTTTAACAATTGACTTATTGGTGTTGTCTGAGTAATAGAGCCAGCCGTTCATGATGTTGAGAGCCTGTGCATTTGCTTGAGTAAGGGTTTGAACATTTGTTCCGTCAAGGTTCATGCGGTCAATGCGCTTTGAAGCAGGAACGGTATAATATATGTAGCTGCCGTCTGTTGCAGCCAAGCCGAAGTTGTTGGCGTTACTGTGGGTATTGCCTGTTTTGAGTTCAACAAGTGTAGAGGGAAGACCAGTTGAGGTATCAGCAGCTATTTTTTTAGCGGCTTCATACTGTGCCTGTGTAAACTGACCCTTGCCGATAAGCTTTGAAGCCAAGGTACCGCTGCCCTTTGTGTTTATTCCCAGTGCGCGGTACAGGACTGTAACAGCATCGCCCCGTGTAAATTTTGTGGTTGTGATGTCGTTGTCACATATTCCAAGATTTCGTCCGTAATCAATGCTCTTGTCATAGGTGAAGTCGGCTGATGCGCCTGTGTCGGAATACCCCATGCCACGAAGAACAAAGGTTGTTAGCATTTTTGCCTCTGCGGCCTGCCCAAATCCAAATTTTCCTCCGCCGATTCCCTTTGTATAGCCCTTGTCAGTGGCATAACCGATATAGGGCAAATATCCATTGCCTGAGGGGACATCGGTGTAGGGAGAACTGCCTTTCCACGCAAGTGCAGCGGCTTCCTCGCCGAGAACACGGATTTGAAAAACCAGTGCCTGCTCACGTGTGGGGACGTCTGTCAGACCAAAGTTTGCGCCGGTTGTGTCATAGCCCTTGAACAGGTTGATTGAGTATAGAGCCTTTGCCATAGACAGCTTTTCAGTGTCATTTGCGGCAGAGGCGTTTCCTGTAAAAATAACTGTTGAAAGGGAAAATATAAGGGTTACTGCGATAAGAACTGATAAAACACGTTTTTTCATAGCCATACTCCATTCTTATAGTCAGAATCTGATTGTATAATATCAAAAAGCTGTAAGCAAAAATAAAAATTTACACAAGATGTAGAATTTTAGGCGCGAATTGTCAATGTGTTCCATGTTAACAAATGATATAGAAATAAAGCTGCTAGTAAGTGAAAAAACATGTAGCTGACCGAGCAAAAGTTGAATTAGCGCCAAAAATTCTGCTAGCTCTTAAATTTAACATAAATGAGCTGTACCATTTATGCACTTCAGTTTCAAAATAATTGAAACAGTTGAGGGGGCTTATTGCATTGGTAAAAGCAAGAAAAAAAGAATATATCTTGTAACATTTTTTTTGCGTTGCCATATTGTGTAATAGACAGGGGGTGTTATTACGCTTAATTCATCAGATTTTGATTATAACAATCATTTGGATTTCGTTTGCGAGCATGAAGAAGATGGTATGAAGGTATGGCAACACAAGTCAAATTGCGGACCGTGTTTTGATAATAGATGTAATTGCTGCTGTTGTTGTCCGCCGGGGCCTAGAGGTCCGAGCGGACCATCAGGACCAAGCGGACCAGCAGGTCCGAGCGGACCGTCAGGCCCAAGCGGACCAGCAGGACCGAGCGGACCATCAGGCCCAAGCGGACCGGCAGGA
>CAZAIU010000019.1:47049-50132 GCA_964485265.1 uncultured Oscillospiraceae bacterium | reverse complement strand
GCTTTTTGCAGAGATTTTATCAGCTAGCCATGGCAAGCGCCAATATGAGGAAAACTCCAATGATGCATTTATGTATAAATAAAGCTAAAATATCAAGATGTATTGGTTGTAGTAAAGATGTTTTGCTGACATTGGACAAGTACCGTGATGTGCCTTTGTTTCAGCCAAACTGCAAAATAATGCAGAATGGAGGAACTAAAATGAAAAGACTTCTTTCTACTTTCTTGGCGGCTGTTTTGCTCATATCAATGATGTCGGGATTTGCCCTTGCTAAGGAAGCTCCGGCAATGGAAGATCAGCTTTCTGGTGCTTTGTACCAAGGACGCGATGTTATTCTGACCAATCTTTCAATTTTACCAGAATCGGGCTGAATGATTGTAACTGAGGAAGCTGAAGCTCCCTTATCCGAAACCTGGCAGGTTCTGCGAAGTGATCCGGATAGGCAGGTAGTTAAATCCTTCAGCCACTAGCTTTTTGATGTAAAGGGCGTTTCACTAAACACCTTCTGCATCACTACAGTTACAGGAACCTACAGTCAGGCGGACGGCTGGGCGCAGCTTGACAGTGTTACTGCATATTTTACCGGAGATAGGGCAAGCAGCATGGACTACACCTCTTCGGTAAGCGGTAACAAGGGGGACGTGTATATCTATTTCAACGGTGGGAGTGTTGGCTCTATAACATACTCAATTGCTAAGAACGGTCTTATTTCTCAAGTCTGATATTTTAAGCTGAGAGACAGATGCATAAACCTTCCGGCGGGATTTTTTCCGCCGGTATTAATTTGTTTATGGAGCCAGGGCTTAAAAAACCTTGCGAACTTAAGCGATTTTAGAGTTGAATAGACTCAGTAAATATGATAAACTAAACAATTAGCAAACAAGTTTTAACAAATACTATGGTTGACGTCATCTTTTAAGGCGGCGTGATAAACCAATACATACATAGCGATAATAACAGAAATACATGCACAATTTAACATAACGGAGGACAGGGCTATGGCAGAAATTACAAAGAAACAGGCGTGGGAGCTTCTTTGCCGCTACAATAAGGAGACGTTCCACCTTACACATTCCCGCACAGTGGCACTTTGCATGAGATGGTTTTCCGAAAACGAGGGCTTTGCAGACGAAGCGGATTTTTGGGAAATTGTCGGTCTGCTACACGACCTTGACTTTGAAATATACCCAGAGGAGCACTGCACGAAGGTTCAGGAGATAATGCGGGAAAACAGCTTGGACGAAAGACTTATACACGCTGTTGCAAGCCACGGCTTCGGTATGTGCTGTGACATTGCACCTGAGCACCACATGGAAAAGGTGCTATTCGCAGTTGATGAGCTTACAGGTCTTGTAGGAGCGGCAGCGCTCATGCGCCCTTCTAAGAGCGTACAGGATATGGAGCTTAAATCTTTGAAAAAGAAATTTAAGGATAAGGGCTTTGCGGCGGGATGCAGCCGTGAGACAATAACAAAGGGTGCTGAAATGCTCGGTTGGGAGCTGGATGCTCTGCTAGACAAGACCTTACAGGCGATGATTGCCTGCGAGGACAACATAAATAACGAAAACTATTACAAGGCGTAGGCGGGACTTATAAGTTGTCTGACCGGCGGAAATTGAGGAAATGATGTCTAAAAGCGAAAACACCATATTAAAGGGAAAGATATTTCCCGCACTAATAAAATTTGCCATACCTCTTATGCTTGCGATACTTTTGCAGGCGCTTTACGGTGCTGTGGACTTAATAGTTGTCGGCAAATTCGGCGACACGTCCAGCGTCTCAGCAGTTGCAAACGGAAGTCAGATAATGCAAACGATGACAGGCATTATCACCGGACTAACTATGGGTGTCACTGTACTGGTGGGACGCTATGTTGGTGCGAAGGATGATGAAAAAGCCGCAAAAACGGTTGGCGGTATGGTTAAGCTCTTTGCGGTTGTTGGTGTTGTTTTAACAACTGCAATGGTGCTTTTGGCAAGACAAATTGCAGGTATCATGAGTGTTCCGGCAGAGGCAATGGACAAGACTGTGGCATATCTGCGGATTTGCGGCGGCGGAACAATTTTTATTGTCGCATTCAACGTTATAAGCGGATTGTTCAGAGGATTGGGCAACTCAAAGTCACCTCTGCTCTTCATTGCCATTGCATGCGGCGTTAACGTGGTAGGCGATTTGATTCTGGTTGGAATTTTTAAAATGGATGCGGCAGGCGCAGCAATTGCAACTATATTTGCTCAGGCTGTAAGCGTTGCTTTTTCCCTTTGGAAAATTAAGAAGGACGGACTGCCCTTTGAAGTGAAAAAGAGACACTTTAAGGATACCGGCTCGGCTCAGAGAAATATTCTAAAGACAGGCTTGCCTATTGCAATTCAAGAGTCGCTGATAAGCACCTCCTTTCTCATAATCATGTCAATAATAAACAGCATAAGTCTTGTTGCGTCTGCGAGTATCGGAATAGCGGAAAAAATGTTCCTGTTTCTTGCAATAGTGCCGATGTCCTTCATGTCGGCGCTGTCGGCATTTGTTGCGCAGAATGTGGGGGCAGGTCAGGAAGACAGGGCGATAAAGTCAGTTCGTATAGCTATGCTCGTGTCCTTCTGCTTCGGCATAATTATGTTCTTGCTGACATATTTCAAGGGGGATATGCTTGCAAGTGTTTTTGAGAAGAACCCATTGGTTATTGCCTCTACAAAGGACTATTTGCGTGGAGTTTCCGCTGAATATCTGATGATTTCGATTATTTTCTGTTTCCTTGGATATTTTAACGGAATAGGAAAAACCGGAATAGTACTCCTAGAAGGATTTGTTTCTTCATTTCTGTTTAGAATTCCGTTGTCATATTACTTCAGTCATCTGCCCGAAACTGACCTGTTCACCATAGGACTTGCGGTTCCGCTTTCTGCCGCGTCAAGTCTTGTTATGTGTGCTGTATACTTCATCTATGTTCGCAGAAAACGAATGAGGCAATTGTAAATATAGCTTCTGTGCGCCAAGGCAAACGAAAGCACTATGGGTGACAAAATAATATTATATCATAACGCCGCCTTGCAGCTATGATATAATGTCCACCGGACATTATATAG
>CAZAIU010000019.1:7279-46949 GCA_964485265.1 uncultured Oscillospiraceae bacterium | reverse complement strand
TATATCATAACGCCGCCTTGCAGCTATGATATAATGTCCACCGGACATTATATAGATTAAAAAAACATATATCATAACGCCGCTTTGCGGCTATGATATAATGTGCTAAGCTCGTGATGGTTTCCGAGTTTTGTTTTGTAACGGTCAACTCAGCGCTTGCAAAAGCCTTGCCTGTGTGGGTTTATGCCGATTTTCCTCAGATGAACCTTTGGAACGTTAGCTCTCTTTATCTTAAGGCTCGTTAAAATAAAGTAAGCTGTATAGGAATGCGGCGCAACGGGGCATAAAAGCCTTTAAAGCCGGAAAATCAAAATGTTGACAACATAAAAAAATATGATAAAATATCCGCTGTCAGTTGTAATCTAGGCAACAGACTTTTAACTGTGCTCACTTCCGTGAGACAATTGAAATAACACAACTAAAAATGCAATAAACACGTTGATAAAGTCAGCGAAAAGAAAGCAGTGCAAAGCGAGAGAGGTTCGGTGAAAGCTCTCCACGGACTCTTTTCGCAGCCGCTTTTGAGTGACCTGTGAAAGCAGGCGTTGTGTCCCCGATATCGGACAAATTAAGATACCGCAGCTTAAGCGGCGGTAAATTAGGGTGGTACCGCGAAGACACGTCCTCGCCCCTAAAAGTAGGGGTGGAGAGCGTGTTTTTGCCTTTATACTGCTAACTATTGAGAGAGAAAACATTATTGGAGGAAAATAAATATATGGAAAAATTCGGACTCAATGAGCTTAGAGAGAAATTTCTTTCATTTTTTGAAAGTAAGGGACATCTGCGTCTCCCAAGCTTCTCTCTCATACCGCAAAACGATGCATCGCTGCTTCTGATTAACTCCGGTATGGCACCCATGAAGCCATGGTTCAAGGGTGATGAGGAGCCGCCGCGCAAGAGAGTTTGTACTTGCCAAAAATGCATCCGCACCGGAGACATTGAAAATATCGGTCACACGGCACGCCACGGTACCTACTTTGAAATGCTGGGAAACTTCTCCTTCGGTGACTACTTCAAGCACGAAGCAATTGCGTGGAGCTGGGAGTTTTTAACCTCCCCCAAGTGGATTGGCATTGACCCCGACAGACTTTATCCCTCTGTATATGTGGATGACGATGAAGCTGTTGCTATATGGCGCGACGAGATTGGAATTCCCGAGGAGCGCATTTTCCGTTTTGGCAAGGCAGACAACTTCTGGGAGCATGGCACAGGTCCCTGTGGTCCTTGCTCCGAAATATACTTTGACCGCGGCGAAAAGTACGGCTGCGGCAGCCCCGACTGCACGGTTGGATGCGAATGCGACCGTTACATTGAAATTTGGAACAACGTGTTCTCCCAGTTTGACAATAAGGGCGACGGAACCTATGAGGAGCTTGCTCAAAAGAATATTGACACCGGCATGGGTCTTGAACGCCTTGCAGTTGTGTGCCAGGATGTTGACTCCTTGTTTGACGTTGACACCGTTATGAGCATTACAAACAAGGTCAGTGAAATCACCGGCGCCAGCTATGGTCAATCGAAGAAAACCGACACCTCTCTGCGCGTTATAACTGACCACATCCGCAGCTCTACGATGATGATCTGCGACGGAGTTTTGCCATCAAACGAGGGACGCGGCTATGTTTTGCGCCGCCTGCTTCGCCGTGCCGCACGTCATGGAAAGCTGCTTGGGGTTAATGAGCCGTTTCTCTACGATGTGTGCGCTACAGTTATTAACGAGAGCAAGTGCGCCTATCCCGAGCTTGTAGAAAAGCAGGATTACATCACCCGTGTTATAAAAATTGAAGAAGAAAACTTCTCAAAGACAATTGACGCGGGTATGAAAATCGTTTCCGAGATGCTTGATGAGCACAAGAAAACCGATAAGAAGGTTTTTGACGGTGCCGATGCCTTCAAGCTTTATGATACCTATGGTTTCCCCATAGACCTTACCGCTGAAATTGTTGAGGAACAGGGCTTGACCATTGACAAAGACAGATTCAACGAATTGATGCAGGAGCAGCGCACCCGTGCCCGTGAGGCAAGAGCCGCTATGGGTGACCTTGCATGGGCAGGCATTGATTTGGGACTTGACAACACACCTACGGTGTTCACAGGCTATGACCGTACTGAGGACGTGGCAAGAGTTCTGGCAATCGTTGTGGGTGATGAGGCGTGCGCGCAGGCTCGCGAAGGCGATGAGGCTATTTTCGTTCTGGACAAAACTCCTTTTTATGCTGAAATGGGCGGTCAGACCGCAGACCACGGCTGGATAAAGACTGCAAACGGTGATTTTGAAGTAACAGATGTTCAGAAAAATAAGGCGGGCAAGTATTTGCACCACGGCATTATGCGCAGCGGCAGACTTGCTGTAGACGATGCTGTTTCCGCAAAGATTGACACAGAGCGCCGCCGTGCTATCATGCGCGCCCACAGCGCAACACACCTTCTGCAAAAGGCACTTAAAACCGTACTGGGTGACCACGTTGAACAGGCAGGTTCTCTTGTTGAGCCGGACAAGCTTCGCTTTGACTTTACCCACTTCTCCGCTATCAACGAGGATGAAATTAAGCTCATTGAAAAATACGTCAACCGTGCAATTTTAGAGGGCTACGAAATTGACATCCGAGAAATGCCCATTGATGAGGCAAAGAAAATGGGCGCCATGGCACTGTTTTCCGAGAAGTACGGTGACACAGTGCGCGTAGTCAATATGGGCGGCTACTCCATTGAGCTTTGCGGCGGCACTCATCTTGACAATACTGCAAAGGTTGGTCCTTTCCGTATAAGAAGCGAGTTTTCAGTTGCCAGCGGCGTTCGCCGTATTGAGGCAATGGTGGGCGAACTGGTTATGGACGAAATGCGCCACGGTTCGGAAATACTGCGCCGCATATCCGATGTGCTGAAAACCAATCCCTATGAGGTTGAGGACAAATTCGAACAGCTTATGGCGGAGTTTAAAAACACCCGTAAGCTTGTGGAAAAGCTTCAGGCACAGCAGCTTAAGGCTCAGGCAGAGCGCGTTGCCTTCGGTGCAAAAACTGTCAAGGGTCTAAAAATCATTACAGGAACCTTCCCTGATTTGCCGGGTGACGAGCTTCGCCAGATGGGTGATATGCTTCGTGACCGTGACGAAAACGTTGTTGCGGTGCTCACCTCCGTTGTGGACGGAAAGATCGCTGTTGCAGCGGTTTGTGGCGACGCGGCAATCAAAAAGGGTATACGTGCAGGCGATTTGGTTAAGCATGTAACCTCTATTGCCGGAGGCAGCGGTGGCGGAAAGCCAGAACGCGCAATGGGCGGAATTAAAAATGAGCTTTTAATTGACAATGCGCTTGCCACCATCGACAACTATGTTGACGAGAAGGCAAAGGACTAAAAGCTATAAGGAATCAGGGCAGGGGGTCAGCTCCTGCCCTGTACATCAATTTTTAAGGAGGATTTAGCATGGCAGACTGCATCTTTTGCAAGATAGCGGCGGGAGAAATTCCCTCTGACAAGATTTATGAGGACGACAAGGTTGTTGCATTCAGAGACATACATCCTCAGGCACCCGTGCATTTTTTAGTTGTTCCCAAGGAGCATATTAAGTGCGCCGCCGATATATCGGCTGAAAACAGTGGCATTGTCGCTCACTGCTTTGAGGTCATTTCAAAGCTTGCCGTTTCCGAAAAGCTTGATGACGGTTTCCGCATTATAAACAATTGCGGTGAAAATGCGGGACAGACAGTGCCGCATATTCATTTTCATGTGTTGGCAGGGAAACCACTGGGAGAAACACTGGTGTAAGTACTGTTTGCCAAACAGCAGGAGCGCCGATGTTCCCGCAAGTGCTCCCTCACAGCCTCGCACGCTGTGAGGGAGCACCCTTGCTGCGCAAGGGTGGGACGACGTTAAGAGGCGTTTCGCTTTTTGTCTTGCCAAAAAACTTCATACAAATGTGTGCCGCGGTTGACCCAAAAGGGGGACTCTCTTTCTCAAAGAAATAGAGTCCCCCTTTTAATCCCCCAGAGAAAGACGCTGGGGGCGTTTCGACTCGCCCCCAGACCCCCACAACGAACAAAGTGGGGCGTTCCGCCGCCCCCCTTTGTATTCCCCCGCAGCGATGGACGAGGGAGAAGAAGTGCGCTTTCAGTCAACCAGTTGCCGCCAAGTCGGACAGGACGCGGAACGCGGCATGGTAGCGGGTGGCAGCGCCGCCGAGGTGCCCTGTGGCACCGACCTATAGAAGATGGAAGCTGTGTGCTAGGCAAGCACCAAATCATGCGGAATACAAATTTAGAACAATGACGCTCGATAACCTCCAAGCGTTTTTTCTCTACGGAGATTGCTAAGAGACATTTCTCTTTTTGGCAAGACAAAAAGAGAAACGCCTCTTAACGTGGTATGACCGCTGCAAGTGGTTATTTCATTCGGGGACTTGTCCCCGATTTTTTATTATGGTATATTAAAAATCTAACCAAATGGTTAGATTATCTCGGTATTAGCTTACCAAATGGTAGCATCATACCGAGGTGAAGCGTGTGATATTTCACAGAATTGAAGATATACGTGTTGACCGTGATTTGACGCAGGCGAAGGTAGCAGAGTATCTCAACATGCACCCGGGAGTTTACAGCCGCTACGAAAAGGGTATCCGTGAAATCCCAGTATGGGCTTTAATAAAGCTCTCGGAATTATATAATGTTTCGGTAGACTATATCCTAGGCCTAACGGACAACCCTAGCCGTCATGCGTAAGCTTGCAACGGTTTCAATATCCGTTTCGGCAGCAATTTTTGCAGCTCACTATCTGCTGCCACCTGGAATATGGATTTATGTGGGGCTTATCTGCGGGCTTCTGTCACTGACAGCACTGTTTTTTAAGGGCAGCATACGTATGCGCGTGCTTCTTATTTGCCTGTCGCTGTCAGCGGGGTTTTTTGTATGCCGTATCTCCTACAGCACTAAAAACGAGCCTGCACGAGAGCTTGACGGAGCTGAAACGGAGATAAGCGCAGAAGTTACGGACTATCCAACCGAAACCGAAGAATATTCATCTGTGCCTATAAAGCTTACAGACGACAGCTTGCCCCGCTTGAATGCAGTGCTGTATTCCTATGATGAGCCGCTGCCTAACCTTACGCCCGGGGATATTATCTCCGCTCAGGTTCGTATGAAGCCTGCGGACATCCGATATGGTGAGGAGTATGACAGGTACAATGCAGATAATGTGTATGTAATGTGCTATCTTAAGGGAGAAATACAGCTTACAGGAAAAAGTGGATTTGAATTCATATACTTTCCGAGGACTATTGCAAGCAAAATAAAGGAAGCTGCCCAGTCGGTGTTTTCCGAACGAGCAGCACCCTTTATGACCGCACTTTTAACGGGTGACAAGGGCTTGCTTTACGAGGACGTTCAGCTATATGCGGATATGTCGGAGGCAGGGATTTTACACGTTGTTGCGGTTTCCGGTATGCACGTTGCGTTTTTGGTGGGGTTTATTCAGTTGGTTATACGCCGAAAAAGGTGGGCATCGGCTGTTGCAATACCATTGGTGTGGCTGTTTGTACCCATTGCAGGAGCGTCACCGTCTGTTATACGCGCCGCCTTTATGCAGAGCATGGTTCTTGCAGCTCCGCTTCTGGGCAGGGAAAACGACGGTATAACGTCACTGACATCAGTGCTGGCGGCACTGCTGCTGATAAACCCAGCTGCCTGCGCGTCTGTCAGCCTACAGCTATCCTTTGCGGCTATGCTTGGAATTGTATTGGCCAGTCCCGGGATATACAGATATTTTGACAGGCTAATTAAGAAGAAAGCAACGCACAAAAAGAGAAAAGGCGGCAAGCTGCAAATGGCGGGAAGAAAGCTTTTAGATGCCGTCTTCGCGTCACTTTCCGCAACAATTGGTGCGATGATCTTTTCAACGCCCATTGCCGCTATGCACTTTGGATATATGTCAATTGTGGGAATATTGGTTAATATTTTGATTTTCTGGCTTATTTCCTCAAGCTTTATCTTAGGATATATCTCATGCTTTTTGGGCATGCTTTGGCTGCCTTTGGGTAAGATTATGGGATTTGCAGCGAGCGTTCTTACGGAAATCATAATTGCCATGGTCAGAGGAGCTGCCGGTGTGCCCTATGCAGCGATTTACACAGAAGGTTCAATCTTCGGCTTTTGGCTGTTTCTGATTTATGGGATTTTTACGGTTTGCTATATATTCAGAAGAAGGAGTGGCTTTCGCCCTGTCCTGCCCCTGTGTCTTTCGATTTGCTCTTTGTGTGCAGCCATAATCCTGTGCGAGTTTAGCCTAAATAACTCACCGGGACAGGTTTTGGCTGTTGATGTTGGGCAGGGGCAGAGCGTAATTGTTACAGAGGGTCGGGCAACTGTCGTAATCGACTGCGGCGGAAAGGGCAAAATGAAAAACGCCGGCGACACGGTTGCATCAAGGCTTCTCCGTGAGGGGAGACGAAGTATTGATGTTCTTGCACTGACGCATTTTGACGATGACCATGTTAACGGAGCGATAAGGCTGATGAGCAGAGTTTCTGTAAAACTGCTTGTAATACCTCCGGATGACTTCACGAGACAGGTGCGCAATAAAATAGTGAGCTTTGCGGAGGAATGCGGTACAGAGGTTTACATAATATCAGAGGACAAAGTGCTGAATATCGGAGATGTAGGTATTACTGCATTTGCTCCCGTAAGCAAAAAAGAATCTGCTTTGATGTTTTTGGGCGAAATGGAGGATTTTGAGTTTTTTATAACAGGAGATGCAAACGCAGCTGACGAGCGGCGTTTTTTAAAAAATCATAGCTTACCAAACGGGGAGCTTTTAGTAGCAGGACACCACGGCTCAAAGCATGCCAGCAGTGAGGACTTGATAAATGCTTTTAACGGAGAGTATGCACTTATTTCTGTGGGCTACAACAATTACGGACATCCTACTATGGAAACGCTTTCACGATTTGAAAAGGCTGGTATGACAGTGCTGAGGACAGATGAGCATGGAGATATAAGGTTTCTTCCAAAACTGTCTGACAGGTAGAAGCGAAAAACTTCTCTGCTTTGAAAATTGTGATATCATATAAATAGGGATAACCACAATACAGCAATGCAAACATGAGCGTTGCGCTGTGAATTACGAAGGAGGGGAAAGCCCCGTGGCGAAGGAAAAAAAGGACAGTAAAACCGATTATTCCGCAGTTTTGCGAAAGCTCAAAGATAACGGTCCTGAGCAGCTATATGTGCTTTGGGGTGAGGAGGATTATTTAAGAGAGAGCTTTTACGAGGAGCTTAAAAAACTTTGCCATATATCCTCCTCAGACTTTAACTATCACAGGCTAAATGGTGCGGCTTTGGATTTGCAGGCGCTGTCGCAGGCTATAGACGCAGTTCCGTTTATGGGGGAGCACAGCCTTGTTGAGCTGAGAAATTTTGATGTTAATGCCTGTAAGGAGGACAAAGCTGAAAGGCTTAAGGAGATAATAGCTGACCTGCCCGAATATGTAACAGTGGTATTTCTTCTTCCGACAGGCTATGAGCCGGATGGTCGGCTTGCAGCTATGAAAACCTTGAAAAAGCTTGGTACTGCAATTGAGTTCACTTCTCAGCCCCAAGGACTTTTGATAAAATGGATAGTGCGTCGATTTGAGGCTATGGGAAAGACCATAGGTCAGAAGGACTGTGAAAAGCTGATTTTTATCTCAGGCGATTTGATGACAGGACTCATCCCCGAGATTGAAAAAATAGGCTGCTTCACCTCCGAAAATGCTGTAACGTCACAGGACATTGATGCAGTTGCCCAGAAAATTCCCGAGGCTAGTGTTTTTGAGATGACAGACAAGCTTGCGGACAAAAACTATGACGCAGCGGCAAGCCTTTTGGGGGAGCTTTTACAGTCGGGAGAGCATCCCATAAAAATTCTTGCAATGATTGGCTTTCAAATGCGCCGCCTCTATACTGCAAGAATTGCACTTGACGAGGGCTTGGGGCGAGACTATCTGATGGAGGCGTGCAAAATCAGCTATGGTTTCTTGGCAGACAAGCTTACTAGCTCTGCTAAGGGATTTACGGCACAGCAGCTTGCCCAAGCAGTGCGGCTGTGTGCAGAAGCTGACTATCGCATGAAAAGCTCGTCTGAGGACGATGAAAATATTTTAAAAGAACTGCTGCTTAGAATTGCAGTGGGGGATAGGGCATGATTAAGGTAAGCGAGGTAATAGTGGTAGAGGGGCGATATGACAAAAACACCCTTTCCCAAATAATTGACGCAACGATAATTGAAACCTGTGGTTTTGGCATTTTTTCTGACAAGGAAAAGCTAAAGCTGCTGCGCCGCCTTGCTGAAACCCGCGGACTTGTGATACTCACAGACAGTGACGGAGCAGGCTTTGTAATAAGAAATCATCTTAAGGGTGCAATTAACCCAAAGTACATTAAGCACGCTTATATTCCCGATTTATACGGCAAGGAAAAGCGAAAAAGCTCTCCCTCTAAGGAGGGAAAGCTTGGAGTAGAGGGAATGAGCAGGGAAGTAATTATAAATGCGCTTGAGCGTGCAGGAGTTTCATTTTATGACAGCGCAGAAGTGTCAGCCAGAGAGCAAATAAGTAAAGCGGATCTTTATGAATATGGTCTGACAGGAGGAAAGGAAAGCGGTCAAAGACGCCTTGAGCTTATAAGACAGCTTGAGCTTCCGGAGCGCCTTTCGCCAACTGCGCTGCTGGAGGTTTTAAATGTGCTTATGTCACGGAGCGAATTCGTTGAGCTTATAGAACGGCTGCAAAACGAGAAAATGTAAATTAAAGTTAAACAATTTTATAAAATACTAGCAATGCGTAAAAAAATGTAGCGCTATACTGGATGTTGTGATACAATAACGCATTATAGTAGGAAATACCTATACCCAAATAAACATAATGAATTTCGAGGAGAGCAGTTATGAGATGTCCGTTTTGCGGCTATGCCGAGAGTAAGGTCATTGACTCCCGTCCGGCTGAGGAAGGCGCAACCATACGCCGCCGTCGGGAATGCCTTGCATGCCAAAAGAGATTTACAACCTATGAAATTATGGAGCGCCTGCCGCTGGTTGTTGTTAAGCGTGATGGCAGCCGTCAGACCTTTGATAAAATCAAGGTCATGAACGGCATGCTCAGAGCCTGCGAAAAGCGCCCCGTTTCTCTGCAAAGTCTTGAAAAGATTGCCGATGAAATTGAACAGGAGCTTCAAAACTCACTGGAACGTGAGGTTACCACAAGCGAAATCGGCGAGATGGTGATGGAGCGCATTAAGGATGTAGACGAGGTTGCCTACGTTCGTTTTGCCTCTGTTTACCGTCAGTTTAAGGATGTTAAGACCTTCTTTGACGAGCTTACAAAGCTGATTGACGATAAAAAGGGATAATTCTTTGATTAACTATTTTAGTTAACTGTTTAGCATAAAGAAGGGCAGCTAAGAGCGATTACAAGAGAAAATTACATAAGCGAAGGCTTAGGGTGCTTTTTAAGCTGTGCTGCCCTTTGAGGTGCTTCGAATGACTAAAACAGCGAGCCAAGGCTCAGCTTTCCTGTGCTTGAAAGACCTCGTAGGTTTGATATCAGCATTTCAAAAGCGGCGGGAGCAACATTCTCACTGCCTTGAAGCTTTTCAAGAAGCTCATAATATGCCTCTGTTACAGTGTCAACCTCCTCTGCATGGCGGAGCATAACGCTTGCATAAGAATCCCACTCGTGCCATTGCTTGAAGGAGCTTATTACAACCTTTTGTGCATCCTCTGCGTCGCCCTCAGCGCATAGATCCCTAGCTTGTTCAAGCTCTTCGATTAAATCGTCGGTTTTTCGGCTGACTACGCCAGTATCCACCATTGCCAGCACCAAAAGGGCAACAAGAATTACAATTGAGATTATTTCTCTAGCCATGGTCAGCCCTCCTTCCTTAAAAAGTACACTTGATTTTCTTCGTTTACCGACATTAGATATACGTCCTTCACATCGTTTGTTTTTCGTGCGGAAAGCTCCTTTTTCAGCCACGCTTCGTTTTTACCGCAAAGCTGAAGGTTTCTTGACAAGAGTCTTCCGTTATTGATTATCAGCATAGGATATCCGGGGTCATCGGTAACTATGCTCATTTGTCCCGCGGTTACCGGTCTTTCCGACGGAAAGAGGACAATATTGAGTTTGCCGCTTGTTTCAAGAATTCCAAACTTAACTTTGGATATATCCAAAACACTCTGTGTTCGCAGTTCCTCACATAGCTCGTCCAAGGTGAAGCGGCTCTTTTTCATTTCTTTCTGATTTATTACGCCGTTTTCTATCAATATACTGGGCTTGCCGCAGATAAAATTTCGCGCACGGATACTTTTTATTATAACGCCGGAAATAATCAGCTCGCAGCAGAGCAGTATAATGATAGGCAGCAAGCCGTTCATCAGCGGAATGCCAATATCCTGAAGCGGGTGAGATGCAATATCGGATATCAAAACCGTTACGACAAGCTCAGAAAGCTCAATTTCACCCAATTGGCGCTTTCCCATGATGCGCATTGCACCCAGAAGAGCAAGAAAAATAATTATTGTTCTTAAAAAAATAATAGCCAAGTATAATCACCCCAAATTAAATTTTATTTTAGTCTTTCCAATTAAAATGAAAAGATAGGGCAAGCCTAATATTTAGATGCAAAAAATTTGTTTTACATGATAAATGCGAGAAAACGCAAATATACACATTTTGTGACCTTTGCTTTTTCGGTCGTTTTTTGTTTTGCAGTTCAGCGAAAGGAATGGTCAAATAGATGAATCAACTGGCAATCATTTTGGACTTCGGAGGACAGTATAGTCACCTCATAGCCCGTCGGGTTCGTGAGTGCGGCGTATACTGTGAGGTTCTGCCCTACACAACACCGTTGAAAAGACTTATTGACAGAAAGCCCAAGGCAATCATTTTTACAGGCGGTCCCAACAGTGTATATGAAGAAAGCTCACCTCACTTTACACCCGAAATCTTAGATGCCGGAATTCCACTTTTGGGAATATGCTACGGTGCACAGCTTATTGCGCACATGGCAGGCGGAAAGGTACAGACTGCTCCAACGGGTGAATACGGAAGAGTTGAGCTTTCTGTTTTGCCCAGTCCGCTTTTTGAGGGCGTTTCCGAAAAAAGTGTATGCTGGATGAGTCATAAGGATTATATTTCCGAAGCTCCCGAGGGCTTTCGTATAATTGCAGAAACCGAGCATTGCCCATGCGCTGCCATGGCTGACGAAAAACGAGGGATATTTGCATTGCAGGCTCACCCAGAGGTCGAGCATTTTGAGTTTGGTCAGAGTATTTTGCGCAATTTTCTTTTGAATATTGCCGGCTTTAGCGGAGACTGGGAAATGCACGGCTATGTTGAGAGAACAGTTGCCCAGCTTAAAGAAAAAATCGGCGAAAAGCGCGTTCTCTGTGCACTTTCCGGCGGAGTTGACTCAACGGTTGCGGCTGTTATGGTTCACAAGGCTGTTGGAAAAAAGCTTACCTGCATCTTTGTTGATCACGGTCTTTTGAGAAAAAACGAAGGCGACATGGTTATGCAGATGTGTCGCGAGCGCTTCAACATGGATGTTGTCAGAGTTGACGCACAGGAAAGATTTATCAAAAGACTTGCCGGCACGGTTGAACCAGAGCGTAAGAGAAAAATCATTGGCGAAGAGTTCATCCGCGTGTTCGAGGAGGAAGCAAAAAAAATCGGTGCTGTGGACTATTTTGTGCAGGGCACGATTTACCCCGATGTGATAGAAAGCGGCAGCGGAGACAGCGCTGTTATAAAAAGTCATCACAATGTGGGAGGGCTTCCCGATATTATTGACTTCAAGGAAATAGTTGAGCCGCTGCGTATGCTTTTCAAGGACGAGGTGCGCCGTGCAGGCACAGAGCTTGGCATAGACGATGATATCGTTTGGCGTCAGCCGTTCCCGGGACCGGGACTTGCCATACGAATTATCGGAGAGGTAACGGAAGAAAAACTGTCAATTGTCCGTGAAGCGGATGCCATCTTCCGTGAGGAGGTACAAAAGGGCGGCTATGAACGGAAAATAAATCAGTATTTTGCCGCGCTGACAAATATGCAAAGCGTTGGCGTTATGGGCGATTTTAGAACCTACGATTACGCCGTTGCACTTCGCGCTGTTACCACCAGTGACTTCATGACGGCGGATTTTGCTCGTCTGCCCTATGATATAATAGAAAAAGCCTCTGCCAGAATTGTTAACGAGGTACCTCATGTTAACAGAGTGCTCTACGATGTTACCGCAAAGCCCCCTGCCACGGTGGAGTTTGAATAAATAAAACGATTTTACGTTATTCGGAGGAAAAAATATGGAAAACAATAAGCGTCCTGAGAATATGGAGCGCATTACCACACCTGAGCTTGCACAGGAATTTATTGACGGGCAGATTAATGCCATCCGCGCACAGGTGGGTGATAAAAAGGTTCTGCTTGCACTGTCAGGCGGAGTTGACAGCTCGGTTGTTGCCGCACTTCTGATAAAAGCTATTGGCAAGCAGCTACATTGCGTCCATGTAAATCACGGTCTTATGCGCAAGGGCGAAAGCGAAATGGTCGTTGAGGTTTTTAGCAATCAGCTTGATGCAAATCTTGTGTATGTGGATGCGACGGAGCGTTTCCTGAAGCTGCTTGAAGGTGTGAGCGAGCCGGAAAAAAAGCGGAAGATTATCGGCGGCGAGTTTATTCGCGTGTTTGAGGAGGAAGCAAGAAAGCTTGAGGGCATTGACTTCTTGGCACAAGGCACGATTTACCCCGATATTATTGAGTCAGATGGCGTTAAGGCACATCACAACGTTGGCGGTTTGCCCGAGGATTTGCAGTTTGAGCTGGTTGAGCCGGTAAAGCTTCTCTATAAGGATGAGGTAAGAGTAGTTGGCAGGGCTTTAGGTTTGCCCTCCGCAATGGTTGACCGTCAGCCATTCCCCGGTCCCGGTCTTGGAGTACGCTGTCTGGGTGCAATAACCCGTGACAGACTGCACTCTCTCAGAGAGGCAGACGCAATTTTGCGTGATGAGTTTGATAAAGCTGGGCTTGCAGGCAAGGTCTGGCAGTACTTCACCGTCATGCCGGATTTTAAGTCCGTGGGCGTGCGCAATGGTAAAAGATGCTATGAGTATCCAGTTATCCTCCGCGCTGTCAATACGGTTGACGCAATGACGGCAACCATAGAATGCATAGATTGGCCTGTGCTGCAAAAGATTACAGACCGCATACTTGCGGAGGTAGAGGGAGTTAACCGCGTTTGCTATGACCTTACCCCGAAGCCAATCGGAACCATAGAGTGGGAATAAACGGTCTATAATTTAAACCATCCAAACCTCACAGGAGGTGTGATATGAAATTTACAAAAATGCAGGGCTGCGGCAACGATTATGTATATGTCAACTGCTTTGATGAGCAGGTTGATGACAGACCGTCTCTTGCACGCAGGGTATCCAACAGAAATTTCGGAATTGGCAGTGATGGACTTATCTGCATTTGTCCGTCCGATATTGCCGATTTCAAAATGGACATGTATAACCTTGACGGGAGCTATTCAGCAATGTGCGGAAACGGTATACGCTGTGTGGGCAAATATGTGTTCGACAAGGGTTTGACAAATCAAACCGCAATAACCGTTGAAACAGGCGGAACGGTTAAGCAGCTTGAGCTTAATGTGGAAAACGGTTCTGTGAAAACTGTACGTGTGGATATGGGAGCACCGGAGCTTAGACCCCAATTTATTCCCATAGCAGAGCATGGAAAAAGCTTTATTAACCGCTCGGTCATAGTTGTGAACGAGGAATACTTTGTCACGGCTGTGAACGTGGGAAATCCTCATGCTGTTATTTTTGTAGATGATGTGGACAGCTTTGATGTTAAATCTATTGGACCGAGGTTTGAAAACCATCCGCTGTTTCCTGAAAAGGTCAATGCAGAGTTTGTTCAGATAATTGATAAAAATACGCTTAAAATGCGTGTTTGGGAGCGAGGCAGCGGAGAGACTCTTGCTTGCGGAACAGGTGCAACGGCAACTCTTGTTGCCTCTGCACTGAACGGATTTACAGGAAACAGTGCAACTGTAAAGCTTCTGGGCGGAGATCTGCTAATCGAATGGGACACAAACAAAAACAAGCTTTATATGACAGGCCCCGCCGTCACAGTGTTTGACGGGGAGCTGTATATCTAATGCGGGATTTATTCTGCAAAAAGGAGTTCACTATGGTTACAATAAATGAGAACTATGCAAAACTGCCCGGCAGCTACCTGTTTGCCGAAATAGCAAGGAGAACGTCTGAATACTTGGCAGCCAACCCCGACAGAAGGTTGATAAAGCTGGGAATTGGCGATGTGACTCAGCCGCTTTCTCCCACGGTAATCAGTGCAATGCACAAAGCGGTTGACGAGATGGGCGTTAAGGAAACCTTTATGGGCTATGGACCTTATGAGGGCTATGCGTTTTTGCGCGAAGCAATTGTTCGCCATGATTATGCACCCTTTGGTGCACCGATATCCGCAGATGAAATTTTTGTTTCCGACGGGGCAAAAAGCGACTGCGGAAATATCGGAGACATCTTTTCACAGGACAATGTGGTTGCCGTATGCGACCCCGTTTACCCCGTATATGTGGACTCCAATGCAATGGCAGGCAGAGCGGGCGAGTGGGATGGAAGTCGCTGGACAAACATAGTCTATATGCCCTGCAACGAAGCAAACGGCTTTATGCCCGAGCTTCCCGTGCGCAAGCCTGACCTTATTTATCTGTGCTTCCCAAACAATCCCACAGGTGCGGTGGCGACAAAGGCACAGCTTAAAATCTGGGTGGATTACGCCATTAGAAACGATGCGGTAATTTTTTATGATGCTGCATACAGAGAGTATATTACTTCGCCCGATGTTCCTCGTTCTATTTACGAGGTTGAAGGTGCAACGCAGTGTGCCATAGAGTTTTGCAGTTTCTCAAAAACTGCGGGATTTACCGGCACCCGCTGCGGCTATACCACTATTCCCAAGGGGCTAAAGCGCGGAGGGCAGAGTCTGCACGAAATGTGGCTGCGCCGTCAGTCAACTAAATTCAATGGCACTGCATACATCATCCAGAGAGGTGCCGAGGCGGTTTACACTCCTCAGGGCATGGAGGAGGTGCGCCAAACTATCGGTTACTACATGAACAATGCCGAGGTTATAAGAAACGGACTGCACAATGCAGGACTTAGCGTATACGGCGGTGTTAACTCACCGTATATTTGGGCAAAAACACCCAATGGCATCGGTTCGTGGGACTTTTTTAATAAGCTTCTTCACGAGGCAAATGTTGTAACAACACCGGGCGCGGGCTTTGGACCCGAGGGTGAGGGCTTTATACGTTTGACCGGATTTGGTGACGAGCAGTCAACAAAGCAGGCAGTTGAGCGTATTTTAGGAATACTATAACAGGAGCGTTTTGCTCAATAATACTTTTAAAGCAGTCCGCGACTGGAGGTAATCTTATGTGCGGAATAGTAGGATACACAGGAAAGAAACAAGCAGCGCCAATTTTACTTGATGGTTTGGCACGCCTTGAATACAGAGGTTATGACTCAGCCGGCATTGCAATAAACGACGGAGAAAAAATCTCTGTCAGCAAGGCAACAGGACGGCTGTCGGTGCTTTGCGATAAAACCGACAACGGAAAAAGCAATCCCGGTTGTGTCGGAATCGGGCACACACGCTGGGCAACCCACGGAAAGCCCTCCGATGCAAATGCGCATCCCCATGTCAGCGAAAACGGGCGCATTGCCATAGTACACAACGGCATAATTGAAAACTATGCCCAGCTTAAAGAAATGCTCATGAATCGCGGCAGAGTATTTAAGTCGGAAACAGACACAGAGGTCGCAGCACAGCTGATAGATTTCTATTATGAGGGCGATATTGTTGAGGCTGTTGCACACGCTGCCCGAGAGCTTGAGGGAAGCTATGCTCTTGGCGTACTTTGTGCCGATGAGCCAAATACTATTGTCGGACTAAAAAGCCATGCTCCCCTTATTGTTGCCTACGGCGATGACGGCAACTATTTTGCCTCGGATGTTATGGCTGTTGTGAAGTATACAAAGACGGTAACATACCTTGAAGACGATGAGATAGCTGTTGTAAGCGGTGACGGCATTAAGTTCTATACACCCTTTATGGATGAAATCAAAAAAGACAAGTGCGTTGTGGATTGGGATATTTCCGCTGCGGACAAGGGTGGATATGAGCATTACATGTTCAAGGAAATCATGGAGCAGCCCGAGGCGGTTCGCCGCACGATACTTCCGTTTATCAAAAACGGCAGGGCTGACCTGTCAACGGTTTTTGAAGCAGAATATATTAAAAAGCTTTCACGTATTTTCATTGTTGCATGCGGTTCATCCTACCATGTGGGTGTCATTGCAAAATACAACATTGAGAAGCTGGCACGTGTGCCTGTTGAGGTGGTTTTGGCATCTGAATTCCGCTATTGCGACCCGATTATAGACGATGGCACACTGGTCATTTGCATAAGTCAATCCGGTGAAACGGCAGACACCCTCGAAGCACAAAATGAAGCAAAGCGTTTGGGGGCAGTGACACTTGCAATTGTAAACGTGGAAGGCAGCTCAATAGCCAAAAGTGCGCATAAGGTTATTTATACAAAGGCAGGGCCTGAAATTGCCGTGGCAACTACTAAGGCATACAGCACCCAGCTTGCAATTACTGTTTTGATTGCTCTTTATATTTCAGAGTGCAAACAAACAATTTCCGAAGATGAATATGCGGATATTATGGCACAGCTTTCAGCTTTGCCGGAAACCTTGAGTGACATCCTTGCTGAGAAAGCCAACATACAATATCTTGCCTATCAGCACTTCAGTAACGAGGACTTGTTCTTCATTGGACGTAACATTGACTATGCCCTATCTCTTGAAGGCTCACTGAAGCTAAAGGAAATCTCATATATCCACTCTGAAGCGTATCCCGCAGGTGAGCTTAAGCATGGAACGATCTCATTGGTGGTTGATGATATGTTGGTGATAGCGGTTGCAACCTATGGCCGTTTGGTGGATAAAACCTTGAGCAACGCACTTGAAGTTAAGGCGCGCGGTGCTCATGTCATGGGAATAACTACGCACAGCCTGAAATCCCATGTTGAAAAAGCAACAGACGAAATTATTGTTATCCCTGATGCTCATGATGTTCTGCTGCCGAGCTTGGCGGTTTTGCCTCTACAGCTTTTCGCATACTACGTTGCGCTGTACCGCGGCTGCGACATTGACAAGCCGAGAAATCTTGCCAAAAGCGTAACAGTTGAGTAATCAAGCTGCGTTGCGGCATAAGTTTGTTAAAATGCAGTTGTTGATGGATCGAAAACTTGCCATATAATGAGATTTATGATAACATCTCCCGTGGGCGATTTGCTCATGGGAGATATTTTATGAAGATAAAAAGAATTCTCATAACAGCGTGCATGATTGTTCTTTCAATCGCACTGGCTTACATACTATTTCTTCGAATGGGCGAAGATGAGCTCGCAGCAAAACCTGTTAAAACAGATGTTGAAGCACAAACGCCAATTTCCGCTGAAATTATTACACCGAAGCCTTCTGAAGAACCAACTCCTGCACCTACGCAGGAGCCGTTCAGTGACAGACCGGAAGTTGACATAACATCATGGGAATACACGTTGGTGAACAGTCAAAACCTGCTTTCTTCGGATTATATTCCCGAGCTGACTCAATTTGAGAACGGTCAAAGCTTCGATAATCGAGGAGTTGAAGCTATAAACGAATTCATAAGCGGAGCGCGAGGCGTGGGACTTGAGGTTTACATAACTTCATCGTATAGAGGCTTTGAAACTCAAAAGACCCTATTTGACAGGAAGGTCAATCAGTATGTGTCAAGCGAAGGCTCACTTGAGAAAGCAACTGAAAAGGCAAAAACTATCGTTGCATATCCCGGCACCAGTGAGCATCAGCTTGGTCTGTCCTGTGATATCGTAGACAAATACTATGAGTACATGAATGAAAGCTTAGCAGAAACTGAGCTGTCAAAATGGATGGCAGCCAATTGTGCCCAATACGGCTTTATCCTTAGATATCCGAAAGACAAGACCGATATAACAGGTGTGATGTTTGAGCCGTGGCACTATCGTTATGTTGGAAAAACCGCTGCTGAATATATAATGAGAAACGGTTTGTGCCTTGAAGAATTTGTTGCATTGTATAAATAAAAACAGCCTGACGGATTTCCGTCAGGCTGTTTTATTAGAGACGTTATTTAAAGCTTATGCAACAGCAACAGTTGCAACATCAATGGAGTTGAGAAGATCGAATGCTTCGGACTGCTCGCAGGGCTTAACTGCCATTGCGCCGAGGTCGCCGAGGTCAAGTGCTACGGAGCTATCATCATAGAACTCAGCTGTGAAGGTGAGGGCAAGACCGTTTTCTTCATCAGTGATGGTGTAGCCAATGGTGCCGTCTTCAGCTTCGATACGTGTCATTTCGCCAACAAAGCTTACAGATTCCATTGTGTCAGAGTTAGCAACAACAAGAGCTGCAAGAGACTCGTCTTCAGTCATAACAAAAGCAACAGCTTCGCCGGCTTCGGTTACGCCGTAGTATGTAACGGTGAAGATGTCAGCGAAATCGTACCAGTCGCCAGTGGCAGCGGGCTCAGCTTCGGGATCAGCTTCGGGAGCTGTAACATCGTCAGCGGGAGCTGTGGGTTCGTCAGCGGGAGCAGGATCATTTTTTGAACCGCATGCGGCCATAGAAATAACCAACATGAGTGCAAGCAAGAGTGCAGTGATTTTTTTCATTATGTTTTCCTCCAAATTTTTTGTTTTAGGCTTTTGCCTATGGTGGATTATAGCACAGTTTTTACAAAAGTGTTAATAAATTGCACGAAATGCGCAAATTTTGTCACAAATTGTTAAACAAATAAAAATAATACGAATATATTGTATAACCTTACAACCTTATACCTGAGTTTTGCTGTTAAGTGCAGCATTTTGCATGCGCTTGAATGTGCTGTTTGGTGTATCAACAGCTACTGTAATAACAATATGTATCACGAATAGAAAACAAAACAAAAAATGCAATCACTTTTGAAAGATTGGCAAAGATACTCTTATAACAGCACCGCTGCCGAGGGTAGACTCAGCGGTTATGTTGCCTCCAAGCTCTTGAACAGTTAGCTGTGCTATGTACAGTCCAAGACCGCTGCCTTCGTTTTTGCTGCTCCGAACAGAATGAAACCGCTCAAAAATGTGAGGCAGGTGCTCTGGGGCTATTCCCGAACCGGTGTCTGAAACCTCGATTATAACTGCATTCTCCGCAGTGTACGCAGTTAGGCTACGTACAGCCGGATGGTAAGGTGACTATTGAAGTAAGCTTTACCAAAAAGGATTTCAGCTTTAAGGATGTAAAAGAAAATGATTGGTTCTATGAGGCAGTTAAGTACGTCAATGACAGAGGCTTGATGAACGGAACATCAAGCGATACCTTCTCACCAAATCTCAGCACCACCCGCGGCATGATAGTCACAATACTATGGAGACTTGAGGGCGAGCCAAATGCATCAAGGCCAATGACCTTCACAGATGCTCCCGCTGACTCATACTACGCAAATGCTATCAAGTGGGCATCAGAAAAGGGAATAGTTGACGGCTACGATGCAGAGCACTTCGGACCGGACAACAAGCTAACCCGCGAAGATGGCTGCTATTCTGTACCGCTACGCAAGCTTTAAGGGCTACGATGTTTCTGCTCGGAATAACCTTTCCGCCTTCAAGGACAAGCCGTCTGATTGGGCGCTTGAAAGCACTGGGTGGGATGTTGCCGTAAAGCTTATCAATGGCAAGGGCGAGGGTGTTCTTGATCCGCAGGGCGACGCAACCCGTGCAGAAGCCGCTGCAACTCTCATGAGATTTAGCACACAAGTTGCAAAATAAGGAGTAAGGAACCAAGAAAATGCAAAATCCACAGCTCCCGCGGAATCATCGCGGGGGCTGTGGATAAATGTGTTTCTGAAAACAGACTATATTTATGTTGTAGCTTGAAAAATTTTTAACTTTTTAGCTTTAGCCTACTGAGCAATGCAAAGATATTATAAAAGGCTGCATGCGCTAATTATAAAAACAGCTTGCCCCTCGTAATTGGGACTTGCAGAGAATTCATACATTATACAAGAAATGTATGTGGGAGGAATGAAACATGCTGGCAAGCGCATTTATGATGTTGGTTAGCAGTGCGTTTTTAATGCTGCGGCTGGGGAAAAATACAGGCTCCTTCCCAAAGCCCTTGAGCGCTGAGGAGGAGAAAAAATACCTTGAGCTATGGGAGCAGGGTGACATTGAAGCGCGTAATAAGCTGATAGAGCACAATCTTCGTCTGGTGGCGCACATAGTAAAGAAATACTACACACAATGCTCTGAAATAGACGATCTTATTTCTATTGGTACAATTGGCCTTATAAAGGGTATAAGCTCCTATAAACAGGACAGGGGAGTGCGCCTTGCCACTTATGCAAGCAGATGTATTGAAAATGCTATCCTAACATAGCGGCTTTTGTCTATGCGACAAACAATAGAAAGGATAGTATGTCCGCAATAAAAGTCCCTGCGCAATCAGAATATTACCGACTGCGCAGGGTACAGAAGAATATTTCATCGTAAATCAAGCTGTAAAAAGCTATGTATCAAGCTTATCCCTTGCGGCTTGTATTACGCCTTTTAGAAGCTTCATTTTTTCATCGTCTGTACATTTTAGCTGCTTGATTTGACTGACAACACTGTCAGCGTGCACCCTAGCAACAAGGCAGGACAATTCCTGCTGTTTTTCCTGTGTTTTCGGATAGTGCACAATTAAATCCAAATCAATCACGCTCCCAAAACCTTGCTTACAGTAAATAATATTGACGTTTTTGCAAAACAATGCGTTGCATCTAATAAAAATTTAAAATACTCTGTCAAACAGAGTGCGGCGGTTGCTTTTAATTACAGCTTTGTTCAAATTACAAAGACAAAAGAGCATGCTTTTATTATTTCATAACTCCTCACGTCAAGGTTTTATACGCAAGAAAGGGGGCACGCCAATCGGCGTGCCCCAAAAGCTGTGGTTATCTTATTTTAAATAAATATCAAGGCTTTTAGCATAAACGGAGTGACTGCATCTATGTGAGCTTACGGAAACCCATCAAATATCCCGGAATAATATTTAGTGGTTTTTTTAGAGTCAGGTTGTAGCTAGAAACATTTTGGCGGTAGATATCAACGCTTTTGGTAATAAGCTCTTGACCGCGCTCCGAATTATAGCCGTCTTTTATACGCATATGCTTTTTGCGGTTGGAAGCAAGCTGACGGCGTGCGCATTCAACTGATTGCCGTTTTTTGCTAAGGCTTTGGTACACTCTGCGAAACCACAGAAATATAAGAACAGCGGCGATAATTCCTGCTATTATGCACAAAAGCAAACCTTTCAAATGTGTACACCCTCTCTATTGTGTGCAATCCCACACATGCCTTTAAGATAAATGTAGCAGAAATTTTGAAAATGTGCCGCATTTGACGTGAAATGTAGCCAAAATGTGCCTGAAATGCAACATCACACTGGAAAACGGGAGATGTTGATGATATTATTAATGCAATATGTGGTGAATCGATTCAACAGAAGGCAAATAATGCCTATGCCTAGCTGGTGTTTTTAGCAGAGGGGGAGAAGTGATGACTACTGTACTGTCCTCAATAAATTATGCGCTGGTTCTCCTATACGGAGCTTTACTTTCAATAGATTTTGCCGGTGGCTGCCAAGCAAAAAAGAAAAAGGGAGTAACGGTTGCCGTTATTTGTTTCATATTGTTTATGCAGATGATTTGCGCATTTTCTTGGGGATTGGAGTTTACAAAAAAAATATACCCCTTCATTTCACATCTTCCCCTGGTTGTTTTTCTTGTTTTCGGTTTAAAAAAGCCGTTTGGAGTTGCGCTGGTCAGTGTGTTGACGGCTTATTTCTGCTGTCAGCTTCCGCGCTGGGTCGGTAAGGTTGTGCTTTTTTTTATTGGCACACAAAACTCATATTTGTTGACCTATGCAATATCAATTGTTATTCTGCTTTTTTTGCTGCAAAGGTATTTTGTAAAGCCTGCATACCGTGCCATGACTTATTCAAAGCAGTCACTTTTTCTGTTTGGCTGTCTGCCTTTGTTCTATTATCTGTTTGATTATGCAACAACGATTTATACAGATGCACTGTATCAGGGCATACATATGGTTAGCGAGTTTTTACCAACAGCCATGGCGTTGTTTTATATTTCGTTTGTCGTTCTGTACCATAAAGAGGTACAGCGAAAAAACAAAATTGAATTGGACAACACAAGGCTCAATATGCTGCTGGAGCAGGCGGCGAGTCAGATACAGGTTGAAAGAGTAGCTCAGGAGCGTGCACGCATTTATCGTCATGACCTGCGGCATCATTTGTCCCTGCTAAGCGGATTTGCGGATGTCGGGGATGTTGAAAAAATCAAAGACTATCTTGCACAGATAAAAAGCTCTATGGATGATGTAACGCCTTCACGCTTTTGCGAAAATGAAACGGTTAACATCATCATATCGTCCTTTGATAGCAAGGCAAAAAAGAACAATGTTACGCTGACGGCAAATGCACAGCTTCCGCAGAAGCTATCAATTCCCGATGCAGAGCTGTGCGCTGTGCTTTCTAACGGCTTGGAAAATGCTATTAACGCAGCCTCACGGATTGAGGATCCCGAGCTTCGGAATGTGAGACTTGACTGCAAGACTAACGCGGGAAAGCTGCTGATTTTGATACAAAACGTATACAGCGGCAAAATTGAGATGGCAAATGAAATTCCCGTTTCAAATGAGGAGAAGCACGGCTTTGGCTGCCGCAGCATATCTGCAATTGCGGAAAAAAGAGAAGGCTTTTGCACATTTAAGGCGGAGGATGGGATTTTTACATTGCGTGTTGCCCTGCCGATTGATGAGTAGTTAAAAAATGCTTCGTTGAAGTGGAAACCTTCAACGAAGCTGTTTTTATGCACATTACATCACACAGTGGTCTTAATTTAAGCAGATGAAATCAAAAAATTTTATTTAAACAGCTTTTTGTTGTCCTTTTTTCGTGTGATTTAGCGAATATATTTATGAATCGATTCATTAACCGGAGGAAACAAATGACTGAACAAGAGCTTTTGGATAAGCTGAAGCATGAGCCGCAAGCGGGACTCGAAAGCCTGATTGAACAGTACGCAGGTCTTGTTTATACGATTGTAAGAAGCAAGCTTGTACCGTACTGCTCCAAGGAAGACGTAGAAGAATGTGCATCGGATGTTTTTGCTGCGATTTTTCGACAACGCGATAAAATCGACCATTCAAAAGGTTCGTTAAGGGCATACATATCCACACTTGCAAGAAGGACTGCAATAAGTAGATATAGGAGTGAGATTTTACGAAAAAGTACTGTTTCGCTTGACGACGATGACATATTTCCAAACGGTGGGGAAAGTACTGTAATTATTGAAGACGAGTTCGTTTCAAGAGAAACTCAGCGTGTTGTACTCGACTGCGTGAAAGCGTTGGGAGATCCCGACTCGGAAATAATAATTAGAAAATACTATTACGGGCAGACAGCAGTACAAATTGCAAATGCTGTTCATCTAACTCCGGGAGCAGTTCAAAAACGAATTAACAGAAGCCTGAAAAAACTTAGGAAAGCATTAGGAAGTGATAACTATGAAAAATAAACTTGTACAGGTGTTTAATTCATTTGATGATGAAATGAACAATGAAATAGCAGAGTTGAATCTCACTTTTAATGCCGAACCGAGTGCAGTTAAGGCAATCAGTTCCCATGCCTTAAGCAAGGTCGGGCTGTGCAAAACAGAAAAGGAGATTATTAACATGACAGACATTAATAAAGGTACAGCAGAAAAGTATGGGCACAAAAAATGTATCACTGTTGTACTTGTCGCAGCAGTTATAACGTCGATTCTTGCAATTTCTGCCATTGCATATTCTGGCGGACTGCGCAATATTATAGTTTCGGGTAAACCTGAAACAGCGAAGCAAGCTGAAGATGCTATGAGCGCTCTAAACGACTTTGTCGGAGGCGAAATCGGATTGGAAAATAGCGAATATGCAGTGCAGTCAAACTTTGGAAGCACTTTGTTTTACTTTGAAAATTATGAGGAAACAGTTGAAAACAAGCTTGCTCTTGTTAAAACTGATGATAAAACCGGATGCATTTACTGGCTGGATTTGCGAATGGCATTTCCATATAGTGTTCCTAAAGATTGTCCTGCCGAATATATTTCTAATACACAGGATTTGGATGGAAATCAGCAAACTGTATTTTATGCAGATGAATATCTGACTCAGGTTAAATACAGCGACCGCGACAGCTATGCACTAATAGTA
The DNA here is from genome assembly GCA_964485265.1 of uncultured Oscillospiraceae bacterium. GTDB lineage: Bacteria > Bacillota > Clostridia > Oscillospirales > Oscillospiraceae > UBA2658. The sequence goes on along the minus strand of CAZAIU010000019.1, from coordinate 22,524 downwards.
GAAGACGCAGTGTATGATATTATGAAGGAACTGAAAGAAAACGGCTTCATTAATGTGGATTTAAGCACTATTGAGACAACGTATTTTGAGATGTTTAACGGAGGTTCTGCAAATGTAGCGGTACTTATGAAGAACGGGGATGCTTATAGGGTGTTTATGCATCCAGACAGTCTTGAGTGCTTGGGCTTTATGCTGTTAACAAAACAAGAGCTTGAAGCCAATAACGGTCCCGGTGCTTTGTACGACGCTTTGCGTAACGGTACCGTGGAAGAATACACGGCAGCGCAGCAGGAGTCGTTTTCTAACGGCGTTGGATAAACGCACAAAACCACCCGGATACGCAGAAATACGGTTGCTGCAGCAAGCTTAAAACACAAAAAAATCCCGCTGAGGGCTGTCTTTAAAGCAGTGCTCGGCGGGTAAGCTTTCAGGGAGGATTTATGGCAGAAGCGCAATACTTTTTGCAGAAGTTAATGCAAAAGCTGCATTTCCATACATGGCTTTGCTATGGCTTCTGACAATTAGGCGGGGGGAGTTAAAAAAACCTATGGAGAAGTGCTTTGCGATTTACTCACGAAAATCTCGGTTTACAGGAAAAGGAGAAAGCATAGAAAACCAGATTGAGCTGTGCAGGCAATTTATACACAGCAGCTTTGAAAACGTGCGTACTGATTGCATTGCAGTATATGAGGACGAGGGCTTTTCCGGTAAAAATTTAGATCGTCCGATGTTCAAGAAAATGATGGAGGCTGCCAGAAACGGATGCCTTGCAGCGGTTGTAGTTTACAGGCTTGACCGAATAAGTCGCAACGTGGGTGACTTTTCAAGCCTGATTGAGGAATTCAATAGGCTTGGAATATCCTTTGTTTCTATTCGCGAGCAATTTGATACCTCTACCCCCATGGGGAGAGCTATGATGAATATCGCCTCAGTTTTTGCGCAGCTTGAGCGGGAAACCACAGCCGAACGGATTCGTGACAACATGCACGAACTGGCGAAAACAGGGCGTTGGCTTGGAGGTATCACGCCGCTGGGCTATTGCTCTGAGTCAGTAAGCAAAATGTCGGTAGACGGCAAGACACATCGTTCCTGCAAGCTGAAGCTCGTTCAAGAGGAGGCAGAGACTGTAAAAGTAATCTTCAGCAAATTCTTGGAGACAAATTCACTTACTAAAACAGACACTTATCTTTTGAACAATGGCTACAGAACCAGAAGAGGAGTCTGGTTTTCGCGCTTTTCTATACGTGCCATTCTCACAAATCCTGTATACATGAAAGCGGACGAAGCAGCTCTCAGATACCTTTCGGAAAAGGAAGTCTGCCTTTTTTCTGAGGAGGCTGAGTTTGATGGCTGCCGCGGGATAATGGCATATAACCGAACCTTACAGGAGCAAGGAAAAACTTCAGCAGTTAAGCCTATGGAAGAGTGGATAGTATCGGTGGGCTTCCACGAGGGCTTGATTGACGGAGCGTCTTGGGTTAAGGTTCAACGTCTCCTGGCGCAGAACAGCTCCAAGGCATACAGAAAGCCCCGCGGCAATGCAGCCCTGCTGTCGGGAATTCTGTTTTGCGGAGAGTGCGACAATTACATGCGGCCTAAACTGACGAATAGAGTGAATGCTCAAGGTGAGCAGGTATATACATATCTTTGTCAAACAAAGGAACGCAGCCGATCTAAGCTGTGCTGCTGCAAGGTTATCAGCGGGAACTCTCTTGACAAAAGAGTCCTTGAGGAAATAAAGAAGCTCTCGTCGGACGTTTCCTTTATCACAAACTTAGAAAGAGTCGGCAGAGGTGCTCTTTTAAATTACTTGAGCGGCGAGACTGAGATTAGAACTCTTAAGGATCGAATAAATGAAAAACGCAAGGAAATTGAAAGTCTTTTATCCGCTCTTTCAAAAGCGCCCGAAAGCACTTGCTTTTATGTTTTAGACCGTATCGAGCAGCTCCACGACGAAATTAAAACAATGAGCATAAGCGTCTCAAAGCTTGAATCTACGCTGCTTGAAACTGAGGAACTTAGCTTTGATTTTGACGCGTTACAGCAGTCATTTACCCGGTTTTCCTACAACGTTGACAAAATGACGGTTGGAGAACAAAGGGCTGCTTTACGTGTGCTGATAAATAAAATTGCTTGGGACGGACAAACCGTCCATATTTACCTTTTTGGCGCAGATGACACATGCAAGTGTTCCTCAGACGTAACGGACAATGTGCAGAAGACGGCGGACATTGCAAAGCCGCAATGTGAGGATAGCAAATGAGGTTCTGATGTACTTTCGCGCGGCAAGAAAGTCTGCCGGTGATGTATCCTTGTCAGAAACAATAGAAACGGACGGAGACGGCGGCTCGCTGTGTCTGATGGATGTTGTTTGCCTTGAGGAGGATATGCTTGAAAAAATAAGCCAAAGCGAGCTTTCCCAATTGGTAAATAAGCTGGTTAGTGAGCTGTTGGATGTTAGAGAAAGTGAGATTATACGTCTGCGGTACGGACTCGACGGTCAAAATCCAAAAACACAGCGTGAAGTCGCAGCAATGTGCAGCATCAGCAGGTCGTACGTATCGAGAATTGAGAAGAAAGCGCTTGAAAAGCTTCGGGATGGATTTGAAGGCAAAAAATAACAGATGAACAGTGTTATGTGTTTGTGCCATAAAAAATCAAATTACCCTTTGCGGCAATGCGTGTTGCACGGCTGTGAAGGGTATAGTTTTACTTTTTAACTGCGGAAAAAGTGCTTAAGCATGTAATTTGATTTAGAGCGTTTGTGTTTGCCGCCTGTTAAAATAAGAATGTGCTGAAATTAAACGGCTAAAACTTGTTTTATTCGACCAAAAGAGCTATAATGATGCAACAGAGATGCAAACAGGCTACATTATATACGCCAAGAGGGTGGAGGATATGATAAAAATTTTAATTGTTGAGGACGAAAAACCGATAAACGACCTCATTGAAATGAACTTAACCGAAGCAGGCTATGACTGTACCAGTGCCTACAACGGCATTGAGGCAGCGGACATTATCGAAAAAGAACGCTTTGATTTGATTTTGTTGGATATAATGCTTCCCGGAGCCAATGGCTATGAACTTATGGAATACATAAAGCCACTGGAAATGCCTGTGATTTTTCTTACGGCAAAGGGCAGCGTTGAGGACAGAGTAAAGGGACTTAGACTCGGAGCGGATGATTACCTGGTAAAACCATTTGAAATTGTTGAGCTTTTGGCAAGGGTTGAAACCATACTTCGCAGGGCAGGAAAGACCCAAACTGTCATAACGGTTGATGATATCACCATTGACACCCGTGCCCATACAGTAATGCGCGGGAGCAGGGAAATTTCACTCACCATGAAGGAATTTGAGCTGTTGCTTCTGTTTGTGAGAAACAGAAACATTGCTCTTTTCCGTGAAACGTTGTATGAGCGGGTATGGGAAAGCGAATACATGGGAGACTCAAGAACAGTGGATCTTCATGTTCAGCGTCTGCGAAAAAAGCTCCATTGGGAAGATAAGATTCGTGCAATATATAAGGTGGGATATAGATTAGAAGCGTAAAGACCTACTCGTTTTGGAGAACATATCTGGCAGCTTTTGCTGTAATTGCTGCGATAATCTGTTTTGGAGAATGTATATTCATCCAAGTAGACCCCTTAAGTGCAACCCGCCTTTATTCTCTTTATGTTATAATGCTATGTATTTGCTCAATTTTAGGGGGACTGCTTATTGCCGCCTTGTCCTTTGCGCTATCGAGCAGACAACAGCTTTCGTCAAAAAAAGAGAAGGCTGAAATTGATAGACTTCAAACTGAGCTGATGCATCTTGAGGAGCTTGGCGGACGACGGGAGGAGTTTATTGCAAGCTTTGCGCATGAACTGAAAACTCCGTTAACGGCAATAATCGGATATGCGGATATGCTTCGTTCAAAAGATATGGCGCCGAAGACTCGATTTACGGCGGCAGGATATATTTTTTCGGAGGGAAAACGCCTTGAAGCGCTTTCCCTAAAGCTCATGGATATAATTGTTGTGGGTAAGCAGGATTTCCAAAAGCGCCGTTACGATACAGGCGTGCTTATCCGTGAGGTGGCGGCGGTGACTGTTCCATCCTTGAGCGATGCAGGCATGACCCTTGAAATACGATGGGAAAAGGGAGAAGTGGAAATTGAGCCTGACCTTTTCAAAACTCTGCTTATAAACCTTGTCGATAATGCCAGAAAGGCAAGTAAGCACGGGCAAAGCATTGACCTTTACGGCAAAAACGAGGAGAACGGATATGCCTTCTATATCCGTGACTACGGCAGGGGCATGAAGAAGGACGATTTAGAAAAAATAACAGAGCCGTTTTACATGGTGGACAAAAGCCGTTCTCGCGCCCAGAACGGAGCGGGACTGGGACTTGCCCTTTGCAAACGCATCGCCGAGCTGCACGGCACCACGCTTGAGTATGCAAGCGAAACAGATAAGGGCACAACGGTCCGTGTGTTTTTGACAGGGGGTGAGGAGCAGTGAAAAGGCTTTTGTCTGCCTTAGCGGTAATCCTCATAACAGCAGCGGTTTTGCTGCTTGCCGTATGGCTTCCCCGATTGTTTTATAACGACGGTCAAGCATTAATTGAGCATCCTGCACCAGATACGAAATCTCCTGTTGGAATTGAAAAAAGCGAGTATTTGGGCAGGGCATTGTCCTCAAGCGAGGAATTTGTTTATGAGAGCGTAGGCAAAGTAGACAGTGAACAGAGATATGAAATCCTTGAGGGCATATTCTCAATGGCTTCTGACGGGACGGCTCCGGGGTTTCTGTTAGAAGAGATGGAGTCTCTTGTTGATACTGCTGTTGTAGAAAGGCTTACGATAAGCACTGTTGGCGGTGCGAAGCTTTCCTTAATACACTGCTATCACGAATGGAAGAAGGATTGGTCAAACTGGCTTGACGCATATATTGATGAGGAAACAGGAAAAATTCTTTACATTTACCTCAGCGGAAAATGTCTGAACAACGGTCCTGAATATGCAGCAAAATACCCGGAAATTATTTCTTTGGACGACCTGAGGGATGAGTATACAAGCTACATGGGATATACCATGGCAGATTCTGTGTATTCGCAAAATCCAAATCAAAACGCACTCACCGCTATTTATACAGACGGCAGTTTCAGTGTAAAATATCTCATAAACCGAATATACTACGCAGGCACAATGTACGATATAAAGATTGCTCCCCAGCCGTAAAAAGCATAAATGCCGTGAGGAAAGCCTCACGGCATTTATGCTTTGACAAAGCCTATTCACGGCATTTTTTGGATTTGCGCTCTTTGAATATTCGAAGCTTTGCAACACGGGCAAGCCTCCAGATGCTAAGGGAGAAGTTGAGAATTTCCTCAAGGAAGATGATAAATATATATCCTTCAAGAGCAAAAGCAGGGAGCAGAAGATACACAAGGACAACGCCGATAAGTGCATCCATAATGTTAAAGCCCATTGACCAGACCTGCTGTCCAAGACCCTTTAGACATCCGTCTGTTACCATGTCCATATACATTATCGGCACAAGCAGCGAAAACATTCTTATGTACATTCCGGCTTCATCGCTTTTATATATTGCTTTACCCAAGGTTTCGGAAAGAATGAACAGCATAAGTGCAATAAAAAGAGAAAATGCAAGGCTTTTCTTAAGAAGCTTACTCACGGTTCGGCTGATGTCCTCCTCCTTGCCGGAAACCTGTGCCGCTGTAAGCTCAGGAACAATAAGCTCTGCAATAGATGCAAGCACGCAGGAGGGAAAGAGAATTATCGGAAACACCATTCCCTGTATAGTGCCATAGCCTGCTAGGGCTCCGTTTGCGGAAAAGCCCGCTTTTTTCAGACCCCTCGGCACCAATAGCTGCTCCAGCGTTGAAAGAGAGGTTCGTGCATATGCGGAAAGCGCAAGAGGTACTGCAATGTTCAGCATGCGGGACGGAAGCCGAGGTGAGGACACTTTTGCCTTTTTGTGTTTGCGTCTGTCAAAGAGGAAAACCGTACACATCATTAAAAACGATGCAATTTCGGCTGCTGTTCCTCCGGCGGATACGGCAGCGCAGCTTTTTTCAAGGTCGTCATGAGGTGCAAAGGATAGGAAAACTATTACAAGAAATATTCTTATCACCTGCTCGGCGGTCATTACTGCGGCAGCCTTGAAAATTCTCCCGCTTGCTGCAAAATAGCCGTACATGACAGAAGAAATTGAGATGAAGGGCAGACTGAGGGACAGAATTTTCAGAGATAAAACCGTTCTTGCGTCTCCTACCCAAAGAAATCCGATGGGTTCTGCGCACAGCAGCAAAATCAGTCCCGAGGAAACACCGAAAAAAAGACTGTAAGCAAGGCAAAGCTCCATTGCTTTTCCTATGCCGCCGGCACGCCCCAGCCCCAACTCCTCGGAAATAAGACGGGTTGCCGCAAAGCGTATGCCGGAAATTGCAACGGTTGCAGCAAGAAAGCCCACAGAACTGACAAGACCATAAAGCCCAACTCCCGCAGCACCGATACGTGAAACCAGCCACATTTGGAAAACCAGAGCAATACAGCGCATAAATAGGGAGGATGCGGTTAAGAGAGCCGTATCACGCATAAGTTTTTTTCCCACCCAAATAACACCTCCCAAAGCCGTATAGAGAAGTATATGCGGCTTTGGGAGCTTGTTTGCTATTTAGTTTAAGCTGCCCTCGTTTCTTACGAAAAGCTCGTCGGTGCGGCGGCGCAGGGCTTGATTCTCAGGAGATTTCAAATCAGGGTCGAGCTTTAAGAGTTCCTGCGCGGCATCCTGTGCAGATTGCAAAATTCTTACATCGGTGCAAAGGTCTGCAATGTGCATTTCCGGCAGACCATGCTGTCTGGAACCGAAAAAGTCACCGGGACCGCGCAAACGCAAATCCTCCTCGGATATCTTGAAGCCGTCGCAGGTGCTTTCCATAACAGCAAGCCTTGCTTTTGAATCATCGTTTGCAGTATCGGAAAACATTACGCAGTAGCTTTTGTGACTGCCTCTGCCAACTCTGCCTCTTAGCTGATGAAGCTGACTTAATCCAAAGCGCTCTGCGTTCTCAACAACAATAAGCGAAGCATTCGGAACATCTACACCCACCTCAATTACCGTGGTTGAAACCAAAATGTCTAGACCGCCGTCAACGAAGGTGTCCATAATTTTTTCCCTATCAGAGGCTTTCATTTTCCCGTGTATGCAGCCCACACGAAGATCGGGAAAAACGGTTTCCTTAAGAAAGACAGAATATTCCTTCGCGGTTTTCAGGTCGTTGGGGCGCTCCTCATCATCGTTAATAGCGGGGCAAACCACAAAAACCTGCCGACCCTCGTCAACCTGTTTTCTCATGAAATTGTATATTCTCTTACGCATGTCCTCACCAACGGCAAAGGTATCCACGGGCTGACGTCCGGGGGGGAGCTCGTCAATTATTGATACGTCAAGATCGCCGTAAATCATCAGCGCAAGCGTTCGGGGGATTGGTGTTGCAGACATGACCAAGGTGTGGGGACTGTCGCCCTTTTCAAACAGAGCTGCCCGCTGGCTTACGCCGAAGCGGTGCTGCTCATCGGTTATAACAAGAGCAAGACGAGCAAATTCCACTGTGTCACTCAAAAGCGCGTGAGTGCCGATGACAAGCGAGGCTTCACCCTCCTTGATGCTTTGGAGCACTTCACGTTTATTCTTTGCCGTCATGGAGCCTGTGAGCTTTACAACCTTAACTCCGAAGGGCAAAAGCAGCTCCTTTAGTGTGTTGTAATGCTGATTTACGAGAATTTCAGTGGGTGCCATAAAGGCACTTTGCAGTCCGCCGCAGTGAGCACACCACACACAAGCGGCGGCAACAAGAGTTTTTCCGCTTCCCACATCGCCCTGAATAAGCCTGTTCATAGCGCTGCCGCTGCGCATATCCCGGAAGGCTTCCTCAATGGCCCTTTTTTGAGCACCGGTTGCGACAAAGGGGAGGGAAGAGAAAAAATCATCGGGGCGGGGAGTGGATATTAAGATTCCGCTTTTTTTAATGCGGTTGTGCTTAAGCCTTGTCAAGGCACAGGACAGAACAAAAAGCTCTTCAAAAATAAGCCGCCTGCGGGCAAGCTCTAGGGTGCCTAGGTCAGCGGGGAAATGAATGTTTTCAAAGGCGTAGGCGCTCTTGCACAGCTGTGCTTTTTCGGAAACTGACTCTGGGAGAGCGTCCGAAAGCTGTCCTGTACATTCATCAAGAACCTGTCTTATGGCACCTATCAGCATTTTTTGTGATACTCCCGCCGTAAGACGGTAAATCGGAACTATCCTGCCTGTGACAAAGGTTGGAGCATCCTGCGCTTCAAACAAAGGATTTGTCATACTGCATCGGTTTCCTTCAATGGTCACCCTGCCGTAAAAAACATAGCTTTGCCCCGCTTTTAGCTGCTTTTGAACATAGCTTTGATTGAAATATGTAATGTCCATTGAGCCTGTATCGTCAACAACGCGCAGCTTCACAAGCTCCATGCCCCGCCGCACGCGGCTAAGGGTTGGCTCACTTGCCACCAAGCCACGAACACAAGCGCTCTCATCGGGGGTTAGCGCAGCAATAGGTACATGCTTACTCCTGTCCTCATAGCTGCGGGGGAAATAACTCAAAAGGTCTGAAAGAGTGTTTATTCCGAGCTTTGACAAAGACTTTGCGCGCTGCTCGCCAATGCCCTTTAAATATCGAATGTCATCTGAAAGCTGTGCCACATGACCACCTCATCGTATTGTGTCAAAGCAGTATTTTAGCTGACGCTAAAATTACTGTCCGGTAAATAAATTTGCTGCTAACTGTATAGAATATAATACCATCAAAGAGAAAAAATTGCAAAATAAGGTTGAACGGGGTATAATAACCCCAATTGGTTATTATACGAATTTGATGTTATATAGACGCAGGCGCAAAACACCAATAATATAATAACATGAGTTTTATTCTGTATGATGCAGCGTTTTCATATAACAGCGTGTATATGTTAAAAAATGTATGAGAATGAATATTGGGAACAATAATATTTTTTCTCCGTCAAATAAATGCAAATCAGCAAAGGAGAATTTACGAAATGAAAAAAACAATTACATTTATTATCGCTGCTGTCATGCTGCTTTCATTTGCAGCCTGCGGCGGAAAAGGAAGCACCGATGCAGAAAAAAAACCCGGAGACACTATGAGCCTTGAGGAAATCTTTGACACCATTCTTGCTGATGTTAAGGATTTGCCGGCGGTTTCAAATGTTGCCGTCAACAGCGAGAATTTTGAAAGCTACCTGTTCATCAAGCCTATAGACAAGGCTGAGGCTCTTGCCTCTGAGGGACTTATAAATGCCGTTGCACACTCTGCGGTTCTTCTTCGAGTTCCCGATGGAACAGATGCTGCTGCGGTTGCCGCTGACATTGAGGCAAATGCAAATCCCCGCAAGTGGGTTTGTGTTGAAGCTGAAAAAACCATTGTGAGCGTGCACGGAAACACCATTCTGCTTGTTATGTCTTTTGCCGAGACAGCAGATGCAATCACTGCAAACTTTGATTCCCTCTGGTCATAAGTTTCTGAAACAAATGTCTTGATTTGTCCCTGCCATCTGGCAAACTCTTTGCTTTGCCTTAAAATATGGCAGGGACTTTTTGAGGAAAAAGAACAGAAAGTAACGGAGCGTATTCATGCTTTTTTCTAGTATTACATTTTTATATGCTTTTTTGCCTATTGTACTGGCGCTTTATTTTGTGGCTCCGCGCCGTTTGAAAAACTATGCTTTGCTGCTGTCGAGCCTTGTATTTTATTTTTTCGGAGAGCCGATTTATACGCTTTTGCTGATTTTTTCATCTCTGTCCGATTATGCTCACAGCCTGTATATCGAAAAACACAGAGGGACTAAAAATGCAAAGGTAGCACTGATTTCGTCAATCATCATAAACCTTGCCATGCTTGGCTTCTTTAAATATGCTGACTTTTTTATCGGCAACATAAATCAGATGTTGGGAACCGCCATACCTCTTACAAAGGTGGCACTGCCAATCGGAATAAGCTTTTTTACCTTCCAAACCATGAGCTATACCATAGATGTATATCGGGGAGATGCAAAAGCGGAGAAAAACCTTGCCACTCTTGCAACCTACGTCTGCCTTTTCCCACAGCTCATTGCAGGACCTATAGTGCGCTATACAGACATTGCGGAGGAACTACACACCCGCAAAAGCGGTATAGACGATATTTACTCAGGCATCTCCAGATTTGTGTTTGGTCTTGGAAAAAAGGTGCTCATTGCTAACGCTATGGGCGAGCTTTGCGCCATATTCCGCACATCGGCAGACAAATCTATTGGTTTTTACTGGGTATATGCGGTGGCGTTTACCCTACAGATTTATTTCGATTTTTCGGGCTACTCCGATATGGCGATAGGCTTAGGTCGGATTTTCGGTTTCAAATTTCCGGAGAACTTTGACTACCCCTTTGTATCCCGCAGTATAACCGAGTTTTGGCGCCGCTGGCACATGACCCTTGGCGGATGGTTTAGAGATTACCTTTACATTCCCTTAGGCGGAAACCGCGTTCCCAAATGGCGCTGGTATCTTAATATTGCTATTGTGTGGGCAGCTACGGGACTGTGGCACGGCGCGGCATGGAATTTCGTGATTTGGGGTCTATTGTTCGGAATTCTTCTTATTTTGGAAAAGCAAAAGCTTCTGGAGTGGCTAAAAAAAACAGGCAGGGTATTTCCCCATGTTTATGTAATGCTTATCGTTGTTTTAAGCTTCGTCATATTCAATGCGGACGGACTTGACGGCGTAATAAATGATTTTAAGGGACTTTTCGGTGCCGCAGGCTTACCTGTGTGGAGCTTTGAAACAGGCTATTACCTAAAAAGCTATGCTGTTCTTATGACTTTAGCGATTATAGGCTCAAGCTCCCTGCCGAAAAAGCTGTGGACAAGGCTTTCGGAAACAAGCTGGGGAGAAAAAGTCAGCACTGCTGTGCAGCCCTTGGCAATTGCGGCACTTATGGCGGTTGTTACGGCTTACCTTGTGGACGGCAGCTTTAATCCGTTTTTATACTTTAGATTTTAGGAGGTGACTGTAATGGAAAAAATAAAAAAGCTTGCAGTCATCATCATATTTGCGCTGATAATTTTCGGCTTAGGCATTGCCCATGCAGTAATCCCCGATGCAGAGCTTTCGAAAACAGAAAGGCGAAAGCTTTCACAAGCTCCCGCACTTGAAGCCGAAAGTGTATTTTCGGGGAAATACTCAAAGGACTTGGAGAGCTACCTGCTGGATCAATTTCCGCTGAGAAACCAATTTAAAACCATGAAGGCAACGGTCAACAACGACATTTTTATGGTTAGCGACAACAACGGTCTGTACAAGGTGGGCAGCGGCTTGTACAAGCTTGAATATCCGCTGAAGGAAAATCAGATTTCCTTGGCGGCAAAGAAAATTGAGAGCATGATTGAAGCGTATCCCGAAATGGGCAGAGTATTTTTCTCAGTTATCCCAGACAAAAATTACTTTGTTGCCGCTGAAAATGGATATCCGTCCATTGACTATGAAATCATGCTCCAAAAGCTTAGGGAGGAGGTCAAAAACGCTGAATATATCGACATTTTTGACTGCCTTGACATTGACGATTACTACCGTACCGATACCCACTGGCGACAGGAAAAGCTGTTTGATGTGATAGCACGCCTATGCAATAAAATGGGCGTGCCCTATGCACAGGAGGCTGACTATGAAAAGCACACTATCAGCCCCTTTTACGGTGTGCTTGCTGCGCAATCTGCAATTTCTGCTGCACCTGATGACATTATTTACCTTACAAGTGCTGCAACGGAAAATGCGAATGTCACCAGTGCTGAGCTAACGGAGCCTATTGATGTATACACTCTTGAAAAGCTTGAGGGCATGGATGCCTATGATATCTTTTTATACGGAGCGCAGGCGGTAATAACCATTGAAAACCCCAATTCTCAAACCGATAAGGAGCTTGTAATTTTTCGTGACTCCTTTGGCAGCAGCATTACCCCGCTGCTTATAGACAGCTACGCAAAAATTACAATGGTGGATTTACGATACATCAGCAGTGAGATACTTTCTGACTATGTGAGCTTTGATGATGCCGATGTGCTGTTTTTGTACAGTACGATGCTGATAAACTCAGCGGGAATTTTAAAGTGACTAAAACTTTAGGGCATATTCGTTTTCGGATATGCCCTAAAGCTGCGTTTTAACTCTTGCATTGTTTTGCAAACAGTGATAAAATAACAAGTACTTATTTGTCAAGTTATCGAGTTTTATATGCGGGGTTAGTACATCGGTAGTACAGGCGCTTCCCAAGCAAGATATTTGTTTCAATTAAAATGCTGTATTATCAATGCACACAGCCAATTTACGCTGTAGTTTTTCTTTTTGTCACGTTGTTTGTCGCGTTATCGAATTTAATATGCGGGGTTAATTCATCGGTAGAATACCTGGTTCCCAACCAGGACAGGCGGGTTCGACTCCCGTACCCCGCTCCAAAAAACGAGTCTCACGATTTGCATTTTTATGTGCGGTTACGAGTGACTCTTTTCTTTTTGCTACAATACATAGTAAAATGTTCAAAATAAGTTATATACTATCCTTTAAATAACGCTTAGTGATAATGCTGTTCCAAGCAGGGTAAGTGTGACCCGGTTAGTTTAAATCCCGTAATCATTGAGACTACGGGATTCTTCTGATTTTTCTAGTTTTTTCAATGATGACTGAGGTTTTCTCCCTTTTAAATCATTTAAACACATTCTAGACCGATAACGCTCGTTATCACTTATAGAAAGCAAAACGCAACAAAAAAGCAGTCCGCCGAAGCGGACCGCTTAATATCAGTTAGCAGGACCAACCGAGGAGCTGGCATAGGAACTGCCAAGCTGAGCTGCAGTTAAAATTGCACATTTCGCTTACCTCCGATGTAAATTTGTCTTCGCGAGGACAAGTTCATTGTAACCGATTTGTAACCATCTTGCAAATGCAATATATACCACCGGTGAATTACAAAAAAAGCCGCCCCTATTACGGGGCGGTAGATTAAGTGTCTTGTTGGTCTGCGGCTGTTAGATCGTTTTCTAGGTTGTCTCGGGCTAAATCGTTATCAATAGCTGCGTATGCCCCAGAAATAGGCTTATCGCTATGCGGGTGTGAATGATAAACCTTCATCTCTGGTGAAGCAGTACCAGCAATTATTGGACGGACCTTAGCGTTTCCGTGCTTTGCTTTACCTTGAATTTCGGGTACCGGCGGTACTTCATTTTTGGGAAAATGAGAAATATGATTGCTTTCAGTCCCATGTGGAGCTTTAGGATCTGGTCTGCGCATTCCTGCTTTAGCCATAAAATTATCACCTCAAATGTAGGTTGTCCCAAAAATTAAAAGAAATTAGTAAAAACACAGCCGGGAGGACATTATCATTAAAACAAATTCATGAAGCAGGTTTGCTCTGCTGACTTTAGTAAGAATTCGAGATAGTTAAAACGTCATTTTATATGTTAAGGATTTACGCTTGTTTATATTTTTAATTGACAAAATATTGAAGCTTTGATAAACTTCCAAATTGTGCTGATATATGAATTTGGGTCATTGAGCACTAATTCCTTGAGGCGTGACCTCATCTTGACTTTTAATGAGTTTTCATTAATTGTGCCTATGCACATGGTCAACGGACAGCCAAAGTCAAAGCCGAATTAGCGAAAAGGTAACCTCTTAATGAGTTATTTTACCTATGCGCTGTGGGACATTCCCACCGTACTTGTGAAACAACGTAAGAGAGTATTAAAAAGTAAGTAGTTTACTATATAGACTCAAATCCAACCAATATTGAATAAATAAAAATGCCAACATTCTTGAATGGTAACATAATAAATAATGCAAAGATGGTAATGTGAACAAGTACAATTATTTTTTTGTAAAAGGAGCAAACGTATGAAAAAATTAATTGTAATGATTCTAGCATCTGTTTTTCTTGCCGGCTGCAGCGCACCTGCCGGTAACACCTCTCCCACTCTGGCACCCGAGGCAAGCAATCAGGCTGAGTTTTCAGACGAAATGAAAATCCCCTATGGCTGTGACCTTGATGAATACGGTGCTGACAGCGTGGAAAGGGACGGAGACCATAAAGACTCGCCGTACTATGCACATCCTGATTTCTATAACATGAAAAGCACGGACACCCTAACAATTTTACCCCAGTTCAAAACAATGCAGCAGACCAGTGAATGGTCCTGCGGTGTAACAGCGTCTCTTATGGTGCTTGATAATTTCGGCAAATTAGGTGACTATACAGAAGAATCGCTGGCAGAAATCCGCTCAAACGGCTTGAAGCCTGAGGCGACCTCATTAGCTGATATAGTCAAAATATTTGAGACTGTCGGCGGATTTGAAGTTGAGAGCACATACGACTATCCGGGTGAAGCTGCTGCGGAATTTATGACCTTGGATAAGATACAGGAGCTTCTAAAGAACAACCAGCCTATAATTGTTGGCTGGAATGACTGGGGCGGTCACTGGCAGGTTATTATCGGCTACGATACAATGGGTACCGATACCTATCAGGATGATGTAATTATCATGGCGGACAGCTATGATACCACAGACCACAACCAGGACGGCTATAATATCTGGGGTGCAGAGAGATTTTACTACAACTGGACCATGTATGATTTCTTCACAGAAAACTATGGGATAGACGAGAGAGATTTGCTGTTCTGCACTGTTGAGCCGATAAAGTAAGCAATATACCTGTTAAATGATGACCCAAAATCAGAATTGCACCGAAATTCTAAAAATCAATGTCGGATTACATTTGCGTAATCCGGCATTTTTATATCCAAAGGTTTGCATTTAGATTACACATAACCTTGCGATAATCCGCTATATTATGTGTTTTCTGATTTGTTTTTTTATGGACATATACTATTTACGTAAAATTGTCATTTAATAAACCAATGTATATTTTGCGACAAATTTCGAAAACTTATATAAGACCTAACAGGTCAAAATATTATAAGGAGAAAAAGCATGAGCAAGAAGAGCATAGAAGAAACAAGAAACCTAAACAATCAGTCCGCTCAAAAGGCGCAGGCACAAACAAATAATTACAACATGGAAGCAGGAACTCTTGCTGAAGCAAAGCAGGCAAACAATCAGTCCGCTCAAAAGGCGCAGGCACAAACAAATAATTACAACATGGAA
>CAZAIU010000019.1:0-7179 GCA_964485265.1 uncultured Oscillospiraceae bacterium | reverse complement strand
AAACAATCAGTCCGCTCAAAAGGCGCAGGCACAAACAAATAATTACAACATGGAAGCAGGAACTCTTGCTGAAGCAAAGCAGGCAAACAAGCAGTCTGCTCAGAAGACTCAGGGGCAGCAGAACAACTTTAATATGGAAGCAGGCATACTTGAGGAAACGAAAAAGGCTAATCAGCAGTCTGCCCAAAACAAAAAGTAACTGTAGCTTTTGCAATTAAGTACAATTTAACTGAAACCGACAGCCGTTGAGACCTTATTCTCAACGGCTGTTATTTTTTGAAATTTCAGCTCCGAAGTTATTGACTTATGTCAATAACTGTTGTACAATTATGGCATAATTTCTATTGGAGGAATGATGATGAAAATAGCGGCAACATATGAAAACGGACAGGTTTTTCAGCATTTTGGTCATAGCGAAAGCTTTAAAATTTATGAGATTGAGGACAATATGATTAAAGCAAGCGCTGTAATCGGAGCAGGAGGCAGCGGTCACGGTGCTCTTGCAGGCTTCCTCAAGGAAAAGGGAGTTGAAACCCTCATATGCGGAAATATCGGCGGCGGAGCACGAAATGCGCTGGCGCAAGCTGACATCAAGCTTTTTCCGGGAGTAACTGGTAGTGCCGATGAGGCGGTAAACGCATTTTTAAACGGTACTTTGAGCTATGACCCCAACGCACAATGCAATCATCACGACCACGACCACGGACACGATTGCGGTGAGCATCATTGCGGTGAGGATAAGCACGGATGTGCCGGAAATAGCTTTAAGCTCACAGAAAACATCATAAAATAGATTAGGGATTACAAAAAGCAACGAGGGCAGGCGATGGTCTGACCTCGTTGTTTTATTATATTTGCAGGTCAAATTGACTTAAATTGCTGATTTGACAAAGGCTTTCCATGAACATTGTTTTGTGAAAAACATACTATAGGTATGTAGAGATAAATAAAGCTTATAAAGGAGCCTTAGAATGAATATGAGAAATGCCGAAAAGTCGGAAAATATATGCACACCTCTTGAAACAGAAATAAAGGGAGTCAGACTTGCAAACGCATATGTGCCAATACAAAAATTGTGCGAAACCTACGACCCGTTGAATTCTCTTAAACGGGGAACTGCCTTCCCGCCGCTGTATGACGATTATTCTTGGGATAGGAAAGGAAAAATGTTCTATGAAGACGAGTAGAGAAGCCTTGCTAAAAGAAATAACCGCGCTTGATTTCTATATTATTGACCTGCATCTATACCTTAATACACACCCGACGGACGATGAGGCTATAGAGATTTATAACGATTGCGTACTTCGGGTTAAGGAGCTTAGAGAGGAATATAATAAGCTCTACGGAATGCTGCTTGCGAACAATTCTACCAGCAAGCAGCCGTGGCAATGGATAGAGAACCCGTGGCCATGGCAAAAGAAATATAATTTTGAGTTGACGGAGGCAACAGCTGATGTGGATGTATGACAAAAAGCTTGAATACCCAATAAAAATAAAAAATCCTGATCCCCGTATGGCAAAACTCATTATTACTCAATATGGAGGACCGGACGGCGAGCTTGGCGCATCACTGCGATACCTCAGCCAAAGGTTTTCTATGGTGACACCGGAAGCAAAGGCAACACTTAATGACATCGGTACAGAGGAACTGGCACATCTTGAAATGATCGGAACAATGGTAAGACAGCTTACCCAAGGAGCCAGCCTTGAAGAAATTGAAGCCGGCGGTTATTCCGCATACTACGTTGACCATGACACTGCAGTTTACCCCGTGAATGCTTCCGGAGCGCCGTTCAATGCAGCATATTTGCAGTCGAAGGGCGACCCGATAACTGATTTATATGAGGATTTGGCAGCAGAGCAGAAGGCTCGCTCAACCTACGAGTATTTAATTCAAATGGCAGATGACCCTGATGTAATCGGTCCTCTTAAATTCTTGAGGGAAAGAGAAGTTGTTCATTTCCAACGGTTTGGTGAAGCACTTCGCCGAGTTCAGGATTTCTTGCAGGAAAAGAAGCTGTACACTGTTCCAAACAATTTGTTTAAATAAGCTAATACCTGTGTGCTGCAGAAGCTTAAGCAGGTATATTAGGTGTGATTGATATGAAAAATATCCCAGAAAGAGGGGAAATGGCGAAGAAGCTTGATATGGATTACTTGCGGCAGAAGAGAGCTTTTCAGAGCATGAACAGCGAAATCGACGGCAGGAGTGTGGTACTTGATCTTATACCTACGGTGGCAGATGAAAGGGAGAGCTTTCAGCGGGATGTATGGCCATGCAGTTTAAACGATTATCTTCAAAAATATATAGGTAAAATAGCTCAGATTGAATACCTTACGCCAAACGGCAGAGCTGCCGCACAAAAAGGCAGGATAACGGTTGTCGGTTCAAATTTTGTGGGCATACAGCCGCTCCAAACAGGCAATCTGTTTTTGGTTGATTTAAACTCCATAAGGAGTATAAATATCATAGATTTCAACAAGAGTCAGCGTAATAATCGTATGAGATAGCGGAATTTCACTGAAACGCAAAATTTACTTGCAATTAACCGAAAAGCATTTACAGTTAATGCAAGCTTACCTCAAAGCATATACTTGGGCACGATGCATGGCTTCGGTGCCTTGATGAAGATAGATTTATCCCAGTCAGATGACTGGGATTTTTTATTTTTTACAGTCTTTCTTCAATGCTTGACTTTACTCAGAAGCATTGCCGCCGCTGCATAAATGCAGAACAAAGTGGTTTTTATCAAAATCTAGCGTTCCGTCATCTCTCAGCCTGCACAGCTCTGACGACATTGCGCTGCGGTCAACAGAAAGGTAATCCGCAAGCTGCTGGCGGTTAAACGGAATATCAAATTCCGATATTCCGCGCCTCTGCGCTTCGGCAGACAGGTATGACATCAGCTTATCACGAGTCGTTCGCTGGCACATATGAGTAAGCTTTTCATTAAAACGCAAATTTTTTGAGGCTATATCTGAGAGAAGGTTGCGTATCATTCTGCTGTGGTGAGAGCAGGCAGTTGGGCAGGAGGTCAAAATCCGTCTTACATTCAGCCAAAGAACCGAGCTTGCTTCATCCGATGTAACGCTGACATTAAGCACAGAGCCGGGAGAGCATGCAAACGCTTCTGCAAAAACCTGTCCCGGGACTATGCGCGACATCAGGTTGCGGTTTCCCCAAAAATCCTCTTGAATTACCAAGACGCTTCCGTAAAGCAGCAGCCCGATTTCCTCTGCACTGTCACCCGTTCGAAGCAGATAGTCTCCCTTGCGATAGCTGCCTTCCTTCGCATTTAGACAGACAAGCATTGATTCGATTTCGTTTTCGTCAATACCAGAAAAAATTGTGGATGCTTTTATGATATCAAAATATTTTTTCAAAATAAGCGCTCCTCGTTGTATTTGCAACATACTTGATGTGATTATTGTATTATACTCGAGTCATAAAAACAATAGTAAGTTGTGTAACAAAGGTGACAAGTCCCGATTACTTACTGATAAAGTATTAGATTTTAAGGTGAAAATTTATTCTGCAAGAAAGGATAGTTAATTATATGAAAAGAAAGATTATACACATTGACGAGGAAAAATGCACCGGCTGCGGCGCTTGTGCTCAGGCGTGTCACGAGGGTGCAATAGGCATGGTAGGCGGAAAAGCAAAGCTTCTGCGTGATGACTACTGTGACGGACTGGGTGACTGCCTGCCCACATGTCCTACTAATGCTATTACCTTTGTGGAACGCGAGGCGGTGCCTTACGATGAAAAAGCAGTGATGGAAAACAAATCAAAAAAGGTGCACATTGATGCGCTGCCCTGTGGATGCCCCGGGACACATTCAAAAACAATTGAGCATAAGGATTGCGCTTGCAGCGGTGAACATGTTGATACTGCCGAACAGCCAAGCCGCCTGAGTCAATGGCCTGTGCAGATTAAGCTTGTGCCTGTAAACGCAGATTATTTCAACGGCGCAAAGCTGCTGATAGCTGCTGACTGCACTGCCTATGCCTACGCTAGATTTCATGAGAGGTTTATAAAGGGGCATATAACTCTGGTGGGTTGTCCAAAGCTGGACGGCGTTGACTATTCCGAAAAGCTAACTGAAATTATTAGAAACAACGACATTAAGAGCGTGACCGTGGTTCGCATGGAGGTACCCTGCTGCGGCGGACTTGAAAACGCGGCAAAAACGGCATTGAAGAACAGCGGTAAATTTATTCCGTGGCAGGTTGTAACAATCTCAAGCGACGGAAAAATATTAGGATAAGGGAGGACAATATTATGGCAAACGAAATGTTCTGTTTCCAGTGTGAGCAGACAGCGGGCTGCACCGGCTGCACCGGCAAAGCGGGAGTCTGTGGCAAACCTTCTGCGGTAGCAAATTCACAGGATAACCTCACCCACGCATTGATAAGTCTTTCTGCGGAGTTGAATGGAAAAACTCCTACGGAGGCTCAGCGGCGTATCATGCTTGAAGGTATGTTCACCGCCATAACTAATGTGAGCTTTGACAGAGAAAAAATTGCAGAGCTGACAAAAAGAGTGAATGCGCTTTGTCCTGTGGAGTCTTGCATGGATAAAGCAAATGACGACGAAATTTTCAAGCTGTGGACCGAGAATGAGGATATCCGCTCATTGAAATCACTTATATTGTTCGGACTTCGCGGAATGGCAGCCTATGCATATCATGCAATGGTTCTTGGCTATAAGGATGATGTGATTAGTGATTTCTTCTTTGAGGGCTTGCGTGCTGTAGGAAGCACTGACGCTGATATGAATGAACTGCTGCCCATTGTAATGAAGGTTGGTGAGATAAATCTTAAGTGCATGGCTCTTCTTGACAAGGCAAATACCGAGAGCTACGGTACGCCGACTCCAACCGCTGTTCCGATGTTGGTTGAAAAGGGACCGTTCATTGTTGTAACCGGACACGATTTAAAGGATTTGCAGCTTATTCTTGAACAGACAAAGGGCAAAGGAATAAACGTATACACTCATGGAGAAATGCTGCCTGCACACGGTTATCCTGAGCTCAAAAAGTACCCACAGCTAAAAGGTAATTTTGGTACTGCGTGGCAAAATCAGCAAAGGGAATTCGCAGATATTCCCGCACCTATACTGTTTACCACCAATTGCCTGATGCCCCCAAAAGCGAGCTACGCCGACAGAGTGTTTACAACAGAGGTGGTTGCATTTCCCGGCGCTGTACACATTGGCGAGGATAAGGATTTTACTCCTATTATTGAAAAGGCGCTTGAGCTTGGTGGTTACGCTGAAAGCATACAATTTACAGGAATAAACGGCGGTACTGAGGTAACAACAGGATTTGGACATGGAGCGGTTCTCTCTGCGGCCGACAAGGTAGTTGCCGCTGTAAAGGCAGGAGATATCAAACATTTCTTCTTGGTTGCAGGCTGTGACGGAGCAAAGCCTGGAAGAAACTACTACACAGAGTTTGTAAAGCAAACACCAAAGGACTCAATTGTTCTTACCCTTGCCTGCGGCAAATACCGCTTTAACGATTTGAATATGGGCACTATCGGCGAACTGCCGCGCCTAATGGATATGGGACAATGCAATGATGCTTACGGAGCAATACAGGTTGCTGTTGCGCTTGCAAATGCTTTTGAATGCGGCGTGAATGAGCTGCCCCTCAGCTTTGTTTTGTCGTGGTATGAGCAAAAGGCTGTATGTATACTTCTTACACTTTTATATCTGGGCATCAAGAACATTCGGCTTGGGCCTACGCTGCCTGCGTTTCTCTCACCAAATGTGCTCAATTACCTAGTAGAGAACTTTGGTATAGCACCCATAACAACTCCCGAGGAGGACATCAAGGCACTGCTCAAGTAGCGGACAGGTCTCGAAAGGACATAGCTTAACACTCAAATATCTCAAATTGCAAAAAAAGCACTCTCTCAAGGGTCGTCTTATGAGAGAGTGCTTTTTGATTTAAACTGTCCTATGGCAAAGGCTTCTTAATAGACGACTGATAGTGAGGAGGCAGCGTGTCGCTTTCCAAATGCTCATATTCTTTCAAAGAGATTTCAATAGGATTAAAGGTGAATATAAGGCGGTCAGTTCCAACTGAAAGGTGCGGACCAACATACGGATGAACAACAACAGTAACTGTATAGCTTGAATTATATACGCCCTCGTTTATATTTTCACCGCCGATTATATCGATAATTTCAGAGGCGTAATATGTTGCAACATTTGGCGTGATAGTCAAATACGGTTCGTAAAACGCTTCAACCGCAGTTTTAATATGCGGCATTAATAAGGTTAACACCATATCGTTTAACCGCAGAGGGTCGTCTAGCTTAATTCTATTTGCTGCATTTGCCTTGCAGGGGAGCGAAAAGCTTATAAGACATAAAATTATGCGTCCAAAAAGTAACGCCTTTTTAGTTTTCATAATTTATCACCGATAATATATTCTGCATAATAATTTGAATTAACCAAAACTATCATGCTCTATTAAATTGTTGTTACTATCAATTTAATACTTACATCAAATCGCTCCTCAAATGTCCTCAAACGGATACCGCCTAAAAATCTACAAATATAAAAAAACCTGCAAATCACTGAATTATCAGTAATTTGCAGGTAATGTGTGAGAATTATGCTCTAAGCTTTTAAGAAATTCAGAGTACCTTTGTAAAATAGTGACGCTTTCCTGTAATAGGGTATTTCTCTAAAGCAAATACTTGCTTATACCCATGTTTTTCATAAAATCCAGGTGCTTGAAATCCAAATGTATCTAAAAACGCATATTTACAACCACGTTCTTTCGCTGTCTTTTCCGCCTGTTCAAGAATCGAACTTCCGATATGCTGCCCTCTAAGCTCTTCGGATACCCATAAGAACTGTACAGTCAGCCAATTCCCATGGGTATCTCCGATCAAACCGGCAAGTTTGCGTCCTGCATCGTCTTCAAAATACACGCCTAAATCCTTCGGGTTTTTATCCTCAATTCTTGCAAGGCTGTATTCCAGAAGACCTTGAAATATTTCCGACTTATCCTGTTCTAGTACTTCATCAGTAATTCTAAATTTCATTTCTGTTCATTTTCGCTATTATGGTATGGACGCTGCACAAAAAGTCGTTCCAGCATGGCGGCGGTCTCGGCGCGAGTGGCATGGCCCTTGGGGTCAAGGATGCCGCCGCCCTTGCCG
>CAZAIU010000018.1:24082-53915 GCA_964485265.1 uncultured Oscillospiraceae bacterium | reverse complement strand
AGGTTTCCACCAACCGCGGCAACCTCGGTGCTCTCCAGAACCGTCTTGAGTACACCATTAACAACTTGGATACCACAAACGAAAACATGACCGCAGCTAACTCTCGTATCCGCGATACAGACATGGCTAAGGAAATGATGAACTACACCAAGATGAACATTCTTACACAGGCAGCTCAGGCTATGCTGGCTCAGGCCAATCAGCAGCCCCAGTCAATCCTCCAGCTCCTCCAGTAAGCTTCATCTTCGCAATAAAAAAAGACCCCTTCGGGGGTCTTTTTTATTTGTCCTTACTTCTCGTCCGCCATAAGCACATATCCGCTCGTTTGCATTCTCCGCGCACCGCGCAAAGACAGGGGCATCCTTGCTGCACAAGGGTAGAACGACGTTAAGAGGCGTTTCTCTTTTTGTCTTGTCAAAAATAGAAACGTCTCTTAACAATCTCCGTAGAGAAAAAACGCCGTTGGTTGACTAACGCCAGTACTCTGAATTAGTGCTGCAGGCAGTGTAGTGCAATCCTAATACTCAGCTGCCACATTCTTAGGTCGGTGCCACAGGGCACCTCTGCGGCGCTGCCGCCCGTCCCCCGTCTCTCGTTCTTAGTCCCCCATCCCCCGCCGCCGGGGACTGAAAGGGGGCTGGCGTGAAGCCACCTTTCTCGTTTAGGGGTTTCCAAAGGGGGAACGAAACCCCCTTTGGCGCTCTTTGTTTGGGGGTATCCCCGTTTCTTTCTCGCGCAGAGAAAGAAATGGGGTACATGGGTTAACCGCCTTTGCGATTAGTGCGCCCCGCCCCCCGTTGCGGGGGACTGAAAAAGGGGGACTCTCTTTTTCGAAGAAAGAGAGTCCCCATTTTGGTGGTTAACCGCAATGGCGGTTATTTTAGTTCAAGAGTTTTATTTATCATTGCCTTAACAACAGACAATGCCGTAAGGTTTGCTTCATAGGCGTTGCTTGCCGCCATAAGATCCAGCATTTCCTCCGTAGTGTCCACATTTGGATAGAGAACATAGCCTTCCTCATTTGCTTGAGGATGATCCGGATCATAAACAGGGTTAAAATCTCTCTGGCTCTCAACAACCTCGGTCATTTTTACGCCGCCTTTTGCCTTTTGGAGCTGTTCGTCAAAGGTCAGCGGTATTTCCTCAAATATTGCCTGCTGACGGCGGTACGGCTCACCGCTTGCGGTAACCGTGGTTTTCGCGTTGGTAATATTTTGTAAAATAAGTTCAGATCTAAAACGTTCTGCCGTTAGCGCAGAACCAACGATATCCAAGGATGAACAAAATGACATCTGTGTGCCTCCCTACTTGACAATAGTCTTGCTTACATGTTCGCGCCCAACACGGTGTTGTAATTGTCGAATTCTTTTTTCACCTTGTCTAAAAGCATGCTGTACTGTGCGTATGCCTTATACAAGGCAAGAGACTCCGCCTCTGAGTCGACATTGTTCCCATCAGGTCTTTTGGAAACAGCATCACTAGTGCTTATTGCTCCGTTAATCTCAGTTACCTCGGGAGGTCTAGTTTCGTCCTCAAGCTCCTTCATAACTGCATCAAAAGACAGGTATTGGGACTTATATCCGGGAGTTTCCACGTTGGCTAGGTTCTGTGTGGTGACCTGCTGTTGGAGCCATGCAAGCTGTACACCTGCCTCCAGCGTTTTGAAGGAGTTGGAATTATAAAACATTGGCTCTCCTTTCCGTGCAAGCGCTTAAATATGTATTAGCAGCGAGTTTGTCTATCCGCCTGTGCAAATGTTTCTTTTAATTCTACCACCATCTGCAGAACATCGTCAAGTCCGTCCTCTTGCTTTTTTATGTTAGTATTTACCAATACAAAGTAAAAGTAATCGTAAAGGTCATTAAGATTGTTCGAAATTTCATAGTCAAAATTCAGCGTACTTTGCAGCTCACGTACAATATGCTGCGCTTTTTGCAAACTATTGTTTATTGACGCAACATTATTGTCCTTAAATCCCTGTTGCGCAAAGCTGATTTGCTTAATAAGCTCGTCATATACCGTTAGAAGCATTTGACCGGGGGTCATTGTCATAACTGACTGCTGCTTATATATTTGGTATGGATTTCCACTCATATCATTTCACCACTGCATCTTTATTTTATTGTCTTCAGACTATGCCGCTGCATATCAACCGGAAAATTGCTGTGAAATCATGCCGCTTTGAGCATTGTAGCCTGCGAGAATTTTTTCCATTTGCGAAAACTGATTCCAATAGCGCGTTCTTTCAGTCTCGTATTTATCCTGTAGGTATTCAAGTCGGTCATTGATTTTTGTAAGCTGGTCGTAGAGGTCGTTGTTCTTCTCGCCCGTAATCCAGTTGTCTGCGCCGGCTAAGGTTACAAGCGTGCCGGGATTTGCACTGCTGACCTTTGCTGTGTAGTCACATGCCTTTGCCATCTGAGCGGCAATACCCTCTTTAGAATCGGTGAACAACGTGAGAACTGAATCAGGGTCGCTTGCTAGGACGCTGCGCAATGCCGCCTCATCAATTTCAAGCTGCCCTGTCTGATCCCATGCCTTGGTGTCTATGCCGATACTGTAAAGTCCTATTCCTGCACTTTTGGGTGTTGAATAGGCAATGTTCTTCATGGTATCAAGGAATTGGCTAATATCTGAGTCTGCTCTAACAAGACCGGTTTTTGCTTTCTCTTCCCACTTTTCAATTTGCTTTTCCGACATGTCCTTTTTCTGCTCATCAGTCAAAGGCGAATAATTGCGATACTCAGCCTTTTCGGTGACGTATCCGCTGAGTTTCTTCATCATGCTGTTGTAGTCCTCCACAAAGGACTTTATACCGCTTACAATTGTGTCAACATCTCGGACAGTGCCTATAACCGTTGCTTCACTGCTGACTTTTTCGGCAGTCATTGTAATACCATCAACCGTAAAGGTATTGCTGCTCCTTGAGGTTTTCACACCGTTTATCTCAACAACAGCGTCAGTGCCCTTTGCGACCTTGCTTGCAGTCATCTGACCATTCGAGACGGTGACATTTGAACCGAAAATATGCTCAAGGCTTGTCCCGCTGAAATTATAATTTCCTGCACCGGTCATGGAAAGCTTTCCGTCCGCGAAGCTTGCGCTGACCGTTGTGCCATTATGTGAAAATCCTGCAATTTCAGACACCTTAGTTGCAGCAGTGCCGTCTGCCTTGCGAAAATCAATGCCGTTGAACACAGAAACTGTAGAAATATCAGTGTCTGCCGAAATAATGTTTGTTGCTCCGCCCTCTTTTTTTGAGAAGCCAAGAGCAATCGCAAGGTCATTCTTTCCTGCAAGCTCCGCAAGTGCAGAGTCGTTTGTATCTACGTCGGTGCCCGCAAAGCTTACCTCGTAGCCCATCGCTGTGTTGAGCCTGCCGTCTGAATAGCTTATGTTTGCAGCGCCATTTGTCTCTCCGAAGGTGGATTTTAGCCAGTCGTTTAGTTTAGTTTCAATTGTAGCTTTGTCGTAGGTCTTTCCGGATTCCCGAGGCAAGCTGAAAGTATATTCCTTGCCGTTGACCTTCATCTTCATTGAGGTTTCAGCGGTTGTAAAATCATCCGCTAAAGTCTTTCCGGAAATATAGGAAGCGTTCAGCGCACCGCTTTTAACGCTTGAGCCGGCGGAAACAACTCCGTCACCGAACATAAGGCTCAGCAGGTTGCCGGATTCCTGTGACATTTCAATCCCGTACTGCGCCCCAGTAGCGGAAGACTCCATGGTAAAGCTATCGGTCATTGAGGAATAGGCAATCCTAACTCCGGCAGAGCTTGAATTGATTTTGTTCATCATTGCGCTTACGGTGGTGTCCTTTGAGAAGCTGAACTTCTCGCCGTTTATAGTAAAATCAAATGTGCCGCCGTTTACGCCCTTAAGCTCACCAAGCTTCGTCATGCCGGAAATAAGTGATGAGGTACCGGGAGTTATACCGAAATTTTCCGCGTCTGCACCGGTAATTTGCAGCTCGTGTCCGGTTTCTAGCTTGCCGTCCGCATCCTTAATATTTATGGAAAATCCGAGCTTGCCGTCCGTATTGCTGACATTTATGTAGCCACCGAATGCCTGCTTGACCTTTGCTTGCATAGCACTGGTAATTGTGTCCGCAGTAATGTTGCCATCGGCAAAGTCCTTTGAGCTGAATGAAACAGACTTCGTAACACCGTCAAGGCTAATGTCAAAGCTGAGAGTGCCCTCTCCTGACAATGCTTTTTTTATTGCTTCAATATCCATCGCAGCTCCGTTGATAGACTGGTCACCGCTCATCTTAACCTCGGATGTCAGCTTTGCGGCAGATGCCAATTGATCAACTTTTATTTTCATATCACCAGTAAGTGCGTTGCTGCCGGTGCTGATAATCTTTACAGCATCTCCGCTTGTTATAGCAGACTTCATTGTATTGAAAAAAGCTGCATTTGCAATGTTGTTTTTATTGCTTGAGCCGTAACTGGTGTCCATATAAGTGCTGCGGAGATTGTTTATAGTAGAGATTGTATCTCTGTAAATTGAGCGTCTCCAGTCAATCTGCTGCTTCTGCTGATTAAGCTTATCAATTTTTGACTGGGTGCCGCTGAGCATTTGCTTTACCATGCCCTCAGTGTCCATACCTGAAACCAAGCCGGACATACCCCTGTTGCTATATGAGCTTACACTGAAATAGTTTGAGTTGCTGATATTACTAGCCATAGCTTTGCTCCTTTCGATTGCTCAAAGCACTAAGCAGCTTCGAGAGGTTTTTTTATAATGTATAAATTAGCGATATTTTATCGCGCATAATCAAATTGATTTTTCGTTCCCAACAATTGAGAGCTGAGAAACTCCAGTCTGGACAGAACGTTTGTAGCTTGCTGCCACGGAGTTTCCGCTGTTGTTCATTTCCTCAATATGTTCAAGGAGAATGTCACGTTCGTTTTCAACGCGTTCCCGAACCTCCGGCTCCATTTTAAGTATCCTGTTAGCAGCCGCCTTTATATCTAATGACGACCTAAAGATGACAGCATGTTCGGTATCTAATCCATCAGGCGTTTCTGCGTTGCTTAAAATGCTTTTAAGTGACAGCTCTGTCTCAGCAATTGCGTTTAGCTCTTTGTCTAATTCCGCAACCTGCTCAAGCTTTTTGCCCCTGCGCTCAAAAATTTCCAACAGTTCATCTACAGGGGCATATTTCATTTTTTCGGTAAGTGATTCAATGTCTAAAAAATATGCCTTTTTTACTTCTAATATCTTTATGACTTTTTCAAACTCTTCCATATCGTCAAACTACCTCGCCTTTTCATCGCTGCCCGCGATTTCAATAGACAATCCCCTGAGTTTTTCCGGTGACGTAATTTGTGTTGCCTTTCTGTTTGACTCAACTGTGTTGTAAAGCTCCTTGCGCCAAATTTTGCACCCTTTAGGAGCATCTATACCGAGCTTCACTTGGTTATCGATATAAATCACCTTAATTTCAATAGGCTGCCCACCGTTTTCCGGCTCAATAACAATGGACTCATCAACTTTTCTTGAAATGACCAGCATTCTATGCTCCCCCTTTCATAAGAGGGTGGCGCACGGGGTAATCCTCGTCAAGCATAATCTGCGCAGCAAGCTTAGTTTCTGTGTTTATAAACACAGGACTCTTTAGGTTAACAGTGGAGCTTTTAATGTTCTCGCTAACAACGGCAATAACCCAGCAAAAGCAGTCTCCGTCTCCTAAGAGCTTTTCAGAGCCCGCCGGTAAAACCGGATTAAAAACGTCGGAAAGTCCGCTGGGATCCATAAGGATAAAGCATAGCTGCCTGTTTTGTATAGATTGCAGCCATATGATGTTATCACCAATTTCGTCATCCTGCAAAATGGCGTATTCCGTATACTCCTCAAACCCAAAAATGGGTTGGGTAAAGTGGAATACAGCTTTATCCTGAACCTCTATCTCTCCAAAATCTCTTGTATTTATAAGCATATTTCCTCCACTGTAAAAACGCAAAAGCCGCTTAGTTGTTAATAACTACTCTTTCATCGGATCGTATTCCGGGTCTGCACTGGGCGGTACATACATCGGACCGCCTAAATACTCTATGTTTACCTTTGCATACTCAAGTATTTTCATACGCACACTGCCGGGAATATAGTTGAGCATATTCTGTTCAATCTGCCAGTCAAGCTGTGTAGTGCCCTGCTCATAGTTCATTTCAAGCTCTGCGGGATTCCACGAAATGTCAGCGCCTCCGCTGGGAAGAAAGGCAGTATACAGCTGAGGCAGCTCAATCATTTTCTGGCGAAAAATATCAGATATTTTTGTGCCGTTATGCGTGTTGCCCATTTCCTTTCCGATTTCCACATACTCCCGCGTTTTTTGGTTTATGTGTTCCTCGCCCAACTTTGCATTTTCTGCAATATAATCTCCTATACGCTGAATACCAAGAGATTTTCTCGCTTCGTAGGTGTCAATCTGCACCTGAGCATTTTGACTATGGATTTTCATGCTGGGATGTGTTGTTGTCACCTTCGCCGTAGGTGTAAAGTCTTGATTAAACTCAAGCTTTGCGTGTTCAACTTGCAGCTCATACTTCATGGGTGTTGAAGTTATTTGAAGCAACTGCACGGTATTTCCTCCTTTCCCTTTGCCACCAAAACCTATCTAAGATAATCCATAAGCGACATGGGAAGAATATTTGAGCCCATCTGCAATACGGCCTTTAGCACATAGTCGTTCATGGTTTGGTTCATAGCTTCTTCTGCGTCTTTTATACCCATCAAGGTGTTGATTTGGCTCTTGTAAGAGTCTATATCCTTTTCAATTCTGTTCTGCACTGTATCCAGAAAATTGGTTTTAGCACCGATGTCCGTAAGGTTTGCGGTAAATTTGTCTATGCTCTTAACTAGTTGGTCATCATATTTTCTCAGAGTTTCCATGTCATTTTTGCGGATTAAGCTTTCCATCTCGTTGAGGATATTATAAACATTTGTCGGTGTACCACCGTCATTTTTACCAAAACCTAAAATATCAAGACCTGAATAGGAAACCTGAAAAGCGGTATCGCTTTCAATGTCACTGCCCTGCATACGAACTCCCAACCCTATGTCTGCGTAAATTGGGTCGTCCATGGGAATATTTTTTCTGTCAAGACCATCCATGTAATAATAACCAACGTCATCCTTTTGAATTGCATCAACAGAAATTCCGTTGTAGAGCAGCTTGCCATCGGCATCTGTAGAAAACGGAGGTGTTTTTGCTGTACTTCCGCCCAAAACATATTGAGTGTTGTATTTTGAGTTGGCAAATTGCAAAATTTCCTTTCTCATGGCAGCAATTTCATTTGCAATCGCATTCCTGCCGGACTCGCCTGCCGTACCGTCAAGAGCGTGCACCACTTTTTTGCTATGCACTACGCCGAGTATGTCGTTTATAGACATAATTGCGTTCTCTGTGGAGGACATCTGCTCATTGATAGATTTAACATTGTCATAGTATTCTTGTGACTTTGTCATGTCTCCTCTAACACGCAGAACTCGTGTTCCTGCGGATACATCATCCGAAATGCGGATAAATCTATTTCCGGAGGAAATACGTTCGTTAGTTTTTGCATAATTTGTTTTTGCATTATCGAGATATTTTAAATAATTTCGCGCTGTCATTCTGTCTGATACTCTCATATTCCCATTCCTTTCAGAAGCAAAGCCTATCAATTAACATGTAAAAAATGCTATAGTCCAACTCGTCCCAATTTGTTAATAAGCGTGTCCAGCAAATCATCCATAGTTGTCATCACACGGGCAGCCGCCACATAGGACTTTTGGTATTTAAGCATATCAGCGGTTTCCTCGTCCTGCTGAACTCCGGAAACAGAGTCACGCTGCTTGAGAAAATCATCGGCAATAGTAGCTGCCGCATCTCGGCGGCCTTCATTAAAGCTAACATCAGAGCCGAGCCTGCCAACTATATCCACAGTATACTCTCTAAACGTTCCTGTAAAGCTCTCGCCATAGGACTTAAATGTCATATCCTGCTCATTCAGTCTTGCAGATAGCTGCTGAGCATAATCTTCAACATTTTCATCTCTGCTGTAAATGAAGTATCCTGAGCCGCCCTTGTTCCATTCATCACTTATTGCAATGTTTCCGGCAGTAATTGCAGAGTTATTGTTGGTTGCCCCATCTTCCTGCTTCGCCGCAAGCAGCGTTTTGTATATTATTTTTCCGTCAGCATCAACACTGGGCTTGCCGTTTGCATCGGCAACAGGTATAGTGGAGTTTGCAACCTTTGCCAATTCTGATGCAAAAGTATTTAACGCATCTCGGTAATATGGAATTCCCTGAACGCGCGTCTCATCGTTGCTCTGAACATTTGCGCCTCTGCCGTTAATAACGCTTACGTATGACTGAATGGCACCTGTTGAAGCAGCAACGTTTTCACCCGTGCTGCGCCATGATACGGTTACATATCCGTTGTCCTTCGCTGCCATCGTAATGCCGTCGCTTTCGCCCTTGTTAACAACAAGATGCCCGCCCATTTCTACGTTAACAGTTCCGTCCGAGTTTGCCTTTACGTTGATGTTGCCATAGCCTGCAAGCTCATCAAGCAGCATGTTTCGCTGGTCAACCAGCTCGTTCGGAATGAAATATTCGTTATTCGGATTTGAAACAATAGTGGCATCGGACGCAATTTTCTTGTTAATGTGAGCAATCTGCTCAAGAATATTATTTGTCCGGCTTATCGTTGAACTTAAATCCTCAGTCTGGCGCGTGGCGACTTCAGTTAATCGCTTGTCCATCTGCTGCAGCACCTGTGTCATGTTGGTAAATGCGGACTTTACTATGTTTGCTTCCGAATCTAAAGTTGGTGATTGGATATATTTGTTAAGGCTTTCATAGATTTTTTCCAAACCGCCTAAAACACCAGAGCTATCTGTAATGTCAGCTGCCTCGGGAAATATATTGAGTATGTCGTTTTGCAGGGTAGAGGTCTGGCTGTGGTAGCTGGAAAGCGAATACTCTTCGCGGAAACACTTATCAAGAAAGGCGTTACGAACCTGCGATACACCCAACGTGTCAACACCCTGACCGGCAACGCCCACAGTACTGGAGGCAACACGGTTTGAGTGTGCGGGTATGTAAGCTGCCGCTCTGTCAACACGCTGTCTTGTGTATCCGTTGGTCTCACTGTTGGCAAGGTTGTTTCCAACAATATCAATGGCCTTCTGATTTGCAAATATAGAAGACTTTGCAGCTTCAAAGCCCATGAAAGTTGATCTTATCATATGTGCCCCTATGCCTTTCCCTCAAATGTTTTTCCTGTTGCGTATTTATTTCTTCGTCCGTTATCCGGTCCGTAAATATTCTTTTGCTCATCAAAGCCGCTTTTTTGAAGTATCGTATCGAGCAGCTTAAGGTTTGTGTTCGCAAGCTCCAGAGACAGTCTATTTTGCTCTTTAATATCCTCGGCAAGCAAGGAAATCTCCGAAACAACGGCTTTGAAATACTCCTTTTCCTCGCCGTTATTCATAGAATCCACAACCTCACGCGCTGTTGCCTTTTCTGGAAAAAGCTCAGCTTGGAGTTTAATTCTTTTTTCCTCCATAGTTTTCAGCTTCATGGTTTGCGCCTGCTGCTGAGACAAAATGCTCTCAAGCTCCTCCATGCTGCTGCTTAGCAAGGCCTGTCTTTTGCTTTGCTCGTTCTCCAGCGCAGCTTTTAGCTCATCACGGTACTTTTCCATGAAGCAAATGTAATCGGTGTAACTGCTCATTGGTCTGCTCCCTCCGCTTATTTAACACTCACAGCAGTGCCGAGAGTGTATTGCATAATGGAGGATGCTATATCCTGCCCGTTAACAGGGCAGCAATCTCCCTGATACTGCTCCTTTAGCTGCGCAACCCGCTCCGCCGAAGCTGCCTGCTTGCTCTGGGCAGAGTAGACTTTTGCATAGGTTCCAAGCTGGGATTTGAAGCTCGCCTCGGAGCTAATGTCAATTTTATCGGTGCGCTGCTGAGCGCTCTCAGCAGACGCCGCCTCTGCATTAGGGCGACTAACTCGACCGACATTCACAGTTGACTGAATCCTATAGTAATTTTGAATTGAATTTATATCCATAATAACCTCCTGTTCTAAAGGCAAACAAAACAATGTATGTGTAATGAAATTTGTGGCTGCTCGCGAAGAACGGGCAGTGAAAAAACGATATGCAGCTTGAAACTCAGTATATGCTAAGCCATCGCAGAGAACTCCTCTGTGCTGCTTAATTGAGCCCTGTTGATCAAGGTTCTTCTCACTCTAAATAGACAAACCCTAATCCTCATTATATTTATTCCATGTATACAAAAAAACTAAAGAGGCAAACATCATTTTTTCTAAAAATACTTTTGCCGATGTCTGCAAAATTAGGCAACCGCCGGATAAAAAGCTTCAATATGCTTCATTATTTTATTTCTTTATTAAAACTGTCTTGGACAGTTTTAATGGCGCACAGCGCCGTTATATTATTTTTTAATAAAAACAGAACTGTTTTATTAAAACTATTTCCTTCTTGCGTATTTTATGATATAAATAGCTAATAAGGAGTTGATATATCCGTGGCAAAGGTCATCTCTCTGATAAATCAAAAAGGCGGAGTAGGAAAAACCGCTTCAACGAACGCAATCGGCACCTGCCTTAAACACAAGGGCTACAGTGTGCTTTGCGTTGACTTTGATCCTCAGGGCTACCTATCCTTCAGCATGAACGCTGACACCCGTTCTCACAGTTCAATTTATGACGTAATCAAACACAAAGTCAAGGCCCGCTATGCAATACAAAAAACGGATGTGGTTGACATAATTCCCGCCGATGCACTTCTGGGCAATGTTGAACGTGAGTTTACCGGTCCCGGCAGCGAGCGCATGCTTAAAGACAGCTTGAAAACCATAACACCTATGTACGACTATATACTCATTGATTCGCCGCCGGAGCTGGGACTTCTTTCCTCTAACGCCGTCATAGCGTCAGATGTGGTTTTAATCCCCGGACTTTCCGATGGATACAGCCTGCAGGGAATAATTCAGGTGCATGAAACAATTCTGCGTATAAAGCAAGCCTTTAACCCCCATCTTGTTATCGGAGGTGTATTTTTGGTGCGCTATTACCCGCGTGAGGCACTGAGCAGAACTACTAAGGAAACAGCACAGCTTTTAGCCTCTCACCTCAACATTCCTCTTCTTGACACCACAATTCGTCACAGCAACGTTATCAGCAAGGCTATGACCACCCTGCAAAAGGATATCATTGATTACGCGCCCTCAAACAACGCTGTTCAGGATTATAGGGCGTTGGTGGACGAGCTGTTTGAAAGGGGATATTTTTAAGCCATGGCAAAAACTAAAAAAGAGCTGGATAAGGATTTAATGTTCTCAAAAATCATGCCGGCTCTTACAAGCAACCCCTTCAGTACCCTTCCCGCTTCGGCTGACGGAATTGCTGATAATTCGGATGCCTTGACTGCGCTGCGCGACAAGATATTTGCGCGCAGCAACGAATACATTGAGTCCGAAACGGTCGCAACCATAAACGTAATGGAGAATCTGGTTTTAAAAAATGTTGACTCTGTCATGCAGCGCTTCAACGTGTGCAGCTGCGACAGATGCCGATGTGACATTTGTGCATACGCTCTTAACCATCTCCCTGTTCGCTATATAGTTGCGCATAAGGAGAAAATCGAGAAGGCTGAGGCGGAGATTTCACAAAAAATGGTGATTGACGCACTGATAAAAGCAGTTATACAGGTTCGCTCCCATCCTCGCCACTAACAATAACAGACCTTAGGCTTCGCAATAAACAAAGCCTAAGGTCTTTTTTATCGTTATCCTATTATTCCGCGCCTGCGCTGTATTTCAATACGCTGTTGGGCAAAAATCGCCTGACATAGCCTATCAGACATTTTCGGATCCATATCTTCATATTGGCAGCCATACAGTCTGCCTGATTTTGGGTGCTTATCAACTCTTCGCACCTTACAGTTAACCGTAAAGCGCTCACTGTTTTCACCAACAGCAAAGCCCGTTACCTTTAGCTTTGTGTCAACCTTGAAAAGGCACTCATTTGCATCAATATATATTAAAAGACCAGATAAGCTGACGTTCGTAACCACGCCGTGATATACGGTTTCTTCGTTTTCTTCGGGAATTATTCTTGCAGGCGAGTGATTTTTAACACGGAAAAATCCGCGTCTTTCATGCTCCCCAAGGCACCTAACCTCGTCAACTCTCCAAAAGTCATCATGTGTTATGTAAACCCGTCCGTAAAGTCCTAAGAAACCGTGCTTTGTGTTAATAATACTGATTTTGATTTGCCCTCCTAAGTTTATCTTAGGCATTTCTCCGCCATCGGAGGAAGCAATTTCCACAGTAAGGCAAGGCTCCGTTCTAACATTGCTAATTCTTCCTATGGCCAATAGGTCGTTGTCATTTGAATATACTTCACAAGCGCAGCCTATGTAGTCGTTTAGATTTTTTTGCAAATAAAACACCGCCATTTCTTTCTATGGTACTTGCTATTCAGAGCAAAAGCTGTTACTCCTCATTCGGAACGGTTAGCTCAGACCAGATTTCGTTCACATACTCAACCGACCCAATATATTTGGATTTAATAATATCCTCGCTAAGCATAAGCACATCGGCAAGATTTGTGACCTCTCTCCATTTACCCTTTTCATAATTTATGCAAAGGGCGAGAAGCTGGTTGCATTTTCCTCCCATGCCCATTAGGCCTTCCTTTAGCTCGTCTGAAAGAGGAAGCTGCTCAATTGCGCTTTCTATGGGAACCTCAAGGAGCAGTCCAAGAGTAGAGAACATACCGAGAAGATATGCTTCCTGACGTGATGTTGGGAACCCGGGAACAAACTGCGAAACCTCTTGGCAGAACACTGCCCGCAAAAACGAAAGCTTAATAAGCTCATCTGTTACTCCGCCGTCATCCGAGAAGCTAAGAAGATATATCCACTGTTTCAATTGCCCCAAGCCCAGAATTGTCAACGCCTGCTTAACATCTTTAACCCTGTTTGGCAATGCAAAATAAGCGGAGTTAACAAGCTTCAGCAAAGAAAAAGCCAAGGTTACATCAAGAGATATTATCTGCGCTATCTCATCAAAGTCAGGTATTTCTTTTGAAATCGCTGCCATCAGCCTAAAAAAGTTGGATTGGAGGTGCTCCATCTTATGCACTCTCGTGCTGACCATCTCCGATACGCTTTGACCTTGAATATAGTCGCAGCAATATGCAATCGCAAGATCGCGAGCTTCAATGGAATTTATGCCGTATGCTGCAAGCTGCTTGTTAAAGCTTTTTGCAAGCTTGCACAAAACATCAATGCTCTCGCTTCTAATGTCGGAAAAATCGACCTTAATTATGTCGATATCCGGCAAAACATTTAAAAAGCGTCTGTTAAATTCAAAGCCCATAATTGCAATTCTGAAACCGTTGCTCTTATATCTGCTGACGATAGCCTTTGCCTCCGGATTGACAAGAATATTCTCTTCAATTTGGATAACAAGCTTTTTTTCATCAAACACACGGGGAATATCCTTCATTAGCAGGTTGGGCGTAAAAGTTAAAAAGCAGTCTTTTCCGCCTAAAAAACCGTCTGTGTTCAATTCGCTGAAGAACGAAACAATAGTATTTGCAACATGAGCATCACGCTTATTGTACAGCGTGCTGGCATCCTGAGAATACACTATTTCGTAAGCGACAAGCTTCTGGTTTTTGTCCAGAATGGGCTGTCGTACGATATGGGTTTCCATATCATTTCCCCCCTTATGTAGATGTTTTATTCATGCTCTGCATGAAAATGCAGGCTTAGTTCCTGCTGATAACTTAACTCCGGCTTTATATCGAAAAGAACGAAAAAGATTCTCATTCTATCCATATGTTAGTTTATTATATACTATCTAAACGTATTCTTCAAGACAAATACCCATAGAAGCCATTGCTTTTGCATTAGCTGCCCCAACATAGCGGTAGTGCCACGGCTCCCATAGTATTCCTGTTTCCTTGCTTTTATCCGTAGGATAGCGTTCAACGAAGCCATAGTTTTCCGCATTTTCCGAAAGCCATTGGTAAGCCGGAGACTGCCCGAAGCTATCGTTAAGCTCGCTTATTCCGACAGTGATAAAATCAATCGCAAGTCCTGTATGGTGCTCGCTTGCTCCGGGCGGCTGAATCGTTTGCTTTGCATAAATCTCTGCTGCCTCGCTGCCATAGCCTTGGTCTGAAAATGCCGCACATTTGGTTTCGTACAGCGTCTTTTGCTCGGAAACGCTTCTATAGCCCGATACCGGAGTAAGTGTAATCCCCGCCGCTGCTGCGTCATCTATCATGTTTTTAAGCTCCTCGGCTATACGGCAGTCAACCCTAACGCCGTCCATGGTTTTTAAATCCACAGTAAACTCTGCCGGAATGTAATGGTCTCGGTTTACAAGCAGGAGCTGCCATCCGTCGCTGTCCTCAGCACTAGTCGCGCTAGTCATTTCATCGCCTTCCGCAGTACTTGTTTTGTCTTTCTTCAGCGGATCAATAGTGACCATCACTCCCACTAGACAGGTGAGGGAAAAGGAAAACAGTGCCAGCGCAATTATCATGCGGGACATTCGGGTATTTTTGAGCTTTTGTTTATTGTTTTTGTTCTGCTCGTCCCTCAGCCTTTGAAGGTGATTATTCACCGTCTGCAACTCCCCTCACATTTTCCGCCCGCTGAACCGCGGAAGCACCTGTTGGACTGCCGGATCTGTACTTGGCAGCAACTGACAGGATACTGCAATATACCTTAGCAATTATTTCATACAGCTCCGGCGGAATGTTCTTCCCCACATCAAGCATACAGAGCATTGAAGAAACACTGTCATCTCTGTATACGGGTATCCCTTGCTGTTCGGCAATATTGATAATTTTCTCGGCTACAGTGCCGTATCCAGAGGCAATTACGACCGGTGCCATATCCTGCCCTATTTCATATTTAAGGGCAGCAGCCTTTGTATCAGATTTTGACATCTACTCCAACCCTCCTATATGGCAGTGATTTAAAAACATCCATTAGCGAACGCGTTTCCTCAAGAGCGGAAACCTTGGTGTTGCCAAGATGATAATTGGTACCGTACAGCAGCTTAGGCATGGAACGCATCATTTCTTCATAGCTGCTTTCGCTTCCCTTTGGGCAAAACAGGGAAAAGTCTATGATAGAGTCATGAACAAAAAACTCTGCTTCAAAACGGCCTACGCTCTCAACGTCTACCACCATAAGAAGGTGCATACCCTTGTCCACTCCCTCAGGCATGTCCTTGTCATCACTCTCAGGATTTATCCATATCTCCGCAAAAGCACGCAGCCCCTCGTGCTGCATCGGCAAAATGAAGTGAAGCAGGGGGGTAAAGTTGCAGGGGGACGAGAGAAGGCTGTGCAGCATTTTTTCAAGCTTTGCAGAATCAGAAGCATTTAGCTCGTCTGTTCCTGTTTGGCGGTTTATCAGCTCTATCAGCAGAGACATTACAGTTGAGTCAGCTTTTCCAAGAGGATTTGTAAAGAAAGCTCCCATACTGTCCTTCAAGCCAAGAATGTAGTTTTCAAACAAATCATTAAACATCTTCTTGTCTTCAAGGGATAGAAACTGCCTCAGACGAAAAGCTGTCTCCGCTGCATAATCGGTATTTGAGTTAACGCGGGATAAATTATAAGTAACAATTGAGAGAACTCTGCTGAGCTTTGATGAAAACAGTATACTATCTTCTATCTCCTTTATCAACAAAAGAGTTTCCGTTTTTAAGCTCTGAAAGCTCTGCTGAGCGTCTTGACTGCGAAAAGCATTTATAAGCTGCTCAAGCTTTCCCGAAAGTGTTTTACTGGCAGCCAGCTCATTTTTTAGGTATGACAGATTGTTTGCAACAGAGTCGAGGATATCACGTTGGTTTCCCATTGAGTTTATGGAGCGCAGCAGCCTCGCTATCGCAAGCTGCACCTCCGGTCTGCCATGCTCCTTTTCGCTTATAGCGCGCAAAAAGTCGAAAAGCTCACCCTTAAATGCTGTTGATGCATTTTCTTGCTTTTGCATTTCCTCAGATAATCCATCAGGTCTTATTAAAAGTCCGTTGAAAATGTTTTCAATTTCTTTTGTAACCGTAGAGTTGTTGGCTGGAAGAAGCGTGTAAAGCTCCTCCAGTAGAAAAATATTTTTAAGGTAGGAAACCGTAACGGTTGGATCCTTTAGAAGATTTAGGAGGAGCGTAGGAGCATCTCCGTTTTCCGGCAACCCGTTGTTTTGCTTTAGAAGCTCACTTTGGTTGTGGGTCTGAACGACTTTTGTAGTGTTCTGAATGCTGAACGCCCCTGTCGGGTCAATCCCCGGCTTTGGCTGGAGGGCCTGGTTTTTATTTATCAGCGGCGTTGTTACGCGTAGGAAATCCGGCAAGCTCATCCCTCCTCTTTCTGCAAAATTCGCCCATTATGAATAAGTATAACATCAAATTCCGGAATATAAAAGACTTAGCCTCATGTTTTATTTATTATATGAAATTCCCAAAAATCAAGAGCCTAATTTCGAACATTTTTAACATTTTCCGACATATTTGTTATATACGCTATTGCATTTTTAGAAAAATATAGTATAAATAATAATAGTATACTGAATTTATTATACATGTACATACATTTAGGGGAAGGTGAATTTATGAGTACAGATGATTTCGCAATGGAATCCTTGCTGGAAGCTTTCATTCACGAAACAAATGAAATGCTTGAACAGCTTGATGAGATTTTACTTGACTCAGAACGAGCCCGCAGCATTACCGACGAGAATATTAACAGCATTTTCCGTATAACTCACACCATCAAAGGCTCTGCGGCTATGATGAGCTTTAACACCATCTCGTCACTTGCACACACCGTGGAAGACATTTTCTATATTCTCAGAGAAGCTCCATCCAAGCTTGCAATCGTGTTTGATTCCATATTTGACCTTGTTTTTCAAGCGTCCGACTTCTTCAAGCGCGAGCTTGAAGGTCTGCAAAGCGGTGATTATGTAGAGGGCGACGCAACCGAGATCATCACTCAGCTAAAAGAACAGGCTGCCATAATTAAAGGTGAAAAGGCTGCACCGGCAAGTGAAAGTGCATCTGAGGACGCTTCTGCATCATCACTTGAAAGTGATAATGGAATGGCAAGAATACAAGTGTTTTTTGATAACGACTGCGGTATGGAAAACATCCGTGCCTTTATGCTTCTAACCCAACTGCAAAGCTTCTGCGAAAAGCTTGGCTCTATCCCCGCAAATCCCGAGAATGATTCTTCTCTCTGTGCCGAAATAATTGCAAACGGCTTTACTGTTCTTTGTAAGCCGCTCAACTCATTAGATGATGTTGTAAAGGCTATTGAAAACGCTCTAAACATAAAATCCTATGAGATTTTGTCTGACGGCTCTGCTGCCGTGACCGCTG
The DNA here is from genome assembly GCA_964485265.1 of uncultured Oscillospiraceae bacterium. Lineage (GTDB taxonomy): Bacteria > Bacillota > Clostridia > Oscillospirales > Oscillospiraceae > UBA2658. The sequence goes on along the minus strand of CAZAIU010000018.1, from coordinate 36,486 downwards.
AAGCTCCCTCCAACGCAAATTCTTCTGAAACCACCTCAGCCTCCACTGATACTCCTTCCACCATTGAGCAGCAGGTCGCCGCTGTTAAAAACGAAGCTCAAACCTTCACGAAGGGTGTTAAACAAAGCCTAATAAGCGTAAATCAGACCAAGCTTGACCAACTTATGGATCTAGTTGGTGAGATCGTTACAGCCGAGTCCATGGTATCAAGCAATCCAGATCTTAAGGGCCTGCGTCTTGATAACTTCACAAAATCCGTCCGTGAGCTTCGCAAGCTAACTGATGAGCTTCAAGATATAGTAATGTCTATTCGGATGGTTCCCCTGCAAAGCACGTTCCATAAAATGGATAGAATTGTTCGAGACATGGGCAAAAAACTAGGCAAAAAAGCTGATCTCGTCACCGAGGGCGGCGATACCGAGGTTGACAAGACTATAAACGATGCCATTGTTGATCCTCTCATGCATATGATTCGAAACTCCATGGATCACGCCATTGAAATGCCTGAGGAGCGCATTGCAGCAGGCAAGCCCGAGGTTGGAACCGTCACTCTCTCCGCCAAAAACACAGGTGGTGAAATTCTTATAACAATCTCCGATGACGGCTGCGGTCTCGACGCAGATAGGCTTCTTGCAAAAGCAAGAAACAACGGTCTGCTCACGAAAGCCGAAGCAGCCTATACAGAAAAGGAGATATTCAATCTTATTCTGCTTCCCGGTTTTTCCACCAATACCGATGTCACTGAGTTTTCGGGCCGTGGCGTAGGTATGGACGTTGTAAGGAAGAACATTGAGCAGGTCGGCGGAACAATCACCATTTCAAGTGAAAAAGGCAAGGGTACAACCTTTACAATCAAAATTCCTCTCACTCTTGCAATAGTTGACGGGATGAATATAGCTGTCGGCAACACCGTTTTTACAGTTCCCATTACGGCAATCCGCCAATCCTTCAAAATTTCCGATGAGTCACAAATCATCGTGAACACCGACGGCAGTGAAATGATAGTGCTCCGCGGTGACTGTTACCCAATCATAAGGCTTCGTGAAATTTACGACATTGAGTCGGGCACACAATCTGTAACCGAAGGTATTATGATACAGGTTGACAGCAACAACGACGGTTACTGCGTATTTGCTGATGAGCTTTTGGGTGAATATCAGGTCGTTGTTAAGCCTTTCCCGATTTTTCTCAACAAATATGACCTCAAAAATCAAGGTCTCTCCGGCTGCAGTGTTTTGGGTGACGGCAGCATAAGCCTTATCCTCGACGTAAACAGCCTGAAAAATGATGGCTAGCCATATTATATTTGTCCGGCATTTCATCAGTATAAGGCAATTAAACATTAGAAAGGAATGGGCTTAACTATGTCAGAAAACACAACAGAAACAACCCGTATAGACGATTTGAGCGATAGATACCTTCTCTTCAAGATAGACGATGCCAACTATGGCCTTCCGCTTGCGATGGCTTTGGAGATACTTACCATTCAGTCAATAACACGGCTTCCCCGTGTCGCTGATTACGTCAAAGGTATTGTTAACCTCCGCGGTAAGGTAATCCCAGTACTGGACGTTAGAAAAAAACTCGGTCTGTCCGAGCGTGAATATGATGATAAAACCTGCATTATAGTTTTGGATATCCACGACATGCATGTGGGACTCATAGTTGATATGGTTTCTGAGGTTACCTCTGTTTCTGCCGATCAGGTTATTCCTCCTCCGAAGAGCAACGGATCTTCCGCAACATATATATCTTCAGTGTCTCAGCTTGAAGATAAAATTGTTCTAAATCTGGACTGTGATGCATTTTTTAAAAACGACATCGAGCAAATCCGAGTATAATTTCAGCGAAAGGGCTCACATATGAATTACGAAGAGGCATGTTCAATAGTACGCCTAGGGGACAGTGAATTTGAATTTATCGTCCAATTCGTCAGTCAGCGCTACGGTATTGACCTTTCTCAAAAACGCCGTCTTATCGAAGCACGCTTGGCAAGCGAATTGAAGGCCTACGGCTATACAAGCTATTCACAATACATCAATGTTCTAAAAAACGACCCAAATTCAGAAAAGGTCGACACCTTCATCAATAAAATTACTACCAACTACTCATACTTCTCCAGAGAAACAGACCACTATGATTTTCTTGCAAAAAAGGTAATTCCCGGACTGTTACAGGCAAACAAACGCGGCATAAAGGTATGGAGTGCGGGCTGCTCCACAGGTGAAGAACCATACAACATCGCGATGGCAATAGATAGTGCCTTGGGTACAAAGCGCAGCCTTTGGAACGTTTCCATCACAGCTACCGATGTTTCTACCCGTGCACTTAATATTGCCAAAAAGGGAATTTACCCCGAGAGCGAGCTTAATGTCATGCCTGAAGCATGGAAAAAAAACTACATGATGAAGCAGGCTGACGGAAATTATCTTGTAGCGGACAGCATTCGGAAGAATGTTTCCTTCAGCAAATTCAACCTAATGGATCCCTTTGTTCAGAAAAATAATTTCGACGTTATCTTCTGCCGGAATGTTATGATTTACTTCAAGCCTGTTACAACTCAAGCCATAATCAAGAAATTTTACCAAGCTAATGCGGAGGGCGGATATCTTTTTATTGGGCATTCAGAGACAATCAGCAGACTTGACACGGAATATACCTACATTTCACCTTCAATATATCGTAAGATTAAAAAATGAGGGAGTGTGCCAATAAATGCCCATAAAAGTACTAGTAGTTGACGACTCAATTGTCTACAGGACAAAGCTTCAGTTATCACTTAGCAAGGATCCGGAAATACGAGTTGTTGGCTGTGCCTCAAACGCAGAAGAGGCTATGAAAAAAATCACAGAGCTTTCCCCAGACGTTCTGACTCTTGACATTGAAATGCCAAACATGAACGGCTTGGAATTTCTTGAAAAGCTTCTACCCAAAAAGCCGTTGCCTGTAGTCGTTGTAACCTCGCTTCCGGTTAACGCGCTTGACGCGCTCAGCCGTGGAGCAGTAGATTTTGTCAAAAAGCCTGAGGCAGGAGTAGACACACCTGATGCTTTCATTAGTAACCTAACAGAAATAATTAAGGTTGCCGCTAAGGCAAAGGTTGAACTTCGGTCAGAGCAGCAAAAGGTCATTGAACGCACTGTTGACCAGCGAATTGAGAAAAGCAGCAATTCCCTTAAGATTTCCCCTCTTAACACCAACAAAATAATCGCCATTGGAGCTTCAACAGGCGGAACCGAAGCAATCATCCGTGTTGTTAAAAACTTACCGGCAAACTCCCCACCTGTGCTCATAGTCCAGCATATGCCTGCAAAATTCACCCAGTTATATGCTGAACGCCTAAACTCCATCTGCAAGATGAAGGCTAAAGAGGCTGCGGATAATGACAGAGTCGTACCGGGACAGATTATTGTTGGTGCCGGCGGTTATCAAATGAGCCTGCGCAAGGATGACCGTGGCTACTATATCCGCAGCGTACCGGGAGAAAAGGTCAGCGGACACTGCCCTTCAGTAGATGTTTTGTTTTCCAGTGTTGCTGAAATTGCCGGACGTTCCTCACTTGGTGTAATCCTCACCGGCATGGGGTCTGACGGAGCAAAGGGCATAACCAGTATGAAAAAGAAAGGTGCCTATACCATCGGTCAGAATAAGGACACCTGCGTTGTTTACGGCATGCCAATGGAAGCCTTCAAGCTTGGCGGTATTTCAAAACAGCTTCCATTAGAGCAAATTTGTGACGAATTGCTTAGCAAGCTCTCAATGTAGCTTCTATTACCACTCAATAAATATGGCGAAAATCGGCACAGTCAATTAAAACACTGTGCCGATTTTTATTATGTCATAGCCGCAAAGCGGCACTATGATATATTATACGCCTTTAGCTATTATGACTGATACTCAAACTCAAGATTATAAATACTTACTGTGTCTCCGTCTTTAATTCCCATCGCCTCCATGCGCTCAAACAAGCCTGCCTCACGTAGCACACGATCGAAGAACATTCGAGACTCATAGTCACCGAAGTTTACGTGGCTTACAAGCTTTTCAAGCCAAGGACCTTCAACTATCCAGCAATCGTCATACTGTTCAATGAGAACCTCCTCAGAGGTATCAATTACAGGTTCAGGCTCAACATAGTCCGGTTCAAAGTAAATCACTGGCGGAAGAGTTGCAAGTCTTTCGGCGGCAGCTAAAACCATCTCATGTGTACCGGCGTGTGTTGCAGCAGACATTTCAAACAGCTGATATCCAAAGGCCTCAACATAGTCACGAAATTCCTCAAGAAGAGTACTTCCCTCAGGCAGAAGGTCGCATTTATTGGCAACAACGATCTGCGGTCTTTCAGCAAGCTCAGGATTGTATTCCCTAAGTTCCTTGTTTATAGCCTCAAAGTCCTCAATGGGATCGCGTCCTTCACTGCCCGAAACATCAACAAGATGAATCAGCAGTCTACAGCGGTCAATGTGCCGCAAAAAGTCGTGTCCAAGTCCTGCGCCTTCGCTTGCGCCCTCAATAATTCCGGGTATATCCGCCATGACAAAGGACACACCGTCAGTAACGTACACAACTCCTAAGTTCGGGTAAAGTGTTGTAAAATGGTAGTTTGCTATTTTAGGATGAGCCTTTGATACAACTGACAGCAAGGTCGACTTTCCAACGTTGGGAAATCCGATTAAACCAACATCAGCCAGAAGCTTAAGTTCAAGAACAACCTCCCTGCGTTCTCCGTTAAGACCGGGTCTTGCAAAACGCGGAACCTGACGGGTAGGCGTTGCAAAATGTTTGTTTCCCCATCCGCCTTTGCCGCCTTTTGCTAAAATAAAAGGCTTTGCATCAGACATATCCTTAATTATTCCGCCTGTTTCCCTGTCACGAATAAGCGTGCCTCGGGGGACGCGGATAGTAACGCTCCCGCCGTCCTTGCCGCTGCATCGCTTTCCCTGACCGTTCATACCGCTTTCTGCAACGTATTTACGTTTATAGCGGAAGTCAAGCAGCGTTGACATGTTATCGTCAACAACAACAATTATATCGCCGCCTTTTCCGCCGTCTCCGCCATCAGGACCGCCGGCTGCGACGTATTTTTCTCTGTGAAATGCAATGGCACCGTCTCCGCCGCGTCCGGCTTGTACAGTAATGCCCGCCTTATCTACAAACATAATTTATGACCATTCCTTTCGTAGACCCACGGAGCAAAATTGCCATTGTTTAGGGAATGGTCATAATTTGCACCGTGCCGCACCTGCAAAAATATAATGCTAGGCGCAGTATTATAGTGTGATGCTTGAAGTGATTTCAAACAAAAGTTTAAAAAAAATGGGCGGGCAAACTCGCCCACCCATTTAAAGGTTACTGTGCCAATTCCTCGTATACAGAGACCTTTTTACGGTCCTTGCCCATACGCTCAAACCTAACTGTTCCGTCCTTAAGGGCGAAAAGTGTGTCATCACCGCCGCGGCCTACGTTTGTGCCGGGGTGAATTTTGGTTCCGCGCTGTCTGACAAGGATGTTGCCGGCGAGAACAAACTGACCGTCAGCTCTCTTGGGACCAAGACGCTTAGACTCGCTGTCGCGACCGTTCTTGGTAGAACCCATTCCCTTCTTATGTGCCATGCTTTACACCTCCAAGTGTCAAATAAATAGCGGAACTATGCTTTGATAGCGCCGATCTGTACCTGAGTATAGGGCTGTCTGTGGCCCTTAGTCAAGCGATAGCCCTTTTTGGGCTTCATCTTATAAACGCGGATTTTAGGAGCCTTGCCGTTCTTAACAACGCTTGCTTCTACGCTTGCGCCGTCAATTACAGGTGCGCCGAACTTGCTGCCGGCTTCATCAATAACTGCAAGAACGCGGTCGAAGGTCACTGCATCGCCGCCCTCGACATTCAGCTTTTCAATAAAGATGATGTCGCCCTCGGCTACGCGATACTGCTTTCCACCGGTTTCGATGATAGCGTGCTTCATAAACTGTCGTACCTTCCTCTCTCGAAGACTCGCTTTTAAGGCGAAAGCTGCTGCTTTACTTACTGTTGCCCTTTCAATGCGGCCTTGTTAGTTTATCACGGCATTTATGCATTGTCAAGCAAATTTTACTATAATTCAGCAATTCTCACTTCCATTGTTTAACTCGAAATAACGGTTTTGCTGCATAGGTCATTGGGACTTTTGGTATAGACTGCAAAGCCCTATGATGCTCATTTTACCAAGTTAATTGCGATATACTACTTATAAGACTTTAAAACATATCCTGCCAAAACAAATGGAACGAGCTGCAATTGCCGTCCGTTCCATTTCAAGGTAAAATTGAATTTTGTACAGACTTAATGACTGATAGGATTAATCATGAGGCTTGCCATAAACCTCTCTAAGCTCATTTAAATCCCGCTTGCCTGCCGCGTTTTTTGGAACGCTGTCTACAAATGAGACATACTTGGGAACCTTTATGCTTGAAAGCTCGTTTTTAACCTTTTTGACAATGTCCTCACGGCTTACTTCCGCACCGGGCACCGTAACGATAAGAACCTTTCCGACCTCACCCCATTTTTGATCGGGCACGCCTATAATGCAGGCCTCCAAAACGCCGGGAATTGTCATAATAACATCTTCAATTTCCTGAGGGAAAATATTTTCACCGCCGGAAATAAACATATTCTTTTTACGTCCGCTTATGTAGCAGAAGCCATCCTCGTCAAGATATCCCATGTCGCCGGAATGAACCCAACCGTCCTTGAGCATTTCGGCAGTTGCCTCCGGATTGTTCCAATATCCGGAAAACAGAAGTTTACCGTTAAAAACAAGCTCGCCGCGCTCGCCGCAAGGAACATCATTACCTTCATCGTCCAAAAATCGCACTTGATTAAAGGGTGCGGGAATTCCGCAGGAATTCCACTTTTCACGAACCATGTCGATGCTCATAAGACCTATGGGATGGCACATATTGCTTGGTCCTATTTCGGTCATACCGTATGCGTTGACTATTTTCACACCGCGGTTCCAATATAACTCCAAAAGCTCCTTGCCTGTGGGTGCTGCTCCGGATACCAAAAATCTGTAGCAGGTAAAATCCGTTTTGCCAAAATCGGGGTGCATGGCCATAGCCTTGTACATGGTTTCAACAGAAATGCCGATAGTAGGTTTCTCCTCGCGAATCGCCTTAAGCACTCGTTCGGGGTTAAATCCGCGCATTACTATAATTCTGCCGCCGATAAAAAGGGTTGGCAGGGTCAAAACGTTCCAACCGGCAGTATGGAAAAGCGGTAGGGTTAAAATGGCAGTGTCATTTTCTGTGAGCTGAAAGCCCATAACGTCAACAACGCAGTTGTAAAACAATGCGCGGAAGGACATCATAGCCGCCTTCGGCTGACCCGTAGTTCCGCCGGTATGGATGAGCATTTGGATGTCCTCATAGTCAAGCTCAGGCGGCTGTACGATTTCGTAATCTTCCATTGCCATAATCTGAGGATAGGTGAAATTATCCCCCTCGCCAAGGATATCGTCAAGGCATATAAATTCCTGCTCAAATCCCGCTTCCCTTAAGCTCACAACCGTAAAGGCGAACTCAGCAGAATAAAAAATAACCTTTGGAGCCTCGTTTGATATGAGCGCAAAAAGCTCCTTCTCTCTGAGCAGACAGTTGTATGTAGTGATGATAATGCCAGTTTTGAAGGTTGCATAATAAGCGTCGATAAACGCAACGGAGTTCGTTGCACAGAAACCAATCCTATCGCCCTTCTGCAAACCAAGCTTAGCAGTCAAAAACCACGAAAGCTTATCTGAGCGCTTGTCCATGTCAGCATATGTGTAGTGCTTTCCGGCATCGTAGTCATAAATTGCCTCGTGGTTACTGGAAAATCGCACGCGGTATTTACCCAAATTAGCCAGTGTTTCTGAATCGTACATACCAGTTCCTCCTTACAACCCCTCACAGCATGAAAACGGCTTTGTTTGTTGTCAATTCTATTTCCGTTTTCAGTGTCGGCAGCTAAAGCAGCTCCGAGCACAGGGCATATATTACAACAACACACAAATATTCTATAACATATTCACAAAAAAATCAATAAAATAACTTGATTTTTACATTAAATAAAGCAAAAAATAAAATATTTTGTTATACGCCTAATCTTCTCAATTACGTTTTGTTGAAAACATCTAATACGTTTAGTACACTTTTCGAAAATGGTTTACATAATCCATGTTGCACATACTGCCGCAGCTTCACGTATAAAGTAATTTATCATCAGCACAGGGTAGCTTGTATGCCCTGCAACACCAACCGGGTCTGCGCCAAGCTGGTGTGCGATGTACTTTGCACGGTAAAGGTGGTACTCACTTGATGCCACTGCGACACGAGCAGACGGGTCACCTCCGTCCTCTTTGATTTTTTTCAAGGAAAGGCTTATGTTTTCATAGGTGGAAACTGCTTTTGGTTCTAAAATTATTCTATCCTCAGATATGCCGTTTCTCACTAGCCAGTCTCTCATACATTGGGCCTCGGTTATTTCCTCTCCCGGTCCCTGACCACCGGAGACAATTGCCGTACTGTCAGTGTAGGTGTTTAGATAATCCCTTGCTGCTTCAAGACGGTTTAACAGTGACAGTGAGGGTTCAGTTCCGTTCACGCCTGCGCCCAATACGATAAGGTATTCAGCCTTCGGTTCATCATTGGTTCTTGCAGAGGCAATTATAGGTATTTCCACGGTAATAAAGCCTGCAACGGCTAGGCATACGGCAGCCGTGAGCACACGCTTTAGAGTTCTTGCTGTTTTTTCATTTCTATGTGCACAGTGCCCGATGCTTTTATAAAGTGCCGCAAGAAATGCAATCCCTGTCAACACAAGGGCTATGGTTGTATACCCAATCATTCCAAAGGCAAAAAATGCCGCTGCTGCTAGCAGAATAATTTCGCTCACCCAAAATCTAATATCTTTTTTATTACTTTTGTTTTCCATAGTCACGCCTTTCTCATTAACCGAAAGGGCCTACATAGACTCAGACAGCTCCTCCCATTTTTCATACAGCTCCTCAAGCTGATCTTTAAGGTGCTTTTTTTGTTCGTCAAGCTCTAAAAGCTTTTGATAATCTGTGGAATAGCTTTCGTAGTCTTCTTCAATCCCATGCATAGCTGTCTCAAGCTTTTCTATGTCACGCTCAAGCCGCTGAAGCTGCTTTTCGGTATTGTTGTTCTGTTTTTTTCTCGGCTCCTTCGGTGTGCTGCGGATCTTATCTTCCTTTTGCTTCTCAATATAGGCAGCCTCTCGACGGCGTGCGGCAAATTCTCGGTATTCAGCAAAGCTGCCGCGAAAATCGGTTATTTGACCGTTCTCAAGCACCCATATACGTGTTGCAAACTTCTCAATAAAGTAGCGGTCGTGGGAAACAAACAGCAGTGCTTCTTCGAAGGAATCAACTGACTCCTCAATCCATTCGCGGCTTGCAATATCAAGATGGTTTGTAGGCTCGTCAAGGATAAGGAAGTTTACCTCCTCACGCATCAGCATACAAAGGCGCAGACGGCTTTGCTCGCCGCCTGAAAGCGCTGACACAGGCTTAAAAACGTCCTCCCCGGAAAACCTAAAGCTGCCAAGACGGTCACGCGCGGTTTGGGGCGTGCACTTTTCCGAATAGAGCATGGTGTCGTAAAGACTGCGCCGCGGCTCATCAAATTTTATGATTTGGGGCAAATAGGCAGTTTTTACAGAAGGTCCCCGACGAACCATACCGCTGTCAGGCATCTCCTCTCCCATTATCAGCTTCAGAAGTGTGGATTTTCCCGTTCCGTTGTCACCGATAAGGGCAATTCGCTCGCCGCCCTCAATTATAAGCTCAAGATTTGAGAAAAGCGTTCTGTCTCCGTAGGATTTTGACGCACCGTCAATTACCAGCACCTCGTCGCCCGAAAATTCACGCTGGGCAAACTTGATTTTCATAGCTCTTTCTGCCTTGGGTCTATCGGTCTGCGCGAGACGTTCCATACGCTTTTCCATAGAAAACGCGCGCTTGTGCAGCGCATCGTTGCCCATGAACGCCCAAAGATGAAGCCTTTCAGCAGCGGCTGAAAGCTGCTTGAGCTTTGCCTGCTCCTTCTCGTATTTTTTTAGCTGTTCCTCATGTCTGTGCTGCTTTTCCTCAACATAAAAGCTGTAATTTCCGCTGTAAAACTGTGCCTTTCCCTCAACAATTTCAATTGTACGGTTCACAGCCCTGTCCAAAAAATATCTGTCGTGGGATATGGCAAGCACTGTGCCGCGAAATCTTTGCAGATACTCCTCAAGCCATTCGGTAGCTTTTAAATCCAAATGGTTTGTAGGCTCATCCAAAAGCAGGATGTCCGTATCCTCAAGAATAAGCCTTGCAAGGTTAACGCGGGTTTTTTCGCCGCCCGAAAGCTCGCTGAATAGTTGGTTGCGCATGTTTTCCGGAATTTCAAGTCCGTTTGCAACACGGCTTATCTCCACATCCGCATTATAACCGCCTAGACGCTCATACTCTGACGCTACTGCATCATATTCTCTTAATATTGCATCAGAGTTGTTTCCCGACATTTGCGCGGTCAGCTCATGCATCTTTGACTCAAGAACATAAATCCGCTGATGAGCGGTTTTTAAAACGTCCTCAACCGTGTAATTTATCGGATATACGGGAATTTGGGAAATAAGTCCCATTCTCTTTCCGGGAGCTATCACAACCTGACCCTCATCAGGGTGTACTTCACCTGTCATAATTCGAAACAGCGTGGTTTTACCCGCACCGTTTTTTCCCAAAATTCCTATGCGCTCGCCGCAGCTCACCTCAAAGGTAAGCCCGTCTAAAATGTTTTTGTCTTGTTCAAATGACTTTATTAGTCCTTGAATTGATATATCAATCATTATAATCTCCGGTTTGTCTCTATGTTTATTGCTTTGATTATTTACTGTCCGCTTATCGCTGTTTGAAGCACAGCATTGGCAACAGGACCTGCGTTGGCAAGCCCTCCGCCGCCATTTTCAATTATAACAGTAAAAGCAAGCGGACTGTCCTCATTTGTTATATAGCCCGTAAACCATGCATGTGATGTGCCGTTTCCCACCTCAGCCGTGCCCGTTTTTGCATGGATTTCAAGATTTGGGAACATCCACGTGCCATATGCATAGCTCACGTTATAGTTCATCATTTCTCCGATTTTTTTCGCAGTTTTTGCGCTCATAAGGGTAGTATCGGAACTTCTGCCCTTCTTAAGCAGCGTTGGCTCCTTTACCGTGCCACCGTTTGCAACAGCAGACACGTAACGCTGCATGGATATCGGGGATATAAGGTCGTTATACTGCCCAATGCCCGACCAGCTAAGGTTTGACGTACCAGTATCCGCCTTATCAAAGCGTCCAGCCGCTGTTTCAATACCGTCAATATTTAAGTTCTCTAAAAAGCCGAACTTTTCAACGTATTTCTCAAGCTTTTCAGCCCCTAGCTCCTGTGAAAGCTCAGAAAACGCGCAGTTGCAGGAGTTTGCCAGCGCCTGTTCAATGTTCTGCTGCCCGTGAACTCCGGTACATTTAACTACGTCTCCGCCAACAGTGACGCTTCCCGCACAGGAAAAGCTCTTTTGCTGCAAATCCGGCAAATTCTCAATCGCTGCGGCAAGGGTAACAAGCTTAAAAACAGAACCGGGAGTGTAGGTTGAGCTAAGTGTCCGGTTCAAATACACGCCTTCATACGCAGGCTGAGACACATCAGGTGTATTATTGGGATCGTAGCTGGGTGTGCTTACCATGCAAAGTATTTCACCTGTTTTATAGTTTGAAACGAGCACGGCACCTCGCCTGCCTGCAAGGGCGTTATATGCCGCAGCATTGAGTTTTGAATCTATGGACAAGCGCACGGTTGCACCTTCGTTTTTAAAACTTGTAACACCGCTGAAAAAATCATATCCCGCAAGCTTGTCATCAAAAACCGTAAGCGCCCCCGTTCCGAAGTGACCGCCGAAATCTCCCACGGCATGAAGACAGGCTCGTCGCACCGTTTCGTCTGAGGCATAGGTGAAAACTCCATTTCCTGCTGCTGCCAAAACAACACCGTTTCTGTCCGCAACAATTCCTTTGTCCAGAACACCGTCAGCAAAAACGCTCTGATTCGCCCGAAGCATAACCCAGTCGTCCCCGTCCTTCCACAGACGAACCGTGTAAATGCACATTCCTGCCAAGAGCACAAAGGCTATGATAAGAGCAAAATAGGCACGTTTTTTTATTTTCTTCATCTCTCGCGCCTCCTTCGCTCGCCGCGCCTGTCAAAAATATTGCGCCCATTTCTTATGCACAAATTCTGAATGTCCTCTACGAATGGCTCGGAATAGTCTCCAAAGTCCTCCACCTCGGTGTCTGCTAAACCGTCAAGCTCCTCATAGCGCGAAAACTCATTCCTGTCGTGCATTTT
>CAZAIU010000018.1:0-23982 GCA_964485265.1 uncultured Oscillospiraceae bacterium | reverse complement strand
GAAATAACGAGAAAGGTTGCAAAAAAGACGAGTGCCGTTCCAAAGTCCCCCATTAGTGCCAGAGCACCGACACAAGCTGCGGAAAATCCGATGTATAAAATAAGGTTACGTTTTTTGAACAGCCTGTCCATGGTTGCCGCACCGGCATAAATATATATTATCTTAACGAACTCGGATGGCTGAAAGGAAAATCCGCCAACGGAAATCCAGTTTTTCGCACCGAAATATTCTGTTCCGAACAGCAAATTTACGGCAAGCAGCCCAACTGCTGCAACTGCCGCAGGAGTTCTCATCGCCTTAACCCGTTTGAGGTCGCGAAGCCACCATCCCAGAACAAGAAACACAGCTATACCTGCTAATAGTAAAATTACCTGCTTTAGCATATTTTGAGGAGTTGAGCTTGCACAAACGGAAAGCCCTATCGAACTTAGAAAGAAAGCAATCGCCTCAACTTCAAAGCCTGTGCGCCCCATCGTCCTCATTATAATAAAATACAGCCACATGGAGATAAAAAACGCCATAAATGACAAAGCTATAGCTCCGCGAAACTCCTCAGGCGCATAAAAAATATGCTGTATCATCAATATAATCTGGAAAATGCTCACATATCCGAACATTGCAGAAGGTGCTATAAACCTACCCGGTGCAGTGCGCCTTTCGGCAATAATACCTCGCTCCTCCTCGGTGAGATTAAAAAACCTAAGGTCACATTCGCCAAGGCTGAGAGTATCCCCGTCCTCTAGCACAGCTCCTTCCTCGGGCAGAACAACACCGTTTATTCCAGAGCCGTCATTCAAACCTATGTCATGCGCCCGCCAGTTTCCAAGCTCGTCCCTAATGAGTACAAGATGATTTCTGGCAACACTTTCATCGCGAACGACAATATCGCAGCTTTTGGCGCTGCCCACGGTACATTCCCAGTGACGCAGCGGAACTCTCGACCCGTCGGGCAAATCAAGATAGCCCCACACCTCAGGCTCATAGTGCTCACTAAGCATAGAGCGAACACACCTGCTGATTATTGCGATTGCAGCAATGGGCATCATTAAACGCGAAAAATAAACCAGATAAGATAAAAATGCACCAAAGGCACCGTCAACCTCCGGCAAAGTAAAGAACTTTGATATGCTGTCAAAAAAGCCTTCCATTTTCGGCACCTCCTTTTTTTAAATTATCAATGCTTGAAAGTACATCAGCTTAATCGCTTTAGTATTTGCCGATTGTGTTGTTTATATTGTTATAATGACCGTTGGATTCTGTTCTAACGTGCCTATAACACAGGTGCTTGCACCGTTGTGTTATGTTTTTTAATTATAGTTATAATGACCGTTAGATTGTGTTCTAACGGTCATTATAACATATGGTTTTAAATTTTTAAACGATATTTGTTATTCAATTACAACTCTGTTGTAACTCTTTTTTCCGCGCTTTATGACAAGTCCTTCTCCGGAAAGCTCTTCCGCCATAAAAACTCTGCCGATATCAGTAACCTTTTCGCCGCCTGCCTCAACGCCGCCCTGTCCAACCGCACGGCGCGCCTCGGATTTTGACGGTGTCAAGCCGCTCTTAACCAGCAAGGTCAAAATGTCAACGCCGCCGTCAGCCAAGTCAGCCTCGGTGATTGTGGTAGTGGGCATATTTGCAAGGTCACCGCCTGTTGAAAACAGCGCTCGGGAAGTTTCCTGAGCCTGCTCGGCATCTTCCTTGCTGTGGACAAGACTTGTAAGCTCGTAGGCAAGTATCTCCTTAGCCTCGTTGAGCTTTGCGCCCTCCCACTTGTCCATTTCATCAATCTGTTCAAGTGGCAAAAAGGTCAGCATGCGCAAACACTTCAAAACATCTGCATCGCCGATGTTGCGCCAGTACTGATAAAACTCGTAGGGTGAAGTTTTGTTGGGGTCAAGCCACACAGCACCGGAGGCTGTCTTACCCATTTTTTTACCCTCGGAGTTTAACAGCAGCGTGATGGTCATTGCATGGGCATCAACACCCAGCTTTTTACGAATAAGCTCGGTTCCGCCAAGCATATTGCTCCACTGGTCGTCACCACCAAACTGGAGGTTGCAGCCGTAATTCTTATACAGAGCGTAAAAATCATAGCTCTGCATAATCATATAGTTGAACTCAAAGAAGGAAAGCCCCTTTTCCATGCGCTGCTTGTAGCATTCGGCTCTTAGCATGTTGTTTACAGAGAAACAAGCTCCCACCTCACGCAAAAGCTCAACGTAATTTAGGTCCAGCAGCCAGTCAGCATTGTTGACCATGAGCGCCTTGCCCTCAGAAAAGTCGATAAACTTGCTCATTTGCTTTTTGAAGCAATCAATATTATGGTTGATGGTATCAACAGTCATAACCATACGCATGTCTGTGCGTCCCGACGGGTCTCCAATCATGCCTGTTCCGCCGCCAAGCAGTGCAATGGGCTTATTGCCTGCCATTTGCAGACGCTTCATAAGGCACAGCGCCATAAAATGTCCAACGTGCAAGGAATCTGCTGTGGGGTCAAAACCTATATAAAAGGTTGCCTTGCCTTCGTTAACAAGACGGCTTATTTCTTCCTCGTTTGTTACCTGAGCAATCAGCCCGCGTGCTTTTAGTTCGTCGTAAATCTTCATTTCTATTTCCCTTTCGTTTGTTACTAAAGCCAATTAATGCTTTATCTTTGTCATTATATGATGTACATGCTATTTCAAACCCAGCTTGAATTTTTCTGCTGCTTCAAGCTGTTCGTCCGCCGAAATAAGAGTGTTTTCCGTTATGTTGTCGCCGCCGTGAAGCCGCGCAAGCTCACGTTTGCGCCCATCACGCTTTAGCTGCGTAACACTGGTAAAGGTTCGTCCGTCACGCTCAGACTTTTCAATGAGAAAGTGCGTATCTGCCATAGCAGCTATTTGCGGCAGATGTGTAACACACAAAACCTGCTTGCTACGTGAAAGCTCTGCGAGCTTTTCTCCTACTCTCTGCGCCGCTACGCCGGAAACACCGGTATCAATTTCATCAAAGACAAGTGTTTCCACCAAATCTCTCTCTGAAAACACGTTTTTCATGGCAAGCATAATACGTGAAAGCTCACCGCCGGAGGCAATCTTGCTGATGGCTCCCGGTTTTTCACCCTTATTCGCCGACATTAAAAACTTAACAGTATCTCCGCCTGTGGCGTCGAAACCGTTTGAGTTGTCAAGCGGTGTTATGTCAACCAAAAAACTCACCGACGGCATTGCAAGAGCTTTCAGCTCATCTTCAATGCGCTTTTGAAGCTCATCGGCAGCCTTCCCTCTGGCAGCAGTCAGCTTTTGTGCTGACTTTGTGGCCTCCTGCTTGCTGCGCTCAAGCAAAGCCGTTAGCTTTGCAAGCCTATCATCTGCATATTCAAGCTCATCCAGCCTTTGCTTTGAGTCTTCAAGCTTTTTTATCAGCTCCGACTCATCCCCTCCGTATTTTTTGAAGAGTCTGCGCAATTGAGAAAGCCTCGTCTCAAGCCTGTCATACTCCTCCGGTGAAAAATCTAAGCCGCGTATAAAATCTCTAAGTGTTTCCGCAGCATCCTTAAGAGAGAAAGATGCATCCTTGAGTGTTCCCTCAAGTGCTGAAAGCTCCTCGCAATATCGCGCTGCTCTGGCAGCATCGTAAGCAGCGTTGTCTGTTAATGTAACGGCATTTATGTCAGCGCCGTATAGCGCGTCGTATGCCGAATTAACCGCTTCGGTAAGCTTTTCGGAATTTCGGAGCAGTTCGCATCTAGCAGAAAGCTCGTCCTCCTCCCCCACTCGGAGCTTTGCGTGCTCCAGTTCCTCAATTGCCGCTTTTAGGTCCTCGCTCAAGCGCTCTTTTTCAGCTTCGTCCAGAGAAAGCTGTTTAATTTCCTTTTGTATCGCCTTGAATTCCTTATATTTTAGACTGTATTCGGAAATCAGCTCGTCATAATCACCGAAGCTGTCAAGGTATTGCAGGTGCCTTGCCTCATCCATAAGCTGACGGCCGTCGTTTTGTCCGTGAATGTCAAGCAAAAGCGAAGAAAGCTCTCTAAGCTGTGCCGCGCTTATTGGTGAACCGCATACTCGGCATGAAGACTTGCCTTCGTCGGATATGCGCCGCTGCAAGATAAGCTCATCGTCACCTTCAAGCTCGTTTTTCTCAAGCCATTTTTCTGCCTTGTCTGAGGTAAACACCGCGCTTGCCAATGCCTTCTCCGCACCTGTTCTCACAAGCTCACGGCTTGTGCGTGCGCCCAAAACCGCTTGAAGCGCGTCAATAACAATTGATTTACCCGCACCGGTTTCACCTGTCAGCACATTGAACCCCGGAGCAAAACTAATGTCCGCACGTTCAATAACAGCAATATTTTCAATGTGGAGGTCTTGAAGCATATGCTCATCTCCCTACTGATTATATTTTTTTACAGCAGCGATTCAATTTCGTGCTCAAAGTTTTTTGCGGAATCAATGTCCCTCATGGCAAGAAACGCTGTGTCATCACCCGCAAGAGTTCCAATCAATCCGTCAATTTCCATTCCGTCAAGAGCTGCACATGCAGCCGGTGCAAGACCCGGCATGGTCTTTATGACAATTATATTTTGTGCGGCGGCGTAGGAGGTAACGCTCTCGCGGAAAATCTTTTTCAGTCTAAGGTCAAAGTCAGTTACCTCATCACGGCCTGCCGCTACATAACGGTATTTGCCTGCGCTTGTAAGCTCCTTAACAAGCCTTAGCTCCTTTATGTCCCTAGAAAGGGTTGCCTGCGTGCTTTTAACGCCGTGCGCAGCAAGCTCGTCGATAAGCTGATTTTGAGTTTCAATATCCTTAGAAGCGATTATTTCCAAAATCTTGTTTTGCCGTGAAGATTTCATATTCTCTCTCCTAACTTTTCAAACGCAATATCGTAAAAGCTCTTATTCGTAACCTTCGCCATGGAGGTTGTATACTTTGACTGCCTAATTCTAAGCTCGTCGTCATCGTAAAAAGGAATAAGCTTACCTCCGTCCACGGAAAGCCAAATTTGTTTTCCGTCGTTATCATGGGTTTGTATCTTGACATTTCTGTCCGGTGCAAGAACGTATTGCCTTGCGGCAATAAGGTGGGCGCAAATCGGGGTAAGCAAAATATTTTCTGCTGTCGGCTCAACCATTGAGCCGCCGGCAGACAGTGAATAGGCAGTCGAGCCTGTGGGAGTAGCTGCAATTATTCCGTCCCCTGCATATTCGGTTATCTTTGAGCCGTCACCGTACACGGTGATGTTTAATGTGGTAGCCGTTCCGCATAGTATCGCATCATTTAGTGCAGTGTCTTTAAAAATAAGCTCGCCGTCCCTAAACAGCTCAATGTCTATCATCATTCGGTTTATCAGGGTGTAGTCCCCTGAGGCAGCTTTTGTAAGCAGCTCCAGTTCATTCGGTTCAAGCTCAGCCATAAAGCCCTTGTGCCCCAGGTTAACTCCGACCATTGGGATAGGCAGCTTCATAGCCGATCTTGCAGCCTTAAGGATAGTACCGTCGCCGCCGAAGCAAACCAACAGCGAAGCGTTTGAAATTGCCTCATCAAGCGGCACCACAGGAATTTTGTCCAGCATTTCAACGTGCTTTCGGCTGGTGTATATAGGACTTATCAAGGTCTCATACCCAGCATTTTTAAGAATTTCCTTGGCACTGAAGGTCAGCTCAAGATTTCTGTCTCGCTCAGGGTTGGGACACAAAACAATGTGCTTATTTTCGGCTGACATAATGCGTTCCTTTCACGTTTAATAATGCGTAAGTAAATCAGTGCTCAAGCTCGCCGTGGGAAGCAGCTACAACTGAAGGCACATCAAAGCCGGGTGAGTCATGCTCACCCTTTTTCAGCAAGGCAAGATACTCTATGTTTCCCTCAGGCCCGCGTATGGGTGAATAATCAAGCCCCAAAACAGTAAATCCGATGGTTGGAACAAAGTCCAAAAATCCCGAAACCACCTCAATGTGGGTAGACTTTTCGCGCACGACACCCTTTTTGCCTACCTTTTCCCTGCCTGCTTCAAATTGAGGTTTAATTAGGCATATAACGCACGCGTCCTCTGTCAAAAGCTCACGCACCACGGGTAAAACAAGCCGAATTGATATAAAAGACAAATCCATAACGGCAAGAGATGGAGCTTCGTCCACCATGTCAGAGGTTACGTAGCGAATGTTTGTGCGCTCCATTGATACAACCCGAGGGTCATTTCTCAAGCTCCACGCAAGCTGACCGTAGCCCACATCAACAGCGAAAACCTTTTTCGCGCCGTTTTTAAGCAGAACGTCTGTGAACCCCCCAGTTGAAGCGCCGCAGTCTATGCAGGTCAAGCCTTTCGGGTCAAGCGCAAAAGATTTGAGTGCCTTTTCAAGCTTGAGACCGCCGCGGCTTACGTATGGAAGGGTTTCTCCCCTCAGCTCGATTTCAGCATCTTCAGCAACTGGCATTCCGGGCTTATCCATTTTTTGACCGTTTACATATATAATTCCCGCCATTACGGAGGTTTTTGCCCGTTCACGGCTCTCTGTAAGTCCTCGCTCAAAAACGATCTGGTCAAGTCTGAGCTTCTTCATGCTTTTCCTCCATATCGGTTGTCTCTTGCATTAGCTCCAGTGCAAAGGCTGCAATGCCCCCTGCATCAAGTCCAAAAATTTTTAGAAGCTCCTCTACAGCTCCCTGAGCTACAACGCCGTTTCCAAGGTTGATTGTTTTGGTGCCCTTAAGCGCTGTTCCGGTGCGGGCGCACTCGGCAAGCAGTCTTTCCCCAACACTGCCACGGGCGCATACGTCCTCTGCAATCAGAAGTCTGCCCGTTTTTTCTATGGACTGCAAAACAGTTTTACAGTCTAATGGGTTTATCATGTTAAGTTTTATTATTTCCGCTTCTATGCCCTTTTCAGACAACACAGCAGCGGCAGCAAGAACATTGTTTATCATAGTTCCATAAGCGACCATGGTAATGTCATCTCCCTGTCTCAATACAGAGCTGGGCGCACTTCCTGCACTTTCGGTGTACTCGCCCTCGCCTCCTCTGGGATAGCGCACCGCAACAGGTCCGCTGATACGGTAAATTGCAAGAGAAAGCATTTCGCGAAGCTCCGCAAAGCTTGCAGGACACAGCACAGCCATATGAGGAATTGAGCACAGATAGGAAACATCAAAGCTGCCCTGATGGGTTTCTCCGTCTCTGCCGACAAGTCCGGCGCGGTCAACCGCAAAAACCACATGGAGCTTTGAAAGTGCTATGTCATGGATAAGCATGTCGTAACCGCGCTGCAAAAAGCTTGAATACACTGCAAAGACAGGCTTTGCGCCTTGCTTTGCAAGTCCAGCTGCCATAGAAACCGCATGTCCCTCGGCAATTCCCACATCGAAGAAACGGCTAGGATAGTTTTCCGCAAAGCCGCAAAGCCCTGTTCCGCTGCACATAGCGGCAGTAATTGCAACAATGCCATCGTCCTTTTCGGCAAGCTCCAACAGTGCATTTCCAAATGCAGTTGAAAAGCAAAGCTCACAACAGGCTTTTAATCCGCAGTCAGTGTTGAATTTGTTGACACCGTGGTACGCC
The DNA here is from genome assembly GCA_964485265.1 of uncultured Oscillospiraceae bacterium. Lineage (GTDB taxonomy): Bacteria > Bacillota > Clostridia > Oscillospirales > Oscillospiraceae > UBA2658. The sequence continues at coordinate 16,434 of CAZAIU010000018.1, read as the reverse complement.
TCCGGATTTTCCTCCGCAAAGCCATAACCTTTGCCCTTTTGCGTAACCACATGGACGAGAACCGGACAGGAAAGCTCCTTTGCCCATTTGAGGACAGCTTCAAGCTGAACCAAATCATGCCCATCAACAGGTCCTAAATAATGGAACCCCAAATCATCAAACATGGTGCTAGGCAGCAAACGGCGCTTAATCCATTCCTTAATTCTGTGGTTGAAACGATAAAGCGCAGGAACATAGCCGAAAAGCTTACGATAACGGCGCTTGAATTCAAAGTATCCCGGCTTTACGCGCTGGTGAGACAATAACTCTGAAATACCGCCCACATTTGAGTCAATGGACATTCCATTATCGTTAAGAATTACTATGAGCGGTTCTCCCGAGCTGCCTGCATTGCAAAGCCCCTCGTAAGCGAGTCCACCTGTAAGCGCGCCGTCACCTATGAGTGCGATTACGCTGTAGTCCTGTTTTGCTAGAGTTCTTGCCCGTGCCATTCCTAAAGCAACTGAAACAGAATTTGACGCATGACCTGCAATTGCCGCATCATGCACGCTTTCATTGGGCTTAGGGAAACCGGACAAGCCGTTTAAACACCGCAGCTCTGAAAATTTACCACGCCGCCCTGTTACCATTTTGTGTACGTAGCTTTGATGCCCAACATCGAACACAAGTCTATCAACTGACGTATCAAAAACCCTGTGTATTGCAAGTGTAAGCTCGACTACTCCAAGGTTTGATGCCAAGTGCCCGCCGGTTTTCGCAACATTCTCCAGTAAAAAGCCTCTGATTTCCGAAGAAAGTGCCTCAAGCTGCTCCTTTTGCAGCTCTTTTACATCCTGCGGGGAATTAATTTTATCCAAAATATTCAAAACGAATTTACCTCAATATATTTAAAAACGCAAAAATGCCTGTTTTGCAGATAATACTATACTCTTAAATTATCGATCGAACTATATAATATCAAAAACCGCCTGTTTTTACAAGTACAAACCGGCGGTTTTATATCATAGCTGCAAAGCAGCGTTATGATATATTAGTTAAAATCTATATAATGTCCTTTGGACATTATATTCATAAAAATATGAATAACCTGAATTTTATACCGCGTACTAGTTCTTTCTGTCGCACAGCAAATCAGCAAGTCGGCAGAGGTTTTCGGGATTTTCGAATGCACTGCGTACTTCTGATTTTGCCCTTTCTGTCAGAGTTGATACCATCTGTGCACATTTTTCAGCGCCGTAAAGCGTCATAAATGTTGTCTTGCCCTCTCGCACATCTGAGCCTATTGGCTTTCCAAGCTCCGTTTCGTTTGAAAGCTCATCAAGCATATCATCTCGAATTTGAAATGCCGCTCCCAACGACGCACCGTAGATACAAGCCGTCTCAATTTGCTCAGGATTTGCATTTCCGACTATTGCACCCATTTTACAGGCGCACAAAATAAGGCTTCCTGTTTTTCTGCCTTGCAGGTCAACAAGCTCGTCCTCGGTAAGTTTTTTCCCCTCACCGCCCATATCAAGCTGCTGTCCGCCGCAAATACCGTCCACTCCCGCAGCATCAGCAAGTGCTTCGGCACAGTTTGCACGTACATCAGCAGGCAAATCACTGCGCAGAATAGCACCAAACGCCTCTGCCTGTAACGCATCGCCTGCCAAGGTAGCGGTACATTCTCCAAAAACCATATGGTTTGTGGGCTTACCGCGGCGAAGCTCATCATTGTCCATGCATGGCAGATCGTCATGAATCAGGGAATAGGTGTGAAGCATTTCAACGCCGCAGGCTACAGGAATCGCAGTTTCCGCGTTTCCTCCCGCAGCATCACAAAACAGCATTACAAGCAGCGGACGCAAGCGCTTGCCGCCTGCCGTCAGACTGTAATCCATTGAATCAAGCAGTCTTTGCTGCGGCATCGGCGTATCTGTTTTAAAAGAGGCTGCCAGTGCCTTGTCAATCATCTGCTTGTATTTTTCAAAGACAGTTTCCAATGCTATTCACCATCCTCAAAGGGCAACTCTTCTGGCTGACCTTCCGTACCTTTTTTCAGCATCACTACCTTTTGCTCCGCTTCATCAAGCAGCTTGCCACATTTTGCTATAAGGGCTGTGCCCTCCTCAAAAAGGGTAAGTGACTCGGAAAGGGGCGCTTCTCCCTTTTCTAAAAGCTTAACTATTTCATCAAGACGAGCTATCGCTTGCTCAAAGCTTTGTTTACTTGCCGCCACAGGCATTACCTCCCGTTTATCTTTTCGTGTGTTTTTTCTTCTTTCAAAGATGCTTTTGATACCTCGTTTACCGTGCAGTGCAGGGTGCCGTCAGTAAACCCAACATGCACACTGTCCCCCGCTGAAACAGCCAAAACAGAGCTTATTGCCCCGCCCTTTTCATCAGATGCGATGGAATAGCCCCGTCCCAAAACCTTTAAAGGGCTAAGTGCGTCAAGCGATGCAGCCAAACGCACAAATTCATGCTTCTTCTGGCTTAGTCCCCGCTCATAGCGTGAAATCAGCGCGTTTGATACGCTGTCAAGCTCCAAACGCTTCTGGTCGATGTATGCATTTGGGTTTTGCATAACCCGTCTACTTCTTATGTCTGAAATTTTTGTTTTTAACTCCATAAGCTTTTTTCGCATTGCCTGAATCGTTCTTGCCTCGTTTGCAGAAAGCACCTCTCGCAGCTCCGCAGCGTCAGGTACGGCAAGCTCGGCAGCATTTGACGGCGTTGCCGCGCGCAAATCTGCAACGTAGTCGGAAATTGTGACATCAGGCTCATGCCCAACTGCGGAAATAATAGGAATATCGGAGTCGTAAATGGCTCTTGCCACTCGTTCGTCGTTAAATGCCCACAAATCCTCAATGGAGCCGCCTCCGCGGCCTGTGATAATAAGGTCTCCCACCTTGTATTTATTGGCATAGCGTATTGCTCCCGCTATTTCTGCTGGTGCTTCCGCACCCTGCACACGAACAGGCAAAAGCGCAACCTTTGCCATAGGCCACCTTTTCCCAAGCACACGAATTATATCGCGAACTGCCGCGCCGGCGGATGAGGTTATCACCGCTATGGTATCAGGAAACCGGGGTAACGGCTTTTTGTTCTCGCTGTCGAAAAGCCCCTCCTTGGAGAGCTTTTCCTTTAGCTGCTCAAAGGCAACATGAAGATCGCCCATTCCCTCGGGTATCATTTGCTCGCAATATAGCTGGTAAGCACCGTCCCTCGGAAAAACGGAAACGCGCCCCACGGCCGTAACGCCCATACCGGACTCCGGCGTGAAGCGCAGCTTTGAGGCGCTGCCCTTAAACATAACGCAGCGAATTGAGCTTTCCTGATCCTTTAATGTGAAGTAGTGATGTCCCGAAGGATAGATTTTGTAATTCGACAACTCACCCTTTACAGCAAGGCTCGAAAGCAGCATATCGCCGTCCAAGAGGTTTTTTATGTGATTATTGACCGCAGTAACGGTTAGTGCAGACAGTTCCATGACTATTCCTCCGCAAAAGGCTCTTGCGGCAAAGTGCTGCTCGCTTCTTCGCAAGCAGGTGTCTCCTGTTCCCGTTCATCAGGTAAAACCTCAGTTCCCCGCTCAGCACGCATAAAGCTTCCCAAAATACCGTTTATGAAGGAAACCGTTTCCTGCTCCTCATAGCCCTTTGCAAGCTCCACCGCCTCGTTTATTGCAACGCTGTCGGGAACATCATCCATATAAACCACTTCAAAGAGCGCGGTGCGGAGAATTGCAAGCGCGATGCGGGATATGCGGGATATTTTCCATCCCTTTGAATAGGTTTCAATGTAGCTGTCAATCATCGATTGATTTTCATACACGCCTATTACGACTGCACTTATATAGTCACGCTGTTTTTTTGAGGGGTATTCGGAAAACAGCTCGTTTTCGTCTGCGAGAGTGGCAAAATATTCCTTGTCAAAAAAGCTCTCCAGCGCTTCTTCCGCGTTTTCAAGCTTGTCCCCTAAGCTATAACCGATTTGAACTGCTATTTCTCTTGCAACGGTTCTGGTCATATAAAAATTCCTCCGATGTGAAATGGGCAGCCTTCATGCCGCCGCGCTATATAAGGATGGATACGTAACGAACGAAAAGCGGTGAGAAATAATTCTCCCGCTTTCCGCAAAATTTTTGTTATTTACTTTTTGAAAAAGAAACACCGCTTACATGGACATTGACTGTGGGATAAAGTCCTGTCATGGCTTCAAGAGCATTAGCAACCGCTGTTTGAACATTGTGTGCAACCTCTGTTACGACGCATCCGAAGCTTACCATAATTAGAACGTCGATAATTATGCGTTCGTCCTCGATTGCCACCTTGACTCCCTTGGCAAGCGTTCTTTTGCCGATGAGGTCCATAATCTCATTGCCGACAGTGTTGGAAACTCCGTCCACCCCGTCAACCTCTGATATGGCAGCGCCTACCATTACGGCAATTACGTCTTCTGATATATTAATGTTTCCTTTTTCAGTTACTGTGGTAATATAGCTGTCAGCCATTTTTACTACCTCCTTGTGGTCTGAAGGTCATTTGCTTTGACCTAAAAGTTATTTTACCACAGTATTCCGAAAAAATAAAGCAAAATTACGTTTTACTCTAATATCTCGCCGGATTGGGCTGCTGCCTCATCAGAATACACCGATTGAGACCCGGTTTCGGCGTTTCCAGTCTCAGCAGTTTTGTCCTTTTCTGTACTGTCTGTTGTCTTTTTTTCTGCGTCAGTTGCTTTGTCTCCGGTTTCAGAAGCTTTTTCACCTGTCTTTGTGTCTGCATCCTTTGCGGAAATTTCATTTCCCTTCACTTCAATTATTGTAATTTGAGTTGCATTGAAGTCTGTCTCAGAGACAATCGCGTCGGTTATTTTTGCAACTGCCTCCGCAGTCAAGCCCTCCGCCGGAGACGGAACCGCAAGAGTAACGCCCTCAGCGCTCATAAACGCAACACAATCGGCAAAGTTCTTTGCAATCAGCAAATTTTCAATTTGAGTTTCAAGCATTGAATAGTTTGCCATGACAGCAATTGTATTTACGGCACTGTCAATAGTCTCCTTTGATGCCGTTTCCGATGCTGCCGCTGCCTGAAGCAGGCTTATGGCCTCGTCACGAGACTGCTGACGTGTAAGTCTTGCCTCTGCAAAATAATCCGAGACCAATACGTCAGGGTTTTCTGCTCCCATTGTTTCCTCTGCTGTCTTTGCGTTGGCAAGCTCGGCATCAGCCATTGCCTCATCCGCAGATCTGTTGTTGTAAGACCAGTTCAAATACACCGCCGCGCAAACACACAGCAGTACCGCCACGATTGTAATGTTCCTTTTGGTAGTGCTCATTTTCTTTCCTCCTGAACAGAAAAAAATTATTTCGCCTCAACGGCGGTATTGCCAGAGTCTACGCTTCATTTCACGGAGCAGTCAGTTCATTTGAATAACCATGACCCGCTCCGTGGAAAGACCTGTGAAAGCACAAGCTGCTTTTGTTACTGACAGCCGAACCTGCGCTGATGCTGCACCATCGCACACAATTACAGCTCCTATGTACTTCGGGTTTACATAATATAGGTCAACCACCTTCTCGCCGCCATTGGCAGAGATAACCAGTGCTTCCTCTCCGTTTTCAGCAAGCTGTCTGGAGGCGCTGCCCTCAACCGACAAAAGAACCGAGACTCTTCCCGCTCCCTTGATTTTGCATAGTTGTTTTTGCAGGCGTGCTTCCTCCTCCTGCAATGAAAACGACGGAGCGCTAAGCTGTGTCTCCTCACTTTTCTTATCATTGCCGCTGCCGTTGGGCAAGAGAATCAGTACAAGCCCCACAACAAGGACGATAAGTGCATACTTGTTTTTTAGCAGGCTCTTGAAATTAAAACGCCCGCCACTTTTTTCTTTGCTAGCTTTCATAGTCACTCCAATGCTGACAATCCTTGGGTATGCCCAATTCTCCTTCAATCACGTTTGACAGTCTGTTTTTACAAAGCTCGCTGACATTTGCAACTATGGTCACCTCAGTTGGATACCAATATCCCTCGTTGCACCAAGACATTCCCATAGTAACGCTTTTAAGACTCTCTCCCATGTCTGCTGCCTTGTCTGATATATATGCGTTAAGTTCTTTTTCTATGAGCGTTCTGCTCAAACTGTTACTGTTTTCTGATGCACCCTGTGTTATTTCCTGCGCCTTCTTTCGATATTCAGATATACTCATGGATGCCGTAGGTATATCTGAACGCAGAACCGGACTTATCATTGCGCATATGAGTACCACACCGCAAATCAGCTTGAGAACGTTTTTCACCTTGCCCGAGGGAGTCATAGACAGCGCTGCACTGCACACAAGAGCGGCACCGGCTATGGCTTTTACCCATGCGCCCAGAAATTCACCCATCAGCCGCTCACCGCCTTCATACTGGCTATTACGGAGATGAACAGCATCAAGCCGCCCGCTCCCACCAAACCCAAAACCATGCCAAAGGCAACTCCCACGCCGTCAATAAGCTCAGCCATGCGCTTATCTGTGAGCGCCTCCGAAAGTGCGGCAGTGCCCTTGTAGACAAGGTAGTGAGTGCCCAAGGTCAAAAATGGCGTTATGCACACGGCTGCTACCGCAAGAAATCCAAATACTCCTATAACGTTTCTGAGTATTCCGGCACCTGCCACTATTGTTCCTGCGGCATCGGAGACTATTCCGCCGACCACCGGAAGCATAGTTCCTATCGCTGATTTTGTAAGTTTGAGGGCAAATTCGTCTGACTTGCCGGAAATCAAGCCTGTCATGCCAAGATATGTGGTGAAAGCCATCATTAGAAGCGTAAGCGCCGTGGTACAGCCCCATTTAAGAAACTTTGACACGCTTGCCAAGGTATCCTTGCCTAACGCGGCACTTGCAACTACAGAAGCAAGATACACACTTATCATTGGCATTACGACCTTTATGCCAACCGTAAGCAGCAAATCCATAAAAAGCGCAGAGGCAGCAAACTTTGCTGACGCCGAGGTAATTGCTCCTGCGCTTGCAGCGGCCGTGCACATCACGGGTAAAAGCACCTTTGAAAAGTCTGACAGCGTATGCAGGGTTGCAATTCCCATTCCAAAAAAAGCATTAACATCGCTTATGGCAATGGCTGAAATTGCAATTGCTCCGCACAGGTCAACCATGTCTTTTGTGCCGCCCTCCTCCAAGGCGGAGCTTGCAGCGGCGCAAAGAATAATTATTGTAAGTATTTTCGCGGCTGAGGTAAGTGCCTTTTTGAACACGGAAAAAAAGTTTTCGCGAATTTCTTTCCATATTTTACTAAGACCCTCGTCTCCCATCTGGGGGTCTGTTATGTCAAGCTCGCCTAAAATGTCTCTTGCTTCCTGCGGCAGTGCGCTTTTTACCTCATCTGTTTTTTCAGTATCCAGCGCTACAGACGGCGGCACCACGTCTGTTTCCTTCTGCGCATTGACACCACCCGTCAGCAGAAAGATTATAACAGCGGAAAGACAAATCTTTTGTAGTAATTTCATGCTAGCTCACCTATCATTCGCAGAAGTGTTTTTATAAGCGGCAGGGAAACATACAGTGCGCAGCCCACTCCGCAAAGCTCCACAGAGGATGCAACAGCCGCCTGTCCGGAGTCCTTGCATATATCACTGCCTAGCTTTGCAGTAATTCCTATACCGACACATTTTAGGACGGGAGCAGTGTATGCAGAGGAGATGCCGGTTCCTATCTCTACAAGCTCTATAACCTCATAAACAGAAGTAAAAACCTTCATCCCCAGACCTACGACAAGCGTACAAACAGCAAGGGCTAGAACCGTTGCGATTTCGGGATTGGTTTTCTTTATAAGCAGCATAAGTACAACGCCGACGACCCCGATGACGACCGCCTTGATTATGATTTCCATAGCTATAGTCCGAACAGAGTTCTTATCAATTCAAACAGACCGCTTATTTCCTGCACAACCAGTGCAAGCACAACCACAAGTGCTGCCAGTGTGACCATAAGAGCCTGATCATCCCTGCCGGAGCGCGACAGAAGTATGTTTAAAACCGCAACCAGTATTCCAACAGCGGCAATTTTAAAAATCAGCCCAACGTCCATTTAAGTATGCCTCCCTTTTCTCGTGTTAGCTTTTTCTTCGTATGGCGTCAATATTTATATCACTGCTGTCGCAAGCATAAGTCCTGCCGTAAGTCCAAGCCCTGTGTAAAGCTTAAAACCGTTTCTCGCCGTCTCTGTCGCTCTTTCAAGCTCGGGCTCAAGCCTTGCTATGCAGCTTTCTATTGCAGTTGCCTGCTCCTGCCCCACATATCTGCCGAGCATAAGCCCGGGTCTGCAAAGCTCCTGACGCTGAACCGTTGACAGGGACAGCACTCTGTCAGACATTATTCGGCTGCTCCAAAGCCCGGAAACACTTTCATCACCTAGCTTGGACATACTCTCTGAAAGATAGGTAAAAAAGCCTCGCACCTCAGGCTTCGCATGTTTTGACAGCTCATCAAAAATCTCCGGCAGCGGACGGGCATTTCCCAAAAGCTCCGCCTGCATAAATTGCAGCGCCTCTATAAAGCCAGCAAGACACCGCTGCTTTTTATAAAGTCCCGCTCCCCTGTCTATCCCGTACATGGTGCAGGCGGCAACCAGCAAAAGCGCGCCCAGCAGCTTCACGCCAAATCCTCCACAAAATATTTTCTTGTACCGCCTGAATTTGTTATGACTACAGCTCTGCGGAAAATACCGCTTTCAAGCAGCCGCCTGTAAAGCGCACGGCTGTGCAAATCGGCTATGCCACTGCCATGAGCGGTTACTAAGAGCTTCACTCCGCAATTTGCAGACATTTGAACCGCGTCTATGTCAAGAGGTGAGGTTATCTCGTCAAAAGCAATAATCTGAGGTGCCATAGCTCTAAGCAGAAGAAAAACACCCTCACTTTTGGGAGCGCCTGTAAGTACATCGGTATATTTGCCTATGTCAAAGCACGGCTGTCCTTCAAAGGTGCCCGCTACCTCACTGCGCTCATCAACAAGCGATACCCTTTTCCCCGTTTCAGAAAGCTTTCTTACAAGCTCCCGTAAAAGCGTGGTCTTTCCACCACCCGGTGGGGATATTATTATTGTGGACTCAAAATTCTCCGGCACAAGCTCGGAAAATATGCTGTCTGCACAGCCCTTCTTTTCATGGGGAATACGTATACATATTGAAGATAGCCGTCTCATGGCAGATATTTTGCCGCCTTCTGTTACGGCTGTACCGCAAAGCCCCAGCCTGCATCCGCCCTCCGCCGTAACAAAGCCCATTTTTATGCTGTCCGCGTAAGAATGAACAGATGCACGGGTTGCAATCTCCAAAACGAGTTGCAAATCCGAGACTTTAACTACATGAGACGGCAAAATTTCCAGTTCCTTGTCGTAAGCAACAACACTTGGTGCACATCCTGTGCGCAAACGAAGCTCCTCGGCATTTTCAGTTACGCTTTGGGGCAGCTCGAGAGCCGCCAGCCTAAGACTTGACGGCAGAAGTCTAACTGCTCTGATAAATTCCTGTGATGATTTTTGCGTCATTGGCTCACCCCCGAAACAATTCTATTTGACTTGTCCTAGAAATATGACAACAGGAAAGTCTCCGACGCTTTTTCGTTCCTCTAATAGCGGCATTTATAAAAATCAAAATATGCAACAAGCAAACGCCGCGGTGCTGACTATAAAATCAGCATCGCGGCGTTCTCCGTTCAGACTATTTCGCTGCTTATGAAAAGCGATTATAAATTATGGATTGTAATGTTCTTTATAAAACTAGCATGTCGTTGTCATCAAATTTGTCACGCGGTCCCCACGCAACCTCCCAATAGTATCCATCCAAATCGGCAAAATAGGCATGAAAACCTCCCCAGAAAACGTCCTGCGGTTCTTTTACAATCGTTGCTCCTGCTTTGCGAGCAAGTTCAACGACTTCAATCACTTCATCTTTGCTTTTGGCATTATAGGCAAGTGTGATACCGCCAAATCCAGTGCCTATTTCCGGCGGATTGTCATTGTTAATGTCCTTTGCCAAAAGGTCTAAAGGATATAGCTCCAGCTTTGTGCCCGAAGTGCTGAAGAATATAACATCGGGATTATTATTTTTCTCCTCTGTCTGAAAGCCCAAACCATCCCGATAGAAACAGATTGCTTTTTCCATGCTTTTGACACCAAGGCATATAATATTCATTCTATTCATGTACTATTTTCCTTCGCATAATATGAAATTTGCTTATTCTGCTCCCATAAGGCAAATGCAGCAGATTATTTGTATTATGTATGAGGTCATTTAATTTTTCTGCATTCCAGATAGTAGCGTTTATCTCTGGCTGGTCCAATTGAAAAGCTTTTTGCCGGAAAAACTCCGCTGCTGATTATCGATGGAAAAAGCTCATTTTTGTCCATTGCAGGCAGCAGCAAGCCGGCACAGCCTGATCGTTCTGACAGTTTTATTGCAGTATCATCATCGTGGATATAGTCTAGTGTTCCACCGTGCCTTGCAATATAATCCACACAAAAGCTCTGTGCCGCGGAAATAAGGCTTCCGATTGTAAGACCATTGACCTGTATGTCTCGTTCTTCGCCGCCGCACATGTATTTTATTATATGGCAGCTCTTTTCGTTGCCTGCCAGAGCGTCAAAGTAGCTTTGAGCTTCTAAAAAAAAGCTCTTTGTATCCGTTGCGAAAAGCACGCGGTGGATAGGCTCAAACACGATGGATGGATCGTGGATATTAACAAGCTCTGCCAACCCGAATCTTGCAGGATGGTTTTCCCTCTCCTCCAAGGACAGACCCTGCTTTATGTTCTCCCAACACAAGCGTGCAGTTGCAAGGCTATGATTTCCGTCGCCCATTGCGATTATTACAGGGGCTTTGCCCTTTAAACTGTAGCGGGCTTCAAGATACTCCGGCTGTGATAGTGTTTCCAAAGCCTCCATGACACCTTTAGCAGCTTCGCCGCACACTCGCCTGCCCGTAATATGACCTCCCCCATCCATAAGGTCAAAGTCATACAGCAGCTCACCTTCACCCGTGCAGGAAAAAACCTTGTTTTCGGGGTCATCCACAAAAACAACGATGTGTGGCAGCTCCAAGCTCGCTTTCTCTCTCACCTTAACCCTTGGCGGCAGGCGCTCCTCAACAGTACCCTCTGTTGCATGGATAGGTGACGTTGAACTGGCACGGTAGTCGTAAGCTTCAAGGTCAATCAATCCCACAAGACCTCGCCTTGTATGCCCAACCGTTAGCTCTCTTTCAACATATATGTAAGATTCGCTGATAGTTTTAAAAACGCCGTCTGAAATGTAGCTTTCCATGGCTGCGTTGATCTTTTCGGTTTCGGCAGCTATGTCATGAGTCTCCAGATATGCCTCAGGCAGCATTAGTCTCAGCGTTGACGGGGCATTTCCCACCCTGCTGTCAACACTGTCCCAATACTCGGGCTGTGAGGTAAACTGGTCGCAGGCAATTACGCTCCATAGACTCAAATCCTCGTTTTTCGGCAAAAGAATATCTCCGGGAATAAAAAGCTTGTTCATATGTATCCTCCTGATAGCTCATGCGTTAATCACGCAGCAAGCTGCTTTTCTTGCCATAAATAGTCAGACTGCTGTGTAAGAATGCTGTCAAGCAGTGCAAAAACCCGACGCTCATATTCCTCTCTGTAGTCGAAGAAAACATTTGCGTGAGGGCTGTCCTCTGAAGTAAATATATCCTTATTTTGCGATCCCGCAGCAAAGAAAATATCCTTTCCCATGTGAAAAGGCGTTACTTCATCCACCTTCGAATTAATAACGAGAAGCGGTATCTGAGATTCTTTTACATAATCGGCAACCTGCGCGTCATCAAAGCCAAAACCCAAATGAAGCCTGAGCGCTATGTTTCCTGTCCACATCAGAAAAGGCAAGGGAATACCGCTGTCGGCAGCGATGCTTTCCATCTGCGCCCTTGCCATTTCGCTCATACTGCTAACAGGACAGTCAAGCACTGCCGCGCAGACACGCTGGTTAACATAATCATCCGCCATTGCCATTCCCACCGTTGCCCCACCGAAGGAGGTTCCCCAGAGTACAATACGTTTATCTGCATCCATCCGCTCGGCAGCATAGTTTACATAATCAATTGTATCACTGCTTTCAAGGTAGCCGAAGGTGTTATACTGCGCCAGGTTTTCTCCTGTTGCTCTCTGGTCGTAGGTTATAACATTAAAGCCATGGCGAAGAAACATTTCAGCAATAGGGTAATTTGATAGCCGGTTGCCGCCGAGTCCGTGCACCAAAATGACAGTGTCCTTGTTTTTCTCTCCATTGACACTTATAAAGTCGGCAGGAATTTCGTGGGTACCGAGGGAAGATGCTATTGATATTTGCTCAATGCGGTATGATTGTGCGAAGTCCTCCATATCCATACCAAAACGATTTGACTGTTGCCTGTTGAGCGCCGTGCTTTCATTGGACGTAAGGTTCACACACCCTTTGAAGACCTGCTCTCCGGTATAGATACATACCACAGCAGCACCAATTAAGATGATTGCTGCCAGCCCAACAAGAATTATTTTCAGTGGTTTTTTCATTTTGCCTCCAAAGCAGTCGGCTTTTATCTTTTTCCCTTATCGTAAATCTCACCCAAAGCACGGGGCGCATGGTTGCTGGAGGAGAAGAACATAAGCAGAAGCAAAGTCAGAACATAGGGTAAAATCATGATTATGTCGGTAAACGCGCTAGTAAGTCCCAATGCTTGTGCCAGCTTGTAGCCGCCGCTGCGAGCGAAGCCGAACAGGAGGCAGGCACCCAAGGTCGGACCTATTTTCCAGTTTCCAAAAATAAGAGCCGCAATTGCGAGGAAGCCGTAGCCTGCATAAATACTCGGTGAGAAGCTTGTAGAAATAGAGTATGCAAAGCACATACCGCCAAGGCCGGACAACGCACCGGAAATCATAACAGCTATAAAGCGCGTGCGTGAAACATTCACACCGGCTGCGTCAACAGCATGGGGATTGTCACCGCAGGCACGCAGGCGCATACCGAAGCGGCTTTTGTAGAGCATATAGCTTGCAATCAAGGCGACAGTAATGATTATCGGCTGGTAGTAGTATACATCGGTGAAAAAAGCACCAAGCACGGGTATTTCAGATACTCCCGAAACCGTAAATTTTTGGCAAATTCCCAGAACGAACTTGTTTGTGGGCTTGCCGAAAAGTGCAGTGTTTATTTGACTGGTGAGAAACGCTGTAAGCGCAGTGGCAAGTATGTTTATTACAACGCCCGAAATAACCTGATTGGCTTTGAAGGGTACGCACAAAAGTGCGTGCAGCATTGCAAAAACAGCACCGCCTATCATGGCAAACGCCATGGCGATAAAGAACATCGGCAGCTCAACACCGGCAAGATTTCCGCCGGTAATAGCCATTACCACAGCAGCACCCACAAATGCACCGAATCCTTGGAAACCTTCAAGGGCAAGGTTTGTAACGCCGCTGCGCTCACTGAAAATTCCGCCGATAGCGATAATAAACAAGGGCAGTGCAAAAGCAAGGCCTTCTATAATGACATAGTTCATACCTCATCGCCCCCTTCCTCGTCAGAAGCCATGTGTGCCTGATCGCGAAGCTCGTCCTTTGCAGCGGACACCTTGTAGCGAATAAACGCACCGCAGGCGGAAAACAGCAAAATAAGACCTGTTATAAGCTGCGAAATTTCCTGAGGAACGTTCAAGGTCGAGCTCATGTAGTTGCTCCCCTTTGAGATAACGGTTATAAGCAGTGAGGAAAACAGCACGCCTATTGGGTTAGCGTTACCCAGCAGGCAAACCGCAATTGAGTCAAATCCAACGGAGGTGAGCACACGGGGCTGAATTGAATTGAAATAACCTAAATAGTAGGTAACACCGGCAAGTCCTGCAAGTGCTCCGGAAATTGCCATGGCAAGCACAACGTTTTTGCCAACGTTAATTCCCGCATAGCTTGCCGCCTTTTTGTTAAGACCAACCACCTTCATTTCGTATCCCGTGCGTGTTTTGTCAAGCAGGAATTTAACTAAGAATGCAGCGGGAATTGCAAGCAGTACACCCAAGGGTAAATCAATTTTCAGTCCGCCCAATTCAATATTTGCAAGGGTGAGTCTTGCATTTGCGCCGATTGCGCGAGACTGCCTTGAAACGGGGTCGACAAAGTATGAGTTTATAAAAAAACTTATTACATACGAAAAAATATAGTTGAGCATAATTGAGGAAACAACCTCGTTAATGTTAAATTTATGCTTCAGCCAGCCTATAAGCGCACCCACAGAAGCACCGCCGACAATGCCTATTATCAGCACCAGAGGAATGGCAACTGCCATAGGCAAATCACTGTTGCCAACCGTTATAGCGGCAATAAATCCCGGTACAAGCATCTGTCCGGACACACCGATATTAAAAAGACCCGTCTTTAGTGCCACAGCAACAGCAAGGGATGCAAAAATCATGGGAGTCAGCGCATTGAGCATGCTGAAAAGATCGGTAAGCATGCCTTTTTTTGCTGCGTATGACGGCTTCGGCGCCACACCGCTGCCCTGCAAAAAGCTTAAAAATGCAGTGAGCGGGTTTTTGCCTAAAATCAGCAGAACTATTGCAGCAGCAAGAAGACTAAGCAAAATTGCAAACAGGGGTATGGTTATGGCTTGATACTTTTCATTGCCAAGAGCGCAGACGAAGCCGCGCTTTACAGGATTTCTGAGGGCGTTTTTCGGTTTGCTCATTTTGACTTCACCCCCATCATAAATTCGCCGACTTGATTGGGTGTCAAGGTGTCGGCAGGTGCAATTGTCTGCATTTCACCGTTGTACATAACCCCTATAGTATCAGCAAGATTGATTATTTCCTCAAGCTCAAGAGATATAAGTAAAATTGCTCTTCCCTTGTCGCGCTCTGCAATAATTTGGCTGTGAATATTCTCAATTGCTCCAATGTCCAGACCTCTTGTTGGCTGAACAAAAATCATCAGTGAGGAGTCCTGCACTATTTCTCGTGCAACGATTGCCTTCTGCTGATTGCCTCCAGACATTGAACGAACCACCGTTGACGTTCCCTGTCCGCTGCGGATATCGTATTCCACGACCAGCCTTTGCCCGTGCTCCTCAAATACTTCCTCCTGCAAAACTCCTTTTTTGCAGAATGGATCCTTATAGTAGTCCTTAAGAGCCAGATTTTCGGCAAGTGTAAAGTCCAACACCAAGCCCACATCCTGACGGTCCTCCGGAATATAGGAAATGCCTGCCTCTGAGCGCTCCCGTACAGAGCAGCTTGTGATGTCCCTGCCGTTGAGCGTTATTTTTCCGGTCATTTTAATCAGACCTGCGATTGCGTCCGCAACCTCCTCCTGCCCGTTTCCGGAAACTCCGGCAATCGCAAACACCTCTCCGCCGTGAATATCGAAGCTGACATTTTTTACAACTGCAACGCCGTCAGAGCTTTTCACACAGAGGTTTGATACTTCAAGAATTTTTGCTCCAAATTCCGCAGGTTTTTTTTCCGTAGTGAAACTGACCTCTCGGCCGACCATAAGATTTGCCATGGTCTTTGTGGAGGTTTCTTCAACATTTAAAACGTCTATCAGCTTTCCGCGGCAAAGTATTGCACAGCGGCCTGCAACCTTTTTAATTTCCTCAAGCTTGTGAGTAATAAGAATTATGGTTTTGCCTGCATTCCTGAGTTCTCTGATGATATCAAGCAAAAACTCAATTTCCTGAGGGGTCAAAACAGCGGTAGGCTCGTCAAAAATAAGTATTTCTGCCTCGCGGTAGAGCATTTTAAGAATTTCAACTCTCTGCTGTGTGGAAACGTTGATTTCCTCGATTTTCTTCGTAGGATCTACCTCAAGACCGTAGCGCTTTGAAAGCTCGGCAATTTTTTTATCTGTGCCTTTAACGTCCACTGCGGGAAGCAAGCCCAAAAAGCGTCGTTTGGGCTCCATACCTAAAATGATATTTTCGGTTATGGTATAGTTCTGCACCAACTTGAAATGCTGATGTACCATGCCGATATTCAGCTTTGTAGCCTGTGCGGGAGATGCAATGTTCACCTTCTGCCCGCGGATAAAAATTTCGCCCTCGTCAGGCTCGTACATGCCGAAAAGCATACTCATAAGAGTAGATTTTCCTGCACCGTTTTCTCCCAGAAGCGCGAAGATTTCACCCTTTTTTATTGAGATAGAAACATCGTCATTTGCAACTATACCGGGAAAGCGTTTTGTTATGTGGCGCATTTCAACAATATATTCGTCCATGTCAGCTTCTCTTTCTTTCCAATTCGTTATTTTAATTGAAAATACTGCACATATATTCTACACGTATTTATGTGTGCTGTCAAAGATTTTTACCCGCGAACCATATGCTTAACCTATTTTAATAAAACAGCCTCTGTTTTATTAAAAACCCATATAACGGCGCTCCGCGCCATAAAAACTGTCCT
>CAZAIU010000017.1:36312-54254 GCA_964485265.1 uncultured Oscillospiraceae bacterium | reverse complement strand
CAGAGCTATCATTTGAAGAGAAAAAGCTTGCTGCTGCAATGTTTATAGACAGAATTCTGCTGTCCGGTGAAGTCGCTAAAATAATATGGAGGGTATAAAATCAAGGAGAGCGTTTGCTCTCCTTGATTTTATATTTAGAACTTTTTTGCTGTAATAGCACAGGTTTTACGCGATATTTTACAAAAATACATACGATATCTCCAAGATAGCCGAAGCAAAAAGCACTTGCATTCCGAAGGTGTTGACTTAACGCCCTTAGATTGTTTATGCGACCATTTCGAGGCTCCGCATGGCAATCACAATGGATTGCTCTCTGGTGGCGTTAGCGTAGCCCGCCGCTTCCTCGGCGGCAGTAGTGTTGCGGGGCGCAAACTTACCGTTGCCCACGCCGTTAACGATTCCGTACTTCGCCATGAAGTAGACGCTCTCCTTTGCCCAAGCGGAAATCTGCGCGTCATCGGCAAAGGGGGTAACCCCAGCGGAATCCGGCTTCACAGTTGGCTCTGCCGCCAGCACGGTGCGTGTGAGCATGGTTGCCACCTGCTCTCGGGGAATCAACAGGCTCGGTTCAAAGGTTGTGGCGGTGGTTCCCTTGGTAATGCCAAGGGCATAAGCCTTGAGTATTTCGGGGTCGGCGGTGTCTGTAAAGGGGTTTCGCGTGGCGGGGGCTGCGGTTTTTCCGCTCATCACCTCGTATAGCCTTACGGAAAGAGCGGCAAACTCGGCACGGTTAATTTTATTTGTCATATCCTGTCCCTTTAGACAATCGGGGATTAGCCCTGCCTTGTCAGCCTTTTCCAGTTCTGGTGTCGCCCATGCCGAGGCGTTGCTCCATGCGCCGGCGTTGACACTGATGATGTTCGACCATGGCGAGACAAAGGTTGCTTTTTCATCGCCGTTTACCGGAGCATGACCATCGCTTAAGCCGTCATACCACTCGTAGCGCATCCGAAGCTGAACCGAGGTAGCGTCAATTTTGATTTTCTGACCGTCCTGGCGCTCCGGAAGATCAGTCCAGCTTTCACCGCTAGCAGATAACCATGAAAACGTCTGGGTCATGTAGTGCTGCCAAGTTCCTTTGTCGTAGCTGACCTCTAAGCGGAAACATGCGAGACCCGTAGGATTGGTGGCAGCATTCATCACATCGTCCGGATGTTTGACTATGAACTTCACCTGCGGTCTCCCATCAATTCCGGAGAGCTGCACATTGATACCAGAGAGCACAGGGGCTGTCGGGAACGCTTTTGGCTTTTCTACCGTAGTGCCTTTGCCCCATTTGACGGTAGACCAAGGAGAGGTGAAGATGTTGGCGGCCTCATAATCATCGGAGGCAATCATCTCGTAGCGCACCCGTACCTCTAAGCTATGATTGGCTCCGTCGAGAACGTAAGAGTCTGCCTCACCGTCTACAGTTGCCTTTTTCAGCATAGGCTGGAGGTTAGCAAAATAACTTTCCGCGCGATTCTGCTCTCCGTATCCCGGCTGAAAGTATAAAAAGAAGGAATTGTCATAGGTGTTTCCGCCTGTGCCATATCCACTGCTCCAGAAAGAATCATAGTATCCCTCCGGCATGGCGAACCAGCTTCCGCTATCCACCTTGAACTCATAGTAGATGCGGGCGCAGTATGAACCATAGCTATCCTCTCCCTTGGGGGTAACAGACTTCAAAAATTCTGCATCAAAGGTTAGCTTGAGACCGAGACCAATGATTTGTCCATCGTTTGCGACGACTTCATAAACCGCCGCGTTCTGGGGTGCGCCCGGTTTGGGGTCGCCCGCCGAGAATGCCGCTGTGGAGAGTAAAGACAACAGTATAACAGTTACCATCAGCAGGGATAGTGTTTTTTTCATAATCAATTTCCTTTCTATTTAAATTTATAATTTTATTTATAGGTATTAAAAATACGGTTGGCAAGCAGTATTGCTGCTTCTCTTGTACAAGGATTTAGTGGCATAAAAGCACCGTTTGAACCTTTTATTATGTCTTTGGAGGACAAATAGGAAACCGCATCAGCAGCCCATGGAGCAATGCTTTTGCTGTCATTAAACTGTGGCTGATTTGATGTGCTCAAATGCTCTTTTGGTAAAGCAAGCTTGATGCACCGAAAGAACATAGTCGACAATTCTTGCCGCGTCAATTGTCTGTCGGGCGCAAACTTTCCGTCTCCAACTCCGTTAACGATTCCCAATTTTGTTGCGGCAATAATTTCTTCCCATCCTTGTGTTTCACCTAACATTACATCAGAAAAAGGAGAGGGAGAGCCGTCATAGTTGTTGACTTGCGGGGCTTCGGCAATAGCGCTGTATGCTGCCATGACAACTTGTGCAAATTCTTCACGCGTAATTGGTTGTGTAAGGTCAGAGCCTGCAAATCGAAACGGAAACAAATTGTTTTTATGGGCTTGCTTTAGCTCATCTGCTGCCCATGCAGAGGCATTTGTCCAAAATCCACCGGAATTGCCGGTGGTCCCGCTCGCGGTAAATGTACCAAGACCGTTTACGCACACTTCGCCGGAATATGGAGAAAGCTGCATGATTGGATAATCGCTTCCCCCCATTACCTTCAAAAAGGAATAAAAGCGGACGCGAAAAGTATAGTCCCACCCCTTGTAAAATCCAAAGGGGTCGATTGAATTCATATATGCTTCAAAGCCATCAAAGTCTTCGGCGGCAGCAAACTTTCCCAATCGCGTTTCATGCTCGGCGGACAGCTCCTTTTCACGGTAAAAATCAGTGAAATTTAGACCGGCAGTGACCTGCTTAAGTCCCTTGATGTCAAGGCTGAAAAAGCTTGAGGTGGGACCGTTGCTATAGGTCAAATCCACCCTGTTTTCCCAGTCCTCGTTGTGGAGCTGCCACGGACCGTCTGCAATACGGTATTCAATGACATAGCCTACGCGATAAGCGCTGTCCTCCGCCAATTTTTGAACAGACTGAGGGACAGAGAAACTGACAATTGCATGCAGCGGCATAACCTTTCCGCCCGATTCCGCTTCTTCGCCGCTAACCGTGACACTAACAGCGGGAGCCGGATGAATAATATTACCAGCGGCAAAAGTGGTGTTTGTCAGCAGAATAATAAGGATGAAAACTATAGCCGCTACTTTCTTCATGTAAAATCGCCCCTTTCTAATGTTTTTCATCTAATTTTGTAAAAGGTCTTTTCAATGCCTATATCATCATCCTCGGTGAGCGTCAGGCGGCCGTCCGCTTCAAAAGAGAAAAGCAGTCTTGTATCGGCAACAGATTTGTCGGAGTATGCTGCCTGCTGTCCAACGCCAAAGGGACTCCAGCTTTCCTTAATACCGGTCAGAGAAATTGTGTTTCCTGAAACGGCATACTTCCCTTGCCGGAGAATAATTCCGCTGACAACTGGTCCGGAGCCGCCCAGCATATACTTGAAGCTTCCGTCTGTGTTGAATTGATAATAGGTTCCGCTGTAGGCACTTTGAATCAGCTTGCCGTATGCGTCAAAATAGTCTACGTCCGGTCCCTCAGAGGACCATGAACCCACAACGCTCTTCGTAGCAGGTGCCGGCGGCGTAGTCACTTCCGGCACCGTGCCGCCCAGTGACTCATACAGTCTCACCGTCAGTACCACGGCCTGCTCTCGCGTACAGGGTGCCTTTGGCGCAAAGCTTCCGTCATTCATGCCGCCGATTACCTTGTACTGCGCCAGATACAGCACAAAGGGGAGGGCGTATGGGGCAATTTGGCTCTGATCAATGAACATTATTTTTTCGTTGTAAGAGGTATCCGCATCCGGTGCCAGCACCAGCACCGCCCGCCCCAGCATGGCGGCAATCTGTTCGCGCGTGGCGCTTCCGTTAGGGTCGAACCTTCCGCCGCCTACGCCGTTGACAACGGCCATTTCATAGGCCAGCAGAACACGGGAATTTTGAGTGTCCGTAAAGGTATTCGGATTAAGTGTCAGCGATGAGAGGTCATAAAAGCTCTCGCCAAGGTTTGCCATCAGTTCAGCAAATTCCTCACGGGTGACATTTGCTTTCATGTCGCCACGAACACGGTCGGTCATGATGCTTGCGGCTTCGGCCTTTTCAAGCTCAGGGTAAGCCCATTCACTGTAATTTTTGTAATTTGCCGCTTTGGTTTCGGCAAAGGTGACTTGCGACAGACAGACAATCGAAATGCACAGCGCCAGAAAAAGCGAGATAAGTTTCTTCTTCATGATCAAGCTCCTTTATAATAAAACAGTGCCTGTTTTATTAAAAAATAATATTACTGCGCTACGCGCTATTAAAACTGTCTCGACAGTTTTAATGAATAGATGCTGACACTGATAGGGTGAATCGCTTCATATCCCTCACTGCTCTACACCAAAGGGCGCTTGGTGAGCATCCCCTCTACCCAATTTCGGTCAAAGCCATCCCTAGCCATTAGCGGGAAGGTGAGAAGTGCATCTCCGTCAGGGTAAATGCAGATGGTATAAGGCGTGGCAACGGTTGGCGTCGCGCCGAAGGGTGCGGTTATCGAATGCCCCATTGCCTCAATCGTCATGGTGCCGCTGATTGTCACCATACCGCTGACCTCGCCCAGCACCATCATGCTGCCGGGAAGTATTTTTGAGATGGGAAGTGGAAGCTGCTGTGTAACCGATCTATCTGCTTCTGGTATATATCCAACCAAAACCTCGTTGTAGGCATCATCATCCATAGCGGTAATCTCCACTGTGACCGGTGCCTCCTGCAAGCCCTCATCGTTTTCAGTATAATCCGTAAGCTTGCCGCCCTCACCGGACATCTGCTCGTTCATCACCTTGAGAAAGTGCTCTTTGTCAAGGTCGGCATCGCCGCTGAAGGTGCCAGTATAGCTGCCAATAGCAGTTTTGCCGCCATTCTTTTCGGCCTTGAAGGAAATTGCCACATCAACAATCAGCGGAATATTCTCGTTGGTAACAAGGGTAGCAAAGTTTTCGTCAAATTCCAGAGTCCAGATAAATTCATTTGATTTGGGAATTTTATCTACATCTGTCACATCGGGCGGCAGCTCAATTGGAGGTTCGCCCTCGCCACCCTTCGGTGGCTGCGGTGGGTTTTCTCCATAACCTTTGATTGGCTTTGTGGCAAAAATCACCGTTCGGAAATCCTCCTCCACAAAAATCGCACACTCGGCGCTTTTAACGCCCGATGTTACTGTGACAGTACATTCACCGGGGGTTTTGGCTATAACCTTGCCGTTGTCGTTCACCGTAGCAACCGCTTCATCGCTGGATGTCCATGCTGTTCCTGCCCCAGACGGAGATAGGGTGGCTTTAAGCTTCAGCTCTTTGCCTACCGGCATATTTGCCGCCGCCGGATAGAGGGACAGGCTTTCAGCCCCCTTTGATGCCGTTTGACTGCTGGGCGGCTGCTTTTCGTTCGCTCCTGTCTGCTGCTGGGGTGAGGAAGCAGCACAGCCAGACAACAGAAGAACCAGTACAAGCGCCGTTGTAAATAGTCGCTTTTTCATGTCTGCGCCTCCTCAATTAAATATTTTTCATGCCCCAATTCCTCCCATAATTTGTAGGTGTTTAGATTCAGATGAATATGAGACAAGCATTGTCTTACCGTTGTCTGTCGTTGCCTGATACATCACGCCGTTGGCATCCTTTAATTCGGCTGCGTTTTTGGTAAATCCAGCATCCTTTACAGCTTGGAGATACTCGTCAAAATCACTTTTTTCCACTTCATCAATGTCAATTACACAGTTTCCTGCTGTGTTTACAACGGATGTGATTGTTCCCTTGTCAAGCTTCGGTATTACATCAGCCGCCTCTCCTGTGGGCCACTCGTTGCTGCCAACCTCAATCTTGTTGCCGTCATTGTCCTCAAATGTGTATTTATCACCATCAATGTCCACATTCGCCTTGCCGCCTATGGCATCCTCAATTGCCTTTTCGGCCGCTTTTTCCTGTACTTTTTCTGATGCACCGCAGCCTGCCAGCGCCGTTACTACCAATAATGCTGTCAAAATAAGCATAATTTTTTTCATAGTTCATTGTCCTCCTTAAAATCATGGTAGCTTATAATAAGCTCCGCGCGGGATTTGACACCCAGCTTTTTGTAGATTGCTGTCATGTGAGTGTTGACGGTGGAGTATTTCACTCCAAGCTGATCTGCTGTTTCCTGCAATGTGTAGCCCTCTAAGAGAAGCCGGAACACATCCAGCTCTCTCGGAGTCAGCCCAATTGGTTGAGTATCCGCAGCGCCGGGAGAATCGCGCCTGCCCGGTTTTCTAAACTGCTTTTTTAGCTGCTCCCAAATTGACATATCAGACCTTCACCTCCCGGCACAAAATTGCTTTCGCAATTTCATTGTGCTCGGAAAAAAACTATATGCAATTCATTAGTTTATCTGAAAACGAAAATACAGCGCCTCATTAGTTCTAATGAGGCGCTGTATTTTGTAGTTGCTGTCATATGCCATATCTGTATGTAGTGTTAACCGATGAAATCCTTAAAGAGCAGAGTCAACTCCGTGCGGCTGTTAATATTCAGCTTGCGATAAAGGGAGGTGCAGTAGGTGTTGGCAGTTGGGTAGGCAATTTCCAGCATGGCTGCGGTCTGCCGAAGAGTATAGCCCCTAAGCAGAAGTTCACACACCTCGGTTTCCTTTGGGGATAGCTTTAAGTCCTTGAGCTTTGCCCGCAGGCGGCTCTCAAAGGTAACGTCCTGCCGGTAGCTGTCGTCAATCCATTCACCGTCATAGAGCAGGCGCAGAAAAAGCGGTGAGAGAACAAAAAAGAGGATAACTACGCATACGGACAAAATGCTGATGACCGGCAAGATATTCCCCAGAACCTGCACGGTGCCGAAGCCGTAAAAATAGTAGACCGCCGAAAGGATAATGCCAACACGATAAAAGGTGATATTTTGCAGTTTTTTTGCCATGAATCCCGCCAAATAGTAGATGTTGACCATCCCAATTCCATATGCGACACCAAAGCAAACCGCCGTAAACAACACGGCGGCAGGGTAGTCCTTTGCCACCGTACTTATGACAAATCCCATTGCAAGCAGAGCCATTGATAGGTTGAGCATAAGGCAGATGTTCAGTTTAAATCCTTTTTGCAGAAGAAGCACCAACAGCAGTCCCGCCCCGATGCCACCAAAATACCACAGCTCAAGCGGCTGTCCGGAGGAGGCTTTCATACTAAACAGCGCCAGCGGTGCAATAACATCGTTAAACGCCAGTACCAGAAAGACCATCGCCATCAGCGACCACGCCTTTTTGGGGAAGTGAGTTTTTCCTACGTTGGGGATAAAGGTTTTTTCTTTGTAGAAGAACACCGTGCAGATCAACATAGCCAGCAGGCAGCACAGGAGTATAAAATCGGAACATTTGATTAACCGCAGGCTTTTGGACAGAAGGGGATTTAGGAGCAGCAGCACCTTGGGAAGTATAATGCCCAACACCATGGAATAAAACTTTTCATCGTTATTGAGAATCATGAAAAACCCGTAGCCGCAGGAGGCAAAGATATGCCCCACACATGCAGCAATAACCATTTGCAGTATCAGCGCCATACTGCCGGTTTCAAAGAATAGAAGTCCCATGAAGCAGCCCAGAGCAACCATAACGCTGTACATGGTTTTGGGAACATATTGAACCCCCTTTGAAAATGTGGTAATCAGAGGGCAGACAATCAGCCAGATGTAAGTGGCGGTGCGCTCGTAGCCGGTGAGTAAGGCTCCATCCAAAAACAGCAGGCTGCCGTTAGGAAGAAAATAGCAATAAAGCCATGTGAAGATAATTACCCAACCGCAAAAGTATGGCAACGCTTCACGACGGATGGAGTGCAGATTTAGGACAGCACCCGGTTTTTGAAAATAACCAGACACTTCGCTTTTTAGATTTTTGATAAATATCCCCCCTCAAAAAACAGTATTTATTTTCTTGCCAATTTATGCTCGGAGTTGCAGTGCCCGACCATTGACCCTTTAGTATCGGAGGGCAACAACCAGAGGTTCCCTTTATAGACACGCCGTCAATTCGTTACTCCATACAGCAGTAGTTTATTACCCTATCGAAAATACGACACTCTTTTGTAATTTCTTTCATAGCTTGATATCAAATATCAGTGCCTCGAAGAGTGTATTTAATGCTTACATTATACTTAGAGCTTTTGAAGAAAGCAAGGCTGCTGACTTTACGTGGTTACAAAATATGTCCTATTGCTTTCGGTGATACGGAGATTAAAAGCAAGAGCAAGAAGTTTTCCTAATTTGAGAGAATCGCTGTGAGAAGCTTTATGCGCAGGTTTATTATCTTCTTAGTTGAAGTAATGGTAATAGCCTTTCAGTCAGCACAGCTAAAGCTGCGGCTTAAGGGCTCTAAGCAGGCCGTAAATGAGACGTTTTTTGAAAAAATTATAAAACTTAGTCGAAATTTAGAATATTTTACTTTTCTTTTTTGTAAATACATCCTATAATGATATGTATTATATATTTTAACAATATAATATCTTAGTCAAGCCCCTAGCAGCACAAAAACTAATGGAACACAAATTAATGGGAGGAACAAAAAAATGGCAGTAAGACAAAACCTGATCGAGCTATGCGAAAAAATGGCTCACGGCCACTATGAGATCAACGAAGATTGCGCTGAGTACAAGACCTTTGAAAAATGGATGACAGATGAACAGATAAAGATTCTCATGGCAATGGAGCTTCTGACTCCGGCTCTTCCGGCATCCGTTGCATACGACATTGGCGAGCCTGAAGATAAAGTTGTCGATATGCTTCGTGAAATGGCGGACATTGGCGTTGTACAGAGAATTGAAAAGGGCGGCATGGAGCTTTTCGTGCTTTTGGTTTATGCTCCCGGTGCCTTTGAATTTATGCTGGTTAACGACGAATTCTGTCAGGAACATCCCGAGGTGCCCTTATCCTTCGCCGGACACGCAACAAAGAGCTATGCAAACGTTATACACGATGTCCCCATGGGCGCAGGTGTCATGCGCGCAATTCCTGTGGAAAAGGCTATACCGTTTGATACGGAGCAGGTAAAAAGCGATCGCTTGAGCACCTATATCGAAAAGAACGCGAACCATATTGCTATCCTGCCCTGCCAGTGCCGCCGTGTTCGCCGCTACATGAATGAAGGCGCCGGCGACCTTGAAGGTGGTGCTGATCTCGAAACCGGTATGTGCATGTTCTTGGGCTTCGCCGCCGACATGTTCATTGCCAACGGCAAAGGCAAGCAGATCACCAAGGATGAGGCATATCAAAAGCTTGAATACTTTGAAAAAATTGGCTGTGTTCACCAGATAACCACTCTACAGCCCGGTAAATCAGTGGCTATATGCAACTGTATGCCCGGAACCTGTCTTGCTCTTGGCGCAACTCAGTATTTCAACACTCCTGACGCTTCTCGCAGCAACTTTGAGGCTGAAGTTGACAAGGAAGCCTGCGTTGCCTGCGGACAGTGCGTTGAATACTGCCCGAACAACGCTCTTAAGCTTGGACAGAAGCTCTGCACGGAAAGCCCCATCGAATATAAATTTGCAGATCTCCCCAGAGACACCGAGTGGGGTCCTGAAAAGTGGAACCCGGATTACCGCGACAACCGCGAAAATGTCGTCCCCACAGGCACTGCTCCTTGCAAAACTACCTGCCCGGCTCACATAGCTGTTCAGGGATACATAAAGCTTGCCTCTCAGGGAAGATATATCGAAGCGCTTGATCTCATTAAAAAGGAAAACCCGTTCCCCGCAATCTGCGGACGTATCTGCCCCCACAACTGCGAGAGCGAGTGCACCCGCGGCAGCTTTGACGAGCCAATTGCTATTGATGAGATAAAGAAATTTATCGCTGATCAGGAGCTCAAGCTCGACGGTATGTTTATCCCCGAAAAGCTGCACAATTACGGCAAGCCTATCGCAATCATCGGCTCTGGTCCTGCTGGTCTCTCCTGCGCATTTTATCTCGCCAAGGACGGCTATAAGGTCACCGTTTTTGAAAAGGAAGAGAAGCCCGGCGGTATGATGACTTTAGGAATTCCCTCCTTCCGTTTGGACAAGGGCGTTGTCAATGCAGAGATCGAAGTTCTGCGCAGAATGGGCGTAGAGTTCAAGTGCGGCGTTGAAGTTGGCAAGGACGTTACGCTTTCCGACCTTCGCAAGCAGGGCTTTGAAGCATTCTATATCGCTATCGGTGCTCAGGCAGGACGTAAGCTTGGTATTGAGGGCGAGGATGCTGCGGGCGTAATTTCAGGCGTTGATTTCCTGCGTAAGGTTAACCTTTGCCAGAAGCTGCGCATCTCCGGCAACGTAGTAGTTATCGGCGGCGGCAACGTTGCTGTAGACGTGGCTCGCACTGCCGTGCGCATGGACAGAATTGAATCCACCAAGATGTACTGTCTTGAAAGTGAAAAGGAAATGCCCGCTCTGCCCGAGGAGCAGGAGGAGGCAAAGGCAGACGGTATTGAAATCAACAACGGCTGGGGTCCCAAGAAGATCGTTGTGGAAGACGGCAAGGTAACCGGCGTTGAGTTCAAGAAGTGCGTTTCCGTATTTGATGCTGATGGTAAGTTTGCTCC
The DNA here is from genome assembly GCA_964485265.1 of uncultured Oscillospiraceae bacterium. Taxonomy (GTDB): domain Bacteria; phylum Bacillota; class Clostridia; order Oscillospirales; family Oscillospiraceae; genus UBA2658. The sequence goes on along the minus strand of CAZAIU010000017.1, from coordinate 43,716 downwards.
CACATATGATGAGAACAACACCATCACCGTACCCGCTGACTATGTTCTTCTTTCCGTCGGTCAGTCCATCGAATGGGGCGGACTGCTGGAGGGCAGCAAGGTCGAGCTGGGACGCGGCAACACCGCCGTTGCAGACAGCCTTACATATCAGACAGCACAGCCCGATGTTTTCGTCGGCGGCGATGTTTACACCGGACCCAAATTCGCTATTGACGCAATTGCAGCCGGCAAGGAAGGCGCAATCACTATCCATCGCTTCGTACAGCCGGGACAGAGCCTGACCATCGGCCGTAACCGCCGTGTATTCACCTCTTTGGATAAGAACGGTCTTGACAAAAAGGCTATCACCGCCGAAGGTTTTGATAGCACTCCGCGCCAGCGTCCTCTTCACGATGCGCAGAAGGTAAAGAGCTTCAGAGATGACCGTATCACCTTTACCGAGGAACAGATGCGTAAGGAGACCGCTCGCTGCCTGGGCTGCGGTGCAACAATAGTCGACCCGAACAAGTGCATCGGCTGCGGCGTCTGCACCACAAAGTGCAAGTTCGATGCTATCACTCTCAAGAAAAAGTACTTTGTTGAAAGCGTTGAGTTCTTCAGCAGAACCGAAGTATTTGAGAAGTATGCCGAGGAGCGCAAGCACAACATAGCAATCCGCAAAGCTGCTGAGAAGGCATAATCAACTCAATTCCCCATTCCATCTGTATTTTTGCAGTGGTTTTCGGAAAACGAATAATAAGGACTTGGGAAGATATCTTCCCAAGTCCTTGTTTCTTACATCCATGAACAAATAAACAATTAACTCAATATATTAAGTTGATGAGCTAGTGTCAAAAATTATGCACAAAAAGGTTTGCGTTCTCTAAGAAGACTTTCCTACGCCGAGCACCCACCTTTTGTTGGTGAGCTCCCCGAGCTGCATATCCGATCTTGTCTATGTTGTGTATGTCCGAACGGAAATACTCTCACCAATGCCGTTCCAGAAGAATCTACTCGAGACTTTGTTAGTTCCGCAACCAGCTGCAAGGCTGGCATAATATGCGGATTTGCCGGACCCCAGTGCCTTACAAGCACAACTGCCAAATGAACCTGCCTGCACCAGCTGGTCCTAAAGGCTTACATTCTCGATGCGCTTACAAAAGCAAACGTGGCAACTCTTCTATTTGCCGATTGTCGATGCTGGGCTGGCAACCGAAGTCGAACTCATCAAGCGTGTTTCTACTCAGAACGGCTATATAGAAAGCATGAAAATTTATGGGACGAACGCCTAAATCAAAACTGGTTTCTGAACCTATATACAGCGAAAGAAATAGTTGAGCAGTCGCGACTGGAGTACAATCATTTGATACTGCACACCTCTTTAGACAACATGATCTCGGTAGAATATGCCGCCAAATTAGCTAGTTACTAACATTAATGCTGGAGAGCTGCACTCTAGAGGTTGAAACTGCAGGCGCAATCGACTGTGCTGAATTTGTCTCAAATACGTGAATATTATTGTATGGATTACTTGAATAAGTGTAATTGTATTTTTTTGTACTGAAGTTTTCTGGATACGAGCGATAAAGTTCCGTTAGACATTTCATTAGCTCCTTAAATTGTATTTTGTATGCATACAACAGATAAGGAGAAATATAACAGATATTTGTAAACTTAAAATATTAATTCAGTTATCATAAGTTACCAAATTGACTACCATAATAGCGCGTATAAAAATTAAATGCTGTTACCAATCCATTTTCTACTTTATAAGAAAAAGAGCCTGTGAACCGCTCATAGCCATATAACAGCCTGGCGCGGTCTTCTGAATCCCCAGTTTTTAAGCTGCGAGGTGTGCTATAGCCATTACCGACAACGTTAATTGCGCAGACTCTCCCGTCCATATTTTCCCTGTCCTCATATGGCTCGTTAATGTGCATGACATATACTTGGATATCATCGTTTTGATATTCCTCAATACTGTAATTGATAACCTCGCCAACAACCCCAGCATACTGAAGCTGCGACTTGAAATCCTCGGGCAGAGTGTCATAAAAATCCATTAATTTGACTTCATCAACACCGCGTTCATTTTCAAATTCACCCAGAATTACCATACGCGATATCGGACAAGGATGTGCCCAAGCAATGCTTGGACTACCGCTACGAGGGTAACATCTGTCTGTAAAACTTGCCGGAATAAAAACAGTGTTATTTAAAACCAGCGGAGCATAGTTATCATCTATTTCTACCGTGTCCCATTCTTTGGAAAAATCGGTCCTTGAACCCGATACCTCAAAAGCCTCGCCATTAATGATAACAGTATGGGAGCCTATTTGATATTTTGTTGTGTTACCTGAAAGTTCTACAGTTGCAATATTGTTTTCAAAGGAATATGTTCCACCAAGCAGTTTTGTCACCGCCTCCAGCGGCATATAGAATATACCGTTTTGAATATACGGAGGAGTTGCCAAGCTCTTTGATTCACCATTTAAAAGCGCCTCATCGTTATCTGCTACCAAAGTTAAAGCATATCCGTCGTTACTTAACAGACTTTTTGAATTGCTAATCGACACTTTGCGGTTTTCTGTGTCGATTTCGGCTGAAATATCCATACGTCCCGTTAAATCGCTCAGAGGGATATAGTTGTTTCCATCAATATAATAATTGGAATAAGTAACTCTATTACCATCAATGTATATTTCGAACGCAGAAGGAGATGCGGTTTTTATGCCTTCAGTAAATGTCAGCTCGCTGCCTAATTTTTCATAGGGTCTACACGATGTAATTTGAACAGTATTATCTGAGCTGTCCCATTCAACTTCGAACTGTTTTTTCGTGCCGCTTAAAATCATTGCAATATCTCGTAATTTAAAGAAATGGCTGCCGTTAATGGCATAAGCCTGCAAGCTATAATCCCGACCATTCAGCGAAACAGAATATATAATAGGTGAAGCGGCAATTTTGCCGCTTTTTTTATTTGCTGACATAGCCAATGTCCCGGCTCCGGCAGATAACAAAATAATTGCTGCAATAATGGTTATGCAGACAAACATGTTAGCTTTTTTCATAAACACCTCCAAATATTCCAAAGTCTAATGCATAACTAATATCTTGTCACAACAACTCACAGTAGTCAAGCTTTACTTTAATATAAAATTATAGCCACAACTGACGGTGTGCGACATAATTCGTAGCCTTTTGTTGTATATAATGTAAATTGTTGGTGAAACAAAGAACTATATCTGCAATTTTGAAATAAGAGTTATATTTTGTATTTATTTGTCGTTGCTGTAGAGGCAAGAGAATGATTTTTTCTTCGCAATTGAAGCTTGAAATTTGAACAAAGGGTATTTCGGTTATGTTGAATATATGAACCGATAAATAAAAGCACGGCGGTGTTATGTGAAGATAATCATTATCATTGTCGCATTTAATACTTGTTTAGCTTATAAGCACAAACTTTTTTTGTTGAAGGGGTAGTACAGAGAAATAAATAAATTGCGTACGTTTTTGTGTTTACAAAAAAAGGCACATCTTCTCTTTATCCACTGAAAGGTGGGATGTGCGATGACCATTGATGTTATTGCAAAGTCGCAAGAAGGCGACAACGACGCAACTTTATTTCTAGTCGATAAATTCAATCCATTGCTAAAGAAATACTCACGTATGCTCTGCTACGAAGATGCTTATGATGATCTACTAGTTAATTTTCTTGAATTGATCAAATCCATGCAAATAGAACGTGTTAATCGCAGCGATGAAGCAGCTGTAATATCTTACATAGTAAAATCAATACACAATAGCTATATCAAAAGATTAATTCAGATTAAACACTATCAAGCTATAACACTATATTCGGAATTAAGTGAAGATGAGTTGTTCTATATAGAGTCTACTTGTTCAACTACTGATAAATATTCAGAGTATGACTATTCAAGTATCAAAAAGATATTAACAGAATCTGAAACGTCAATTATCGCATTGATTTATATCATGGACTATACAGCAACCGAAATCGCACATATTTACGGAACATCAAGACAATCCGTGAATCAAACAAAGCTAAGAGCACTAAGAAAACTGCGTATTTTTTATTCAGACAAGCTTGATGAGGTGAGGTCATGAATTCATACATAGATTATTTTAAAGTGACGTTTTCATCGCTTGGGAGCATTTTAGGTTGGTTTTTAGGAGTTTCTGATTCACTTATCTATGCACTTATAGCCTTTGTTTCACTAGATTACATAACAGGGGTTTTGCTTGCAATTCAAAGTAAAAACATATCAAGCAAGATAGGATTCAAGGGGATATATAAAAAATTTTCAATTTTCCTGCTTGTATCAATGGGAAATATAATAGACAAATACATAATATGTTCTGGAAGTTCTATACGAACTCTGCTTATTATGTTCTATTTATCAAATGAAGGTATAAGCATCTTAGAAAATGTAGGGATGTTGGGTCTTCCAATACCACAAAAGCTTAAAAATGTTATTCGGCAATTTAATAAAAGTGATAGAAAATAAACGGAGTAATATGAAGTGCTTTTTACAACCATTTTTTCATAAAGCGATTCAAAATCTCTGAAAGCAACATGAGGCGGGCAATTGCAGACAAGCAGGTTACATCTGAAGCCGCAAATTTTCCATATGCTTGAATAACAGATCATATCAGTAAAACACGGCACCGGGAGGCACCTATTTGGTATTATTCTCCCGGTGCTTGTATTAATTATCATTCTAGATTAGACAAATACATAACGGTTAAGGGCAAAAGTTTAGGTATCGTCTCTTTGAATTAATTCAAGAAGGAAAAGCGAGCTGTCCTTGCCGCTCATATCTAAGGAATAGTATCTCGTGGTATTATTTTCATCTACAAATGATATTGCCCTTGTGGGGAATGAGCCATGAAAAACGGTTCCCACGACAAGAGGTGTTTCCGGCAATAATACATTTTTTGAATATAGGACTTTGTTTACAATGAAATTTGTGTCGTCTTTCTCTCCGGTCTCATCAAAAGAGATTTCTAAAAACCTTACATTCTTTACCTCAGAGCTTATCTTAAAGATTACCTTTGCTTGGTTTTCCGAATCCTCGGTTTCATCAAACGCTTCATAGGCTTTGTACTGCTTCATAAGCTCATCTGTGGCATAGTCAAGACTGATGAAGCTCTCATCGGGTATTTCATAGGTACACGTCAGCTTCTCAACAGGGGAATCAGATGGCGGCAACGTTTGTATCGGCGTTTCTGAAGCCTCATCTGCCAAATGAGCAGTAGGTTCTTTTGTTTCCAGAGCTTGAGTGGCTAGTTCTGATGTGCTTGTCACATCATCTTTAGGCTCATCTGTATGATTGCATCCGCACGCAAACAGCATTGCAAAGGTCAATAGCAATAGTAGCAAAAGTTTAGCTTGTTTCATTTCAACCTCCAAATAAATGTATCCGAGTTTATCCAAAAGGGGCAATCTGTTTTTGGCAAGACACCCTTTTATTATAATATAACAAAAGGTAAAAAAAGTACCAGTATTTTTTTGCAAATATACGAGTCATTTTCGAAATAAATTTTTTTGCCTTCAAAGGTGGTTTACAAATAATGCTTTTTTTGCTCTTTCATACATGAATGTGCACATTTAGATAACTTAAAGTACGAACAATGGAAAGGAAAATTACAATTATGAGTAACAGCAGATTAGTAAAACATACCAACATATCTCCCAATAAAACCAGTCCTCGAGGTGGGACAATCAGTAAAATTACTATACACCATATGGCGGGTACCGGTACTATTGAGAGCTGCGGAAATGGGTTTGCACAGACTTCTAGAGGTGCCAGCTCTAATTATGGTGTCGGCGGCGACGGGCGCGTGGGAATGTATGTTGAGGAAACGGACAGATCATGGGCTAGCAGCAGCTCGGCAAACGATAATATTGCTGTAACAATTGAAGTAGCAAACAGTTCCACCGGCGGTGATTGGCCAGTAAGTGATAAAGCTCTAAGCACTACAATTGACCTGTGCGTAGACATCTGCAGACGAAACGGCATTTCCTCTCTGTCATATACAGGAGATACCCGCGGTAATCTCACGCTTCACAAGTTTTTTGCAAATACTGCATGCCCCGGTCCGTATTTGGAAAGCAGAATGGGCTCAATTGCATCAACTGTAAATACACGACTTCAGGAATGCAGAAATATTCAAAACAACGTTGCAACCGAAGCCCGCAGGCTTCAAACACAGGGCATTATTGATTCCCCCAATTACTGGATTGAAAACTTTCAGGCAATTCAGTACTTAGGCGAGCTTATTGTGAATATGGGACGTGCTGCCAAAAACAGCTCTCCGAATGCAGCTATAACCAATGTGTATTCCGCGATAAACCGGCTGCAGTCAGCAGGAATAATTAACACACCTGACTATTGGAGGGAGAACTATAGCAGACTTGACTACCTCGAAACACTGCTCATCAACGTAGCAAAAAGACTTGCATAAAAAAAGAACTCGGAAATTTAACACATTCTCGCCATATGCATAAGTGTTATCGTGTTGATATACCCTCTATGTAATGGCTACACATACAGAACTGCCGGAACCACCATGCCTCATGGTGGTTCCGGTCTTTTGATTAGGTATCTATTGGGATATCGGTTATGTTCGACCACTTACATGCAGCGTCTGCAATGAATTGGACAGAAAAAACTATACCGAATTCATCCCAAACGCCTGCAAAAGCATAGTATTCGTTTTCACGTTGTATTTATGGCTACGTTAGCAAAATTCTGTTTAACACTGAAGAATAGTAAAAGCTAAAAATGAGTCTAAAATAATCACGATATAACCTTCTCAAATAGCGCTTGCACCCCATTCCAATAGGGACAGCCTGGACTGGAAGGGTCTGCCAGCCTCTGAGATAACTCAGCGAGTAGTGAGTAAAACTGTTCCCGGGTCAATAATTCTTTTCCATAATGCCGCTGAGAACACTCCCGAAGCACTTCCTTCTATAATAGAAAAGCTTATCGCAGACGGATATGAGCTGATCCCGGTTTCAGAGCTTCTTTTGCAGGGAGAATACCAAATTGATCACACAGGTATGCAGTTTAAACCGTAATATGATAAGAAAAGTGGCTGGATATTTATCAGCCTCTTGCGATATTTTTAAAATCTGAATAAAGGTCAAATGAGACAAAACTGTCAGCCATAGCTTTTTGATAGGTTCTTACACTTTTGAGCAAGCTTATGTGTTTTCAAGGAGGTGCACCGTTATTCGGTACACCTCCTGTTTTTGTCTCTAAACACAGTAAACAGATGCAAGACAAAATGGTGGGTGTCAAGTTCTATTGTTAAAATTGCACTATTTCACGCTGTTTTTGCACTTACGCTAGCACTTACTCATAAGCCTAATATAAAACTCTACTGCACTCTGCACAG
>CAZAIU010000017.1:0-36212 GCA_964485265.1 uncultured Oscillospiraceae bacterium | reverse complement strand
TTACGCTAGCACTTACTCATAAGCCTAATATAAAACTCTACTGCACTCTGCACAGTTTCAAGCTTAATACGCTCATTGTTACCATGAATTGTCTGGCGCTCCTCTGCTGAGAGAGCCATAGCGGAAAAACGGTAAACATGATTAGAGATTTTTCCATAATGGCGGCTGTCGGAGCACTGCACCATAAGATATGGCGACACAAGACAGCCCGGCCATGTTTCACCAACGGTCTTTGCAACCTTGTTCCACGCTGGGCAGTTCGTTTCGGAGATGGGACTGGGATTCATGGCACTTCCGGTACTAAGCTTAACACTTTTGTCGTTAATTGTCTTTTCAATGAATGCCATTGCACTGTCCACTGTATCCTCGGGGTTCAGACGAATGTTGGAAACCATACTTGCAGACGGCGGGATTACATTTGGTGCATTGCTTCCGTCCATTTGAGTGAATGCAACTGTTGTGCGTATCAAAGCATTCAATTCGCCGCCGTTCTTTTTGCATATTGCGTCAAGCAGTCCGGAAAACAGCCAGAGATTTGAGAAAATCATGCGGTATGCAAAGGTGGAGTGTCTGCCAAGTGTATCAAACATCTGCGCAACCGGAGCTGTAATATGCGATTTGAAGGGATGAGATTCAACTTTTTTGCAGCAGTCAGCAAGAACTCCCACAGGAGTATGCACGGGAGGTGCAGAGGCATGGCCGCCGTCTGAAAGAACGGAGTATTTCAAATTCAACATACCTTTTTCAGCAATGCCTATAAGCCCGCAGGGCTTAGTTACGCCGGGAAACACCTCATCGACCACGGCACCGCCCTCATCAACAACTAAAGCCGGAGTGATATTGTGCTCTGAAAACCAGTCCACAATGTGAACAGCGCCCATACCGTTAATTTCCTCCTGACCGGAGAAGGCAAAATATATATCATTTTCGGGAATATAGCCTTGAGCAATAAGGTGGTCAGCACCTGTCAGCACACCGTTGAAGGTGACTTTTGTATCCAGCGTGCCGCGTCCCCAGAGAACACCGTTTTCTATGATGCCCTCAAATGGAGGCTTCTCCCAATTTTCCTCTTCCACTGGTACAACATCGTAATGCGACATCATTACAGAAGGTTCATTATGCTTTTTACCTTCCCATTTAAACAAAAGTGCTCTATCGGGAAGCTTTGTGAGCGAGCAGCTTTTAAATACATTTGGATAAAGCTCGGGCAAAAGGGAAACAAGCTTTTCAAACTCTTCATTGTCTTCCATGCTATGATCCTCAAATGATACTGTTTTGCAGCGAATGAGGGTTTGAAGATTGGTAACGGCACGCTGTCTATCAAACTCAATTTGCTCTGATTCGATACTTACGTCAGGCTTTGGCTTGAATGCAGCGGTTCGTATTAATACCACAGCAAAAAGGAGAGCTATCAACGCCAGTATGATCCATAAAATAATCATAATTATCTCCTTACAGTAAATCTTTTTTATACAGAATTCTTGAAACGCCAAGAGTAAACAGAACGCCCACGGGAACCATAATTCCCACGGTGCTTGAATTTAGTGCCGGAATCGTTATAAATAGAGCGAGCATAAGAATAATTGGCGCTATGGCGATTTTCCAGTATTTGGAAACAAATACCACAGCGAGACCGCCGAAGAGCGCCGGAATAATCTGCGCAAAAGCGGGCGCAAGAGCTTCGGATTTAAGAATGGGCGTAAGCGGAACTATAAGGATAACGCCGATTAGTATAATTATAATCGTCACTATGCTTGAAACTGCAATAGAAATAGTGGAGATTATCTCACCTTCATCGGAGTTTGCCGTAACCTTCGCCTGCTCAAGCGAGTTGAGAGCGCAGGGCAACTTTAGATTGGAAATATTGCCGGTGACGAAGGATAAATAAGAGCCGCCGACACCCAGCATGGGAACATATGTAAAGGTTTCGATTACCGCAACAGCCCAATACATAGGAGCTGTTGCGAGAAGTCCCAAGGATAGTCCTTTCCAATCCGGCAAAGCTCCGAAAACAACCGATAGCAAAACTGGAAAAAGAAGAAATATCACCATAACGGACAAATTCCAAATGGTTCCGTATTTATGGACAGAATCCATATATGTCAAGTCTTTTTTCATTTATATACCCCCTTATGAAAGCCAAGAGGTAATCGGAATAGCGGAAATCATACCGATCACCATGCTAAGCGGCAGCGCATAGTCCGAAATCCACTTAATCTTTTTTACAAGCAGTCCGCACACGCACATTACAGCAGCGGAGACAAACATAACAAGCACTGGAATAAGCCCCGTCCAATCTGCGCTGAATACCGTTGAAAAATCACAGAACACATAGCCTAAAAATGCGGAAAGCATACCTATAAACATAGAATTCGTTAAAATCTCGCTCCATTTTTTATCACGGTTTCCGATACTTACCATGCCGTTTTGTATTTTTCTGCCGATAAGCGGCATAAGCCAGATACCAACAAGGATGCTTAAAGTCATAACCCATGCAACGGTAATGTACTGCTCGGCGCTTAAAGACGATACTTGCCCGAATGTAAGTCCCATCGCACTTTCCGCATTTGCTGCGGCAATGGTTTCATATGATAGGGAGCCTATGACCGACAAACGAAGCCAGGGGAGCGGAACACCTAAGTCATTCGCAAGCGTCATAACACCGATGACAATGGCAACTGCCGGAGCAATTGTAAAAATTGCCGCTGTTCTGACAGTTTTTTTGATGATTGCACTGTCCATCCTGAGTTCTTTTGAACGGCGTATCGCTCTAACAAGGAAAAAAATGGATTGAGCAAGAACAATCGCAATGATAATACCAACCATTACAAAAATAATTGGGCTGTTTACTGAGAATTCCAAAAAACCTCACCTCTCAAAATAAATTATTATAAGAATATCATACCCAAAATCTGTAAGCAAGGTTTGTAATTAAAAAATGTAGAATTAATTCATATTTTGGCACCAATTATTATTAAATCTGTCCATTTCCACCGCAAAATACGCAGCTTATGAACCGGTCTTGAGTGGCTGTTTATCCAGCATGTACTCCACTTTACGTATAGAATCCCCGACAATTATGAACAGCACCCCAATTGTTAGACAGTATGATATACTGAATAATGGAATGGTCAAGAAAAATATTCGTCTAACTTTTTGGGGTCACTTCATTATTGTCGGGGATTCTATAATTCTTATACTACCTTCCAGTACATTGCAACGATTAAGGTGATTGATATTTCATGAATCATGCCGTCTACGGCGATGCTCTCAAGATAGGCGCGAATTGCATATGTATTCTCTTCTGACAAATCATGCATAGAGCCTATTCGCAGGGTATACTCTTTTATGGCTTCCTCAAGTGTCATGTCATTTTCCCATACCTGATTTTCGTATTCAAGCTTTGGGCTAAAGCCCTTAAGCCAAAGAAGCTCAAAGGCATAAGCAATCGTCTCGTCAAGCGCGATTGTGTCTTTTTCAGCTCCCACAATTCTGTTCAACTCATCTAAAATTGAATTTGAACGCCTAGCTGGTTTTACCATTAGACACCACGTTCTGCTGGCATCTGAGAGCTTTAAAAAGGTATCGGCTGATACGATGGCAGGAGTCATGTTTGCAAGCACAAGATCAAATTTTTTGTTCCAGTTCTTTGCATTCAAATCAAGAGTATGCCAATTGTCTACGCTAAAGCTGACTGTTGAGCTGCGTTCAACACGCTGCCTGTCGGCAGCCTCAATCATTTTCGGCGAAAAGTCTGTTGCTGTTGCCGCAGCTCCCATTTGTTCAAGAGCAAAGGAAAATCGTCCTCCGCCGCAGCCAACATCAAGTGTTGAACAACCTTTGTATACCATATTTTCCTGTTGAATAATTCTCATTCCGAGGCTTGTAGCCGGTGTGGGCAGATCTTTTGACGAGAACTGTTCAGCCTTGCTGTTCCACCAATCAATACCCGATTTTGCATTAAGCTTTTTGGGAACCCATGCTTTTTTTATATCATCTATTGTCATGAAATTGTCCTCTCAATATGTTAGCCGTTTGCATAAACATTAGCAAATAATCAGATAACGCGCAAGCCCCTCCGTGGGATAACAGAGCACCAAGGAAAAGCAAATTAAATATGCGGTGCGCTGACTTGGTAATTTTAGCTGTTCTGCAGCACTCTATTACATATATTATTTTGCAACAGAATTTGCGCAGCACTACATACACCTTGAATTATAGGAATTTAAAGAAAGAGCGTAAAAGAGCGTATATACTGTAAGTTGAAGATCAAAAAAAGACTTGTGAACTCTTTCATGAGCACAATTCGTGTGATGAAATACAAATATAAAGTAAAATAGTTTTTACCTATTACGTCTAAAGTCGGTTTTTCAGAATAACCTTTTAATAGAGTGGCATAAATTAATTTCTGATTATAACTGCAAAATGCTTTGAACTGAAGTTCAAAGCAGCCTTATTCACGACAACTCCGTTCCACATTCTCATCCGGCGTGTTTGTATAGGCAGGAAGAAATGGAGGAAAAAACTATGAAAAAATGCAAAAAGTGTGGCAGAATCAGTTTGTTTCATAAAGCAAATAATGAACAGTTATGCTGTTTTTGTGCTAAACAAGCACTCAGTGAAGAAAGCAAAATTCGAGATACTGCACTGAAAAGAGTAAGATACGTACAATTTTTATCACAGTCAATTATTAAAAACACAGATATAATTACTTTGCTAGCTGAAGATGAGCTTGTTAATACATTGATTGCAAATGAGATTTTTGAGTTATCAAATGCATTTTCATCAGAGTCGAAAGCAGTGACAGACGCTGTTTCATTTGCTCCAATTTATGAAATGGACAGCCTTATAAGTACATCCACAATTAGGCTAGAAGATATGCATAGGCGTTCGCTGGAGCTGCTTGGTGATGTTCTGGGAACTGTTTGAATTAAAGCCTTACATAGTGAAAAAATTACTTATTAAGTAGGAAAACTCCGTAATTTGTTTGCGGTTATACGCCTTGATTAACGTTTTTGTTTGAGTTAGTAACACCTTTTATTCTTACTGAATAAAACAAATAAATTGTGAGACAATACATCCAGATTGATTGAGTTCATTACCTGTAAAGGAGAAAATTGAATGGATAAAATGACTTGCAGTGTTTCCGGTATTCAGAACAAAGAGAATAAAACTCAGATAAAAAACGCCTTGAATAAAATTGAAGGTGTGAACGAGGTTGGAGTAAATCTTGCCTCCGGCACAGTTGAAATCCAATATAATGCACCTGCGACAGAAAACGAACTGAAAAATTGCATTGAGAATACCGGATTTAAAATTGTATATGAATAGTATTTTTGCACTGACAAAAACTGCATTCACAATTTCGTTTTGTCCTCCCACAGACAGCGAAGCAAGAGTATTCCTGCTTTGCTGTTAACACTCTAAATTAAACTAGGTCTGTAGCCAATAAGGCAGCAGACCTAGTTCGTTTTGCTGAATTAAAGCCGGAAGTCGAATAAAGTATTACAGATACGTTGAATACATAAACCGACTAGTAAGAGTATGGGGAGTCAAGCGAAGGTAAGCATCAATGTTGGCACGGTCAGTTTTCCTTTTGTGGACTCTTATACCTTTTTATGTAAAAGCAGATGACAATTTGGAAAAACATGATACAATGATAGAAAAAATGACCATGTTTTATAAAAGAAAATTATTTTATCGTTATTGATTTATTCATGGACTGTGCAGGAAATTACACGGGTGAAGGACTCTGCCCCAACTCACAATGCAAAGGAGAAAGTGCGTTTATGAATATCACATTCAGAAAAAGAACTGCACTGCTTAACAGAGGATTGCTGTTATTTATGGTTTTTGTCACTTCACTTGTGTCCGTATGCTCAGCCACTGCCGCAGAGTACAGGTCAACGGTAAAAGTAGGTTTCTTTCCGCTGAATTATTTCTATGAACATGATGAGGACGGACACCTGATTGGCTACGGAGTCGAGTATCTTAATCAAATTGCGCAGCAGGCAGGGTGGAATTTAGAGTATGTGGAAGCAGATAGCTGGGTATCAGCTCTGAAGGATTTTGAAAACGGAAAAACTGACCTTTTGGCCCCCAGCCAGATGACAGCAGAGCGTATGGAGAAGTACAGCTTTTGCGCTTTCCCCATGGGCACAGAATATGGGTCAATTCTTACCCTAAAAACCAATGAAAGCTTGATTTTTGAAGACTTCAGTGAGTTTAGCAACCTAAAAATGGGCTGTGTTCCAAGCCTTGTGTTTTATGACAGCTTTCAAAAATATGCAGATGAACATGGCTTCGATTCCCAAATTATATATTATAAAAACACTCCGGCTCTCGTTTCTGCTTTATACGCAGGCGAGGTCAATGCTATAATTGCCAATCTTATGGTAAAAACTGATACTATGAAGCCGCTTGGCAAGTTTGGTGCGGCACCGTATTACTGCATGGTACGCAAGGACGACTCGGCACTTCTCTCACAGTTCAACAATGCAGTTCAGGAGGTTGAAAACACTCAATCCGGCTTTCAAAGCGAATTAGAAAAGGTTCACTTCAGCGATTTGCTCGCCACACCGCTGACAAAAGGTGAACTGGATTATGTTGCATCACTGGGAGAAGTGACCGTTGGATATGTACAAGAAAATGCTCCCATCTCATATACTGATGAAAAAACAGGAAAGGCAGCCGGCGTTACCATTGACGTAATAGACCGTGTTGCAGAATATTCTGGACTGAAAATTAAGTATGTTCCATTGCCCATAGGCGATGTTACATACGAATACTTGCGAGACAATGATATTGAACTGGTTTCAAACGTGGAATACAATCGTATAAATGCATCTGACGGAATGCATCTGACAAACCCCTACCTTAGTGCGCGAAAAGTCTTTGTTGAACATGGAGGAAAAACGTTTGAGAAAGATTCATACATGACACTGGCAATCGTTAGGGGTTCTCAGACGTTGAGCGAGGCAATACTCTCAGAGTATCCTAATTTTGTGATTAAGAGATATAACAGTGTAGAGGACTGTTTTGAGTCAGTAAGGCGCGGTGATGCTGATTTGTTGCTGCATAATCAATATGTGGTTGAACCGTTTCTTGCAAAGCCGCAATACCAAGCTTTGTCTGTTGTGCCCGTTGAAGGTCTTGCGGATAAGCTGTGCCTATCTCTGATTAGCTATCAAAGCGGTGCAGGAGTTGCCGACGATACGCTTACTGATTCCCGACTTGTTTCTATATTAAATAAAGGTATTGCATTAATCAATAGCAATGAACTTTCAAAAATGATTATTCATGAAACCAGACAAGCGCGTTATAGGTACACGTTTGCAGACTTGGCATATGAGCATAGAGAGCTCATTGCTGTGCTTATGGTAGCTGCCGTTCTTACATGTTTTGTAGGAGCCTACATCCTTAAACTGAAAAGACGAAGTACGCGGATTTTAAAGCAAAGCGAGTGGAAACTGCGCAATATTACAAACAACATTAACGGCGGTGTGGTTGTGCTGCATCTTTCAGTAGGTCTAAAAATCAACTTTGCCAACGAGGGCTTTCTTGCACTCATAGGTCTCACCCGCGAGGAGTTTGAGTCACGGTCACAAGACGGGTATGTAACATTTGTCCATCCCGATGATATTCCTATGCTTAATAACCTCATAGCGGAAAATGTAGAAAACGATATAAACGAAAAAGTGTCTATTGAGCTAAGACTGCAACGTAGAGACGGCTCTTATCTTCCAACGCTGTTTAACGGAACGCTGGCAACAGAAAGCAGCGGAGAAAAAATGCTTTACTGTGTTATAATGGATAACAGCCTGCAAACAAAGATGAATGCTGCACTAAAACGCAGCCAGCAGAGATATGAGCTGTTGATGGAGACTTCCGGCGATTTGCTGTATGAGGTTGACCTATTAAATCGGGAGGTTTCGGTTACCGGAGAATTTCTTAAAAAACTCGGGTGGACATTTCCAAAAAACATTCAAGGAAACGGCATGAGTGGGTTAGCAGAGATGTGGCATGTACGCGATGAGGATAAGATAGTTTTTATACATTCAGTAGAAAAGATTCTGCGGGATAGAATAAGCGATCGCTGCGAGCTGCGAATACTCAAAAACGACAATAAAGAGATTTGGTGTGAGCTGCTTCAATTTCCTATGATAAGCGATGATGGAACTGTTGCCTCAATAGTCGGACGAATATCCGATATTGATGCAGAGAAGACAGAAAAGAAACAGCTTGCTGAAAAGTCAATGCGAGACGCAATGACAGGGCTTTACAATAAGAAGGCTTTTTGCAAGCTCGCAGGCTCATACCTGAACGATAATCTCGGAACGGCTTCTGCATTAGTATTCATTGATTTAGATAATTTCAAATTGGTCAACGACACATTAGGTCACATAATGGGTGATCATGTTATTTTGGAGGCGGCGGAAAAGCTCAGAGTAATTTTTTCTAATTTTGATATAATATCCCGATTCGGTGGAGATGAATACTGTGTTCTTGTTAAGGATATTCCATATAGAACCTTGCAGGACAAGCTCGACTGGCTTATTCACAAAATGCGGAAACATTATAAGGATAATGAAAAATCCGTTGAAGTGTCCGCAAGCGTAGGCGTGGTGTACACTAATGGATATGAGTCTGACATAGATTATTTGATTAGCGAAGCTGACAAGGAACTTTACCGGGCTAAAGAAAAAGGTAAATGTCAATACAGCGTAAAAAAATTGTAATTTGCGTTTTGCCGCAACTGAAAAAGGCTGTATTATATATAGCGTACAGTATTGAAAGTTCTTAGAGGTATAGCGTGAAAGGACTGTCACGCTATACTCAAGATTAAATAAAATAATCATCTTATCATTCCTTTGCCTTGCGTGATAAGATGGGTGGTTTCTATTTCAATTTGTGCTGACGCGTTAGCGGCGGAATGGATGAGTATTATGATTCAGTTGTTATTGGCAATCATATATTTGGCTTTCATTAGTTTGGGTCTGCCTGATTCTCTTTTGGGATCTGCTTGGCCTGCTATGTATGGGGAATTTGGCGTACCTATTTCTTATGCAGGCGTAATCTCAATGATTGTCGCCGTTGGAACAATTGCCTCCAGTCTGCAAAGTGACAGGCTTACCCGAAAGCTCGGTGCCGGAAAGGTAACGGCAATAAGCGTTGGAATAACCGCACTGGCTCTGTTTGGCTTTTCCTTTACAAATGCCTTCTGGCTACTATGCATTTGGGCAATTCCTTATGGACTGGGTGCAGGCAGCGTTGATGCTGCTCTTAACAATTATGTTGCTCTGCACTATACAAGCCGTCATATGAGCTGGCTCCATTGTATGTGGGGGATAGGGGCTTCTTTAGGTCCGTATGTCATGAGCTATGCACTGGTGGGCGGGCAGAACTGGACAATGGGATACCGCTATATTGCCATTCTTCAAATTTTACTAACCTTTATTTTAATCATAAGCCTGCCTCTTTGGAAAAAGCGTACAAAGCCTTTTGGCGATGCTGACAGCAGTCTGAGCGATAAGTCACTTTCATTCAGGCAAACCGTTAGCATTCCCGGTGTAAAAGAAGTCATGGTAACATTTTTCTGTTATTGTGCTGTAGAACAAACTGCGGGGCTTTGGGGAAGCAGCTATCTTGTTATCCATAACGGAATATCACCCGAGGCTGCTGCCGGCTTTGCCAGCTTGTTTTTTATTGGGATAACGATTGGACGTGCAGTGAGCGGGTTTCTAACTATGGCATGGAATCATACAAAAATGGTTCGTTTGGGAATTGGCATTATTTTAGTGGGAATTTGCGCTCTTACCCTCCCGGCAAGAGACACCCTTGCAAAAGCCGGACTGGTTCTCTTGGGACTTGGATGTGCACCGATTTATCCCAGTATCATTCACGCCACACCCCAACGCTTCGGTGCCGATAAATCACAGGCAATCATCGGAATACAGATGGCAAGTGCCTATGTTGGAAGCTGCGTAATGCCGCCGATCTTTGGACTTATTGCAGAGCATACAGACATTTCCTTGTTTCCTTTATATTTACTCATAATACTGGTTTTGATGGCATTTATGCATGAAAAAACGTTTATTAAAACTAAAAATGAATCTGTTTCCAATTGAGTTTTGTGTACGCATTCATTACATCAGTGTCAAAGTCTTGAACGGCAGCTTATGGATTTGAAAATACGCCGGGACGTATAAAAAAAATTCTAGAATCCCTCTTGACTCTCACATTGTGGTATACTCTATACTGTTAATGAGCTCAAAAAGCACATATATGTGAGGGACTAAAATGCTGAAAATAGGTGATTTTTCAAAACTTTCAAGGATTAGTATACGGATGCTGCGGCACTACGATGAAATGGGTCTGCTCATGCCTAAGGCAACAGACGACTTTACCGGCTACCGTTATTACACGGAGGATCAACTGCCTACAGCGGGCAGAATTATGGCTTTAAAGGATATGGGATTTGGACTTTCCTCTATAGACGAGATTCTTAAAAGCTATAATGACCCGCAGGCGCTGGCGGAATTCCTTGCGATAAAGCAGGCAGAAGTGAAGACTGAAGCCGAGGAAACGGCACGACGTTTACTGCTCCTTGATACAGCCATTAAGCGGCTGAGAAAGGACGAAACTGCTATGAATTATAATGTAACCCTAAAAACCCTACCGGAGCGCTATGTTGCCAGTGTGCGTAAAATAATTCCCTCCTATGAGCAGGAGGGAACGCTCTGGGGTATACTCATGCAGGAAACCGCACCCCTGAAAATGCAGGACGGCGACCCCTGCTATGCCCTTGCAATGTTCCACGATAGCGAATACAAGGAATCTGACGTGGATGTTGAGGTTCAAAAATCAGTAAAGGGCTGCTATACTAACACGGAAAATGTAGTGTTTAAAACAGAAGCTCCTGTGGAAATTGCCTCAGCCACCTACAAGGGCAGCTATGAAAAGATGAACAATGTCAATGAGGCTGTGGCAAAATGGGTTCAGGACAACGGCTATGTGTTTCACGGACCGGCTTTCAATATCTATCATGTAAGCCCCCACGAAACACAAATTCCCGATGAATATGTTACTGAGGTTTGCTATCCCGTTAAAAAGAAATAATTAAGCACAGCAAAAACCGTCTGTCATTTGCAGGCGGTTTTTTGCTGCCCGAAAATAAAAACGGTGGAGAAATGCATGTGTTAATATCGCGCGTTTTTAGTTTTCTATAACAATAAGTCTGCGAATTTTTTAACGAAATTGTACAAACCGCCCGTTTTTCACAAATATTTTCATTGCTTATGGCATGCGGACTTTCGTTGACAGTAGCGAGTCTGCGTGGTATTTTAAACTTAAGTACAAAATTTTGTAAATTAACGAAAGGATTTGACATAATGAACAATGAAGCGATTATCAAAGGACTGTCTGACATCGTCGGAGCTGACAGAGTAAGCAGTGAGGAAGCAGCTACACTGGAGGCAACCAAGGACGCCATAGGCTTTCGCCGTTACGAGCGTGCAGACGGTGTATGCGCACAGCCTCGAGCTTTGTGCGTTGTAAAGGTTTCAAGCACACAGCAGACATCTGATGTACTCAAATTTTTAAACGAAAATAAGGTAAAGACCACACCCCGCACCGGCGGCTCCAGCGTTACTCAGGGCATTGAGCCTGTTGAGGGCGGTGTTGTGCTTGACGGCTCGGATATAAACGAAATAATCAAGGTTGACGAGCTGAATATGCAGGTCACTGTTGGCTGCGGTACGCCCCTGCAATATCTTGAGAATTATCTCAACAAAATGGGTTACACCACAGGGCACAGCCCCCAATCCATGCCCCTTGCCCAGATGGGCGGACTTGTTGCAACACGCTCAATTGGTCAGTGGAGCACCCTTTACGGCGGCATTGAGGACTTGCTGGTGGGGCTTGAGGCAGTGCTTGCAAACGGCGAAGTTGTCCGCATTAAAAACGTGCCCCGCCGCAGCACGGGTCCCGACCTTCGTCACCTGTTCCTTGGATGCGAGGGAACCTTGGGCTTCATCACCGAGGTAACCGTTAAGATTTTTAAATATAAGCCTGAGGAGCGCTGGATGTGCGCCTACCAGATAGACACCATGCAGGACGGTCTTGACGCAATCCGTGAAGTTATGGTTGAGGGCTATCGCCCCGCTGTTGTGCGTCTCCATGACCCTGCTGAGGTAGCAACCTTGTTTAACTCCGTAACAGAGCCGGGAAAGGCACTTATGCTGTTTTTGGCAGACGGTCCCCGTGCCGTTGCCGATGCAGTGGGAGCGGCAGTTGACGTAATAGTCAAAAAGCACGGAGCAAGCTCCCTTGGCACAAAGCCTGTAGAGTCTTGGATAGAGACCCGAAACAACATTTCAAACGAGCTTGAGGAAACAAGTGAGCAGATGCACTCCATGGGCACCTGCGTGGACACCTGTGAAATTTCAGCCTCTTGGTCTGAAATCGGTGAGATTTATAAGGCTGTTTGCGCAAGAGCCAGTGACGAAATGGATAACCTTATAGTTATCGGAGGTCACAGCTCTCACAGCTACATAAACGGCACAAACATTTATTTCCAGTTTCTTTTCCAAGTGACCGAGGAACACAGTTGCCAAGAGGATTACATGCACGTTATCCGCATAATCATGGAGGAAACCTTAAAGCGCGGCGGCAGTATTGCTCACCACCACGGCAGCGGTAAGTACCGCACAGCATGGATGCCCCAGGAGCACGGCACCTCTTATTCTCTTATGTATAAGCTCAAGGAGGCTCTTGACCCCAACGGCGTTCTCAACGAGGGCATATTGCTGGTGTAATGCCGCACAAAATAAGCTTATGGAGGCATCAAAGTGAACTCTGACAAGATAAACAGAAAACTTGCGAAAAACGGATTCGACCGCTTTTCCGTCCGCAAGACGGATGAGGGGCTTGTAATTACAGGCAAAAGCGATAGCTGGGACGAGATAGTAAATTCGGGCTTCTGTGCCGCGAAAAAATACGGAAAGCAGCACGTTATAAACGACTGCACCTTCACGGGTGACCAAATCCCACCCATGCGCATGCCGCATATTTCCGACAAAGCAATAGACGGCGCAAAGCCGGATGTGCTGATAATCGGAGGCGGCGTTGTGGGCTCCGCCATTGCAAGGGAGCTTATGCGCTGGAAACTGGATGTGCTTTTGGTGGAAAAGGAATATGACCTTGCCATTGGTGCCTCCGGAAGAAACGACGGCTGTGTGCACCCGGGCATAGACCTTTTGCCCGGTTGTCTCAAGCGCAAGTATAACCTTGCAGGCAACCGTATGTTCGACAAACTTTCCAAGGAGCTTGATATTGAGTTTGACCGCTGCGGTCAGACCCTTGTTATGGACAACAAAAAGCTGCTGCCGGTAATGCCCCTTGCGAAGCTTTACTTTAAATGCATGGGTCTTGGCAATGTTAAAATACTCACTGAAAAGAAGCTCAAGGTTCACGAGCCGGCGTTGAAGGACGATATGAAGTGTGGGCTTTTCTTCCCCACGGGCGGCGTCGTGTGCCCCTACAACCTCACCATTGCATACGGTGAGAATGCCGCTGACAACGGTGCAAAAATATCCCTTGACACTGCTGTTTTGAGCATGGAAACCAAAAACGGAAGCATTGCGTCCGTCACCACCAACCGCGGCACGGTTTATCCAAAGGTGGTTGTTAACGCAGCAGGTGTATTTACAGAGGAAATCTCAAAAATGGCAGGCGACCGCTTCTATTCAATTCACCCGAGAAAGGGAACAAACACCATTTTGGACAGAAAGACTGCAAGCATGGTGCGCACCTCTTATTCACTTATCAGTGCGATAAAGGAGGAGGGACACTCTAAGGGCGGCGGTATTATCCGCACAGTGGACAAGAACGTTCTTGTTGGGCCCGATGCTTTTGAAACTTACAAAAAAGAGGACTACACCACAGAGTCTAAGAACATCTCCGCTGTTTTTGCAAAGCAGGGAAGGGCAACCGAAAGGCTCCATCAATACGATGCAATCACCTATTTTTCCGGCATACGTGCCGCCACCTTTGAGGAGGACTTCATCGTTGAAAAGGGGCGTAAATGCAAAAATATCGTTCATGCCGCCGGTATTCAGTCTCCGGGCTTAACCGCGGCTCCAGCTATTGCTGTAGATGTTTCCAAAATGTGCGTTGAGGTACTCGGAGCTCAAGGCAAATCTGTTTCAAGAAATGATAAGTTTAATCCAATTAGAAAGGCTGTTCCCCGTGTGGCTCACATGAGCGACCATGAGAGGAATGAACTGATAAAAAAAGACCCCGCCTACGGCGAAATTGTCTGCCGCTGTGAGGAAATAAGCCGCGGCGAAATAGTTTCTGCTATCAGCCGCAGCGTTCCCTGCGCAACTGTGGACGGTGTTAAAAAGCGCTGCCGCCCGGGAATGGGTCGATGTCAAGGAGGCTTTTGCGGACCGCTGGTGGCAAAGATAATCTCAGATGAAAAGGGTATTCCCCTTGAAGAGGTCTGCAAGGCAGGCAACGATAGCAGACTGCTGTACGGAAAGAGCAAAGGAGGGGAAATAAATGGCTGATTATGATGTAACGGTCATCGGTGCAGGTCCTGCGGGACTTGCTGCCGCCCTTGCCGCTGAGGAAAAGGGGAAAAAGGTACTTCTTATCGAGCGTGCTGCCCGTATGGGCGGAATTCTCAATCAGTGCATACACGATGGCTTCGGACTGATACGCTTCGGCGAAAAGCTCTCCGGCTGTGAGTATGCAAACCGCTATGTACGCATGGTTGAAGAGTCAAAGGTTGAGATTTCTCTTCTCACCTTCGTAACGCGTATTGATAAGAAAGACGGTCTGTTCCATATTACTCTTGTATCAAGACAGGGCGTAAAAACCATTACAAGCACTGCACTTGTACTGTCTACCGGTTGCCGCGAACGCACCGCAAGGCAGGTGGGAATTCACGGAACACGTCCTGCTGGGGTTTACACGGCAGGAACTGCGCAGTATTATATAAATATACTTGGCGAGAAGCCTGCACAGCGCTGTGTTATTTTGGGCAGTGGGGATATCGGTCTTATCATGGCTCGTCGTCTGACTCTGGAGGGTGCCGAGGTTTTGGGTGTTTACGAGGTGAAGCCCACGCCCAGCGGTCTAACAAGAAATATAGCCCAGTGTCTTGATGATTTTAACATTCCCCTCCATATTAGCCACACTGTTACACGTCTTTTTGGCGATGACCGACTTGAGGCGGTAGAAGTGGCTAAGGTAGACGAGAAAATGCGTCCCGTTGAAGGCACACAGGAAATCATCCCCTGTGACACGCTTATTCTCTCCGTGGGACTTATCCCCGAAAACGAGCTTGCCGAAAGTCTCGGCATTGCACTTGACCCACGGGCAAAGGGGCCTGTCTGCGACCAGAATTATGAAACCTCTCTCGACGGTGTTTTTGTGTGCGGCAACGCGCTGCATGTCAACGACCTTGTGGATTATGTTTCGGAAAGCGGACGGTTTGCCGGCAGCGCCGCCGCAGACTACAGCGGAGCTGCCCGTGAGCTAGTGGAGCTTAGCCCCGGTCGTGACTTCCTCTATTCCGTGCCTGAGCGGCTGGATGTCAATTCCGATATGTCCAAAACCGTGATTTTCTTCCGCAGCCGCGACGAGCGGGACAAGACTCAAATAGATGTATTTGTGAACGGTCAAAGTGTGTACAAAAGAAAATACGCCAAGCTCAAGCCCCCCGAGATGGAACGCATAGAGGTTGACCTATCCTCAGTGAAATCCGGTGATAAGGTCACTCTTGAGCTATCGGAGGTGTGACATGGAAAAAGATTTTGTATGTATTGTCTGCCCTAACGGCTGTACACTGCACACCGTTTCAAACGGCGGTGAAATATCGGTTTCGGGCAACAAATGCCCCAAGGGTGAGGACTACGCGAAAACGGAGCTTACTAACCCGATGCGAACACTGACCACCAGTGTTGCAACCACCTTTGAGAGCCGTCCTGTGCTTCCCGTACGAACTAGCGGGGTGATTCCAAAGGGCGAGATTAAAAACGCCATGAAGGCTGTTAATAATATAGTTGTGGATTGTCCAAAGCTCTGCGGCGATGTTATTTGTGAGAACTTCATGGGCTTTGATGTTGATCTTATTGCCACAGATGATTTAAAGGCATGAGAAGCAAAAATATAGACAAGGAGGCTCACTCATGGACAATTCTCTCGTTTTAACCTTTGACGTGGGAACTCAAAGCGCCAGGGCAGTACTGGTAGACCAAAAAGGCAACATACTTTATAAGGCTCAAAAGCAGTACGAGCAGCCTTACTACTCAAAATATCCTGGATGGGCGGAACAGCGCCCTGACTTTTACTGGGAGATAATCTGCGAGTGCTCGAAGAACCTTAAGGAACAGGCGGGTGAGCGCTGGAGCGACATTATTGCAGTGACCATTACCACAATCCGCGCCACGGGAATTTGCCTTGACAAGGACGGCAATCCGCTGAGGGATGCGATTGTCTGGCTTGACAACCGTCAGGCAAAGTGTGAGAAAAAGCTTCCAGCCCACATGAGAGCTCTTTATAAAATGATTGGACTTTCCGGCACGGTGGAGCTTCAGCGAAAATCCTCCCAGTGCAACTGGATAAAGGAAAATGAACCTGAGACTTGGGTAAAAACCAAATACTTTGTGCAGCTTTCTACATATCTTTGCTACAAAATGTGCGGCAATATTGTAGATTCCGATGCCGCCTGCGTAGGCCGTTATCCCTTTGATCACAAGACCCGCACTTGGATGAAAAAGAGCAACCCTGCCCGGTGCATCTTTGAGGTTAGGGACGAGCAGCTATGCAAGGTGGTTAAGCCCGAAACAAGGATGGGCACAGTAACTGCCAAGGCAGCAGCAGATACCGGACTTTCTGAGGGGCTGCCCCTCATAGCAACTGGCTCAGACAAAAGCTGCGAAACCTTGGGTCTTTCCGTTATCTCAAACGACAAGGCGGCGCTGAGCTTTGGCACCACAGCAACAATTGAGTTTTCAACGGACACCTACGTTGAGCCTGAGCCCTTCATGCCCGCCTACTGTGCAGTTGTGGACGGACGCTGGAACCCCGAAAAGGAGGTCTTGCGCGGCTACTGGTTGGTTTCATGGTTCAAGCGTGAGTTTGCAGCTAAGGAGTGCATGGACGCTGAGCACGAGGGTGTTTCCGCTGAGGAGGTTCTAAACCGCAGGCTGCACGAAATCCCAGCAGGCTGCAACGGACTTATGCTTCAGCCGTATTTTACCGCAGACACCAACATGCCATTTGCCAAGGGAGCAGTTATCGGCTTTTCCGATGTACATACCAGAATACATGTTTATCGAGCAATAATTGAGGGCATAAATTATTGCCTTTATACCGGTATGAGAACCATGGAAAAGCGTGCAAAAACCCAGATAAAGACCCTTTACGTGGCAGGTGGCGGCTCTCAAAGCGCAGAAATCTGCCAGATAACCGCCGATATGTTCGGACTGCCTGTTGTGCGCACCCAGACCCATGAGGCTTGCGGCGTGGGCAGTGCTATGGTTGCTTTTAAATCCTTAGGCTACTTTAAAAGCTATGAGGAGGCTTGTTCCGCAATGGTACAGGAAAAGTACCGCTATGAGCCGGATATGGAGCTTCACCGCTTCTATGATGGTATGAATTCTCAAGTATTTGGCAAGATTTTTGACAAGCTTCTGCCGCTTTATCACATTTCCGAACGGAAATGTAAGCAATACGGTCTGGACAAATTTGAAAAATAATGTAAGATCTAACAGGAAAAGTCGGAAACTTGAGTTGCATAACCGGGTGGTGCCGACCTTTTCCTGTACCATTACCATTGCGAGCGTAAGTAAATTAAAAGGAAGGGGACGAATGTTATGAATATTCTTTGCTGCTTTAAAATTGTTGCTGATTACGATAAGGTCGTACAGCGTGACTGGGACGCGGCTCAGGTACCCGGCCCCGACCTTAGCTATGTGCGAAAAATTATAAGCTGCTATGACGAGGCGGGACTTGAAACAGCGCTTCGCATAAAGGATTCCGCAGAAAAATGCGGCGATACCGTTTTCCTTAATGCTGTTACCCTTGGAAACGGCGGCTACGACTATTTTTTCCGCAGCCTTTTTGCATTAGGCTTTGAGCGCATAGTGCAAATAAGTATTCCGGAGCCTGTTACATTTACTCCTGAGCGTATTTCCACAGCCATTTGCGAGGTTTTTGAGGGACAGCGCTTCGATGCGGTAATCTGCGGAGTGCAGTCGGCGGACGGCTGCGGGGGAACAACACCATACTTTCTTGCAAAAAAGCTTAATATGCCCTGCATTCCCAATGCTATAGAAATATGCTATCATAAGGATTGCCTTCACATACGCCGTGAAACCGTTTCGGGTGAGAGCTCCGCCACTGTATTATGCCCTGCTGTGTATGCAATCGGTAACAGTGTCAATCCATTTTTGCGCATGGCTACGGTTAAAAAGCGCATGGCGGCTGCACAGTGCCAGCCGGAGATTATTGACGGAGCCTCTCTCCTCAAATCCGAAAAAGAGCCTGTTGTGCTTCAAAGCTTTGTGCACAGCAAGTCCGGGAGGGGCTGCGTTTTTGTAGAGGGTGACAGCTGTACACAAAAAGCGGAAAATCTTTTGAAGCTTTGTCCAGAGGTGAAAAGAGCATGAAAAGTGTGGTTATTGCCTTTAAGGACGAGCTTTCCGATGCCACATCCCTCATAGCACAGACTGCATCCATGCAAGCTGAAACAGAACTGTGGGTTTTGGGCGGCATTGGGAATTTTCCACAGGATAAAATCGGTGCAGGACGCATAGTTGAACTGAGTTTTGTCAATGATGCGGCTTTAAAGGAGCCGCTTATCTGCGCTGAGGCTGTTTTTGACCTTTTTTCCGACTGCATTCCCGAGCTTATAATAACAAGCTCAAGCCTAAGGGGTGATGAGCTTGCAGCGCAGCTATCGGTTTTGATTTGCAGTGCCTGCGTTCTTGGTGCAAGCGCAATTGCCCCATCCGTAGATGGATTTGTCATAAATAAATCCGTTTATGCCGGAAACCTAACAGGTGAATTTTTCTGCAAGGATCTGCCTCTTACAATTTCTCTTTTGCCCAACGGCAGCAGCCGTGATGTGCACTGCACATCGATTGAGAAAGTTAGCGTTGAAACTGACATAGCGCTGCCCGCTTGGTTAACTGACATCGAGTATTGCGACACAAAAAGGGAGTTTTCTCTTTCTGACGCAAGGGTCGTGATTGCCGCAGGCAGGGGAGCTGGTAAGGCAGAAAACTTTAAAATGCTGGACGCTATAGCAAACAAGCTTGGCGGTGTGCTTGGGGGAAGCCGTCCTACAGTTTGTGACGGTAAGCTCCCATCAGACCAACTTATCGGCATTTCCGGAAGCAGGGTAAAGCCTGAGCTTTGCATTGCCTTCGGCGTCTCGGGTGCGGCGGCATTTATGGCGGGAGTTGAAAGCAGCAAACGGCTCGTTGCCGTGAACCGTGATGCAGATGCCCTCATTTTTGAAGGCTGCGACTTTGGCGTCGTGGCTGACAGTACAGAATTTGCCGCAGCTCTAAACGAGCTTCTCCGTGACGACTAATCGCCGATTTACTGCAATCAATAGAGAATACTATCACGAGGTTCAATATGAACAGAAAGATTTTAAATAAGCATGGCTCGGTCACTGCCAATCTTGCCCGAAGTATTATGGCTTTGAACATTTGTGACCGTCTGCCCACTATCATCGAGCTGACGGAGCGCTTTTCCGTTTCACGGGGTATAGTGCAAAACGCTATATCCTTTCTTGAGGAGGAGGGCTGTATAATTCTCAGCAGAAGTGGAAAGCTTGGTACGGTTCTGGAGCAGGTTGACTACGAAAAACTGTATGGATACACCGGCTGGGACCCCATTGTGGGTGCCATGCCTGTTCCATTTAATGACAGCTTCCGCTCGCTTGCTTCAGCGCTTTTTTCGGAAAGCCGCAAGCTTCCTGTGGACTCCTCCGTTATCTATGTCAGCGGCGCGTTGAACAGACAGTCCATGCTGAAAAAGGACTTTTTGGACTATATTGTAACCTCAGTTGCAGCGGCACGGCACATTGTTGCCGACGACGAGGACATTGAGCTCCTATTTGAACTGCCCGAGTGCCGCTACGAGGAACCCTACTGTCTTATTTTCTTTAACGCGCAGGATACCGAGATACGTGACGGTATGCGTGTAGGCGTAGACCCGGAGACTATCGACCAAATGGAGCTTACAAAGAACTTGTGCAGGGGAAAAAATGTTGAGTTGGTAAAAATGCCCTTTGAAAACACCGTCGAAACCCTTCACAACCACAGTATAGACTGCTCAGTTATCCGCCATGAAAAATGGCTACAGGAAAACATGGAGTTTCATCCGCTGCCCATACCGCCAACGGACTATCCTGCGCAGGACACAACAATACCCGCGATTTTGGTGAATAAAAATAACTATGGTATAAAAGAGCTGCTGAGAAAATTCATTTCTCCCGCAGGTATTGCAGAAGCTCAGCGCTATTCCTTGGAAATACACTCACGCTACACATTTTAGGCAATTACTTAAGACGGCTTCATAGTGCGGCTGCTCATACTACAATAGTCTTTAAAGCAGTCAACAAGGTAATTTGCGCCCAAGGCATAGCCAATTTATTAAAATGCAGCATTAAGGACAGTCCGGCTTTACGCCGAACTGTCCTTAAGTTTATTTGTGGATTATATCCGTCTCAATCAAATTTTATTTTAAATGAGCTTTCCATCCCCTCAGAAAAATGCAGCTCATAATCCTCAGTTATAAACATGCCGTACACGCCGTCGATGCTGTCAAGAAGTTTAAGTCCGTCTTCAAGCCCCAAGGCAAAGCAGGTGGTACTCAAAGCGTCACCGTCAGCAGAGCGTTCACTTACAATTGTCACGGACAGCAATCCGTTATCAATCGGCATGCCTGTTTTTGTGTCGAGAATATGGTGATACAAAACACCGTCCTGCTCAAAAAAGCGCTCGTAGACGCCGGATGTAACAACGGATTGGCCTGTAATGCTGAGTGTTGCAATAGTTTGGTCACCAAACGGTTTTTGAATGCCGATATTAAAGCTCTCAGAATCACTTTTTCCTCCGATACAGAGAACATTACCTCCCAAATTTATTATAGCATGCTCAATCCCACAAGAAATAAGATACTCCTTCATTCGGTCGGCAATGTAGCCCTTTGCAATTGCCCCCAAATCCACCCTCGTGTCCTCGGATGAAAAGCTCACCTGATTGCCGTCTATTGTCATACTCCGGTAATCAATCTTTTCAGCGGCAGCGGAAATTTCCTGTCTATTCGGAACAATATGGTTATCTGATGAAAAATTCCAAAGCACACTCAGCGGTTCAATGGTAAGATCAAAGGCTCCGTCGGACAACTCGCTATAGTGCTTACCGAGAGCTAACAGCTCCGCTGTATCGTCAGAAACAACTTGACTTTCGCGAGAATTGAGCCTTGCAATATCAGAGGTGGGTATAGTTCTTGAAAGCATTGACTCATATTTCCTGCAAATATCAAAGCAGGAGTCAATTATGCT
This sequence comes from uncultured Oscillospiraceae bacterium, assembly GCA_964485265.1. Taxonomy (GTDB): domain Bacteria; phylum Bacillota; class Clostridia; order Oscillospirales; family Oscillospiraceae; genus UBA2658. The sequence goes on along the minus strand of CAZAIU010000017.1, from coordinate 14,620 downwards.
TTCGTCATTGCTGTCATACAGGGTAATTGTGGCAACTGTATTAAGCACAAAAGAGCTCTTGGAAACGCCTTTGTTATTTACAGGTACGCAGGCACAGACGTTAAGCAAGATGACTGCTGTTATCAGCAGAATATATACGCGTTTTATTGGGCAAAAAGACATATAATCATTAACCTTTCACAAGCACTTTTATCATTTTATAACAAACTTTTAAACTTATCAATATATAACGAGATTTTAACTTTACCTTATGTTTGGGGTGGGATATAATCGTATTGTTTAGAATTAACATAAAACCGCGTTAAAATTGCAACAATATGCCATTATCTACATAAATTCATGTTAAAACTACGCTTTTATATCTTAAAACCACATGAAATAAACAAAATCATGTGGAAAAAAATAGGAGGAACCAGCCGTGCCAAAAAAGAAGCTTCACGGAGTACACGCGCCGCATCGCAAGAATACGGCGGGGGACAAGCCGCAATCCATGCCTACACCCGCGGCAGTCACTATACCGATGTCAATGCATATCGGTGCTCCTGCAAAACCAATCGTCAAGGTAGGCGATGAGGTCAAAGTAGGGCAAATGATTGCCGAAGCGAACGGTTTTGTTTCGGCAGCGATTTACGCAAGCGTATCAGGAAAGGTCAAGAAAATCGAAGATGTTCTTGTTGCCGGCGGTCAGTATTTGCCGGCGATAACTATTGAAACCGACGGTGAGCAGACACCTCTTGAAGAGCTTGTACCGCCTGTGGTTACAAATTTCGCCCAGTTTATCGATGCCGTCAGGCAAAGCGGTATTGTAGGACTTGGCGGAGCAGGCTTTCCGACGGCTGTAAAGCTCAAGGTTGATGATTTGTCAAGGATAGAGGCTATCATTATAAACGGTGCTGAATGTGAGCCATACATTACCTCCGACACAAGAACTATGATTGATGACGCTGATTACCTTTGGGAGGGAATTGAGCTGCTGCAAAAATTCCTTGAGGCAAAGCGTGTCATAATTGCCATTGAGGACAACAAACCTCAGTGCGTTGATATATTCCGCAAAAAATGTGCTGCTGCAAAAGGCGTAGAGGTTAAGGCTCTTCCGGCGCTCTATCCTCAGGGCGGCGAAAAGGTATTGATTTTCAACACCATCGGGCGTGTCGTTCCCGAAGGAAAACTGCCGATTGACGTTGGCGCTGTTGTCATTAACTGCACAACTCTTGCAGCAATTGCAAAATATATAAAGACAGGTATGCCTTTAGTTGAAAAATGTGTTACCGTTGACGGCTCGGCAGTCAAAGATCCCAAAAACGTGCTGGTACCTATCGGCACGCCCATGAAGGACGTTTTTGATTTTTGCGGCGGCTTCAAGCAGCAGCCAAAGAAGGTTCTATACGGCGGACCTATGATGGGAATCGCCGTTCCAGATTTGGATGTTCCCATTTTGAAAAACACAAACGCTATCATTGCTTTTGCAGAGAATGAGGCAGTTTTGCCCGAACCGACTGCATGTATTAAGTGCGGACGCTGCATATCGCATTGTCCTTTAAAGCTTATGCCTGCTGATATTGAAAGCGCCTTTAATTCAAATGACTGCGAGCTGCTTTCAAAGCTCAAGGTAAATCTTTGCATGGAATGTGGCTGCTGTGCCTATGTATGCCCGGCAAGACGTCCTCTTGTTCAGGTAAACAAGCTTGCAAAAACCTCATTGCGTAACTATCAAATGCAGCAGAAGGAGCTTGCTGACAAGCAAAAAGCAAAGGAAGACGCAAAAAAGCAGAAGGAGAGCACAAATAATGGATAACTTTGTTGTATCTGTATCTCCGCATCTCAGAGAAAGAACAGACACCACAGCAATTATGCGCGACGTTCTTATTGCGCTGCTGCCTGCGCTCATTGCATCTTTCTTTATTTTCGGAGCAAGAGTTTTGCTTGTAGTGGCAGTTTGTGTTGCAGCCAGCATTTTGAGTGAGTGGCTGTTTGAGAAGATAACAAAAAGGCCCTCCACGGTACGCGACTTGTCAGCTTGTGTCACAGGTGTTTTGCTTGCCTACAATCTGCCGGTAGATATTCCAATTTGGCAGGCAATTCTGGGCAGTGCCATTGCCATTATTGTTGTCAAGCAGCTTTTCGGCGGTATTGGTCAAAACTTTGCAAACCCCGCCATTACAGCACGCATCATTATGCTGCTTGCATTTTCCGGCACTATGACCACATGGACGTTTCCCGATGCAGTTTCAACCGCTACGCCGCTTGCAATCCTGTCAGGACAGGCAACAGGTGACCTTCCCACACTCACACAGATGTTTCTTGGCGTGCGCGGAGGCTGCATAGGCGAAACAAGTGCACTTGCGCTTCTTATCGGCGGCATATACCTGCTTGCGCGCCGAGCAATAAGCTGGCATACCCCCGTTGCTTTCATCGGAACTGTTTTCATATTTACTCTTCTCCTTGGTGAGCAGCCTGTTTATCAGGTGCTTTCAGGCGGACTGCTTTTGGGTGCGTTTTTCATGGCAACTGATTATTCAACAACTCCCTCCACCGACTCCGGACGTATTATTTTCGGCGTTGGCTGCGGACTTATAACCGTGCTTATACGAGTTTGGGGAAGCTACCCCGAGGGTGTTTCCTTCTCAATTCTGCTGATGAACATTCTCACACCACACATCTCAAATCTTACCCGTACAAAGCCCCTTGGAGGTGTTAAAGCATGAAAAAGGATTTTGTAATGCCAATTATTGTGCTTACCGCAATCTGTCTTGTTGTTTCCGCGGCGCTTGCGTTTACTAACATGAAAACTGCCCCGATAATTGAGGAAACAGAACGCAGGGAGGCAGAGGCAGCACGTATAGAGGTACTGCCGGAGGCAGATGCGTTTTCGCTCGTGGAACTGCATGATCTGCCGAAGTCTGTTACTGAGGTTTACGAAGCAGATAACGGTGCCGGTTATGTTTTTATGCTGGCAACCAAGGGCTACGGCGGAGTAATAAAGATTATATGCGGAATGGACTCTAACGGAGTAATAACCAACTGCAAGGTGCTCTCGCAATCTGAAACTAAGGGCTTAGGGACAAAAATTACCGGAGACAGCTTCCGCGAACAATTTGTGGGTAAGAACTCTGAGCTAACCGGAGTGGAGGCAATTTCCGGAGCAAGTATATCGTCAGGCGCATATATCAGCGCAATAAAGGACGCCTTCACGGCGTATTCGATTGTAAAGGAGGCGGAGTAAGTGTCAAAGCTTGGTATACTTACAAAAGGTATAATTAAAGAAAACCCCGTTCTGGTTCTCGTACTTGGAACATGTCCGACGCTTGCCGTTACAACACAGGCATCAAACGCCATCGGCATGGGACTTGCCGCTACGCTTGTTCTGCTGTGCTCAAACATAGCGATTTCTGCAATGCGCAAAATAATACCCGACAATGTGCGTATCCCGTGCTACATCGTTCTTATTGCAGGCTTTGTCACCATTGTTCAAATGCTTGTAAAGGCTTTTTCGCCTGCGTTAAACGATGCGCTGGGCATTTACCTTCCTCTGATTGTTGTTAACTGTATTATTTTGGGACGAGCAGAAATGTATGCAAACAAAAATACCGTTTTTGACTCGGCGCTTGATGCAATAGGAATGGGCGTAGGATTTACACTGGCACTTTTTGTCATGGCTTCTATCCGTGAAATTCTCGGAAGCGGAACTTGGTTCGGCATGGAGATACCTGTTCTAATAGACAACAACATCTCAATAATGACTCTTGCACCCGGAGGATTTTTCGTTTTCGGCTGCTTGATAGCACTGGTAAACCAAGTAACAAAAGGCAAAGCAATTAAAAAGGACAGCTTCGGCTGCGCAGGCTGTCCGTCGGCAAAGGCCTGCGGAAAGCTTAGCTGCGGAGAGTGCGGGAAGGAGGAGAATAAGGCATGACAGAGCTTGTACATTTTGATTTTAAGGGACTCGTTGTCATATTGATGTCTGCGGTGTTCGTTAATAACTATGTTCTTGCAAAATTTCTCGGTATCTGCCCGTTCTTAGGCGTCTCCAAAAAACTTGATCAAGCAACCGGCATGAGCATTTCCGTTATCGTTGTAATGCTTTTTGCAACAGCAGTTACTTGGCCAATCCAATATTATCTGCTTGAACCAAACGGACTTGGATACATGCAGACCATAGTTTTCATCCTTGTTATTGCAGCCCTCGTTCAGCTTGTTGAAATTGTTTTGAAGAAATACATTCCATCGCTGCATGCAACGCTTGGCGTTTATCTCCCTCTCATTACCACCAACTGCGCGGTTCTGGGTGTTACAATACTCAACATTGATGAAAAATATGATTTTGTTGCTTCAATGATAAACTCTCTCGGCTCCGGATTAGGATTTTTGCTTGCTATGGTGCTGTTTGCAGGCGTGCGTTCACGCATTGAAAACTGCGATGCACCAAAGGCCTTCAAGGGCTTGCCAATAACCTTGGTAGCGGCATCTATCGTCTCTGTTTCTTTCTTTGGATTTGCCGGAGTTATTGAGAAACTGTTCTCATAAGGAGGGAGAGAGTATGAATGAAATTTATTTTGCTATAATAGCCGTAACCGTAATCGGAATAATATGTGCCGTACTGCTGGCTGTAGCCTCAAAGGTTATGGCTGTCAAGGAGGATGAGCGCTTTCCAGCCGTCCGCGCGTGCTTGCCCGGAGCTAACTGCGGCGCCTGCGGCTATGCCGGATGTGACGGATATGCAAAAGCACTAATTGAAGACGAGGGCGTAAAAGCAAATCTCTGTATTCCCGGCGCTGATGCTGTTTCAAGGCAGCTAAGCGAGGTTTTGGGCGTTGGCTTTGAGGATGTTGTTGAGCAGGTCGCCGTGATAAAATGTAAGGGCGATTGCAGCGTCACCTCGGAAAAAATGGACTATTACGGGCTTGAGAGCTGCGCTGCCGCTCGATTGCTTTACGGCGGCACCGGTAAATGCACATTTGGCTGCATCGGCTTGGGTGACTGCGCAACTGCTTGTCCAAGTGGCGCAATATGCCTTGAAAACGGCATTGCCCATGTGGATACCCGCCGCTGTACAGGCTGCGGAATGTGCACCAAAACATGTCCTAACCACCTGATAAGTCTAATGGCGGACACTGAAAAAATGCTTGTTACCTGCTCTAATACCGAAAAGGGCGTAGATACACGCAAAAAGTGCTCACATGGCTGCATAGGTTGTAAAAAGTGTGCAAAGGAATGTCCCGAACAGGCAATAACAGTTGAAAACAGCCTTGCTCACATTGATTACGATAAGTGCGTTGACTGTGGTCGCTGTGCCGAGGTTTGTCCCACAGGCTGCATTATGCACGAGGACTTCAGCGGTATGCATCGCGTGAAGATTGCCGAATAGCTTTAAAAACGCAAGCTCCGCCCTCCATGGACGGAGCTTGTGTATGATTCTTGCTTGTCAAGGGAGGAGCAAATGAGAAAACATAAAAATGACATAATTCTCATTGCAGTTATTTTGACTGCGGCACTGCTGCTTTGGCTTGGCTTGAGGTTGTCGCGCAACGGCGGAGAATATGCTGTTGTCAGTATAGACGGAGCAGAGACAGCACGATATTCCCTTGCTGCTGATGCTCAGGTGCGTATTGGTGATGAAGAGCACTATAATCTTCTTGTTATTCAAGACGGCAGTGTTTATATCTCTGACGCAAGCTGTCCGGACAAGCTATGTGTAAATCAGGGGAGTATCAAATACAGCGGACAGAGCATTATCTGCCTGCCAAATAAGGTCGTTGTCGAAATTACAGGCGGCGAGCGTTCAAAAACAGACGCGGTGGCACAATGAAAGCCGCTAAAATTGCGCAATATGCGCTTTTAATTGCACTGGCACTGGTACTCAGCTACGTTGAGGCTCTGGTTCCTCTTTCCTTGGCTGTGCCGGGCATAAAGCTCGGACTGCCCAATCTTGTAATAGTTTTTGCTCTTTATAGGCTTAGCCCCCGTGACGCATGCATAATATCCGTTCTGAGAATAGTCATGGTTTCCGTGATGTTTGGAAATGCCTTTTCAATGATATATAGTCTTTCCGGTGCCGTCCTTAGCCTTACAGCTATGATTTTGCTCCGAAAAATCGGCAGACTGTCTCCTGTGGGTGTCAGTGTTGCTGGCGGCGTTTTTCATAATCTCGGTCAAATTCTCTGTGCAATGCTCTTGCTCGAAACTGCACGTATAGTCTATTATCTTCCTGTTCTTCTCATATCGGGAACTGTTGCGGGCGTTGCTGTAGGCGCTGTCTCTGGTCTTTTGGTTGAGCACGTTGGCATTAAATCTAAAGGCTAGAGGTGCAAAATCGAAGGCTTGGCTTAATAAAGCAATTGCTTTTTGAGGCAGGGTTAAAAAACTGCTCATCCAAAAGCAACATCCAAAAGCATCATAAGGGCAAAGCCAATTGCCGTACCTATAGTTCCAATATTGCTGTGCTTTCCGCACTGTGCCTCCGGTATCAGTTCTTCCACAACAACATATATCATTGCACCGGCAGCAAAGGAAAGAATGTACGGCAGAATCGGCGTTATCATTGAGGTGAGCATTAAGGTTAAAACTGCGCCTATAGGCTCAACTATTCCAGAGAGAAAACCATAATGAAAGGCTTTCCTTTTACTTAGTCCGGTACCCACAAGCGGCATGGAAATTACAGCGCCTTCGGGAAAATTCTGTATTGCAATTCCAACAGCTAATGCAAGGGCACCCGCCGTTGTGATGATTTCACCGCCGCTTAGCATACCGGCAAGAACAACACCAACAGCCATGCCCTCTGGGATATTATGAAGGGTTACAGCCAAAACCAGCATAAAGGAATTTCCCAGTCCCTTTGGCTTTCCTTCGGGTGTGTCTGAGTTTAAGTGCAGATGAGGGATGGTCACATCCAGCAGCAGCAAAAAGCCCATACCCAAAAGAAAGCCCGCCACAGCGGGCAGCCAGGCTATACCTCCGCGGCTCTCCTCCATTTCAATGGCTGGTATCAGCAGTGACCACACCGATGCAGCAATCATTACTCCGGAGGCAAAGCCGAGAAGTGCTTTCTGCAAGCCGGACTTCATTTCTCCCTTCATGAAAAACACCATCGCCGCACCGAGGGTTGTGCCAATAAGCGGTATCGCAATGCCTAATACAACATTGAAGGTTTCATGCATTGTTTTGCTCCTTTCAGCTTTGCTCCTATACACATATTTATCTTAGACAATCCTATCACCTGTGTATGTCTGAAAAGCTTGCTTTTTGTATTATAATTAGAGGTTAGCACACTCTAACCGCTAATTCAAGAAATCCTGTACAGCAAAATGATTTTTTGGAGCTTTGAATGAATTGCTCCTAGTTAAAGATAGCTAACTGTGCTTTGTAACTAACTAGATTTTATTTTTGTGTTGCTGAATAATACTTATTCATACTTGGTTCGTCCCTTGCTCGAAGAGGCATATTAATGCAGCAGAAAATGATTAACGGAAAAGCGAAATACTAAAGCAACTACACCGAAAAACAACATACAGCATATAATATAGCAATTCATGCAGCGTGTTTTCCTGTGCTTTTTGATAGAAAGCGGATAGCAGTCTGCGCTGTTGTTCCATGAGATTGGGAAAGGTGTGATTTGCATTATTTTGCGTGAAATAACATATGACAGAGATGTAGCTGTAAAATATGCAGAGCGTTGGGCAATGTCGCGCAATCCCGAATATTATAGCTTTAATGGTATTGGCGGCGATTGTACGAATTTTGCCTCACAATGCATGTATGCCGGGAGCGGAGTTATGAATTATACTCCTGTGATGGGCTGGTTTTATATTACCTCATGGGATCGCACGGCATCTTGGACAGGTGTAGAATACCTGTATAATTTTCTTACCACCAATGAAGGAATTGGTCCGTGCGCTATTGAAGTAGAAAAAAGTGAAGTCGAGCCGGGAGATTTAATTCAGCTTGGACGTGCAGACGGTTCATTTTATCACACTCCGGTTGTTTTAGGTATTAGACGAGGAATGATATACGTTGCTGCACATTCGGATGATTCACTGTGGAGACCGTTGTCTAGCTATAGATACAGTGCGATAAGGTGCTTACATATAGATAAGGTCAGAGCTGAAGCCTAGACAAAATAGAGCAGATTTATGAGGCTGCGCTTATATGATAATGCTCCCCTAAGCAGACACCTGCTTTAAGGGGAGCATTAATCTAATAAGCTATTGCATAGTAATGCTATTTGTTTCTGTCGGGATTTGCAATAGCTCTGAACTTATTTCCGATGGCATGCTTTACAGCAGCAGCCTTTAAGTGGTCAGCGCCCACGCTGTAGCCGTCAAATTCTTTTGAAAGAGTGATAGCATCAAACTTGCATCTGACTGTACATTCGCCGCATCCAAGACACTTGTTGGGGTCTACGCGTGCAGCGCCGCAGGCAAGGCAACGCTCGGTTTCGGCCTTGAGCTGAGTCTCCGTGAAGGTGATTCTGGGGTCGCTGAAGGTGTTTTCCTTAGCTGAGTTATGGGATATTTTCTGGCGCTTTGCGTGGTCGTAGCCAGAGTAAACGGCATTGTCTTTGTCAAGCTTGAGGAAAACGCGGCGGTTTCTGCCGATATTCTGCGTCTGACCGGGGTGCGCTATTCTGTGGAGAGACTCTGCGCCCTCTTTGCCCGCAGCAATTGCGTCTATCGCAAATTTGGGTCCTGTGTAAACGTCTCCGCCGACAAAGATGTCAGGCTCTGCCGTCATATAGGATAAGCCATCAGCCTTTGCCGTGCCGTTGCGATTTAGCTCAACGCGGCTGCCATTAAGCAAGTTGCCCCATACGATGGACTGACCGATAGAAACAAGAACCTTATCAGTAGGAACAGTTTTTGTTGCTTTTTCATCGTATTGCGGATTGAATTTACCTTCCTTATCGAACACGCTGACACATTTTTTGAATTCTACGCCTGTAACCTTTCCGTTTTCTATGATAATACGCTTCGGTCCCCAGCCGTTATTTATAACAATGCCCTCGTCTTTAGCCTCGGTGACTTCCTCATCTTGAGCGGTCATCTCGTTTTCGCCCTCAAGGCAGAACATGTTTACGCTGTCAGCCTTTGTGCGCAGCGCGGTTCTTGCAACGTCAATTGCAACATTTCCGCCGCCAATAACAACAACCTTGCCGCTTGTTGCAATGTTCTTGCCGAGATTGACATCACGCAGGAACTCAACGCCTGTGATAACATCGCTGCAATCCTCGCCCTCAATGCCGAGCTTTCTGCCTGCCTGCGCGCCGATGGCAATATAAAAGCCCTTGTAGCCCTCATGACGAAGCTGGTCAAGACTGATATCCTTACCAATCTCAACGCCTGTTTTAAATTCCACGCCCAATTGCTTTATTACTTCTATTTCGGAGTTTATAACGTCCTTTTCAAGTCTGAAAGAGGGAATACCCATTGTTAGCATTCCGCCGAGCTTGTTTTCCTTTTCAAACACAGTTACAGAATAGCCGTGAACAGCAAGGAAGTATGCGCAGGAAAGTCCTGCGGGACCGGAGCCGATAACTGCAAATTTGACATCGTGATAATCATACAATACTTCGGGGACAAAGCGGGTTTTATCACTCATGTCCTTGTCTGCTATGAATTTTTTAATTTCATCTATTGCTATAGCCTCGTCAACCTTGGCTCTGGTGCACTCGCTTTCGCAGTTGTGAGGGCAAATTCTGCCGCACACTGCCGGGAAGGGGTTTTCCTTTTTAATAAGCTCCAGTGCCTCGGTGTATCTGCCCTGTGCCGCAAGTCTTATGTAGCCTTGAACGGATATGTGAGCAGGACAGGTAGCCTTGCAGGGTGAGCTGCCGCTGTCATAGGAGTTTTTGAAGTTCTCTCTGTAATCCATGTCATAGCGGTGAGGACCCCAGTTGTGGTTGTCGGGCAGGGGAGTGTAGGGAAATTCTATCGGCGTTTTTGCACACAGATTTGGTCCCAAGCGAACAGCGTTTGCAGGACATGTTTCAACACACTGACCGCAGGCTGCGCATTTCTTAGCATCTACCTTTGCAACGTAGTTTGAACGCGACCAGTTAGGTGCTCCTGTCATAACGGCGCCGCGCAGCGCAAAGCATACATCTCTGTTACAGTTGCAGATTGCCCAAACCTCGTCCTTGCCGTTGATATTGGTTACCTGATGCGTGTAGCCGCGCTTTTCACACTTGATGAGTATTTCGTGTGCTTCCTCATTGGTAATTCTTCTAGCCTTGTTTTGCATTATGCAGGACTCTGCTGCCGAACCCATAATTATGCAGGTTTCCTCGGCTATGTCTCCGCAGCCCTCTCCAAGCTGTGCTCTGGCAAGACGGCACTGGCAGGGGGCAGCACAGAGATGATTTTGGTACTTTGTAAGCCAGTAAGAAAGCTGCTCATAAGTTGCCTTCCTGCTTTCGCTCTCAATTGCCTTTTCCACGGGGATAACGCGCATTGGACCGTTACCTATCGGCACCATTGGCGCCAGTGCACTTCTGACTCTGGTATACTCCTCAAATGCCTTTGCAATCTCTGGGTGCTTTTCCGTAAGGGGGTGATTAAGCTCCAAAAGCTCAAACAGACCCGGTACCAAAATGTATAGCTCGAACCTGTCGCATCCGTCAGGCTGGGGTCTGATAATAAGCATACCAATGCCGGCAAGCTCCATGCAGCGGTTAAAGGTCTCGCTGTAGGACAGCCCTGTTTTTTTTGCTATATCTTCAACCCTTTGCGCCTTACGCATTGGAAAGTTTAGCAAAAAATCTGCCTGCTCGTCTGAGAGGATACCTGCAAAGGCATAGTATTCCGGATCTGTCTCTTTGTGATTCTTTCCGTCAAAATGCTTTGCAAGCTCCAATATTTTCTTTCTAGCTGCCATGTATATTCCTCCTGAAATCTATTGCGTATGCGGCACACAAACAGAGCGTGCCGCATACGCATTGTTTACGGTTTAGCGAAGCTCTTCGGGCATATCCTCCGGAGCTACGTTATCATACAGCTCATAGCCGTCAAAATCGGCCTCAAAAATCATAGGACTTGTCAAAATTTCGTCCTTGAGCCATTGGCGGAATTTAGGATGAGCAATTTTTATGAGCGCACGTATACGGTCTGGCAGGGTTTTTAGGAAAACGTCTGCTACGCCCCACTCGGACACAATGTACATCATAATGTTTTTGGGTGTGGTAACAATACTTCCCGCAGGAAGCCAAGGCACAATGTTAGAGTGCAACTCACCGTCATGATCAACATAGGTTGAGCGAAGAGCAACAAAGCTGCGCCCGCCGGGAGCACGCATTGCACCATAGATATAGGCAAGAGAGCCGCCTGCACCGGAGTAGGGTTTAAGCCCCTGCGCCTCGGAGCACGCCTGACCGATAAGGTCAACCATAAATGTTGAGTTGATGGCAACAAGATTTTCCTGCTTGTCAATAACATCAAGATTTATTGACTGCATCATAGATAGTATTTGGACTCTGTCGTCACGGGAAGCAAATTCAAAGAAATACGGAGTGCAGGCTGCGGGAGAGCATGCCGTAATACTAGTTAGAACGCCCTCTTCGCACAACTGTGCCATACTGTCACAGAAAACCTCGGAAAAAATCTCATAGGTACCTGTACCTTTAAGATTGTTTAGTATTTCAGTTCCCAAACCGCCCCAGCCTATTTCAAGCTTGTCGCCGTCATTTAGATATGGCGCGATATATGCTGCAATCTTTTTGTCAACATCGGTGGGAGACGGAGCGGGGAATTCAATCATATCGGTATCGGCTTCTATAATATAATCAAACTCGGAGATATGTACGCTGACATGATCACGCTCACCCTTTATCGGACACACACCGGTCTTGTCGATGAAGGCAATCTTTTTTGTTATGCCCGGCATATGCATTATAACATTGCCGTTTGAACAGCCGTAATGCCCGAAGTTGCACCAGCCGTTTTCGTCGGGAGGCAGCAGATGAACCGCAAAAACATTGCATTTGTACATTTGCAGTGTGTCGTATATGTGGTCGTAGCCGTTGCCGCTGTTTTCAAGAATCCCCATTTCCTGAGACATTCTTTCAAACATAAGGTCAAACATCGAGGTCATGCGAATATGACCCTTAGTTGCAGGATTGGTTAGCAAATCGAACGGATAAGTTGAACAGTTCCAAATTAGGAAAACGTCCTTGTAATCCGCAACATGCGAGTTCATTTCATCAAGCATTTCAAAGGGAATTTGAGGGCCTTGACCCATCCAGACTGTATCTCCGTTTTCAACAAGTCTGGAAGAGCCTTCAACGGGGACCTTGTGGTCATCATACCACTTTCTCCAGTCAACGCCAAGATTTTGATTAGCCATATTATTCTCCTCTTTCATAATTTTGAGCCGGCTCAATGTAAAACGCTTCGCTCTTGAGAACGACCCGACTTCTCATCCACATAATTTTCCACTTAAGCATGGTTATATCTTTGAATGCAAGAACACATGTTTATATTGTAGCATTTAGGAGGAATTTAGTACAATATTTTGTTGAATATGATGATATACTTATATAAAATATGATATCATATTTTTCGAAATTATGAAGTTAAAACAAATTTGTATGGCATCTAGCTATGCAATTTTTCGAAAATTTGTTCAGCTTTGACAAAAAGGCTCTTATAAATTATGATGTATCGAGCTTATGCTGTTTGTTAAATTTTGTGTAATAGCTAATGGATCAGAACAAACAGTAAAATTTGTGAGAAATATAACAATTGTCAGTTGGGTTTTGTGATATTTCATCATATATTTGTTCAAATAAATATGAGATAATTACCATAAAGTAATGATTACTAAATCAATATTCGGTGATTTGCACATTGAGTACCTAATAAGCTGTCACAACAAAGAATTTGCTGAGCGGAGGTCATAATGGAAATTCGGGATTTAAGGTTTTTTTGCAAGGTTGCGGAGCTGGAGCATGTTTCCAAGGCTGCTGAAAATCTTGGAACCTCCCAGCCCTTTCTGACGAAGGTTATAGGGCAATTGGAAAACGAACTGGAAATAAAGCTTTTTGACAAGGTGCACAGAAGATTGAAGCTTAACGAGCACGGTCAATACTTCTATGCACGCGCAAGCAGAATACTAGCCGACCTGGACAGTCTCATTGATGAAATGGACGAGCTTGCTGATAAGCAGCAGCGTGATTTAAGGATCATGTGCGACCACACAGGATACAGCACCGGACTTATGCTTGCCTACAAAAAGGAAAATCCATACAACATGATTTCCATCAAATATGCCGAACGGTCACGGATTATTGACGCGCTTATAACCGGCGATACCGACTTCGCATTTTGTACTCCTCCCATAACGAAGGAGGAAAGCAACAGAATCAAAACTGAATTTGTTTTTGCTGAAAAGGGCTGCGTTCTGCTTCCTCCCGGAAGCCCTCTTATCGGGAAGAAATCTGTTACGCTTGAGGATGTTAAGCCCTATCCGATGGTAGCATCACCTGTTGGTGCGGGTATAAGAAACAATATTAACACCTTTTTTAAGAAGCGAAACTATACGCCCAACATAGTTTGCGAATCTATGGACATAACGCTGCTTATCGGGGCGGTTCTCAGCGGACAGGGCTTTGCCGCCATTCCTCATTATTACCTGTACGATCCTCAGATAGGGCAATACTGTGCTGAAATCGGAGAGCCCGATATGGTTCCCGAAATCGGCTTGAGCTATAACATTAGCAGGGCAGGGCAGCCAAGCACAGAACGGTTTGCGGCACTCGCTAAGGAATACTTTAATTCACTTGAATAAGGAAACAGCGTTTTATGAGCTTCAACTATAAATCGGCAAGCCTTTTGAAGCTTGAAGATGTGACATTTTCACCTCTTCCATGCAGAAATTATCCATAAATCATCGAAGTGAAAGACCTGCTGCTTGCGCACTGGCTACAACCAAACCGCAGAGTTTAGACACTTTTCCGTAACATAACCGACAATTTCAGATGATTCGTGTGCTTTGCCCAAAAGTAATCTGTTGTTTGCAAATTTTGTAGAATTCATATGACTAATCGCGTGTTTTAATATCCAAAAGATTCATACCGGATGCATCGCTTACTTCTAACGCTGCAATGCCGGTCAATTTATAACGTATATAATCCTTGGGAAGAAGAATTTGTGTACAACTTTTGTAGTTTTCCGGCTCATTATTGCGTACCCACATTATTTTGCTTGCAGTAAATCCGGGAAGTGCAGGATTGCAGGTTATTTCTACGAGGCGATTGCGACCGATTTGCTCAGTAATTTCACGACATTCGTTGCGGTTCTGACATCGCACCATATTTTACTATTTCTTATAACGTCTCCGCTGGAATCAAACATAACAGACCGTGCATTTGGCCAGATAATCCCACACCTTTTATTTAACAGCACTAATACCACTAATTACACTCTGCTAAATTTTTTAATTCTTATTATGTCATTCTCAAAAAAGCTTTTTTGTCTGTATGGCGTATGAATATTACATGGCTTCTTTTAATAAAACAGCATCAATTTTATTAAAAGAAAATATTACGGCACTTTGTGCCAGTAAAACTGTATTAAACATAGCTAAGACCGCACCACAATTTTTTGTGGTGCGGTCTTTTTGGGGAGAAGAATTA
>CAZAIU010000016.1:36007-57510 GCA_964485265.1 uncultured Oscillospiraceae bacterium | reverse complement strand
GGCGTTTCCGCCCAGTGCTATTACTATCTTTGACATTTTCGTCTCCTGTTTGAGTTTTGAATTATCTGTATACATACTATATCATTAAAGTTATACTTTCAAAATAGAGCTTCCTCCAAAAGCTAAGGAAATCTATAGTGCAAAAGTACCACATGTTTTTTATATTTACCCACACCATATTTGTGCCCTTAATAGCTTGCCGTCTCACATCTTGTGCTTATTGCACATATTCATTCCTGTAAAATTGTACATCAATCCAATTACTACTCTTAAAATAACTGGTATTATACTTAACAAGAGGGTGAATAGCTATGATAATTACTTATGATTTAAAAATTTCATGTGAATTGTATGATAAAAGCGCCACACTTTATAAAGACGATTTCATACCCCCCCGGGCTGTCATTTTATATTTTCACAGCGGAGGACTTCTTTACGGAAGCAGAAAGGATCTGCCGTCATACCATATTAAAGAAATGTGTGCAGCTGGCTTGGCAATATTGGCAATTGATTACGTTCTTGCACCAGCCGTCAAGCTCAGCGAAATCACTCGTGATGTAAACAGCTCTATCAATTGGTACCTAAACAATAGAATGACAATATTTTCTGCTCCCCTTCCATACTTTCTGTGGGGCAGATCTGCCGGGGGCTACCTGTGTCTGCTGACCCTAAAATCTAATTTTGATGAGTCTCCTGCCGGAATTCTTTCATATTACGGCTATGGATTGCTATGTGACGATTGGTACAGATCACCCAGCGAATTTTACTGCCGCTATCCAAGGGTATCCAAAGAATGTTTGTCACAGCTTTCATCCCATCCATGCTCTTTCCTCAGCATCGACAGCGCCTTTCCCGCCTACGTATACCTGAGACAACAAGGAATATGGAGCAGTGTGTTTTCTGATAAGGACATAGCACTTATTGCTGATTTTTCTCTGCGCGGCTACGAGCCGTCAATTAAAACCTGTCCGATGTTTTTTGCTCATAGTACAAACGATACAGACGTTCCTTTTTCTGAATTTTCAGCACTGATAAGAAAATTTGAGAGTGCATCTCGGTATGTCGTCTCCATTACGTCACATGATTTTGACCGCGACACGGATTCTCCCCTAACAAAGGGTGTAATATCCGAGAGCATATCTTTTATTAATAGCGCATTATAAGGAATGTATCCCTTGTTGCGAATATATATTGCGCTTTAAACCATTCTTGCTTCCAAATAAAACGACCGCCGAAAGCGGCATTAAAAATGACGCTCTCGGCAGTTTTCAGAGGAATGTTATGTATCAATCAAAAAGCGACTGAGTTTGAGTAAGTTATTATGCTTTGTCTGCAACGCAGGAGGGTACGATAACAATTTCAGAAGCATCCTTCAGAATAACACCCTTCTTTCTGAGGAAGGTCATGAAATACAGGAAAACAAGCTCAAGGAAGCCTGTAGCGAGTCTGACACCAACAGAAATAAGAACCATCTGCCCCATCTGTCCTATTGACTTTGTGCCTACAAATGCAAGAAGTGTGAACAGAACAGCGTTTGTAATCAGACCAACAGTTGTTGAGACGAAAGTTCTCAGCCAGAGCTTTCCGGAACCGGTCTTATTCTTAATCTTTGCAAACAAATGGACGTTAAGCAGACCGCCGATATACGTTGCGATAATGCTGGAAATCGCGATACGGGGAACAACACCGTTGAGCTTTGCAAACATTGTATAGTTTTCGGGGTCGCCGGAGGGATTGGGGAGGAAAATAAGCCAAAGCAAATACACCGTGGTAAGTGCTCTTACTATGAACTGGCACGTAACAGAAGATTTTGCGATTTCAGGGCCGTAAAACTCATTGATGTAGTCTTCGCCGCACGCAAGAATGGGATACATAAGTGAACCGGCAATAATGAAAAATTCCTGCCCGCCAAGAGTGATTGTGCAGTTTTTTGATGATGTAAATGAAACCATTATCTGGAGACCCGCCATCAGACCAACCATGATAAAGGGTGCATACTTCTTTCCGAACCTATCAGCTAAAATTGAACCAACAATAATTACTATAAGGCCAAAGCCTAAAGTTAACAAAAGATTTGGAATTCCTGACCATGGACCGTTAATTAAGCCGTATTGCATTTTTCCTTCTCCTTAAAACAATTTTCTCTTTAGCACGTTTTTAGGAATTTCGAATGATAGTGTCATATACGGGTTAACAATCTGCTCAATTTTCAAATCAGCAGTTTGTCCAACCATCGCATAAGCAATGTCAAAAGAACTTCCGTTGCAATCCATAAAGATTTTTATTGCACTGTTAATTGCCTCTTCATAAGCCTCCTCAAATTTCTCGGCAGAAACAAGTATGATATACGAGTTTTTGGTTTCTACAACAGGATGAACAACCAGTGTATTCTTGAGCACTTCAACTTTTAAAGTTACACAACTGCCTATCTCCACTCCTGTACCCAAAATCTCTCCATACCCCATTGCAGCATGCACATCTCCTACGCATAGAAGTGCACCCTCAACGTTTACAGGAAGATACAGCTCATTTCCAATCGCTACAGAAAGACTGTCCATGTTTCCGCCATGGCTGCCGGGAATTAAACAGTCCACGGGGTCATTTGCCGGAGCTGTTCCTATAGTGCCAATCATAGGACGTATGGGGAACTTATTGTCTTCATCCAAATGCACAAAGCCGTTTTCTACAATAACCTTTTTCATGAAGCAGTGATCAACCTGATTCATAAGTGCACCCATCCATTGCCCCATCCACATCTTGCCTTCATTATCAAGCTCGATGTTTTCTATGGTAATTTTTAAACAATCACCGGGATGCGCATCCTCCACAAAAAGTGGACCTGTTATGGTAAGAATTCGTTTAGGAAACGGTTCTTTGCTGTAGTCCTTTTCAAAAACCTCGTCTGGAATGCCCGGCTTTGCCGTCTCAAACTGAACGGTTTCTCCGGATTTGATTGAAGCAACTGCTGCATTATCCTTGGACATCACATGGACAAAACTGGTTCTTGGAATTTTTTGCACTGTATCACCTTCATCTTGAGTATTGAAGAACAAATAGCCTTTGCTTGTTGAAATATCTTTAACAAGCATTTTGTTCGTTTTTGATTAGACGTCTATCATGCTTAAAGTATAAATTAGCTTCGTTTTTTATTGTATGGATTGAAATAACAAAACGGCGATTTTTTGCTATGCAATCTGCACTATAAATAATGTGCAGAAGTAAAAGTTTCCGGCATTTGTTGTTAACACCTGTCTATACATAGCCATCTGCTTAACACAGTCGTGCTGTAAGTTTACTTTTATTTGCGTTTAAAAACAAAATTACGAAGAGGAGAAAAGAGCATTCCTCCCGCAATCATTGCAACACTTACATAGCAAAGTGCGGTGCTGTTTGTTTTAAATGCAATTTGGGTCACCGGAAAAGCACACAGAGTAACAATTCCCGCTATACACAGTTCACCTGCTTTTGATTTTAAAAATGCACTATCTTTCATTTTAATAATCCATTCCGCGCCTTGCGCCGGCACAAATTTTAATTAAACTGCTCATCTTATCACGCAAAGCAAAGGAATGATAAGATGATTATTTTTTTTAGTATTAATGCTAGCGTGAAAGCTCTTTCACGCCGTCTCCTCATATTAGAATACTACCAAAGCAAAGAAAAGCACAGCGCCAACTATTACCGCTGCTACAATGGTAAGAGGCAGTATTTTCCTTAGAGCCTTGCCCTCCTGTCCCAAAATGTTTGCAGTTGTGGTACCAAGAACAATATTTCCCGGACAGATTGCCCCGCCTATTGCGCCTCCGGCAGTCTGCGCGCCCAAAATTGCCGCGGCATCAAGGTTAAGCAGACCTGCTGTTGTCATTTGAAATTCCGAAAACAAAATATTTGATGCCATATTACTGCTTGTCATAAATGCCCCTAGCATCCCAACCACAGGGGCTAAAATTGTATAGAATTCACCAAGCACTTGTGCCATGCCTGCGGCTAGAACTGCGGTTTGCCCCGACCCGCTCATTATTCGGGACATTACGATAAAGCCGATAACCGCAAAGCCCGAAGGCACTGTTTTGGATATAGATCTGTTAAACACAGCCTTAACATTGCTTTTTTGTATCCACCCGTGCTTGCGGAAATAAGCAAGACCGATAACAGAAGCCAAAAAAAGGAACAGGCTCGCATGGGTAAGTGGCGAAAACGGAGAGTATTTTGGAGACGCGGGATTTATGTATCCAAGACCCGTCTGCGTCTCCGGAAATGCAAAGCCCAGCGACCATTGTCCAAGGAGCTGTTTTACCGGAGAAATCAAAAGCACTAAAAGTGTGATTACGGTTAATATGATATAGGGAACAAAAGCCTGTATCATTGACATATCCTTATGACATTCCAAATCTGCCTTCTCTGTAAATTCCCTGTTCATAATGGAGCTCTTTTTTATTGACCACGGCTCACGATATAGCTTTGTTTTTCCCAGCAGAAACACTGCCACAAGTGCAGCGCAAGCAGGAACAAAACAGGCAATAGTCTGATTGATTTGACTAAGCAGCAATTGTCCTCCGCCCTGAATAAGAGAAATTATCAGGACAGCCGGCAGCCCTTTCTTGACCGCCTTTCCTTTCCCGTAAAACCAACAAATTGACAAGCCGATTATCAAGTTCCAGATCCATATAAATATGCCTGCCCACATAGCTGTTCGCAAAAGCAGCGCAGGGTCGCTGTCAAGGTTAGTTGACATTCTAAGCGCATCCCATGCCACAGCCAGAGTGCCAAAGGTGTTTCCCCACGCATGCCCCACAAGAGATATGATTACCGCAAATAACGGCGTTACACCTATGCCTACCAAAAGCGGAGCACCAACTGCTACAGGCACTCCAAACCCGGTAATGCCAATTAAAAAGCCCACGAACACCCACCCCAGCGCAAGTACCTGAAGCAGTTCATTTGGTAAGAGCTTCTGCATGCCGCGCCTGAAGGTTACAAACGCCTTTGCCTCGTTTACAACCTCATAAAGCAAGATTGCCGGCCATATTATTATCAGCACTACAAAGGCGCTCCATAATCCCTTTGCACTTTCTGCCGCAAGCAAGCTTATATCCGCCTTGAAAACAAATATGGCTGTTAAAAGTGCAACTAACAGTCCAACGGGCGCCGCTTCCGTTGCTCCCCATTGGAACTTAATCATAGTAGCCAAAAGTACGATTATCGGAAGCACCGCCATAAGCCATGTAAATAAAGTTGTATATTTCTCCATAGTTGCCCTCCATAGTAGCGCCATTATATATAGATTAAAACATTTTCTTAGCCTTCCGTCATCAGACCAAATTATAAAACCCTCTCAGCTCAACTGTGCAATTTGCACAACGAAAACTCTCGATATTGCGCTATTACTTGCTTGCAAATATGCACATTCACCTATATAATTAAATTATATAGGACATCAAACTCCAACGGAAAGAGGTGCAGGCATGGTAAACTACACAATACGCAATCTCATAGAATCCGGTCGCCTATCAGGTGTAAGGCTTGTTGCCGGTCTAGATAAAATTGATAATGAAATCGGGAATGTGAACACTATCGACAACCCCGACAGCTATGATTGGCTTAAAGCCGGAGATTTTCTTCTTACCACCGGATATCTATTTAAAGATAATCCAGAGCAGCTAAACGAGCTTATAGAACGCCTTGCAAAAATAAACTGTGCCGGATTAGGCTTTAAAATCCTTCGCTATTTTGAATCCATTCCCCTTTCCTTAAAAAACAAGGCCGAGCAGCTTGGCGTACCTATACTGGAGATTCCCCTCAAGTATTCCCTTTCCGATGTTGCAAATGAAATAAATAATTCCCTGCGTATAAGGGAAGAAACACAGCTCACCGAATATCTTCGTATTCACAACAGCTTCAACGAATGCTCCTTGAACGGCGGTGGTGTTTACGGAATAATCTGCACTCTATACAACTTTGTCCGAAATCCGGTTATTCTTGTAGACAGCCGTTGGCGCCTTATTGTCCAATATGATCCTGATGATTTGCTCCGTGATTTGAAATTGAAGGTTCAGCAGTGTGTATTCCCTCAGGAGTTTTTGAACACACTTCCAAAAAAGATAATTGGAAATGCAAAAATTATCACGCGTCCATATCCGGACGAAAACGGCTCGCTTGTTACAAGGGTCGGGCTTCTGGAGGATGACAATTCAATTTACGGGTATGTCATAGTATTTGAGATGAACCACCAAACCAGCTATCTTGACTTTATCGCATTGGAAAGTGCCACCATTCCATTAGTTCTGGAACGTGTAAAGGCAAAGCAGCTCAATGAGGTACGGCATCAACTGAGGCAAGACTTCTTTGATGACCTTTTGCAGGGGAAAATCGAATCTGTCAATGCCGTTACCAGTCTTGCTGAAATACACCACATGGATACCCGAAACACTTATTTGTGTATGGTAATAAAATTTTATGATGCAGAAGCATTGATTGAAAAAAGCGAGGACTTCCGCAACAATTATCTGCATTTTAAGCAAAACGTCATTTCACAGATTGATGAGCTTGCACAGAAAAACGGTAAGAACACTGTGTCTATTCACCGTTCAAATTTAATAATATCATTTATTCAAGTACACAGCGAACAAAAGGACAAGCAGGTAAAGGATTTTCTCTGTGAGTTCCCCGACCTGGTTGCAGACCAAATTCGGGAGCTTGGCGGTCAAAAATTTACAATTGGTATCGGTACCCCCATTGAGGACTACCTGAATATACGCAAAAGCTATATTCAGGCAAATGAAGCAATCAGATATTTAAGCAACTACGGAGCAAACTGTATTTGCTTTTATGAGGACTGCATTGTTGACCAATTGATTGACTCGGTTGGTGACAGACAGGTTCTTGAAAGCTTCAGCCGGCTTTCACTGGGTAAGCTCCTGGATTATGACAGATCTCATGGCACAAATCTAATTGAAACTCTTGAGGTTTATTTTGAATGTAATGGGAATGTCAGTACCGCTGCAAAGAAGCTTTTTCTGCATAGAAATTCTCTTATATACCGCATTGATAAAATCAAGGAAATTTTAAATTCAGATTTAAAGGATTCGACCGAATTGCTGGCACTTCAGGTAGGGCTGCGTGTAATGAAAATTCTAAATATCAAGTAGACAATGGCATATTCCGCGAAAGCAATATATACCATCCCCCCGATGAGGCTGAGAGTAGATTTGTTCTCAGCCTCATTGGTGAAAGCAGGTCGTCAAAGAACCCGACTTTTGCACGTTGAAAAGTCGGGTTCTTCGACAGTCTGAACACGGCACTTATATGCCTAAGCCTGCTTCCGCGGTTAGTGCAGCCACACTTAGCATCACAAGCTCTTTGTATGGTATACATCAAAATATCGCTTGTGTTAATTGAATTTTGATATAACCCTTCCTGAACGTATAATCAATTCAGGCTGAATTTGATTTGCTATTATCTCCAATTCAGATTTAGCAGGAAACAGGGTAAGGTTTGCTTTTTTGCCAGCCTTAATTCCGTAATCTGCACTTATCAGCTTTGCTCCGCCGTCCGTAATCATGGACCAAATTGCGCTGTTTTCTTCCTTACTGTAAAATGCTTGCAGATATGACAGAAGAAGTGCCATTTGCTTAATGTCGCCGCAGCCAAGGGGATTAAAGAAGTCACGAATATTATCAGAGCCTAGACCAACAGCAACTCCGTTCTTAAGCAGTTCCTTTACGGGCGCTATTTTTCTTGTGGATATTGCGGACGGGGCAATGGTTGCCTTAAGCTTGCATGCAGAAATATAATCCATTGCCTGCTTTAGCTCATCCTCTGTCAATGCGGATAAGGTGCACATATGTATAGCATTAATCTTTCCGCACATATCCATCTCCTGCATCCTTCGGGACAGATAGGGCAGCAAATAGTGCTCCCTGTTTCCAGATTCATCAAGATGGAAATCAGCTTCTATATCATACTTTGCAGCTAAATTCAGGATAAAATCAATGTGCTTTTTGCCTTCGCCTGCGGCAATAGTATGACCGCCCACCAAATCGGCACCCATGCGCAAAGCCTCTTCCAAAAGCTCCGGCGTTTTTCCGTCCTGAAAGATGCCTTCCTGAGAAAACGCCACGACCTGAAGCTCCAGCTCATTTTTATACTTTTCTTTTAATTCAAGAAGTGCCTCTACACCTTTTAGACCGACAATTGCGTCAACATCGCAGTTTGTCCGCATGGCAATTGTGCCTGTATTTATGGCGTGCTTGATAACAAGCTCTGCCCTCATGGAAATATCTTCAACTGTAAACTTTTCTTTTTCCTGACGGGTCAGCGCTCCCTTTTGAGGTCCTGTGCCGTGAACATATAATGTTCTGCCGTTATCGTTCAAATGGGATTTATCAATATGTGCATGGCAATCTACGAACCCGGAAATCACAATTGCACCCTTGGCATCAAGTTCAATGGTATCTGAATTCGTGCAAAGTCCCTTGCCTATATCAGAAATGAGGTCATCGTGTATTAAAACATCCGATATACCGCCGTCAATACAGGCGTTTTTTATCATCAGCTTTGACATATGCTAATCCTCAACTCTGACAATGGCGTTAACAAGGTTTGCACCAAGGGGGCCTTGGTGTTCGTATCCCGCTGAAGCCAGAATCATTGTATCTCCAATCATTGAGCCAACAATGGCATTAATAACCGCTTTGGCAAAAATCCCTTGATAGCTCTGAAGAAAGTCGGACTTCATGGTTGTTCGGCGTCCTCTAATTGAGCCTTGCGCATCCGCTCCCGCATTTATCATCACTGTTTCAATGCGTGCTCTCTCCTGCTCGGGGATAACATCATCAAATTTCAAGCCCGCGCTCTTAAACGCTGCCTTTGCTCCTTCAACGTCAAGAGTATCCTTCATAACGCCGCTTCCCATATGCAGCTTGCTTACGGATTTTGCGGAGTTGCCCAGTACAAGTATCTTGCATGCAACCTGTTCATTTCCTGCGGATGTAGTTGCAACATTGGAGTAAAGGTTCCAGTCCTTGCAAATAACCTCATCAGTAACATCGCTGTCTTTTATCTCTCCAAGACCCAGTGCCGCACCTAAGGCACATGCTCCCTTTGCCTTAGAGCTTGCTTCAACAGTGTTGCTGCTCACGCATGCCTTGCCTCTGAACGCTGCGTCCGCAAGACGCGCTCCCGTCATTGCAGGGCACTTTATAGAAACACAGTGGACATCTGAAACGTCCTCTATCCCTGCAGCTTTCATAGCTTCCTTAACCCCTTCTGCAACTAATCTAACTTGAACCGCTGTGCCGTACTCCTCCGGCAGGAGCACACGGGTTACATTTACACCAATTGTGAAGCGCTTTTCGCCTGTTTCCTTTGCATCGACGTCCTTGCTTGTAAAAACATTGTAATGGGGGCTCATAAGCCCACCGGTAAGACCAATCATAAGCATAGGAATACGAGCTGCAACCTCTTCACGGGTAATGCTCATCTTTTCGGCAAGCATCAGCTCAAAGTTCAGCATGCTGTAACCTCTTGAATATGCATCACCCTCAGTTTGTGCCTTAATTGCAACAATATCTCGGGGGTCAATGGTGCCCTCATCAATTAGCTTTGCAAGCTCTGAAACATCATCGGGGCCTGACATAGGCAAGCGATATACGTTTGCGTCTTTCATCATGTTTATTCTCCTTGTGATTAGTTTTTGTTGTTCTTATATTTATCTGCATAGGTTAGCAGGGCGTTTTCAAACATACGCATAGGCGCACGTGAAATTCCTGCACCAATCATTCCCACGCCCGCCTCCTTGCTGACAATGGCTGTATTAATTATTGGGCAAATTCCTGTTGCAACCACCTTTGATATATCAATTCCGATGGGCGTTCCTCTGTAGTCGAGGTTTGGAATTGTATACTGCTCGCTTTCGGAATACCCAATTTCGTACATGTCGTTTGTAAAATTCAACGCATCACGGTATGTGCCTGCTCCAAGGAACCGAACTATAGCCGGTGCCGCCGCAATTGCAAATCCGCCCACACCGCCTGTCTCCATAATTGCACTGTCTCCGATATCCTTGTTTGCATCAGCAGCGCTATATCCGGAAAAGTACAGCCCCTCAACCTCGGCAGCCGGAGCAGCGAACCATTCATCGCCAAGCCCGCTGACTCTTATTCCGATATTAACTCCGTTTCTTGCCATTGCGGTTACCAGCGTAGAATAAGGTATCCCATGGGCTGCGTCCGCAGCCGACTTATTTGCAGCCATTGCGAAGTTCAGGAAGAACTGGTCGTTATTTTCAGTCATGAATCGAATGCATTCTCTTAGCACCGAAATATCATCACACACCTCCGAAAGTCCCGTTGCAATGGTTTTAATAAAAAGGTTGGTGGAAGCAGCATTTCTCATATGTAATTCGTCGCCCATGTTTAAAGACTGGGAAATTATAGCCTTTACATTAATGCCGCCGCTTTTTTGTACAAGAGCTTTCATAACCGGGGCAAATACTGTTTCTATCCACTTGAGCCTTCTGACCGTATTTTCACCGTAGGCGCCAAAACGAATAACATCTCCGGCTCCCTCGTTAAACGTGCTGTATGCAACGTTTCCGTTTTCTTTATTCTCCACGCAGATAAGGGGCATTGAATATGAAGTGATTCCCGTCATAGGTCCAACTGCATGATAGTGATGGCACGGCTCATATTTGATCTTGCCCGAGCCTGCAAGCTTCCATGCCTCGTCATCACCGACTGCAAGCCCCTCATATTTAAGCACTGCAACAACGGCACCTCTCATCGGACCGCACATTTCCTCCCATGTTATGGGGGGACCGGCGTGCAGCAGTGTATATTTGTCAATTCCAAGTGACTCATGAGCAGAATTTACATCCACCCAAAACGGCATGGCATTTTTTAGCTTTGCCACAGCTTTATCATTTGCTTCTTTAACAATTTCTTTCATAAGTGATGGGTCCTTTCAGGCTAAGTATTTATAGGTCACCGCAATCAGCTCTCAAGCCAATTGAGAATTTCCATAAGCTGTGGATTTCCACCCGCAGGCGGCTTCCACTCTACATGAGCACAACTGAGGTTTTGATCTCCCATTGCATCGAAAAAGCTTTCAAGTCCCATATTTATACAGACCAGCTTTTCTTCAAACAGCTTGTTTATTCCGTTCATACTCTCTCCCTCATATCCTAAATTGCTTTCAATATATCCGCAGCCAGTTTTGCGGCTCGCGCATTGCTGGGCATAACGATAACTCCTGCGTCCCTGAGCTTTTGCTCCTGCTCAGTACAGTTTTGAAAATCGGAATCTGTTCCGCAAACCGACGCAATGTACGTTATGTGTCTTCCCTTCGATGTTTCATTTGCCTGCTTTATTGCCGTTGTAAGCGCGCCTGCCGGGTCCCCATGAGAGCCATATCCAAGTACGCAGTCAAGAAGAATCACTGCAACCTCTTCATCTTGAGCCTCTTTTTTTATTCTCTCAGCTCTTAGTCTCGGATCAATCATCGGATGTGGCATGCCATCAGTAAAATAGTCATCGCCCATGTCTATAAATGTGTTTTCCTTTGATTTTTCCACATTCTCAAGCTCGAATTCGTCATGACTGATGTTTGAGTATACCCGCCCTACTGCGTTTTCCGTTAACAGCATGCTTTCATAGCACAGGCTTCCGCCAGAGTACAGCCCTCGAACGAATTTTTGTTTTTTGCTGTACTTCTTTAATTCATCGCACACCGTTGTTTTATCAACAAGATGTCTTGCCGGACTGGCATCAGCATATTTTGAAATATCGACAAGCATAACAGCGGCATCCTCAAGCGTATCCGCAAAAACAGCGCCGGAGCTGCACACGACCTCCGGGTCTCCTCCCAAGAAGCAGGCAACCACTGGTTTTTCAAAACCCGATGTAAGTCTCATAATTCTCTCCAACACCTCAGGAGCAGGCGGCTTTGAGACTATTCCTATAACCTTTGTCATGGTGTCCTCATTTAAAGCCTTGAGTGCGGCAATCATCATCTTGCCGCCCACCTCATCCTTAACGTCTCTTCCTCCGGTTCCCAGTGCCTGAGAAACGCCTGCCCCCAGTCTGTCGATAAGTACACTTACCTCCTGCAGCCCTGTTCCGGCTGCCGCAACCAAGCCGATGTCTCCTCTTCGCACAACATTTGCAAAGCCCAAGGCCGCCCCGTTTATTATGGCGGTTCCGCAATCTGGCCCCATAAGCAAAAGTTCATGCTCCAGCGCATAGTCTTTCAGTTCATTTTCTTCGTCAAGTGAAACGTTATCACTGAAAAGCAAAACATGCATGCCATTTTTCATTGCCTTCATTGCTTCGTTCTTTGCATATTTACCGGGCAGAGAAATAACAGCAAAATTGGGATTTCCCAATTGCTTGACTGCTCCGTCAAGCGTTTTGACTTTTATGCGCTCATCACCGGCCGAAGCCTTGGTCTTGTTTTCAAACTGTTCCTCCAACAGCCTTACTGTCTCTTGAACAGCTTTTTCACTTTCCGCAAGTATTCCTATTATCAGATCATTGGGGCTTGCTTTTGCAGCCGCGTCCTCCGAAAGAATTCCCGCCTTAATCATAAGTGACTTATTGTGGTCAGTACCCATCATTACAGAGGCATCCTTAACGCCCTTTGCGGAGGTGATGTTCCCTGAAAACAGCATCAGAGTTACAGAATCGTAGTATGTATTTTTCTTAACGTCATTGTATAAGACCATTTTTGCCTCCCAAAACCTTTTGTTATACTTGTTTTGTATTATTATTTTGTCATATTTTCAGAAAAAACAAATCGGTTCCATGCACGAAATATCAGCAAACAATCGTGCACAGTGCACAATATGCCGTTTCGCCAACTGCGTAACGTACCGTGTTTCGCTTTGTTTAACTGTTCAAGCTGTTGCATGACTGTTCAGATTCTTGTTTACAGTGCCTATCCAATTGGGTGCAAAATATGTTATAATTTAATACAAGCACCGTGCTTGCATTATTTTTTAGGTGGTGAGCCACATTTTTAAGATAATATCATGCTCAAATTATGCGTTTGACATCCTTCGTCAGCGAAGCTGCGGTCAAACACATTCTGTTTATAACAAAACAATTAATATATGCTCGGCTAATCATCTTCTCTCTGTGCAATCAAAAAGCTCTCCCCTGTCTCCACTGTCCTTGGAAACAAATTGCTCTCCCGAGGAGCTGTGCGGATTGAACTTCTCTTCTGGCATGGAGGTAAGTGCGGCAAATGATGGTCTTTATATAAACGGCGTTTTGTTTATGTATGATTTTTCGCCGTGCTGGAACTGTGACCTTCATTCCGCTGTCAGCTCATCTTTTGAGCCTGGCAGGCTATCCGATACACAGTTTCTGCAAGCCTGCTTAAGCGCCTTGATGCCCATCAGCGGCTTTGCCGATGTTCTTATCCAAAATGGAGCTTTATGGAAAAGCTCCCCTGCCGCTCGAGAAGCGGCCAAAATTCTTTCTTTATGCTATAACGACTTGATTTCTCGGGATTGGGCTTCTGCGGCTGAATGTGCAATTAATCTGGTCGGTCTTGGCGAGGGTCTTACGCCTTCAGGCGATGATTTTTTATGCGGTATGCTTGCCGCTTGCTACATTATCGACAGCGACAGTGCCAGATGCCTGCGTTTTGCACTGATTGCAAAGCTGAGTGAAAATCTATTTAAAACAAATGATATCAGCGCTGCTTTTCTCCGCTGCTCTATGGAAGGTCAATTCGGACAGGCTATTATAAAGCTTGCCTGCGGAGCAGATAAGCAAACAGTTGTTCAAAGCTTCTCCGCCATAGGGCACAGCTCCGGCGCAGATACCTTGAGCGGCTTAGTTTTCGTTGCGGAGGCTATGCGCTGTATTGAAACCGGAGGACAATAAAATGACATCTGAGAAAAAATATAAATTCATTCTTTGGGATGTTGACGGAACACTGATAGATTTTGATAAATCTGAAAAGCTTGCGCTGAAATACTGTTTTTCAAAATTTGATCTTTTTCCTACGGCGGAGGACTTAGAAGAGTACGCCGAGATCAATCGGGGCTATTGGCGGCTTTTGGAACAGGGCCTTATTGAAAAAAAGCTGGCATTAGAGCTGCGCTTTTCAGATTTCTTTGAATATCTGGGTGCAAAAAATCTTGATGCCGCCGAGATGAATCGCTTATATCAAAGTGCTTTAGGTGAAAACTGTGTTATGAACGATGATGCTCTTGAGCTATGCTCTGACCTTAAAGGCAATTACAAGCAGTATGTTGTTACAAACGGCACGGCTGCCGCACAAAGCGGAAAGCTTAAAAACACCGGTCTCGGAGAACTCATGGACGGTATTTTTATTTCCGAAGCACTTGGATTTGAAAAACCCGATGTAAGGTTTTTTGACGGCTGCTTTGAGAAAATTACCGATTTTTCAAAAGACCTTGCAATAATAATCGGTGACTCGCTTACCAGTGACATGCAGGGCGGAAATAATGCAGGAATTGACTGCTGTTGGTTCGACCCGAAGTGTTTGATAGCTCCGCTCTCATTAAAAATCAAATACCACATACGCTCACTAAAAGAACTGCGTCAAATCTTATAAATAGCAAAACTGTCCGACGCCTGATACCGTAAGCTTACGGTATCAGGCGTCGGTTTATATTATTTTTTATAACCAAGCTTTTCAGCGTAAGCCTCTACTGCCTTTTGAAAGCACTCAACAGGCGGGCGGACTGTTCCGGCTCCTATTTGACCATACCCCGCAATTTTATGTGCAATGCCTGTATTTATAATCGGAGTTATTCCCGTTTCAACAACCCTGCGGGCATCTATTCCCAAGCATATCCCCTGGAAATTCCACGTTGGAACAGTGAAATTTGGATTTCGGTCAATCACAATTTCCATCATTTCATTGCTCGTCCTCAGTGCATCCTCGTATCCGCCGGCACCTACAAAGCGTGTAACCGCCGGTGCGGCTATCATAGCCATTCCGCCAACTCCAAATGTCTCGGTAATCGCACTGTCTCCAAGGTCGGGCGCGGCATCATTCCCGTCATAGCCGGTAAAGTATAGTCCCTTAGGAGTATTTACAGGCGCTGTAAACCACTCATCTCCCATGCCGCTTATGCGAATTCCGAAGTTTTCTCCGTTCCTGCACATTGCAGTAACAATCGTTCCCTCAGTTACGGTTCTGGCAGAGTCCATAACAGCCTTGCCCGTTGCCATCATCAGGTTAAGGAAAAACTGATCTGTATCCGCAAGAAATTTAATTACCTGAAGCTTTTCTGTTTCATCTATATCCAGTCCTGTAATAATTGGGCTCATTTCTTTCAAAAACAGCAGTGATGCGGCAATGTTCCGCTGATGAAATTCGTCCCCCATTGCAACCGCCTTGGCGATTAACGGGTTGATATTTAATCCGCCGTTTTGCGTATGCAGCGCCTTGCTGAGGACGGGTCCAAGCACATCACGCATCCAGCACAGGCGGTCAACAACCTCTTGAGAATATGCACCAAATCGCAGTACCTTGCCTATTCCCTCGTTCATTGTGCAATACGCCCTGTTGCCATGGCTTTCGTTTTCAACTACAAAAACAGGCATATTGGGAGAGGTTATTCCCCCCATAGGGCCAACAGCGCTTGCATGGTGGCAGGGCATAAATTTGACTTTACCGGAGGACAGCAAAAACCTCGCTTCTTCCTCCGTCTTTGCCCATTCCTCAAAAAGACTGGCTCCTATACAAGAACCTTGCATTGGATCCGTCATATTTCCCCATTTTATTGGCGGTCCCGCATGCAAAAGCAGCTTACCATCGTTAAATTCCTTAATAACACTCTTTGCAGGCACAACATCCTTTAGCACAGGCGAAGATGCGACTACCTTATCTATAACGGCTTTATTTGCCTCGTCAATTGTACTGTAAATCATACCGGATCCTCACTCTCCTTTAAAACCTATACTCTCTTAAAAATCTAAGCATTTTCATCATTTCCAAATCACCGCCCGCGGGAGGTGCCCAGTCGAACTGCACAACAGGGCAGTCAAAATCCGAAATTACCTTTGAAAAGCTTGAAAGTCCAACATTAATGCACTTGGGTTTCTCACTTATCAGCCGCCTAACTCCCTCGCTTACGCTTATGTGTCCTCCGTCCGTGCCTTGGCTTCCGGCAATTTCTTTTAAAGGAGCAGAAACCTTATGTCCAATGATATGTATTGCTGTTTCCGCCGCTATCATGTTTGTTTCACAAACTATGACGCCTGCATCCTTTAGCAGCTTTACCTGCTTGTCGTAGTCCTGATAGTCCTTCCGTGTACCGCAAACTGTTGCAACAAAATATACTCTGCGGTTTTCTTCATCAGCCTTTTTCTTAAGCTTAATAATTGCAGGCAGCAGGGCTCCCGCCATGTTTTCATGAGAGCCATATCCCAAAACGATGTCAATAAGAACTACGCCGGTAGACGCATCATCAACAGCCTCCGCCATGCATTCAACTCGTTTTGCAGGGTCAATCATGGGATGCGGCTTGCCCTGAGTGTATACGTCATCTCCCAAGTCAACGACAATGTTCCCCTCATAATTGAGCATAAATCCATCTTCTTTTTCAGGCGGCAGCTTGATACTAAGCGCATCCTTAATAAGCATTGCGGCTTCGCCTGCAAGAGTTCCCCCCGAATAGTACGCCTTAATCGTCTTTTTTTCTTCTGCCTTAAAGAAATCACCGGACGGCATTTCCGCTGTGAACGGTACAACAGTATCTTCACGCAGGAGTGCAACTGCAATTCTTGCTGCCTCGTCAAGCGTGTACGCGTGGTAAAAACCGGCTTCATGAAATGCTGGTTTTTCTCCAAGGAACAGGGAAACAACAGGCTTAGAACAATTTGAAAGCCTTTCAAAAATCCTGTCTCGCACTTCCTTTGCAGGGGGCTTTGATATTATAACAAGCACCTTTGTGGCGGAATCCTCCTCCATTGCGTCTATGCAGTCGAGCATGGTTATTCCGCCAACCGCTGCTGAAAGATCTCTTCCGCCTGTTCCTATTGCGTTAGTAACTCCTTCTCCAAGTCTATCAATTATAGTTGTAAGCTCTTGAATTCCGGTACCGGATGCTCCCACTATTCCAATATTTCCATTGGCAACGTAGTTAGTAAACGCAATCGGCACTCCTTGAATTATTCCCGTGCCGCAGTCAGGTCCCATAACTGCAAGCCCAAGCTCGTGGGCCTTTTT
Source organism: uncultured Oscillospiraceae bacterium (assembly GCA_964485265.1). Taxonomy (GTDB): domain Bacteria; phylum Bacillota; class Clostridia; order Oscillospirales; family Oscillospiraceae; genus UBA2658. The sequence goes on along the minus strand of CAZAIU010000016.1, from coordinate 40,299 downwards.
TTTGAGCCGTGCTTCGTCCTCAATTGTAACGTTATCTGAAAACATAAACACATTCATGCCCTCATCAAGTGCGCGGTCTGCTTCCATTGCCGCATAGGCTCCGGGTATTGATATTACCGCCAAATTTGCGTCAGGCATGGCTTTCTTAGCAGCTTCCCACGTTTTGATGTGTTCAGTCTCTATATCATTTTGTCCTAGAGTCGCCTGATTTTTTATAAACGCGTCCACCTCGTTTAGCAGTATTTCCATTATTGACGCGTCTGTAATATCGGCAACAATCGCCATATCATTTGCATTGGCTGCAAGCAGTTCTTCCGTCTCCAAGCCGCTTTGAGTAAATATGGCTTTATTTGCAGGGGTCGCCATCATAATGGACGCCTTATTTATTCCATCAATTGAGGACAGTCTGCTGGTTAAAAGCATCAGCGCAACCGAGTCCTGATAGCACCCCTTTTTTATTATAGTCTGCAACATTTTTGATTTCCTCCAAAGAACATCTAACTTGATACGTTCATCATAACCTTGTTAGCTGTTTTTGTGGACGTTATCAAACACCAAAGTCGTTCAATCATTCTATGCAATTTGCCTAATTATAGCATGATTGTAATTCAAATTTATCACCGTGCTTTTGGGGAGCTTTTGAACCATATAGCTTTCCAAAATTATATATTTCTCAAAAGTAAAAACGTCTTTTGTAAAACGCCCCATCCCTAAAAGTTCACTTAAAAACGTTAAACCTCTCGTTTCATTTTGTAAAGACGCAAAAAGCAGACACCTCTTAAACGGTGCCTGCTTTTTGCTTTGTGCCTGTTGATTAAGTCCAGAACACTTTATCGACAGAGTCTTTTATTTGAGAGCAGCAACATGTTGCATGGATTACGAGAAGAACAGCTGATTAACCTCATCCACAGGCATATCTCCGCCTGTAAACAGCTTTAGCGCGGCAGCTCCCTGATATATGAGCATTCCAACGCCGCCTATTGTCTTACATCCGCATTTTTGCGCCTCACTGAGAAATTTTGTTTCTCTGGGGTTATATACAGTGTCGCAGACAACAAGTCCTTCATGAAATGCCGCAGTGCTTTTAATCGGCATTTCATTTTCGTTGGGGTGCATTCCCGCTCTTGAGGCGTTGACAAAAACATCGCTTTCCCCAACCATTTTAATCAAAAGTTCCTCGTCTGCCAAATCGTACACCTTTACATTGCAGCCGGGTACGCTTGCCGTGACGTTTTCCGCCATTTTCACCGCCCTGTCAAAAAACGGATCCTTTATATTAAACACGGAAATATTCTTTGCTCCGGAAAGTGCACACTGCACAATGATTGCTGTTCCTGCCCCGCCTGCACCGATAATTGCAATATTTTTTCCGTTAACTTCAACACCATTTGTCTTTAGATTTTCAACGAACCCAATGCCGTCTGTATTGTGTCCAATCCATACGCCATCCTCGTTAACTGCCACGTTGCACGCGCCGATAAGCTTTGCGGCGGGACTGATTGCGTCAAGGTGTTTTATGACCTCCGATTTGCAAGGCATTGTGATGTTAATACCCTTAAGTCCAAGGGTTTTAATTCCGTCCATAGCCGTCTTGAGATTATCCAACGGCACATCAAACGCCATGTAGGCGCAGTCATAGCCAAGCTTTTCAAAGCAATAGTTATACATAGCCGGCGAACCTGAATGATCCACAGGGCTTCCTATAAGTGCCAAAAGCTTTGTCTTTCCTGTTATACGTTTTTCCATGACTTTCTCCTTTTATGTGTTAATTGCTTGAAACTCTATTTAAATATTACTTGCTGTTGCGGCTTTTAAGGTGCCTTTTTCTAAGTACAATTTTATGCGGATATAAAGGTCGTGTCCAATTGCTATTTTTATAACAAGTGATTTTAATCAATAGGCTGCGCCTATCATTTGCAGAATTAATTAAAACTTAAGCAGCGGGCATATGCCCGCTGCTTTTGGGGAGAGAGGAGAAACATTATGGAGGAGAAGAGTGTTGTATTAATCAATAAAGCCGAGCCGCTCAAGCGTGCGAAGAACCATGTGATGCCCTGCATCAGTGCCTTCGATGATGCGGCGCGCACGAAGGCTGTCGCCAATATTTAAAAGCTCAGTGTTTTTGCCGTCAAATTCCTTTTGCAGCTCGTCCCAAATGGGAGAGTGTGCCCTCATACCCATGCAGATAAAGCCGTAATCAAAGGGTATTTCAAGCGTTTTGCCATCGTGCTCAACCACAAAGCGGTCAGGCTTAACAGTTTTCAGAGCTGTGTTGACCATTGCATTTACATTGTGCTTTTGGATGCACTCTCTAGTGCTTGATGCAGTTGAAGCATCCAGTCCTCTGCCAATTGCGGGTGCCATCTCTATAATGGTTGTTTCCGCGCCTCGGGGAGCGAAAAATTCCACAACATCAAGTCCTACCGCACCGCCGCCGATAACCGCAACCTTTTTTCCGGTCATATCAGCCGGATAATCATTAACACTGCCTATAAGGTCCATAACTGTATATACATTTGCATTTTTGTCGGACAGACTTTCCAACAAGCCCTCAATCGGCGGAAGCAGAGGAACGCTGCCTGTTGCGTTTATGACTATATCGGGATTTTCCGAAGAAACATCTTTTGCAGCGGCTTCTGCGCCAAGTCTGATTTTTAAATTATCCAGCTTTTCAGCTCTGTGCTTGAGATACGCAGGGAAATCTGCAAGTCTTGTTTTCGCGGGAAGCTTTGATATTTCAACAGACAAGCCGCCCACGTGGTCTTTTTTTTCAAATAATGTGACCTCACAGCCAAGCTCAGCGGCAGTGCAGGCAGCCTCAAGTCCGGCTGTGCCTGCTCCAATCACAACGACCTTGCAGGGCGTTTTAACTTTGGTCTTTTTGTAAGCATCGCCGTTTATCAAATCGGGATTAACCGCACAACGCAGAGGCTTGTTTCCGCCTATTCTGTTGCCTACGCAGCCCGTGTTGCAGGATATGCACTTGCGAATGTCCTGCACATCTCCGTATTTTGCTTTGTTGCACCAGTCTGGGTCTGCAATAAGCCCTCTGCCGATACCTATTAAATCGGCATCTCCCCTTGCAATTATGTTCTCTGCGACCTTGGGGTCGCGGATATTGCCCATTGCTATTGTGGGCTTTCCAAACTTCTCGCGGACAGCCCTCGCCATATAGCTTCTCCATCCGTCCTCAAGGTAGTTTGCGTCAATTTGATATTGTATTGTCTGATTTAGTGCACAGGAGGTGTCAAAGATATCAACCTCGTCATTCAGGTATTCAAGATATTCAAGACAGTCTGAAAGCGTATTGCCCCCTTCAACAAGCTCGTCCGTACTAAGTCTAAGGGATATTGGCACAGCAGGACCTACCGCTGCGCGAACCTCATCAATAACCATACGGCAGAATCTTGCGCGGTTTTCCGCACTGCCGCCGAATTCATCCCTCCTGTTATTCATTGTGGGAGAGAGAAATTGGCTTATCAAATAAGAATGACCCGCGTGGATTTCCACCAAATCAAAGCCTGCGTTTACTGCACGCTTTGCCGCAGCGCCGTATTGCTTTGCAATTCCCTCAAGCTCCTGCTTTGAAAGAGGGCGAGGTATCTCTCCGCCGGGCTTCGAGGGCAGATTTGAGGAGGAAACGGGCTGCATGCCTATTCTTGATTCCATTGCGGAGGCGCCCGCATGGTTAATCTGCACGCCCACGCAGGCGCCATATCTATGAAGTGACTCCGTCATGTTAAACAAGCGGGGAATGAAGCAATCCTTGTCTATGCGCAGCTGCGTTGTTCCGTTTGAGCCTTCGGGGTGCTTGACGCAGACATTTTCAACAATAATAAGTCCTGTGCCGCCACGGGCGCGAAGTTCATAGTATTTTATATGCTCGTCCGTCAGTTCTCCGTTTGTTCCTGCGAAGTCACTTCCCATTGGCATCATTGCAATGCGGTTAGGAATAGTAAGACCTCTAACCTTCAGAGGGCTAAAAATATTTTTGAAATTATTGACCATAGTATTTACCTCTGCACAGCATTTGCATTATATTTGTTTTATTATTAACTAAGTTTAATTCTATTATAGTTTCCTTCCACGAAAAATACCAATTAGTATTATTCGCTCTTTTTTTAAAAACTCATAGAGCAAGCCTATACATTATACAAATACAGCCTAGAAGCATACCTGTGACAACGCATGCATCTGTGTATAGGCACAATTTCAAAGCAAGGACAACGTGCAGCCAGCTTTTTTAATCACATTTGCCTTATTAGTACACCATGTGGTATAATGTCTTACAG
>CAZAIU010000016.1:0-35907 GCA_964485265.1 uncultured Oscillospiraceae bacterium | reverse complement strand
ACATTATACCGATTTAACAGCATATACCACATCGGCGCTGTGCGCCTGTGGTATAATGTCTTACAGACATTATACCGATTTAACAGCATATACCACATCGGCGCTGTGCGCCTGTGGTATAGTCCACAATCAGACTAATAACAAACATCACTTTGCAATGTAACCAGCCTTGCCATTGCGCAGAAAAAGGGCTTGGTATGCAGCTAATAATTAAATCTTTAACAAACGCTGTCGAACTGCTGATGTGCAGGATGAAGCTTAAAATAAATCAGGAGAGATTATTATGAAAATCACAGTTTGTATCGGAAGCTCATGTCATTTGAAGGGATCCCGTCAGGTAGTTGAACAGCTCCAAAGTCTTATTGAAGAGCACGGCTTGAAAAACGATGTGGAGCTTTGCGGAGTTTTCTGCATGAACAATTGCCAAAAGGGAGTTAGCGTAACCCTTGATGATAAGATCTTCTCTCTTTCGCCTGAAACGGTGACGACATTTTTTGAAAAAGAGGTTCTAAAAAGAGCCGATACATAAAACGGCGTTCCCCGCTCGGACTAAAGAATAAGGATGGTGAATAAAATGTCCGATTTTTTAAAGCTCAAAAAATCTAACTGCAAAAACTGCTACAAGTGCATTCGGAATTGTCCGGTAAAGTCTATCCGTTTTTCCGGCGGACAGGCTAATATTATCGGAAACGAGTGCATTCTGTGCGGACATTGCTTTGTTGTATGTCCCCAAAACGCAAAGGAAATCGTAAGCAGTCTTGAAACCGTTAAAACGATGCTTCAAAGCGGAGCTCCAGTTATTGCAAGCATCGCGCCCTCTTTCATCGCAAACTATAACGGCATTGGGATTTCCGCTGTTAAAAAAGCGCTGTCCCGTCTCGGCTTTGCCGACACCGAAGAAACCGCTATCGGTGCAACCTTGGTAAAATCAGAATATGAACGTATGCTCGCGGAAGAAAAGCGGGATATTCTCATTAGCTCCTGCTGTCATTCCGTTAATCTGCTAATCCAGAAGTGCTTTCCCGCGCAGCTGCAATATCTTGCGGATGTGGTTTCTCCAATGCAGGCACATTGTCTTGATATAAAGCGCCGCAATCCCGGATGCAAAACCGTTTTTATTGGGCCGTGCCTTGCAAAAAAGGACGAAGCAGACCATTACGGCGACATAGTGGATGCAGTTCTGACCTTTGAGGAGCTTACACAATGGCTGAGTCAAGAAAATATTGAGCTTTCCCCCGAAAAGGACAGTACAGAGGAAAGTCTCGCCAGATTCTTCCCCACTACAGGCGGAATACTCAAAACAATGGTCTGCAACCAAACTGACTACACCTACCTTGCAATAGACGGTGTTGAAAACTGCATTGCCGCTCTTCGTGACATTGAAAACGGCGGTCTGCACAATTGCTTTATTGAAATGTCGGCATGCGCGGGGAGCTGTGTCGGAGGCCCCGTCATGGAGAAATATCACCGCTCCCCTGTTCGGGATTACGCCGAAGTAAGTTCCTATGCAGGCACCCGTGACTTTGACGTTTCTCCCCTGCCTGCGTCTTCGATGAAAAAGCTAATCGAGCCGATAGACAAGAAGCTTAAAGACCCCAGTGAAACGGAAATTACTGAAATACTTAAGCAAATGGGCAAGACCAAGCCTCAGCATGAGCTCAACTGCGGCTCCTGCGGCTACAACTCTTGCCGCGAAAAGGCGATTGCCGTCTATCAAGGCAAGGCAGACCTCTCCATGTGTATGCCCTTTTTAATGGATAAGGCTGAGAGCTTTTCAAACAACATTATAAACAACACACCTTACGCTGTTTTTGTTCTTAACGAAAAGTATGAGGTGCAGCAGATAAATCGCCCTGCCCTCAACATAATGAATATCCGCGCAAGCTCTGACGTTCTCGGCGAACAGGTCGTTCGTATTTTAGACCCGCAGGATTTTATCGATGTCAAAAACTCAGGTCGCAACATCTACGACAAGAGAGTTTACCTTGCAGAGTATAAAAAGTATGTGGACGAAACTATCACTTACGACAGAGACTACCGTATACTTATCTGCATAATGCGGGATGTGACAGATGAGGTCACCGAGCGCCAGAAAAAGGAGTCAATCAGCCGCCAAACCATTGACATAGCAGATAATGTTGTCGCAAAGCAAATGCGTATTGTGCAGGAAATTGCTTTGCTTCTCGGCGAAACCGCGGCTGAAACAAAAATTGCGCTTACAAAGCTGAAGGAGTCGATTAGCGATGAATGACCTTTGCGCCGATATCGGCTACAGCAGTATAAATAAATACGGCGAGGAGCTATGCGGCGACCACATTGAAATTGTTGAGGAAAACGAAAACTCAACAACAATAGTTCTTGCCGACGGACTTGGAAGCGGAGTTAAGGCTAATATTTTATCCACACTTACTGCAAAAATCATCTCAACGATGATGGCAGAGGGACTTGAAATTGAGGACTGCGTGGAGACAATAGCTGCAACGCTGCCCGTCTGCTCCGTTCGGGAGGTTGCCTACTCCACTTTTACAATAATTCGCATACGCAACAACGAGGAGGCTGAAATAATACAGTATGATAATCCTCAGGTGATTTTACTTCGTGACGGGGAGGAATTCGATATCCCCGTAACCGAAATGAACATAGGAGGAAAAAAAATTCTGCGATCCCGTATTGAGCTGCTTGAAGACGATGTTTTTATTGCCATGAGTGACGGCTGCGTCCACGCAGGCGTGGGGCACACCCTTAATTTTGGTTGGGAGCGAAAGGATATCGTTTCATATATGAAAACCTTTTGCAATGTTGGCTTCACTGCAAAAATCCTCACCACCATTTTACTGGATGAGTGCTGTAGGCTTTATGACGGTCAGCCCGGTGATGACACCACCGCGTGCACAGTTCATATACGCAAGCGTGAACCGATGAATTTGATAATCGGACCACCCTCAAACCGTGACGACTGCGAAAAAATGATGTCCCTGTTTTTTGCAAAGGAGGGAAAGCATATTGTCTCCGGGGGGACAACCTCGTCAATTGCTGCTGCTTTCCTCGGCAAAAAGCTTGTGCCTACCATGGATTTTCCCGACCCGGATATTCCGCCTATTGCTAAAATTGAGGGCGTGGACTTGGTAACAGAGGGTGTAATAACCATTAACAGAGTGCTGACCTATGCACAGGATTATTTGTCTGAAAACAAGTCCTACACCTATTGGAGCTGCAAGCACGACGGCGCTTCGATGATAGCAAGGCTTCTATTTGAGGAGGCAACCGACATCAACTTTTATGTAGGCAGAGCTATAAATCCTGCTCACCAGAACCCCGATTTGCCCATAAGCTTCAACATCAAGATGAGGCTTGTGGATGAGCTGTCCGATTGTCTGAGAAAGATGGGAAAGAAAATTAAAGTCAGCTATTTCTAAGGAAGGAATATAAAATGAGAAAGTTTGACACAAAGGTACAATACTTAAAATATAAGGTGCTGCGTGAGGTTGCAAGACAGGCATGGAATGACACCCTGCTTGAATCTGCCATAGACATTCCCAAAATGATTGTTCCCGGCAAACAGCCCACCATGCGCTGCTGCGTTTACAAGGAACGTGCTATTCTTGCCGAGCGTGTCAAAGTTGCCATGGGCGGAGATAAAAGCAATCCAAACGTTATTGAAGTTATAGACATTGCCTGCGATGAATGTCCTGTCGGTGGCTACGAGGTCACCGCCTCCTGCCGCGGCTGCCTTGCACACCGCTGTGAGGACGCCTGCCGTAAGGGAGCTATCACCTTTGACCATAACCACACCGCCCATATTGATAAATCAAAATGTGTTAACTGCGGTGCCTGTGCAAAGGTGTGTCCCTATTCGGCTATCGTAAATCATTTGCGCCCCTGCGAAAATTCCTGCAAGGTAAAAGCAATCGCTATGACCGAGGATAACGAAGCCTCTGTTGACAACGGCAAGTGCATTTCCTGCGGCGCTTGTGTCTATCAATGTCCCTTCGGAGCTATCACCGACAAATCCTTTATACTTGATGTTGTTGATTTAATAAAAAACAGCAAAGGCAACAGCAGCTATAAGGTTTATGCCGTTGTCGCCCCGTCAATATCCAGTCAGTTTTCATATGCAAAGCTGGGACAGGTAATAAGCGGAATTAAAGAGCTTGGCTTCTATTCCATTGTTGAAGCGGCTTTGGGTGCCGACATGGTTGCCTACAAGGAGAGCGCAGAGCTTGCAGAAAAGGGTATTTTAACAAGCTCCTGCTGCCCTGCCTTCGTTTCATACATAAACAAGCAGCATCCAAAGCTTGAGCAGTACGTGTCCGGAAATCTTTCTCCGATGGCGACAATTGCAAAATATATAAAGGAATCCACCCCTGGGGCAAAGGTCGTTTTTATAGGTCCCTGCATTGCTAAAAAGATGGAATTTCAGAAAGAAGAGGTTCGTCCCTACATTGACACTGTAATAACCTTTGAAGAGCTTCAGGCGCTGTTTGACAGTAAGGAGCTTGACATAACCGCACTTCCCGAGGATGTGCTTGACAACGCCTCTTATTTCGGCAGAATATTTGCTCGCAGCGGCGGTCTGTCCGATGCGGTTAAGCAGGCACTGATCGAGCAGGGCTGCACAGATTTCGAATTGAAATCTGTTGCTTGCGACGGAATTGATGCCTGCCGAAAGGCACTCCTGCGACTGTCTGCAAACGCACTGGATGGCAACTTTATTGAAGGAATGGCATGTACAGGAGGCTGCATAGGCGGAGCCGGCTGTCTTACCCACGGCGAAAAGAACAAGTCAGAGGTGGATAAATACGGAATGGAGGCATACGAAAAAACAATTACAGATGCAATTTCCGTGCTAAAATTGAATGATGCCATTGAACCCGCTGAGTAATTAAACGCAGTGTTGTTGAGTTGATTGTGCTCAGATTAATATTTCAACCTTGAAGATATGTCTTTATCTTTGCATGTGCAAAGGGTACCTTTAGGCGTGACGGCATTAAGAAGTTTGGGCGGATAGCACTTTGCTTTCCGCTCTTTCTTTATTTATGGGGCTTCAGACGTCTCCCAAAGCGGCTGTAACACCGATAATACGCCAGAGTGCCCATACGCCGCACCTGATGCTTTCCAAGGCTCGCATTATTTTTAAGGTCCAGCACAAAAAATCAAATTGAACAGTGCGTATTTTGAGTTTCTGCATGAAAATCCGGAGATATAAAAATATTATTTTTATGTCACAACATGTCGGCAGTGTTGTCTAATAAGGGAGGTACAAAACAAAGGAGGATGTATTTATGCAAGCTGAAGCATTTGAGCTCATTGACAAAGCAGTAAACGGTGATAAAAGTGCACTGGGCAAACTTCTTGTCAGCGTGCAGAATATGGTATATAACCTGTCACTGCGTATGCTTGGAAACCCTCACGATGCAGAGGATGCCGCCCAGGAAATTATGATTAAAATCATAACTCAGCTTTCCATTTTCCGCAAGGAGAGCGCCTTTTCCACATGGGTCTACCGCATTGCTACAAATTATTTAATCAACTGCAAAAAGTCGATGTTCGCGCAGCGCCCCTTGAGCTTTGAATACTACGCTCAGGATATTAACGCTGGTTTTATCCCCAATACTGATGACCTACTGCAAGGCGTGGAGAATGATATTCTTGCCGAGGAGTTAAAGCAGTCCTGCACCAATGTGATGCTGCAATGCCTTGACCCCGAAAGCCGCTGTATTTATGTTTTAGGGCTGATGTTCAAGGCAGACAGCAAGGTGTGCGGTGAGATTTTGGGTATGACCGCCGATGCCTACCGTCAGCGTCTTTCGCGCATTCGTAAAAAGGTGGCTGCATTTTTGGGCGAGTACTGCGGGCTTTCGGGAACAGAAAAATGCAGTTGCCCAAAGCGTGTGGGCTACGCCGTCCAAACCCGCAGGCTCAATCCCCAAAACCTTGAATACAGCCGTTTAGAAAAGCTTGACAGCACCGACACCTTGGGCTTTACAGCGACTATGGAGGAAATGGACCTTTTGTCCGAAGTCTTTGCTCAGCTTCCGAAATACCGCTCCCCGCTAAACACAAAGAGCTTCCTTGAAAAGCTGCTGGCATCCACCAGTATGGACGTTATCAAGGCGGAGGTGTGAAATGTCACGACAGCCAACCATTAAGGAACTAACGGATACCACACTTGCAAGCAGCTGCGGCGGCTAGATTTACTGTGGTCACTGCGGCGAAAACATCGGTTATTTATGCTACATTACATACGACAGCTTTCGGTTTGAATATAAGTGCAGATGCGGTGGGCACGGCAGTATGCACCTTGCCTTTCGGGACGTCAGCTCCGCCGCTCCGACGACCCGTCCACTTATTACGATAAAAAACAGGCTGTGCTGCCCCAACGATCAATCACCTCTGTTCTCAGTCCTAGAGAAAAAACTGAATAGCTATCAATACGAAGTGGTTTGCAATAACTGCGGCACAAAATATATGGAGGAAAAAGTATTATGAAAGTGCTTTTGCTTACCCTGCTAATCGGCATCATTGCCGGAGCAATTGATATTCTGCCAATGATTAAGATGAAGCTTGACAAATATTCCATTTCGTCTGCGTTTGTACATTACCTCATTGCCCCTTTTATCATTTTTAATACAGAATTATTCGGTATGGTGTGGTGGCTAGAGGGCGGAGTGATTACCCTGCTGCTGGCAATTCCGGTTATAATCCTTGTGGCAAGAGATGACAAAAAATCTGCTATGCCAATGGCGGTTATGTCAGTTGTTTTGGGTACACTCATTGGAGTTGCAGGACACTTTGTGCTATAATTAATATTTACCACACCAAGCAAAAAGTCAGCAGCGCCTACGAAACCAATGGTTTCGTAGGCGCTGCTTTGCATTGCTATGAAGTCCTCTCTTTGCTGGTGTGCTTTTTATATGCAGTTTGCCCTCATATCGTAAAGCGTATATCTGTCACAGCGCATTGATTTATACATCAAAGCGGTTATACGCTAAATAGCAGTCACGACACAAGCGCTCATCTGCCTGTAGTCTTATCGAGTTTTCCGCCGTTGTTTCTCCGCAGCGGTCGCAAACGATGGAATTAAATATTCTTGCATGCTCAGGTACCTCAAGCGTAGTAGGCTTGACATCAAACATTTCCTCAGGCTTACAGCCCTGGTAGTATTCAAAGGATTGCTCTCTGGTCAAGCCCTCGGGCTTTGGCTTTAAAACGAGCCTTATGGATTTGCCGGTAGTTCTGTTATAAAAAGAAAATGCCTGTTTGCCGCACATGTGGAACAGGAGGTTACCCTTGCCCACACTACATCCCAAAATCACTTGGATTGCATCCACTCCGCAAGCATCGTTTTCAGAAATGCACACCACCTGCTCATCGCTTGAAAAGGTCAGCTCAAGAAGTTCAATTGCATACAGCGCCGCCTTATATCCAATAGTAAGGCCGCCGCACTCATGTCCGTGAAACGCGACACATCTATCCCATGTAGATTGTTTACACATAAAATTTTCCCTTCGTTCTTTTAATTTGTTATAAGTTGTTTTGGATTATGCTCCAGTTTTTCATCGGGAAACGGCACTATAACAGGTACACCCATATAGTCGATAACGTGAGCATGAATTTCATAAACGCTTTCTATGGTTTCGGGAGTCATTGTCTCAATTCCGCCATAGGAATAAATCTTTGAATCCTTTAAAAACAAAAATCTGTCGCAGTAGCGAATTGCAAGATTGAGGTCATGAATGATTATTGCCACACAAATGCTGTGCTCCGCAGCAATTTTTCGAACAATTCTCAAAACCTCATGCTGGTTGTGCGGGTCAAGATTGCTTGTAGGCTCGTCCAGAAGCAAGAGCTTTGGCTCCTGTGCCAACGCACGGGCAAGCATAACCTTCTGCGCCTCGCCTCCTGAAAGCTGGGATACGTTACGCAGGGTATATTTCTCAAGCTTCATCTTTTTGATTATGTCGGAAACAATTTGCCTGTCCTCATTTGTTGCGTCCCACTTTATGTACGGCTTTCTGCCCAACAGAACCGTGTCAAACACCGTCATATTGATTGGTTCAGAGCGCTGAGGTACATAGGCAATGTTTTGTGCCATTACACTGCCGGACATATCGTAGACATTTTGTCCGTCAACCACAACAATGCCCTGCTTAACGGGACAAATGCGGTCTATACATTTGAGAAGCGTACTTTTTCCGGCTCCGTTATTTCCAAGAATGGCAATGCAGCTATTCTGCTCAATATCAAAGCCTATATCGTCAAGGATTTTTCCCCCATTGCGGTTATACGCAAAGCTGAGCTTGCTTACCTCAACCATTGCTTTTCACCCCCTTGAACAGCAAAAACAGGAACATGGGTGCTCCAAGGAAGGAGGTTATTGCCCCAATCGGCAGAATAACAGGGGCGATAATTGTGCGCCCGAAGGTGTCCGCAAGAACCAAAAGCAGCGCTCCGGCAACCGCTGAGCACGGAATAAGATACCGATAGTCATTACCCACAAAGCGACGCATTATGTGAGGAGCAATAAGCCCCACAAAGCTGATTATTCCAACAAAGGATACCGCTACTGCCGCCGCTGCCGAGCAAACAGCCATGCTTATAAGCATAACATTTCGGGTATTGACTCCCAAGCTTTTTGCTGTGTCCGCTCCGCTTTCCATTGCATTATAATTCCATCTGTTTGCTAGGAAGTACAGCATTGATCCGGCAAAAACCGCAAGAAGAATACACAGCTGTGTCCAGTTGGTTCCTCCGAGGTTTCCAAAGGTCCAGAACACTATTGCGCCGATTTTTGTCTCATCCGCAAAATATTGCAGCAGCGTGCTTCCTCCGGTAAAAAGTGAGCTAAGAGCAACTCCTGCCAGAACAAGACCGCTAGGGCCGATGTCTTTTTTCAACTGCGAAATTGCAATTACCACCGCTGTGGATATCCCTCCACCAAGAAACGCACACAGCGTAACTATGTAAGGGTTGTTTATTGTGACCGCCGCAGAAGCAGACGGGGAATTAACCGCGCCCCCTGCAAAAGCCACTATTCCAACAGCTGCGCCAAATGCTGCGCCCTGAGAAACTCCTAATGTGGATGCCGATGCCAACGGATTTCTAAGAACACATTGCATTACGGCTCCCGACGACGCAAGGACTGCACCTACCAGCAGAGCCGCAGTTACGCGCGGCAGTCTTATTCCCATAATAACGGTTTTCGACTGTTCTTCGCCTTTGCCAAAAATCGTTTTTATTATCTCACCTATAGAAAGCTGAATTGACCCAACACCGGCAGCATAAAGAGCAATAACCACTGTTGCAGCAGATGCAATTATCAGCGCCATCCGCTTTTTTGTTACATAGCTTTCATATTTATCAAGCTGTGTAATGCTTTTATCCAACATTCTTATTCTCCTAATGCTACCTTGCCATATCCCGCTCCGGCAGCTTCAAGCACACCGAGATATTCAGGCTCTCCAAGAAAAAGCTCAAATATTTCAGATGCTTTCTCTTCAAAATCTACATCTGCGAAGGCATCGGGATAGAGTAGTGAACCTACATAATAGGCGCTAACCAAAGGTATTTCCACATTTGAAGAATGCCATGTTGAATTGGGCCACTGATACAGTTCACCGTTTTTAACCGCCTTAAGCTGTTCAAAATAAGAAGCATCCGCGGCATAGTCAGTGTTAACAAGGCTCATGCTGTTAGCATCAAAGAAAATCATATCGGGGTTCCACGCAAGTATCTGCTCTCTGTCTACCAGCAGTCCGCCTGATTTTTCTGAAATACCAACGGCTACGTCATTCGCCGAAAGCACTTCAAACACAGGATAGTTTGCATACACGCCGTCAATGCTGTGACCGCCCTTGAAGGTTGCTCCCGCACCCAGAACGGTAGGCTTGTTTTCATCAGGTATGTCAGCGGTTCTGGTTCTAAGGTCATCAAGGCAGCTTTTTATAAAGCTTATAATCTCATCTGCTCTGTCAGACACCCCACAGGCATCGGCAATTATGCTCAAAGATTTATTATACTCATCGCTGAACAGTGCAGGTGAGGTTACGGCAATTACCGGTATCCCTGTTGTGCTCTGAATGTTATCTGCAACGTCCTTTTCATAGGTGCATATCACTACATCAGGTGCACAGGCAACAATTTCCTCTGCATACCATTCTCCCGCGCCTAAAGAGTCGTTGCCGACATTGGGAAGCTCCTTCCATATGTCTATGTTAACATATGCATACGCCATAATCGGGCTGTCAGGGTGTTCACATTCAGGTACACCAACCGCCTTCTTTGCCAAACCAAGATATGTAATCATACGGGGTGCGTTTCCAAGGGGTACAATGGTCTTAATCTCAGCGGGAATCTCCACCTCACGACCAAGTCCGTCGGTTATTGTTCTGGTCTTCGCTGCGTTTGCGTCTGTATTTTCGGTGTTTTGACTGTTTTCCGGTGTCTCCTGTGGCTGCTCCGACTTGACGCATCCGGCAAATACGCAGATAAATAGCGCTGCTGCAAGAATTATAGATATTACTTTTTTCATTTCTTTTCCCAATCCCTTTCAGAGAATATTTCCCATGTGTTTTGTATCATAGGCTTAATGTGAATTACATTTTATATGGAACACTCTCATCCCACAAGCCCGTGGGGGGGTGCAATTTAGGGCTTTTTACTTATTTTGTAACAGAATTTTACAATTTTCCCAACCTTCTCAGTTCTATTATTTTAGTTTTAAATAAATGATTGATTTTATTATATGTTAATTGTATAATAGTTTATATCTATTTGGTTGAGCAGTTTCTGAAATAAAAACACCTTACAGATGTAATTATTCCAAATCGAAGTGGAGGGAATTTAAAATTGAGCGATTGTTATGACAGGGACTCAGAAATAGCGGTAATTAAGCTTACAGACCAAGCCTTCCCCCCGAAAATAACCGGATCCTCTTCAGACACTTGGGAACGACCTATCGGCATCTTAACATGGGGACTGCTTCTTACCTCCATACAAATAAATCTTCTTTACCTCCAATACATACTTCCGTCAATCGGCGTTCTGCTGCTATTCGCAGGAATACGCAGCTTGAAATACGAAAACAAGTGGTTTCACACGGCATGGATTTTTTCTATAATCACTATTTTTATTTTTGCCTTAAGCCTTGTTTTCACAGTCTCACCCTTTTCCGCAACAGGTCAGGGCAGTATTATATTAGGCATTGTTCAATCTGTTTTTCGCCTTGCAATGTTGGTTGAACTGCGAAAAGCAATTTTTGCCGCTTTTAAAAAGCTTGGCTGCATGCCCGCGCGGGATCCGCTTAAATGGGCATGCGTTTGGACCGTTCTGTCTCTGATACTGGCAATATTCGCACCATACAGCGGTCTGCTTATAGTTCTTGCGCTGTTGATTTGGGACATTGCAATATGTACCTCCATTTATCGCATGGGTCAAGATTTGGACAAAATCGGCTACCCCACGCCGACACCTTCCGAAAGGATAAGCAGTTTGTCAGTTTCCTTTGCAGTTATCGCCGCCTTAATTCTCGCTGTAAGCGCAGCAGGCATGCTTTCAAATCATCTTAAGTTAAGCCCTCAGGAATATCTTCAGACCGAAGCATCAGAGGGCAGAACCCGCCTTGTTGAAATGGGCTTCCCTGCAAAAGTCCTTGCAGACCTGTCAAATGAGGACGTTTCAGCATTTAAAGACGCGATTTGTGTGGACTCCTCCGGTGATATATTTCTGTTCACCTCGGAGGACATGCATAGTCGGGTTCCCATAAACGATGCAGCTAACCCGTCAATTTCAAATAAAAAACATCTGCGTACCTCAACCGTGTATGTCGAGCTGCCAAAAAAGGAAATCTACATTATCCATCATTTTAACTGGGCAAACGCTAAGCCCGTATGGCAGGAGGGCATAGGTATTTGGGCGGGCGGCAATATAGACCCCGTTGATATTGCATCCGGCGGCCTGCTGTACGAAAAAAACGGGACAACATACAAAGCAAGCTATCCTAGTCTGCAAAGCGGTATTTATACAGTTACAAACGGTCTTTTCGACTCCCATCAGTCAAGTCAGATAGGCGGAGCTTTCAGCTATCCGCTTAGTTCTCAAAATCAGCGGGGCTATGTTATAAGTCACTTGAGCTTGCCTGAGGAGCAAACCATGACCTGTGCCTCCATCACATATGCTCATATGAGTAGCCCTATACACATTCCATATGCTTCCGCTGAGGAAAAAGCCAAAAATGGCGGAAACCTCGATAATAGCACGCGCCAAAGCTACACAACCTATCAATGCAGGGTGTATTAGAGCATGTTCACACTACCGTTAAACACGCAGATTTAGAGTGGATTTTTCATATAGTGTAACCACTCTCTAGCCTTTATTGCAATAGCCCCACGAGAAAAGGCTAAACCTCAGTAATGCAATTTGGCTCTCCCTTTGCGGCATCGGCTGCTGCGTCGTTATATGCTGCCAAATATGCAAAGCAGGGCCAAAACCTGTCTCTTAATAGGAGCTTTTTCCTCAAGCTTTCGGCATATTCGGCTTTGCCTGCCGTTTCCAGCCACAGGCAAACTCCATACATAGCTGTCACATACTCCAAGTCATCGGCTTCGGTGTCTAGCTGCGAAACAATATTGTCCATTTCAGATATTCCACCGCACACTTTTATCGCATTTAGATACGCCGTGTGATGACCTACCCCCATTTCTTCACAGAAGTGCTCCTTTATAAAGCTATCCGCAAGCGCTGTATTGCCCATGCGATAACACGACATGGTGTGCCAGTACAAAATCGCTATTTGCATTTCGCCATCGCGGACGAGCTGCATTGCAAGAGCAAGGAGCTCTATTGCACCTTCATAATTCGCTCTTAAGTACTCGGTAATTCCCAAACGGTATATAACCTCCAGCGAATGGGGCATTAGAGCGTTGCAGTGTTGATAATCCAAAAGTGCCTTATCAAGCTGTAGGGTGCTTAAGTAACGGGGTGCACGCGAACGGTAGCCCTGCGGGTCGTCGGGCTTTAGCTCTATCGCCTGTGTGTAAGCCTCAATCGCCTCCCTATACCTTAGCTGAAAGCTAAGCGCCTTGCCCAAGTCTATGCGGCAACTATAGTCCTTTGCATTTTCATGGGCACGCAGTCGCAGTGCCTTTATTATCTCAGTATCCTTAACCTCGTGGGGGGTATTAAAAAATTGGCTTTCCTTTGACGCGGAAACGTCCGCAAAGTACTGACTCATCCTCATTTCTCCTTTTGGCAATTTTGCATCGGCTTATTAAAACCGCAAAGCCGTGTATCTAAAGACATACCGGCGCTGCTGAGTAGAAAATCACAGCAGTGCCGGTACTTTTGTTTTCAGATATTCCGAGTGTCCCAAATCATTATGCCGATTTGACACTTTTGTTTTTGCTCAAACAGACCATTTTCATTGAGCTTATCCAGAATGTAGGCATTCAGACGGGCTTTTAGTTCCTCATCTATGGTCATATACCGCCCGTACTCTCTGCATACTGCCTCCAGAGCCTCCTCCGGTGTCTGTGAGCGAGTCCACTCAGACACAGCATAGGTAAGCTCCGGCTGATATCCCAAGCCGTATATTATATTGAACGCATGAATAATGTCGTTCCCACCCGCCGCTTGAAGCGTTCTTCCAAACACAATTTTTTGAAAATCCCTTCGCGCCGAGTGAACCGCAGTACCGTAGGGCGCAATGTAGCAGCAAAATCCGCAGGACACCTCATTCATTTTCACCAGAGAGTCATAATCGTTAATCCCCGTGTTTAAGGATGATAGAACAAGGTCAAATTTACACGGAAGATCCGCTGTGCTGACTCTTCGCCAATCAGCATCAAGGGCAATCACATTGCCAAGTCCCTTTTCATTGGCCTTTCCCACCATTACCTGACGCATTCCCGGCGAACTGTCAAGGGCATATACCGTTTTGCACCTTTCCCCAAGGGCTAGGGCATAGGCTCCTGTTCCGCTGCCGATATCAAGAGCGGTTTTGTCAGCGCCTAAAGCTCCCAACGCCTCAAGCCTCTCAAGAGCCATGTTAACACGGCGCGGGTCTGAACCAAGAGCAAGGTCATAGGTGTCCGCCATCTTGTCCCATACTCTGATTTTTTCCTCGTCGGTACATTTTTCAAGGCTGAAATGCTCACTGCTGCCCATTGTGCTTTTCCATTGTGCGGCGGCAAACGCTGTATACTGGTCAAATTTCACAGATATGCTCCTTATTGGACAACGTCCACCTCAAATAAATCGGGGCAGAAGGTCACATCAATATTAAAGTTTTGTACTCTCTTATTGGCTGCAAAAATTGTAACATCGTACCAAATGGGGATTACATATTCGTTATCCTTGATGATATCCTGAATGTCGTTATAATACTCTCCGCGGACGGTTTTGTCTGCTTCGGTTGCCGCCTTTGCAATTAGCTCGTCAAGTGCGCCATCCTTTATGCCATAGCAGCGTGAGGTATTATTGGCGCCGTCGCTGAAAACGTTGCGGAGGAAAAAGTAGTTGGGCTCGCCCGCAGACACCGTAAACGGCTGGGGTGCTATATCATAAGTGCCTTCCTTCAGTCTTTCGCTCCAGGTTGCGCCGTCAACTGTTTCAATTTCTGCTTTAATGCCGATTTCCTTTAGCTGAGACTGTATCATCATAGCAACATCCTGATAGGGCCAGCGTCCGAGCATGCCGGAATTGAGCAGTATAACACAGGAAGTCTCGTCCTGTCCCACAGCCTTTTCCTTTAGCTGCTTTGCCTGCTGGGGGTTATAGCTGTAGCCGCAGTCCTTAACCCATGTTGCGTTTGCAGAGCTAACTACACTTTTTGCGGCTTCGCCGTAGCCAAGCAACAGGTTTTTAACGATTGTATCCCGATCAATGCACAAACTCAGTGCACGTCTGATATCAGCATTGCTGAAAAGCTTACCCTCGTTTGTGTTCATGAAGTAGTAATGAACGGTGCTTACCAGACGCTGGTTCATAACAAGGTTTTCGTCTGCAAGAACAGTTTCCGCCTGCTGGGGCATGATACCGCCAACGTCAGAAATAACGTCAATCTCGCCGCTTTGCAGCGCTGCCAAACGTGTGGAGGCATCCGCTATGTTCTGGAATCGGACCGTATCAAGCTTAGGCTCACCCTCCCAATACTCATCAAACTTATCCAAGGTCATTATTTGGGTTGTCTCATCATAGGAAACATATTTGTAGGGTCCTGTTCCGTAAGGGACGGTAATTGCCTTTGCCTCATCAAAGGAGGACAGTGCAAACATTGCACTGTTTTCATAGCCCAAGCGCAAATCGAAATCGGGTATTGGCTCCTCATGAGATACTGTAAAGGTTAAATTATCCACTACGGACATATTTACTATCTTGCCGTACTCCCCGCTCTTTTCATATTCCGGATCATATGCCTTTGCACCGCTGCTCCAGTGATAGAGACGGTCAAGGTTATTAATTGCAACCTCGCTGTTCAAGTCGGTGCCGTCATGAAATTTAACACCGTCGCGCAGCTTTATTGTCCACTGCAAGCCATCTTCAGACGGAGTCATTGACTCAGCAAGAAGCATTTGTGCATCCATATTTTCATCCAGTGTTACAAGTGCCTGCCAAACGTTTGTGCTTCCGTGAAGAAAAATGTTTGTTGTGGGGCCTTGAAAAAAGCTTCTTCCGGCTGCGATTGTAATTTCCTTAGGACCAGCTGAAGTCTCGGGAGCTTTTGTTGCGTCTGTCGGCGCGGTAGCTTCGGGCTCGGTTTTCGAGCATGCGGCAAGGCTGGCAAAAAGCATTACCGCCGCAAGCAGAATTGCAAGTGTACGTTTCATAGTTTTTTCTCCTTGTGTAAGTAGTTGTTTATTGTTCTTTACAGGGCAATAGAGAGCTTTGACTGTATAAGCTGCTTCGTGTATGGGTGCTGCGCCTCTTTGAAATTCCTATTGTCAAGCATTTCTACTATACTGCCGTTTTTCATAACGGCCTTTTTCATGCAGAATTCGTCCACCAGCGCAATGTCATGGGAGATAAACAATATGGCGATGTTGTGCTCCTCATACAGGTGGTGCATAAGCTTCATAATCTGCTGTGTTGTGATAACATCAAGATTTGATGTTGCCTCATCAAGTATCAGAAAGGACGGGTGCAATATCATTGCGCGGGCGATAGAGACGCGCTGACGCTGTCCGCCGGAGAGCTGGTTCGGCTTACGTTTGGTCCACTGAGGCGAAAGTCCTACCAAATCAAGATATTTTTCCGCCTGCCCTTCAGTTGGCAGATGATAGTTTTTGAGAGGTTCTGTTATTATATCCCCAAGGGTCATATGGGGGTCAAGGGTGGAGCCGCTGTTTTGAAAAACAGCTTGAATGTTGCGCCTTAGGGGATAAAGCTCCTTGTAGCTTTTTAAATTTGTTATATTCTCGCCGTCAAACAGTATTTTTCCGCTGTCCGGAGAAAGCAGCTTTAAAAGGATATTTGCAATTGTTGTTTTTCCGCAGCCGCTCTCACCCACAAGTCCAAAGGTTTCGCCCCTTTGAATAGAAAAGGATATTTCCTCTGCCGCTGCAAATTTGGAAGCTTTTTTTGATGCAAACTGATGCGTTCTCATGGGAAAGCGTTTTGTGACATTTTGAAGTTCAACAATTGCACTCATAGCTTCACTCTCCATTCGCAGCGGCTAACAGCTCTTTTGTATACGGATGCACCGGCGCGGAAAACAGCCTGTCCGCCTTGCCATACTCCACCATAATGCCATCCTTCATAACCATAATCTTATCAGACACTTTCCCAAGCTCTGCCAGATTGTGAGAAATGTATACCATGCTAAAGCCCAGACGCTTTTTTAACGAGATGATTTCATCAATTATTTGAAGCCGTATGGAGGCATCCAGGGCGGAGGTCGGCTCATCGGCAATCAGAAGCTCGGGCTGCTTGCATATTGCCATTGCAATTACAATTCGCTGCTTCATGCCGCCGCTTAGCTCCGGCGGATATTTGTCCAGAAGCTGCTGGGGATTTTCAAGGTGAACATGGTTCAAAAAGTGAATAATGTCCTTTTCTGCCTTTGCTCTTTCAAATCTGTGTGTGTTGAAAATATCGTAAAATTGGTGCTTAATTTTTCTAACAGGATTGAGCGTGGCATCAGGGTCTTGAAAAACCATTGATATTTCACTCCCCCGAAGCTTAAAAAACTCCTTTTCGGTCATTCCCACAATTTCCTGACCGCAGTATTTTATTGATCCCGATACCGAAGCACTCTCCGGCAGGATTCCAAGTATTGCCTTTGCCAGTGTGCTTTTTCCGCAGCCGCTGGCTCCTGCTATTCCAAGGGTTTCTCCCGTTTCTAAGGATAAGCTTACATCGTTAACAACCTTACAGTCGGAGTATAATACCGATACATTTTTCAGTTCCAATAAATTCATAGCATATCTCCGTCAATAGGTTTTGTCGTCAAGTCTGTCCCGCAGTCCATCACTGATAAGTTGGAAAGCGAAAACGGAAATAGTCACTGCAATTACGGGGTATATGATAAGATTAGGACACCTTGCCATAAAAAGGCGCGCCTCGTTTATCATCATGCCCCACTCAGGCTCAGGTGCCTGCGCACCTAGTCCGATAAACGACAGCCCCGCAAAACGCAGGATGGTGGAGCCTATATCCGTTACAACAATTGTGCCGATGGTTCCTCCTATGTTTGGAAGAATATGCCGCGTCATCATATGCAGACCGCTTGTACCGGAAACTCTGGCAGCCTTGATATAGTCTGCACTACGGACGCTGATAACTAAGCTTCTTACAACCCGTGCGTATTTTGCCCACGAAACCAAGGCGATGGCAAGCATTACATTGAATATACCGGGTCCAAGAAGTCCCGATATTACAAGCGCCAAAATCAGCCCGGGAAACGCGAGAACCACTTCACAGAATGCGGTTAAAAGCTTGTCCGGCCATTTTCCTGCAAAAAGTCCCGATACCGCTCCGATTACCGTTCCTATAAAGATAGTGATAGCCAGAACAAGACAGGTCACTCCCAAGGAGGTTCGCGCACCGTACAGCAGTCTTGACAGAACACAGCGCCCAAGCTGGTCTGTTCCCAAGGGGAACTCGGCACTTGAGCCTTCAAGCGCCCTTACCATGTTGACAGCAACGGGGTCATTGGGCGCAATAAGCGGAGCAAAAATTGCAGCAAGGATTAAAAGTGCCGCAATAGCCGCACCTATTATCATGGGAATACTGACTCTCCTTTTAATCATCAGCACCCCCCAGCAAATATGCAGACGGCATTGTAATGCAATAAGACAGCTCAATCAGTATATTTATAACAATATAAATTGATGCCATTATCAGCGCATATGCCTGAATAACGGGATAGTCTCTGGCATAAATCGCTTCAACCACATAGCTTCCCGCTCCCGGCCATGAAAACAGGGTTTCAATGATAGCCGAGCCGCCAAGCATTCCGCCAATCATCAGACCAACATTGGTGATTATTGGAGGTATGGCATTTTTCAAAACATGGTTTGTGAGAATTCTTCTTTTGCTGACACCAAAAACCCGTGCCGCAACAACATGCTCAGACTCCAAATGAGTTAAAAGCTGGCTGCGCACTAATCTTGCAAGTCCAGCACCGGAGCCTATGCCAACAGCAAGAGACGGCATTATAAGCTGCTTTATGCTTCCGCTTCCCATTACCGGCAACCATTTCAGCTTTACTCCCAGCAGAAGCACAAGAAGAATACCAACACAAAACGACGGAATAGATATTGCAACAACATTAAATGTCCGAACAAGATAATCCGAGAAGCGATTGTGATGAAGCGCAGAAGCAATTCCCAAAGGAAAAGCAATCAGCAGCATAACTATAGCTGACGACAATGCCAACAGCATTGTGGAGGGCAGCCGTACGGCGAGCTCGTGAGCCACCGGTTGCCCGGATTTATAGGACACTCCGAAGTCCCCCGAGGCTGCGCGGGTGAGCCACCTTATATACTGAACCGTAAGAGGCTCGTCCAAGCCCAGATATTCCCTTGCCGCGGTAACATCCTCGTCTGTAGGGGTCTGAATTCCTGCAAGCACCGTGTCGACGGGGTCTCCCGGTGCGATTCGTCCCATTGCAAAGGTAAGCACCGACACGCCTAAAAGCACGAGCAGCGATATAGCTATTTTTTTTATAATGTATTTGCCCATCTATTTTTCCAATACTCTTATATAGTGTTTGGCATAATGCCTATTTGACCTAAAAAACTGCTTTTTTCGACTCAGTCGAAACAAATTATATCAAGCTGTGGTTGCCGCCACAACCCCCCCGGGGGGTGCTTTTAGGTTCTTTAGGTTTATATTCCATGAGTTTTATACAAAAAAGCAGCTCTCGTGTATGAAAGCTGCCTTAAAAACTGTAATTATCCTTAATGTAGGCTGCACAGCGGTAACCCCAAGGAGCTGCTGCTAAAAAAATGTGTAATACTCATTTATACAATTGCAAAATATCCCATGCAAAGAGCAATTGATGCAAGTAAAAACAGCAAAGCCTGAAGCCATTCCTTATCCTTAAGGCTGATTACTATGTTTACAATGCCGACAACAGCAGTTGCAATTACGACAATGAGCCACGTAAACATACCCCTTACAAAAACGAACTCAAGCACTGTAATAAATCCTACAATCAAAAATGCAATAAACGCCGCCTTTTTAAGCTTCATTGTATCCCTCCAATCAATTAATTTGGTACTTAATTATTATACTGCAACTTGTGTTAAAATACCAGCTAAGCTCTTAATAAAACATTCTACTGTAAACTCCGTCGCTTATGGGAGTTGCTTTTGCCACAATTTGCAGCCTTCTGTTTTTTCGTCGCATTGCAACTTAGCCTTCTTAATATACCACTTGCTGCACCAGCTATTGCTTTGAAGTCCAATACTGACTATACTAAAATCACGGGAAGGGGGCAGGCGCTTGAAGGTCACAATTTACGAACAGCCTAACACAGAAACCGAGCTGATTATTCGCTGTTCCCACCGAACCCAACAAGAGGTGCAGGAGCTGCTAGACTTGATTGACGACAATGTTAACCAAATGCAGGTTCAGAAAAATGATGGCTTTGCCTTGATACGTCCGGAAAAAATTCTATACTGCGAGTTTGTCAACAGAACCGTGTTCGCCTACACCGCCGACGAGGTTTTTTCAACAGGCTTTACCTTGGCACAGCTTGAGCAGCGGTATCCAAGCCTTTTCAGATGCTCAAAAAGCGCCGTAGTAAATGTTAGGCAAATTTCACTTCTAAAGAGCGAGCTTAACGGACGGATACTTGCTACACTGTCTAACGGCGAACAAATCCTGATTTCCCGCCATTATGCCAGCAGCTTAAGAAAGCTATTAAATGAAAAATGAGGTGTAAAAATATGACTTACTTTAAACGTTTTTATCTATGGGGCATGAATACTAAATTTTTTATGGGACTCTACTTTGCAGCAATGGTTTTTCTCGTTGGAATTTTGACCGCAATTCTTGGCAGCAGCTCAATTAACCTTATGGTGCTTCTTCAAATTTTCCTTGTAGCCTTTGTTATCGCAGTTGTTCAGTCCCTGCTTTTGCCCGACAGCGTAAGCTTTTTACATGGTATTTTTATTTCACGTTCAATTATCTGGCTCATTTTTTCAGGAGCGCTTACCGGAGTAGCCGCTCATCTGGGGAGCTGGTTCAGTAATGCGCCAAAATGGTGTCCGTGGCTTTTAGCCGTATTTATGATCGCGGGCTGCATTGCCATGCTGGTGGGCATACGGTTTGAGCAGGAATCTGACACCATCAGGCTTAATAAGTCCTTGCAGTCTTTTCAGCAAAGGAAGCAGTAATTGCTTCCTTTGCTGAAAAAATTTATGCTTCATCCTTTGTAAGTAACTTTCTGTAGCTTACATCCATACCAAAGGCCCCCAGAGGCGCCGTAATAATAATGGACAAAACAGACACAGATAGCACAAGCTTGCCGCAGGGAAGTCCAATAGACAGCGGAAGGGCACCTATTGCCGCTTGCACCGTTGCCTTCGGCAAATATGCAATAATACAAAACAGCCGTTCTCTATAGTTGAGCTTTGTGCCAATTAGGCTTACTGCAACACCAACGCTGCGGAATATAAGAGCTATAAGAATTATCAGCACAGCATTTAAGCCCGCCGAAAGTGTATATCGAATATCAACGGCAGCTCCAACCAGTACAAATAGAATCACCTCTGAAGCTATCCACAGCTTTCCGAATTTCTCAGAAAGGCGCTTTGCCACAAATTCTGTGCTTTTTATTTGCAGCACACACGCCATGCTCATTACAGAAAGCAAGCCCGAAAAAGGCACATAAGGCGCAAGCCACGTTTCAAGAGCAACCAATAAAAACGATACGCCAAGAGCAACAATTGTTTTTGTGCTGTTTCTGACATAACGCTCCTTAGCAAATCGCTTTTCAAAAAACAAATGTAGCCCCCAGCCCGAAACGGCTCCAATGGCAATTCCCAAAACTATTGATACAGGTATGCCGACGAAATCCATGACCGAGGTACCGTTTCCCTGTGCCATCCCAATAAATGTTGTAAAGAGGACTATTACAAAAACATCGTCAAGAGACGCCCCTGCTAAAATAAGCTGCGGGATTCCCTTTTTACTGCCATAGCCCGCCTCCATTATCTGTACCATTTTGGGAATAACAACAGCCGGCGAAACAGCACCGAGAACCGCTCCCATAATTGCTGCTTCAATTATTGTTACGCCCAGCATGGCAGGAGCAAGAATTACAAAGGCGGCAATTTCAAACAACGCCGGCAAAAAAGACATGAGAATTGCCGACCGTCCAACCTTTTTCAGGTCCGTCAAATCCAATGACAGACCTGCTTTTATTAGAATGATTACAAGTGCCATCTGCCGAAGGTCTGCGGATATCCCAAGAATAGAGCTGTCCAAAGCGTTCAGCACGTACGGTCCAAGAACTATTCCCGTGACCAGCATTCCGATTATACGCGGAAGCTTGATGTGCTGGCAAATTGACGCCATTGCAAGACCGACCAAAAATATCAGAGACAGTGAGGTTAACATTTTCATTCTCCTTTGCACGCAAAAAAGCTGATGCTCCCTGCGACATAAAATCACAGAAGTCATCAGCTATAAAAGCGGTTTAGGTTTCCCACGGGAGCACTTCATTCCCATTATATCGCCTTGCTGCATAAGCCAATAAATATTGTCTTGAAGCAGACAAAGTCTTTTCGCTTAGTAAGTATAACGCAGAGTTTCAATTCAGTCAATACATTTTACAAATTATTAAATTGAGGGCATGCTCCCACTATTTCTCAGCCCTTTCTATTGTGCGAGAAGTAGCCGGTCAAAACTCTGAGGCTCTCCTCTCTCAGCACGCCTGCTTTAATCTCGCACACGTGTCCCGCGTTTTCAAAGACCATCTTGCTGCATTCGCTGCCCTGAACACCAAGAATTTCGCACAAATCAATATCACTGGCTGCGTATACAAGCCTGCCAAGCTTTGTCCAAACCATTGCGCCGCAGCACATAAAGCAAGGCTCGCAGCTTGAATAAACGCAGTATTCACTTAAATCCGTTATGTGGGTTTTTGCACAAAACTCTCTGAGCAAACCTGCTTCTGCGTGGAAGGTTGGGTCTGTCTCCGTGTATATACGGTTTTCCGCAGTGTATACTATTTCTCCGTTTTTTACAAGCACTGCCCCAAAAGGCTCGTTTCCATGCTCCACCGCCAGCTCTGACAGTTCTATTGCTTTTCTCATGTAATATTCATCGTTGTACATGCAATGTCTCCTTGGTTTTATAACATTTTAGATTGCACTAATAGAATAATACAAACCCTGAATATATGCAATAGCATCAATCTGCCAGCGCTGCTTGGAATCACAGCTATAAAAGCCTAAGTGAGGATTAATAATGTACCGTCTTATTGGGCAAAACAGTAACACAGAAATATGCAGCAGCATATTTACACATTACCGCACTAGTTTTGGAGGACGGATATGACACAGTTTGAGCTGTATTCAGAAATAGACAAGCACCTGCTTGAGGACGCAAAGCCCTCCCAGTTTTTAAACAGTGTTTATGACAGTCCACTGTTTGCCGAATTCCCTTTTACTATGCTATATAAGCTTAAGTTGACACAGCAGTCTCCCATTCATCATCCGGAGGGAAACGTGTGGAATCATACCGTCATGGTGGTTGACGAAGCGGCAGGGCTCAGAAGCAAAAGCAAGGACAAAAGCGTCTTTATGTGGGCGGCATTTCTCCACGACATAGGAAAACCGTCTACTACGAGAGAACGAAAGGGTAAGATAACCTCATATGACCATGATAAAATCGGTGCAGAGCTTTCAAAGGAGTTTTTATCGGTTTTCACCGAGGACACACAGTTTATTAACGATGTTTACCAGTTAATAAGATACCATATGCAGATATTATACGTGGTTAAGGATATGAGCTTTGCCGATATTAAGGGCTTGCGGGTTAACACAGACACAAAGGAGCTCGCGCTTTTGGGCTTGTGCAATCGTATGGGCCGAAAAAGCAGCGACAGAGCAGCCGAGGAGCGAAACATTGATATCTTTTTGCAAAAGTGCTTTTACGTGTCATAGCACAGAATAAGCTGTCGTCTTGCATTTTGCAGACCGAAGCGCGGCAGCACCTGAATAAAAATGAGGAAAAATGTAAATTGCGCTTTAAAACCCCATATGCTATACTTAACACAGCAAATTTGCCTGACTTTTATTAAAAGGAGGAGCTATATGTATTGTGTTAAGAAAGTAACCGAGGATATAACTTGGGTAGGCGGAAACGACCGCCGACTTGCAATGTTTGAAGGTGTTTATTCTGTTCCTAATGGGGTTTCTTATAATTCTTATCTTTTGTTGGACGAGTCAACCGTCGTATTCGACACTGTTGATAAGGCTGTTACCAAAGTATTTATTCAAAACCTTGCTCACGTGCTCAACGGCAGAGGGCTTGATTATCTTATAGTTCAGCACATGGAGCCTGACCATTCCGCTTCGATAGAAGATCTCTTGCTTCGCTACCCAGAAATGAAGGTTGTTTGCAACAAAAAAACATCCGATATGATGGGTCAGTTTTTCGATATGGATATAGCAGATCGCACCTTGATTGTCAAGGAGGGCGATACCCTAAAAACCGGTAAGCATGAGCTTACATTTTTAATGGCACCTATGGTCCATTGGCCCGAGGTAATGGTTACCTACGATATAACAGACAAAATTTTGTTTTCTGCCGACGCCTTCGGAACCTTTGGGGCACTTAACGGCGCACTTTTTGCTGATGAGGTTGACTTCGAGCAGGACTATATGAATGAAGCTCGAAGATACTATACCAATATCGTTGGAAAGTACGGAACACAGGTTCAGGCTCTGTTAAAGAAGGCTTCTTCTGTGGAAATAAATATGATTTGTCCGCTTCATGGTTTTGTTTGGCGCAGAAACATTGGAGATTTCATAGAAAAATATCAGAAGTGGAGCACATATACCCCCGAAGAAACCGGTGTAGTTATTGCCTACGCGTCGGTATACGGAAACACAGAAAACGCTGCCGAAATTTTATCCAGCCGGCTCTGGGAGCAGGGTATAAAAACCGTAATGTTTGATGTTTCTGTAACGCCTGCGTCAAATGTAATTGCCGCAGCTTTTCGTTTCAGTCATCTGGTATTTGCTTCAACAACATATAATGCGGGGATTTTTGTTGCTATGGAAAACCTTCTGCATGATCTCGCTGCACACAACCTACAAAACAGGACAGTGGCGTTTGTTCAAAACGGCTCATGGGCACCTACCAGCGGCGAGCTTATGCGCAAGCTGTTTGAGCCGCTGAAGAATATTACTTATATTGAAAACACGCTTACTCTTCGGTCCTCTTTAAAGGCTTCTCAAGAGGAGGAGCTTGCTTCGCTTGTTGCCGCCATTAGTGCAACCGTGCCACAATTTAAACCCATTTATACTACAAGTGATGCCCAAAAGGAAGTTGATCCTCAAGCATTATTTAAGCTTAGCTACGGCTTGTATGTTCTAACTGCAAAGGACGGCGACAAGGATAATGGCTGCATTGTAAACACCGTTACTCAAATTACCGATATGCCTAAACGCATTTCCGTCACTGTAAACAAGTCAAACTACACTCATGACATTATTCTAAAAAGCGGCGAGTTTAATGTTTCAGTTCTTACCGAGGAAGCTCCCTTCGACGTTTTTAAGCACTTCGGATTCCAAAGCGGTAAAACTGCGGACAAGTTTGCAGGCTGGGAGGATAAGCAGCGCAGTGCAAACGGGCTACTATATCTATCTAAATGCGCCAACGCCTTTATTTCCGCAAAGATTATTTCAATGGTTGACTGCGGCACCCATACAATTTTCATTGGAGACGTAACCGAAACAAAACAGTTGTCTGCAATTTCCTCCGTAACCTACGCCTATTATTTTGAGCACATAAAGCCTAAGCCCCAGCCCCAGCATGAAAAGAAAAGCGGATATGTCTGCAAAATTTGCGGATATGTGCACGAGGGAGATTTTCTCCCCGATGATTTTATCTGCCCAATCTGCAAGCACGGTGCAGATGACTTTGAGCCGCTTCAATAGCTTTCCTAACACTTCTTGCCGTACTCAAAAACGGTAAGAAAGCTTTATGAACTAGACTCTATGCTTAAAAATTTATGACAAATAGCATTTTACTGTCAGCAGCCCTTTTACCCCTCGGAGGTTTTAATGTTTAACAGCAAAAATTTAACTAGAGAGCAGAATTCCGGCTTTACCTTGATAGAGCTAATTGTGGTCATTGCCATACTGGGAATCTTGGTCGCTGTCTTAGTTCCCTCCTACATAAAATATGTAGAAAGGTCACGACAAGAGGTTTGCAGAAGCAACCGCAGCGAATTACTTCATATGTTTCAAATTGAAGCGACTACGATGGAGACCTATGACAGCGAGGAGCTTCAGACGTTTACGCTTTCAGCCTTTGTTAGCAGCTTCGTGTCAAAAAATGGTCCTGCCTGCCCTTCAGCCGGAGAATACCTTGTCAACGATGACACTCAGATAGTTTTATGCAGTATTCACGGCGGAGGGGCACTCCCGGAAGAAAAACCAACCGAGCCCCAGCCCCCGGCAGACTCCGGCGAAGGCAGCTATTACCCTGAACATCAAGAAGGAAACAGTTATAAACCTGGAGATGTTTTTCGAAAAGGTACAACCTTTTATATATGCATTGCAAACACAACAGAAGCGCCTTCAAAAAGCAGCTCTGCATGGAGTCAGATAACAACTGATAATGCAGCAGAGTTTGATGCCTCAAAGCAGTATAGTCTGGGAGATGTTATTAAAACAGGCAAGAATTCTTACTATATTTGCATTGACCCAGAAAAGACATCCTTAGGCCCGCCTCAAGGCAATAACGGGAATAATAATGATGCATGGGCAAAAATTCATTAAATACTCGTGCTTGTTAGCTTCCACACTTAAAAGCCTTATGCCAACTGTGCAATCGTTGACATAAGGCTTTTGTCTGCACCATTACACACCGCACGCAATAAATAAATCTATATAATGTCCTACGGACATTATATCAAAACTCCTTGTGCAGCAACAGGGTGTGTGAGATAATATGCTAAATCCAACCAATCATTTAACGGAGGAACTTTTCTTATGATTAGATATTCAACCAAAAACGACATTTCAGAGGTTGTAAAAATATACGACAAAATTTTAGAGCTTGAGGTCGAAGGTAAGGCCTGCACAGGCTGGAAAAAGGGTGTTTACCCCACAGAAAAAACCGCCCTTGACGCGTTGGACAAAAACGAGCTGTTCGTTTTTGAAGAAAATGGACGTATACTTGCAGCAGCCAGAATCAACAAGGAGCAGGAGCCGGAATATGCAAGCTGCCAGTGGACCTTTGATGCTCCGGATTCCGAGGTTATGATCCTTCATACCTTGGTAGTTGACCCTAGCACCTCAGGCCGCGGCATTGGCAGTAAATTCGTGCAGTTTTATGAAGAATATGCGCTTAATAACAATTGCCGCTACCTACGCATGGATACCAATGCTAAAAACACGGCTGCACGTACGCTCTATAAAAAGCTTGGTTATAGTGAGCAAGGAATTATCTCATGCGTCTTTAACGGAATTGGGGGCGTCCAGCTTGTATGCTTGGAAAAGAAGATATAACAAGCCCTATGCTCTTAAAAGCCTATTTATATCCTCGCTAACATTCTTTCTTGTTTCGTATACCCACGGCTCATCAAAATCAAGCTTAAGTGTCTTTGAAAACGAATAGTACAAATTCACCTTTTGATAGTAAACCTCAAAAAATGAAAGTCCATGAGCCTCCAAATAAGGCTTACTAAGCTGTTCTGCTTTAATAACAAAGCACTCTTCAACATACTCTATAAATTGCATTAAAAGCTCATCATTATTAACATCGAAGGGAAGCATCATAAGACGCCACTCCACAGCTTCCTCAAGTTTATACGGCTTTAGCCTGTCAAGAATTAAAATATAGTCCCGAACATCCTTTTTTCGGTAGTATTCAAGCTTTTCTTCTCGCGTGCTCCAAAGTGCCATTTTCTCTTTTAGCGGAAGCCTTTTAATTCTTAGAAGCTCCTCGCTTGGTCCGACTACCGCCTTTTCAATTTCGTCATCCTCCATCTCAAGTCGGTTTTCAATAAAGTCTATATTGTTATCCATGCTGGCCACATACCCAATATCATAAATCCCAATGCGGCCTGCCCTGCCGGCAATTTGCTTTACCTCCTGTGAGCTTAAAAGCCGAAATTCCTCGCCGTCAAACTTTTTTGTTTCGGTAAAAACTATTCTTCTTATAGGCAAATTAACGCCCATTCCAATTGCATCTGTAGAGATAAGCACTTGACTTTCTCCGTTTATAAAGGAGTCATACTGAAGCCTTCTTACCTCTGGCGGAAGGTCGCCGTATATAACGCTGGTCTTTATTCCGCAGTCCGTAAAATGTCCCGAAAGTGCTAGCACTCTTTTCTTTGAAAATGCTACAAGCGCATCGCCATACTGCACATCTGAAAACCTTACTTCTTTATTTTCAGCTTTGAGCGGTACAAGTCGGTTATAAGTGTGTATTTCTATGTCATCACCGCAGTCTTGAATCATTTTGATAAGCTGTTGTTGGACGTTGCTTGCCCCGCAAAGGTGAATTTCATCACAGCACAGCCCAAGAATTGCCCGCGTCCACGCATCTCCCCGCTGAGTATCCGCAACAAGCTGCACCTCGTCAATGACAGCGATTTCATAGTTTTTTGTAATGTCGGCCTTCTCAACGGTACAGCTTGAATGATGCGCGCCATCGACTAAAATCTCCTCCTCCCCTGTCAGCAAATTGCAGGGGACGTTTTCTTTGTTAAGGCGTTCATAGTTCTCAAGGGCAAGTATTCTTAGAGGCGCAAGATAAATGCCATTGTCGCTCTGTTTTAGGCACTGCAACGCATTATAGGTTTTTCCCGTATTGGTTTCACCCAAATGAAGTATAAACCTGCGTTTCATTTTCCTAGCCTGGGGGTATTCTTCTTTTGGATTGTCAGGCAGCAGCTTATTGTATTCTTCAGCAACAACCTTTGGTATGTGATTTGTTACCAACACAGAGATAATTCCGGAACTTAAATATGTTTTAAAGCTGCCCTTGATTATCTCCTCAAAAACATAATCAGTTCCATTTGTTTTATTATAGCGCTCAAGCAGGCGCATTGATACAGCCTCTAGCAATTCAACGTAACCGTCAAAAACCTGCTTGTATCCCCTAAGGTTATTTGCAGGCAGGGTCTTAAGGTCTTTAATCCTGCTTCTTATTATGGATTCAAGTCTCCACAGCTTGTTGTTTTTTGTCTCAGCTACCTGCTGCTTTAGCTTTGGATATTGCTTCCTTAAAAAGTCAAATTCGTGCTGAACTCTTTGGTCATTTTTCATTTTTTTCCTCAATCAAACCGTGATACGGAATAAATTTTCAATTATTGAACCCTTGAGTTAAAAACATCTTCTCAATAATATAGTATACCATCATATGTTACAAAAAAGCCAAGCAAATAATAAAAGCCGCCAACATTCGGCGTGGTGTAATAGGAAAGCTTGGCGAAGGACATTCGTCCGCTTCTTGTGGGGTTTAAAAGTATGCCCCATCTAGGGGGGTGTATGTAACACAATCAATATGCAGACCTACCCTCAGCAACAGTAACAAAGCAGCTGTCTTTCGGGAGTTCTGCGTGGACGCAAGGAGCCGCAGCCCCTTGCTAATGAGATAAAACCTTACGGTATACCGGTTATAAAAAATAATTTCTTGAATTGCTTCACAAATACAGGACTAATGAATTTAT
The DNA here is from genome assembly GCA_964485265.1 of uncultured Oscillospiraceae bacterium. Lineage (GTDB taxonomy): Bacteria > Bacillota > Clostridia > Oscillospirales > Oscillospiraceae > UBA2658. Next base: position 6,545 of record CAZAIU010000016.1, on the reverse strand, counting down.
TTTTTGCGGTCCAAATTATATAGCCACAGATTATTACCCTATATTCACCATAGGTTCAAATCAGATAGGAAGATAATCTTTACAGGAAAAAGTTCCCAAACACTTATCACCGTGCTTGGGGACTTTTTGCGTTATTGGGTTAATTTAAATGAAAAACTCTCAGCCAATTTACTAGGCAGCTTTAAATTAACTTACTTTTCAAGGCTTTCGTATAAAGCCAAATTCTTCTTTGGTACTGAGTTTTTTGCTCTTATCTAGTCTATAAGCATAGACATATTTACGCGTAAAAAACCATATTTTGCTAGCGTTTTGTATTTGGACCTAACGATACCTTTTTTGTATTGTGATTTTGATTCGGGTTCTCATCCGGTAATGCCATTTGCTCGTTAGATACGTTTCCTCGCACATTTTTAGGCTTTTGGTTTCTGCTCTTTTTTGTCATAAATTTTCACCTCAAAAATAGTATAACGGCAAAGAAGCTGTTTATTCCTAATTTTGATTTCTGTAAATATCTGCACTTCTTAATATTTTCAAGGTGTTAACTATAGATAAGCCTGAAATATATTTTATGCTGCTCACTATTATGCAACGCATAATTTGTATATAGGTGAGCAAGCTTTGTGGCGTCAGATAATTCATTCCTTAACTATCCATTAACTCTTAACATTTAACCGTTTTACGTTAAAAAACTGCATCAGCGAAATGTGTTCTCTGCCCATGTGTCTTATGCGGTGAAATCAACTTATTTATAAGGCATTAACACAAGTAGCTAAGAAAAACAATAATACCCACCTCTTAATAAGGTAGGTATATTGTATCAACGAATATTCATGATGTGAGTGATTTGGTAATTATAGATGCGAGCGCATCCACTCATCCCGTAGCGATTTTAGAAGGACGATTTCATCCTGTTGTAGATAAACGCAATGCCGTCCCATACCGGGCACGTCAGTATAACAAAACTTTGCTTAGCGATATCTGCATTGGTGCATGATAGACCTGCCAGCCAAGTAAGTCCGGTGTCGCGGGTTTCAGCGCTTACTTTATATTCTTACTGTCGAGCTTCTCCCACTCGAAATACCGGCTCGACGGAATAAAGGGTTAGCATAATTACATAAGCGAATGGCTAAAGCCGCATATTTGAACAGATATCAAGGGAAGCAAAGCGATCGGGCTTTTATAGACTTTCTCCAAAGTCCTGACGGAATTGCTCCATCACGCGCTGCTGCCAATCGTCCACAGGCTCAAGCTTGCCGAAAAAGAACCGCAGGCTTGTTGGCTCCTCAACAAAGCGCAGACCATGCACCATGTCGCGGTGGGTAAACAGCCACGCTATGCGATCTATGGCGTAGAGCACCTGTGAGAGGGTAAACACACGGCGCGGAAGTGCAAGACGCAAAAGCTCAACTGCTGCAAGAGACTCGGTACCGTCAGGTTCTCTCTGTTCGGAAATTGTGCCTCGCTCCATGCCGCGTACACCGCTTGCAATGTACACTGCAGCTGCCAAGGCTCCTGCTGGGTATTCATGCTGCATGACATGTGGTAAAAACTCCAATGCGTTGATGTGGCAGCCAAGTCCTCCAGCAGGGGTTACAACCGGTACGCCGCGCTTTTCCAATTCATCACACATAAACTGAATAAATTCCGGACCTTGGTTTATTACCTCCTCGTCCATGGTTTCTTCCAAACCAACCGCAATGGCCTCCATTTCTCGTACGCTCATGCCGCCGTAGGTTAAAAATCCCTCAAACATGGGAACCAATTCTTTCATTTGTTCACAAAGACCTTGATCACGCAAGGCAATTCCGCCGCCCCGTGCAAAGCCGAGCTTGCGAGCTGAAAAGTATATGATGTCCATTTGGTCGGCAAGCTTGCGAGTGATTTCTCGGATACTCATGTCCCGGCAGTCAGGCTCACGCTGCTTAATAAACCACAGGTTATCCTGCAAAAGCGATGCATCAAGCACCGTCATTATGCCGTTTTCGTGGGCAATGCGGCAAACCTCTGTGGCGTTTTCCAAGGAAAAGGGCTGACCGCCGATAAGGTTTGTGCCGGCTTCCAGACGGACCATGGGTATATTGCCCCGTTCCTTTTGAATTAGAGAGCGAAAACGTTCCAAATCGAAATTGCCCTTGAAGGGATGGGAACTGGTGGTTTGCAAGCCTTCTGCAATGACCAATTCTTCCACACGGCCGCCGCAGCGGGTGATGTGTGCCTTTGTGGTTGTAAAGTGAAAATTCATGGGAACTACGTCACCCGGATGCACAAACGTCATGGCGAGAATGTTTTCGCAGGCTCGCCCTTGATGTGCGGGCAGAAAGTAGTTCGTTCCGAAAATTTCATGCACCTTTTTCTCAAGGCGCGTAAAGGTGGCGCTGCCTGCATAGCTGTCATCAGCTTGCATCATGGCAGCGAGTTGGTTGTCACTCATGGCGTTTACGCCGCTGTCAGTGAGCATATCCAAGAATATATCTTGATTTTTTAGCAGAAATGTGTTGGAACCTGCCTCCTGTATTGCTGCCAATCTGCGTTCCACGGGTGGAAGATTGAGTTTTTGCACGATGCGAACCTTGTGCATTTCCAGGGGGATGCTGCAACTGTCGAAAAAAGATACGTTTGCCATTTTTAGTACACTCCTTTAAATTTTTTATAGAGTTCAGCAACGCTCCTTGGCGACAGCGCGACCGATTGAGGATAGAAAAAAGCGCCCGTCCTCTCTTGCAAGAGAGGACGAGCGCCAAAACCCGTGTTACCACCTCAATTTACCGACACCTCACGGCGGCAGCCTTTTCGAGTACGCCGCATGACGCAGAAATACTCTATTCTCAATAACGGGAGAAACCCGGCCCAGTCTACTGACTGACATACATCATTTTTCGAGGAGCAGCATCTTGCGTGTATTCCCGAGCTGTGCCCACCTGCCTTGCACCAACCGGCAGCTCTCTTATGGGTCATCCCGCTTGTTGGACGGGGGCTCGGTACTATTTCGCAGTCATAGCCGATGTCATATTAAATTAAGCGTCAGTATACTCGTTTGAAATTTGTTTGTCAAGCAAAGAATGTATAGATTCTAAATTATTTTAATCGGAAAATTTGTATGTCATCCGTGTTTCGTCAAATACAGATTTGTCGTGAGTAATTTGCCGGAATAAATAAGATAAAACAGCATTTTTGTCTCAATAATTATTGTTAAATAAAAAAAGGTATAGTAAAATATTCTTTGGGCGGCATCAAATAGAGTTGCACCAAAACATGACCGAAAACACAACAGCAAATAGTATCAAAGCTCAACTCATATCTGTGGCAGAATGGGATTGAATGTAGGATGTTGTACCATAATTTAATGAAGGTGGTACTATAATAAAAGTTGGATTTATTGGACCCGGGAAGGTAGGCGTGAATTTAGGACGCTACTTTACCCATAAAGGTATCTTAGTCAGCGGCTTTTATGGAAAAAGCCCTTGCACAACGCAAGAAGCTTCCGAATTAACAACATCAAAATACTATAACAACATTCAAGATCTAATACACGATAGCGATATCGTGTTTATTACAACACCTGACAATCTGATTTCTACCATAGATGAACAGCTCGCTCAGTTTGATTTGACAAACAAATCGGTCTGTCATACTAGCGGATCATTACCATCTACTCTCCTAAGCCATAGCAAACAATCCGGTGCTTTCGTCTATTCTATCCACCCAATTTTTGCATTCTCCAATAAAAGCGTCTCATTAACAGCATTAGAAGCCGTGAACTTTTCCTTGGAAGGGAATGACTTGTGTGATACACAGGTCATTCCTGTTTTGGCACTTATGAAACAACTTGGCAATCCATATTTTATACGAAGCATTGAGGATGCCGCTGCGTATCATCTGGCGAACGTTTTTGTGTCCAATCTGACATTGTCTTTGTTAGATATCGGAATCTCCTATTTAACCGGCATGGGACTCGATGAAAACCAAGCCATAAGTGCTCTTTTCCCTTTGATTGAGGGCAATTTACAGAGTATTGCACAAAAAGGCTTTGCACAATCGCTGACAGGGCCTGTTGCGCGGGGTGATTCCATTACCGTAGAAAAACACCTCTCAGTACTTAAGGAAAAAGATGAAGAGCTTTACAAACTGTTATCGCTACATTTATTGGACATCGTTGCCTGTCGTGAAACCAAACTGGAAAACAGGCAAAGTGCACTGACGGCATTACTCGGCCAGTCTGAAAATCATCTGAAAATTTACAAAAAATTGGGGGGTACCAAAAATTGAAAAACTCTGTTTTAACATTTAGAAATGCAAAGGCAGAAGGTAAAAAGCTAACTATGTTAACTGCCTACGACTATTCGATGGGAAAGATTATCGATGAAAGCGGAATTAATGGCATTTTAATCGGTGACTCTTTAGGGATGGTGATTAAAGGCGAGGATGATACCCTCTCCGTTACCGTTGATGAAATCATCTACCACACCAAAGCGGTAAAAAAAGGTGCTAAAAATGCTTTAATTGTGAGCGATATGCCTTTTTTATCTTACCATGTATCCACGGAACAAGCTGTTCTCAATGCAGGCAGAATGATAAAGGAGGGCGGTGCCAACGCAATCAAATTAGAAGGCGGTGCCCACGTTGTAAAGCAAGTCAAAGCCATAGTAGATGCACAAATTCCGGTTATGGGACATTTGGGACTAACACCGCAGTCCATCAATGCGTTTGGCGGTTTTAAGGTACAGGGAAAAAGCGAAGAAGCCGTAAAACAACTGATTGAAGATGCCATTGCGTTGGAACAAGCCGGTGCTTTTGCAATAGTTCTGGAGGGAATTCCGGCAAAGGTAGCTGAACTAATCACCAAGGCGGTTTCTGTTCCGACCATTGGAATTGGCGCCGGAAAGGAATGTGATGGACAAATTTTGGTTTATCAGGATATGCTTGGTATGTTCGATAATTTTGTTCCGAAATTTGTAAAACAATATGCAAATGTCGGTGCCATTATGAAAGATGCCATCGAAACCTACATTTCCGAAGTGCAAATCGGCGCTTTTCCCGAAACAAAACACACTTTTCAAATAGATAATGAATTGCTTAAAAAGCTGGATTAATTCCAAAGGAGGAATCAAACCATCATGTTAATTAATGACGTCAAAACTACGAGAGAACAAATTAAGTCATGGAAAAAGCAAGGCTACTCCATTGGTTTTGTTCCAACTATGGGAGCACTCCATGAAGGCCATAAAAGCTTAATTGAACGTGCCGTCAAAGAAAACGACAAAACCGTTGTCAGCATATTTGTAAACCCCACGCAGTTTGGACCAAATGAAGACTATGAGAGTTACCCGAGAGAAATTGAAAAAGACTATCAATTGTGTGACACAATCGGTGTTGATATCGTATTTAACCCCTCACCGGAAGAAATGTACTTTCCCGATAAATCCACATCTGTTTCCGTTTCCGGTCTGACAGATGTTTTATGCGGTACAAAAAGGCCGGGTCATTTCAACGGTGTTTGTTTGGTGGTATCAAAGCTTTTTAATGTTGTAACGCCGGATAAAGCCTACTTTGGGCAAAAGGACGCCCAACAGGTCTCAGTTTTAAAAAGAATGGTGCGCGACCTTAATATTGATGTGGAAATTGTTTCTTGCCCCATCATCCGTGAAGAAGATGGCTTGGCAAAAAGCTCCCGTAATACATATCTTTCTGTGCAAGAAAGAAACGCGGCTTTGGTACTTAGCAAAAGCCTGGAGCTTGCCAAAAAGGCACTTTCAGCAGGAGAAAAAGACGCCACCACATTGAAAAAAATAATTGGTGACAATATCTGCACGGAAGAATTAGCAAAAATTGATTATGTGGAAATTGTAGACTGTGAAGACCTGAGCATTATAGACAGTGTCATTACTGCCCCTGTGTTGGTTGCCATTGCTGTTTATATCGGCAAAACGCGGCTAATTGACAATTTTATTTTTATAAATAACGAAACAGACTGGAGTGCTAAAAAATGATATTAACTATGCTAAAAGGAAAAATTCACAACGCTACTGTTACACAAGCAGACTTGAACTATATGGGAAGCATTACAATAGATAAAACGCTTATGGAAGCCGCGGGCATTATTGAAAATGAAAAAGTTCAAATCGTAAATAACAATAATGGCGCAAGGTTGGAAACCTATGTTATTCAAGGCGCCAGAGATACGGGAATTATCTGCTTGAACGGTGCTGCTGCCAGACTGGTTCAGCCCGGGGATAAAATTATTATTATCTGCTATGCACAGATGGAAGAGGCAGAAGCAAAAAACTATAAACCAAAGGTAGTTTTTGTCAAAGAGGACAATTCCATCCACATAGTAACAAATTACGAATATAATGACTAATGCAATCATGCTTTCAGTACGCTTAAAAACATCCTTTTTGCATAGAAAAGACTTCATCCGGCTTTGCGGATATTTTATTAAATTTATGGGTTAATCCCGTAAGCTATCTTTGATTTTTCGGTATGAGAAGCGTGTCTGAAAGCTTGTGAACCTTTTGTTATAATCCGAATATAGTCCGGAGTATCCT